>JBFWZA010000016.1:0-136889 GCA_050185825.1 Pseudomonadales bacterium | reverse complement strand
GCGTCTGCCGCGTGTGCCACTCCTTGGCGACGGCAAGGAAGGTGGGCGTCGTCGAATCGGATGCCTGCTTCTCCGCCTGCTTGGCCGCGGAGGGGTCGTCGAGCTTGCGGGCGTCCTGCCACTTCTCGCGGGCCTCGGCGAGGCCGACCTTGGGGTACGGGCCGAGGCTGAGGGTCTTCTCCCGGCCATTGACGCGGTACTTGCCGCGCCAGAGCTTGCCACCGGTCGGAGTGACAAACAGGTACAAGCCGTCGCGGTCGTAGAGCTTCCGCGGCTTGTCGCCGACCTTCGCGTTCTTGATTTCCTGGATCGTGAGCATCTGGGGGTATTTCCTGGCTGGGGGTATTTTATACCCCCAAATATACCCCCGGAAAGGGCGTGAAGGCGGGATATAGCGAGGTATCCCGAGAGATGCTTTTGCTAAACGTATTTGCTTGATTTAGATAAGAAAAAAGCGCCACTGAGGGCGCTTTCTCGTGAGTTTTCAAGGCCTTGAAAACTCGGTGATGGTGGAGGCGGCGGGAGTTGAACCCGCGTCCGTAGGCGCTCGGCAGTCGGCTCTACATGCTTAGAGTCCGCTTATTGATTTAGCCTCCAGCGACCCAACGGTCAGGGTGCTGTCGGCGAGCCCGATTGGTTTTAACGCTTCAGCCCCGGGCGAGGCATCCACGCGATCCTGCGAACTTAGCCGTCGATTTCACCTCACAGGCCCGGATCATCGACGTAAGCGGGTTTTTTAGGCCGCTAGTGCGTAGTTTTCGTCGTTGGCAACTATAAAAGTTGCAGCGATTGTTTTACGAGAGTCACTACCCTCTCGGCATGCACCTTCTGCTCTGCTACCCCCGTCGAAGCCAAGTCGCCCCCAGGAAGGTATGTCGCGGAGTCTACCATGAACCCCATCACGCCAAGGTGATCCAAGTCTGGCAAACTCTGATCCTTAGATGCGGACGAAATTGATCGGTTCAACCCCCCTTCTGACCAGCGTTCTTCGAAAGATTAGGCTGTTTAGCTGCCTTTTTTTCGGGCTGATTGCGGCAGCCCCGGTGGCCGCAGGCGCGCCGGACGCCCCGGCCTATATCGCCCGTGCCGTGGAGCTCATCCAGGCCGGCGACAATGACCTTGCCCGCACCTACCTGGCGCCCGCGCTCATCGATCCCCGGATCGACCGGGCCGCCCGCTCCCGTGCCTACTATCTGCGGGCCTACAGCTACTATGCGGACGGTCTGCCTGTGTCGGCGAGCAAGGATTACGCCCGGGCCCTGGAGTTCGACCCCGGCAACGGCCCTGCGCTGGTCGGGCTCGGCGGGCTCTACCACCGCGGTGAGGGCGTGCCGGAGAACGCCGAGATCGCCTACGCCTTCTTCCAGACGGCGATGGAGCTCGGTCACCCGGAGGCGAGCCTGTTCGTCGGCTTCTCGCTTCTCGAAGGCCGCGGTGTAGAGCAGGATGTGCCGCGAGCGCGCGCCATTCTTGAGGAAGCTGCCGAGGCAGGCGACGCGAGCGCCATGCTCTACCTCGGCCGCAGCTACCGCTCGGACTTCACGGACGAGCCGGACATTGCGCTCGCCCGGGAGTGGATCGAGAAAGCCGTCGCCGCAGGATCCGCGGAGGCCAAGGTCGCACTCGGCTACATGCACTACAAGAACGAGCTGCCGGACGCCGATCTCGCCACCGCCGCGCAGCTCTTCGAAGCCGCCTCGGAAGAAGGTTCCACCATGGCGCAGGTGGCGCTGGGTCATATGTACCTGGTGGGTGAGGGCGTGCCGGTGGATCCGAGCCAGGCCAGAGCGCTGCTCGAGCGCGCCGCCGAGGCCGGCAACCTGGCCGGCAGCCTGAGCCTCGGCCACATGTACGAGGCCGGCATCGGCGTGCGCCAGGATCTGGCCGCGGCGGAGAGCTGGTACCTGCGCGGCGCCGAGGCCGGGTTCGGACAGGCGCAGCTGCGGCTATTCTACGTGCTGCTGCAGAAAGGCGAGGAGCACGAAGCGGCGCTGTGGGTATCGAAGGCCGCGCAGCAGGACCTCGCCCAGGCCCAGAACGACTATGCGTGGATGCTGTCCACCAGCGAGCACGCCGAGCTGCGGGACGGCAGGCTGGCCCTGGTCTACGCGGAGAGGGCCGTAAAGCAGAACGAGAACGCGGCGTATCTGGATACGCTGGCCGCGGCGTACGCGGAGGCCGGCCGCTTCGCCGAAGCGGTGAGCACCCAGGAGCGGGCCATCGCGCTGCTGGCCGAGGCGGGCACGGCGGAGGCCGAAGCGCTGGCGAAGCACCTGGCGGCTTACCGGGCGGGCCAACCCTGGCGGGAGTAGGCTGATTCTGGTAAAAAATGCCGCCCGTTGACTCCGGGGTCTGAAGAGAGCGTCCATTGAGCATTGATGAGCACCGCACCGACGAGATCTACGCCGTGATCCGATCACTGGTGGCGTCAGGCAACACGTCTTTCCGTCCCGGGCACATCGCCGACGCGCTGCGCGCCGCTGGTGAGCCGCTGCTCACCTGGGAAATCCGCGGCGAGCTGTCCAGGCTCGAATCCCGAGGGGTGATCTCGGCCGATCCCGCAACCGGCGCCTACTCGCTCACCGAAGCCGCCCGCAAAGCGGGCTGATCCCATGGCGAAAAAGTCCAGGGAACCGGAAGCCAGCAACGACCTGGAAGACGTCAGTTTCGAGGCCGCCCTGGCGGAGCTCGAAGGCCTCGTCGAGAAGATGGAAACCGGCGAGCTCAGCCTCGAGCAGTCGCTCGCCGCCTTCGAGCGGGGCGTGCGGCTCACCCGCCACTGCCAGGCGGCGCTGCAGGCCGCCGAGCTCAAGGTGAAGGTGCTCACCGAGTCCGGCGCGCTCGAAGACCTCGATGTCGACAACCTCGATGACGCCTGAGCTCAGATCCTTACGGGACATCATCGAGGACGCCCTGCGCCACCACCTGCCGGTGAGCTCGCCCCACGCCCAGGTGCTGGTGGACGCTATGCGCTATGCGACGCTCTCCGGCGGCAAGCGCATCCGGCCGCTGCTGGTGTGCGCCACCTGCACCGGTCTCGGCGGCAATCTCGAGAACGCCCTGGCGCCGGCCTGCGCGGTGGAGTTCATCCACGCCTACTCGTTGCTGCACGACGATCTGCCGGCGATGGACAACGACGAGCTGCGCCACGGTCTGCCGAGCGGCCACATCAAGTTCGGCGAGGCCAACGCGATCCTCGCCGGGGATGCACTGCTCACCCTCGCCTTCGACACGCTGGCCACCGCGCCGATCTCGCGCACGGACGTCCGTCTCACGGCCATTCAGCTTCTGGCGGAAGCCGCCGGCTGGCAGGGCATGGTGGGCGGTCAGGTGTTCGACATGGAGTCGGAAAACAAGCAGCTCTCGCTCACCGAGCTGCAGGCGTTGCACGCCGGCAAGACCGGCGCGCTGATCCGGGTGGCTGTGCAGATCGGTGCGCTGTTCGGCAACGCCAAAGTGGACGCGGAAACCTACGTGCTGCTCACCGAGTTCGCTTCCCGCATCGGCCTGGCGTTTCAGATCATCGACGACGTGCTGGACGTGACCCAGTCCACGGAGCAGCTCGGCAAGCCCGCGAAGTCGGATGAGAAGGCGAAGAAGAGCACCTACACGTCGCTGCTCGGTGTCCGCCAGGCGAAGGCACAGGCAGCGGATCTGCTCTCTGAATCCCTCGCGCTGCTCAAGCGCGCCGATCTCGAGCACGATCTCCTGGGCGAGCTCGCCCGCACCATCGTTCAGCGCGATCACTGACCGCACGCGGATCCGCGTGCGTCAGTTGTTCTTGACCAGGGTCAGGACGCCGCTCTGCTCCTGCATCGAGACGTTCCTGAGAAACGACATGCCGAGCAGGATTTCCGTGGGATAGCTGCCTGTGATCACGGCAGCCTGCACGTTGTGCGCCGTGATGCCGGACACGGTCACGGAATCCAGGCTCAGGTAGTAGGATTCGGCATTTCCCTGAGCGGTCTGCACGAAGCCTTTCTGACCGCGGCTTCGATAGTCGATGCCGAGCCCGTCCGCCGTGACGGAGGAGATCGCCACCACGGTCGCACCGGTGTCCACGAGAAAGTCCACGAAGCGGTTGTTGATGGCACCGCGGATGCGGTAATGGCCGAGGTTGTCCGCCGGAATCGACACCTGCGCAACCTGCGCCTCGGAGTAACCGCCCGCACCGGCCGCCTGCCTGGTCAGGCTCAGCGTGTGCCGTTCGCCGTTGTAGGAGACCACCGCTTCCTGGGCGCTGGCGGAGATGAGCGTCACGCCGGACGCTGTGGCCTCGCCCACCTTGAGCAGCTGCTGCCCAGAACCGGCTCGGATCACGGCCTGATCCTTGAAGAGCCCGACGATCTCCACCGGCACCGGTCCGGCGGCCGTCGCGACGAGCGTGAGCACAAGGCTTGATGCCAGCAGGCCTGCCTGCAGCGCGATGTGTTTCAGCATGCCGTTCCCTGCACTGAACTTTCCCGGTAAGTGTAGCGAAGCCGGCGAGCTTCAAATGTTCTGCAAACCGTAGAGTGTGAACTGCAGCACAGCCAGGGCCATCACACCGGCGGCCAGGTCGTCCACCATCACCCCGAACGCGCCGCCCACCCGGCGCTCCAGCATGCCCACCGGCCAGGGCTTCCAGATGTCGAACAGCCGGAACAGGCCGAACGCCGCCAGCACCGGCCAGAACTCATCGCGCAGGTCGACGGACACGGCGAGCAGCGCGATCCACTGGCCGGCGAACTCGTCCACCACGATGGTGGCGGGGTCCGTGACGCCATAGCGACGCTGCACCCGCCGTACCAGCCAGGTGCCGAGCGCCGTGGCCAGCACGATCACGCCGAGCTGCTGCGCCAGCGACAGCGGCGCAATCGCAAACCACCAGAGCGCGACCGCCGCGAGGCTGCCGACCGTTCCCGGCGCTTTCGGCGAGAAGCCGCTGCCGAGCCCACAGACGAGCCACACCTCGGGATCGCGCCACTGCCGCCAGCCGATTGCCGGAGACGCGCTCACAGGAAGTGCACGTAGCCCTTGATCGCCACTGCGGCGCCGTCGAGGCGGATGCCGGGATCGGAGGTCACCGTGCCGATGCGCACACAGTCCACGCCATCCGGCCTGCCTGCGGCGGTGAAGAGCAGCTCGTAGTCGTCGCCGCCGTGCAGCGCGTGCACGAGAGAAGCCCCCGCCGCCACCGGGATCGCTGTCGACTCGAGATCTGCGCCGGCGCGGCTCGCGCTGCAGACGTGATCCAGGTCCTGCAGCAGGCCATCCGACAGGTCGATGGCGCTCGTGGCGATGCCGCGCAATGCGAGTCCCGCATCGATACGTGCACGGGGCCGGAAGTAGCGGGACGTGAGGGGGTTTGTCAGATCGTCGAGCGTGCCGAGCGCGACGGCCGCGGCCGAGGCGCCGAGCGCGCCGGTGACGAAGATGCCGTCTCCCGGCTGCGCGCCGCCCCGGGTAAGCAGACCTTCCCGTGGGCAGAACCCATGCACGCTGGAGGTGATGTTACGCTGACCGCGGGCCAGGTTGCCGCCGAGGATCCGGCCGCCGGTTTCCAGGATCGCCTCGCGCATGCCGGCTGCCACGTCCAGCGCCCACCGCTGGTCGGTTTCCTCCAGCGTCAGGGCGACGAGCACCTCGGCGGGCTCGGCTCCCATGGCGGCCAGGTCCGAGACGCTCACCATGATGGCGCGATAGCCGACCAGATTGCCCGGGGCGTTGAGCGGGAAGTGCACGCCTCCCACCAGGGTGTCTATTGAGGACACCAGCAGCTCGCCGGGTGGCGGCGCTATAACGGCGCAATCGTCTCCGGGCCCGATGATGCCGCCTTCTCCGGCAGGGCCGAGCACGGCAAGAATTGCATCGATGAGCTCAAACTCGTTCACGGGCAGCGACTTCCACCGGTCGCAGCGTACCCGCCAGCCGGTCGAGCACGCCGTTGACGAACTTGTGACCTTCCTCGGCACCGAACAGCTTGGTGAGCTCCACGTACTCGTCGATCACCACGCGATAGGGCACGTCGATCCGGTTCTCGAGCTCGCGGGTGGCCAGCCGCAGCACGGCCCGCTCCACGTTATCGAGCTCGCTGATAGTGCGGTCGGTCAGCACCGGCGTGAGCAGTGCATCCAGCTCGGCGGAGTGACGCAGCACCCCGCCCAGGAGCTCGTGAAAGAATGTCTGGTCCGCCTTGTCCAGGGACCCGTTGGCCTTGTACTCGGCCTCGATCTCAGCGGCGGTGCCTCCGGCCATCTGCCACTGATACACCGCCTGAACCAGGGCGCGACGCGCCTTCCGGCGGGCCCACTTGCCAGCGCTCAACGTACTACCTCGCTTGTGTCGGTACCAGGCGCAGCCGGAGATCGGCTCCAATCTGCGCACGATCCGCGATTCTAGCCTCAATCGCGTCGATCATGCGCTGAATCGGCAGGTGCGCCAGCGGCCGCGCGTCGCTGCCGAGCAGCTTCGGCGCCACGTAGAGCAGCAGCTCGTCCCAGAGTCCCGCCCGCAGAAAGGCGCCAATCAGCGTCGGGCCCGCCTCGACCAGCACCTCGTTGTGCTCTCTCGCGGCCAGAGCCTCGAGCAGGGCCAGAAGATCCACGCGCCCGCCAGCGTCCGCCGCGAGCTGCAGAAACTCCGCCCGCGCGTGGGCGGGCCGGCCATCGGTGTGGGCCACGAGCACGGCACCCGGCTCGCCGAAGAGCCTGGCGCCGGCGCCCACCCGCAGATGGCTGTCCGCGATCACCCGCAGCGGCTGGCGGATGCGGTCGTCCACTGCCTGTGCCGGATCGCGCACGGTGAGCGCGGGATCATCGGCGAGCACCGTGTCCGCCCCGGTGATCACCGCGCAGCTTCGCGCCCGCCAGGTCTGCACGTCAGCGCGGGCGGCTTCACCCGTCACCCAGCGGCTCTCACCGCTGGCCATGGCCGTGCGTCCGTCCAGCGACGCCGCCACCTTGAGCCGGACCAGCGGCCGGCCGCGGCTGAGGCGGCTGACGTAGCCGGCGTTCAGGGTCTGCGCTTCCGGCAGCTCGACGACTTCCACCGCAACGCCGGCGCCTGCGAGCTCGGCAAAACCCCCGCCGGATACCCGCGGGTTGGGATCGTGCATGGCGGCCACCACCCGGGTGATACCGGCGTCGATCAGTGCCCGGCTGCAGGGCGGGGTGCGGCCGTGGTGGCTGCACGGCTCGAGGCTCACGTAGGCGGTCGCGCCGGCAATGCGTTGCGCATTTCCCGCGGCGCGGGCATCCGCGAGGGCGTTCACCTCCGCATGGCCTTCGCCCGCGCGCACGTGCCAGCCCCTTCCGATGACCACACCATCGCGCACGACCAGACAGCCCACGCGGGGATTCGGGGTGGTGGAGTTGAGTCCGCGCGCGGCGAGCTCGACCGCGACGCCGAGAAACAGCCGATCCGACTCGGATGCCATCAGCCGTCGCCGGTGCGGGGCTGCCGGTCCGCCTTCGCCGACTCCTTCAGCCGCCGGATCTCGTCCTGGAACTCGCTCACGTCCTGAAAGTCTCGGTAGACGGATGCGAAGCGCACGTAGGCCACCGCGTCGATCTTCCTGAGCTCCGCCATCACCTCTTCGCCAACGGCGCGGGACGGCAGCTCACGCTCACCGGTGGAGCGCAGACGGTGCATGATGTGGTTGATGGCCGACTCGATCTCCTCGATGCTCACCGGCCGTTTCTCCAGCGCGCGCGTCAGCCCGCGGCGGAGCTTTTCCTCGTTGAAGGGCTCCCGGGTGCCATCGCTCTTCACCACCCGCGGCATCACGAGCTCCGCCGTCTCGAAGGTGGTGAAGCGCTCACCGCAGGCCTGGCACTCCCGGCGACGGCGCACCGAGTCGCCCTCGGCCACCAGCCGAGAGTCTATGACCTTGGTGTCGTCGGCACCGCAGAAGGGGCAGTGCATGGCCGAATCACGCCGCGTGGGCCTGGTACACGGGGAACTGGCCGCAGAGCTTTTTCACCTTCTGCTGCACCGAGCCGATCATGTTGTCGTTCTTGATGTCGTCGAGCACGTCGCACATCCAGTCGGTGAGCATCGCGCACTCCGCCTCCTTGAAACCGCGCGTGGTAACGGCCGGGGTACCGATCCTGAGACCGCTGGTGACGAACGGCGAGCGGGGGTCGTTGGGTACCGCGTTCTTGTTCACGGTGATGTTGGCGCGGCCGAGGGCCGCGTCCGCATCCTTGCCGGTGATGTCCTTGTCGATCAGGTCGAGCAGGAAAAGGTGGTTGTCCGTGCCGCCGGAAACAACCTTGTAGCCCCGGGCCTGAAAGCCGGAGGCCATGGTGCGCGCATTGGCGAGCACCTGCTTCTGATACGTCGCGAATTCCGGCTCCATCGCTTCCTTGAAGCAGACGGCCTTGGCCGCAATCACGTGCATGAGCGGACCACCCTGGGATCCCGGGAACAGGGCCGAGTTGAGCTTCTTCTCGATGTCCGGATTGGCCTTGGCAAGGATGATGCCGCCGCGCGGGCCGCGCAGGGTCTTGTGCGTCGTGGAGGTGGTCACGTCCGCGATCTGCACCGGGCTCGGGTAGAGACCGGCTGCGACCAGTCCCGCCACGTGGGCCATGTCCACCACCAGGTAGGCGCCCACCGAATCCGCGATATCGCGATAGCGCTGCCAGTCGAGCTGCCGGGAGTAGGCGGAGAAACCGCCGATGATCATCTTCGGCTGGTGTTCCTTCGCCAGCGCCTCGATCTCGTCGTAGTCCACCTCGCCGGTGTCCGGGTTCAGGCCGTACTGCACGGCGTGGTAGGTCTTGCCGGAGAAGTTCGGCGCCGCCCCATGGGTCAGGTGACCGCCCGCATCCAGGCTCATGCCGAGAATGGTGTCGCCCGGGGAGAGCAGCGCCAGGTACACGGCGGCGTTCGCCTGGGAGCCGGAATGAGGCTGCACGTTGGCATAGTCGGCGCCGAACAGGGCCTTCACCCGCTCGATGGCCAGCACCTCCACCTGATCCACATACTCGCAGCCGCCGTAATAACGCTTGTGCGGGTAGCCCTCGGCGTACTTGTTCGTCAGGACGCTGCCCTGGGCCTCCATGACCCGGGGGCTGGCGTAGTTCTCCGAGGCAATCAGCTCGATGTGCTCCTCCTGGCGGCGGTTTTCCTCGGCGATGGCGGCCGCGATCTCGTCGTCGAAGCCCCGGATGGTCTCGTTGGTCTTGAACATGCTGGTCGTGTGGGTCGGGTCGGCTGGAGAAGCCCGGCATTCTACCCCACCCCTCAAGCAGGCCGAAGCGAAAGGCATTCAGCCGGACTGTGAATATCGTTGGGGTTTTGGGAGGGTTTCACGGCTCTGGCGGCGCGGCGTAGAGGATTCGGGGGACGCTCGAGACGTCCCTGTGCACTCGGGCTGCGGCCATCCCTGGCCGCAGACCGCCCCCGAATCCTCTACGCCACCCCGCCAGCGCCCTCAAGGCCTTCCAAGACTCAATGCGATCCACCATCCGGAAGATGCCTTTCGCTTCCTTCCCGAACCCTGCAGCGGCATGGAAGGCCCTCCGACCACCCCCAGATCCGCCGCTCAACGGTGATCCCCGGAACGGCCTCGAGGCATCAGGCGCTGACGGGGTGTGTCTTTCGGGGCGGTCTGCGGCCAGGGATGGCCGCAGCCCGAGCGCACAGGGATGTCTTGAGCGTCCCCGAAAGGCACGCGCCGTCAGCGGCTGATGCCCGAAACCGCCACGAATGGATCACCGATTGAACGGCGAGGCGAATCTGAGTAGTGTGCGCGATCCCTGCACCAACCCCATCGCACCCATGGCTCAGTACGTCTTCACCATGCAGGGCGTCACCAAGATCGTGCCGCCCAAGCGGGTCATCCTCGAGAACATCAACCTGTCGTTCTTTCCGGGCGCCAAGATCGGCGTGCTGGGGCTGAACGGCGCGGGCAAATCCACCCTGCTCAGGATCATGGCCGGGGTGGACAAGGAGTTCGAAGGCGAGGCGCGGCCGCAGAAGGACATCAAGGTGGGCTTCCTGCCGCAGGAGCCGCAGCTAGACGACGACCTGGACGTGCGCGGCAACGTGGAACTGGGTCTCGGCGAGGTGATGGCGTGGGTGAACGAGTACAACGCCATCGCGGACAAGTTCGCCGAGCCCATGAGCGACGAGGAGATGAACGCGCTGCTCGAAAAGCAGGGCGAGCTGCAGACGAAGATCGACGCGGCGGACGGCTGGGACGTGGACCGGACGCTGGAGATCGCAGCCGACGCCCTGCGCCTGCCGCCGTGGGACGCGCCTGTGGACAAGCTCTCCGGCGGTGAGCGGCGGCGGGTGGCGCTGTGCAAGCTGCTGCTGTCCAAGCCCGACATGCTGCTGCTGGACGAGCCCACCAACCATCTGGACGCCGAGAGCGTAGCGTGGCTCGAGCGGTTTCTCGCCGAGTATCCGGGCACCGTGGTGGCGGTGACCCACGACCGCTATTTCCTGGACAACGTCGCGGGCTGGATCCTGGAGCTCGACCGCGGCCGCGGCATTCCCTTCGAGGGCAACTACAGCGCCTGGCTGGAAGCCAAGGAAAGGCGCCTCGAGCACGAGGCCGCCCAGGAGAAGGCCCGGCAGCGAGCCATCTCCTCCGAGCTCGAGTGGGTACGTTCGAACCCGAAGGCCCGCCAGGCGAAGAGCAAGGCGCGCCTGCAGCGCTTCGAGGAGCTCATGAGCCGCGACACCCAGGAACGCATGGAGACCGCCGAGCTGTACATCCCGCCGGGCGAGCGCCTCGGCGAGAAGGTGATCGACGTGCACCACCTCTCCAAGGGGTTCCGCGACCGCCTGCTCATCGACGATCTGGAGTGCAGCATTCCGCGGGGCGCCATCGTCGGCATCATCGGCGGCAACGGCGCCGGCAAGTCGACGTTCTTCAGGATGCTCACCGGCCAGGAGCAGCCGGACGAGGGGATCATCGACCTGGGCGACACCGTGGACATGGGCTACGTGGATCAGAGCCGGGACTCGCTGAACGGTTCGAAGACCGTCTGGGAGGAGATCTCCGATGCCCAGGACGTGATCCGCATCGGCAAGTACGAGATCCCCTCCCGCGCCTACGTGGGTCGCTTCAACTTCAAGGGCCAGGATCAGCAGAAGCGGGTGGGCGACCTTTCGGGCGGTGAGCGCAACCGGGTGCACCTGGCCAAGCTCCTGAAGCGCGGCGCCAACGTGCTGCTGCTCGACGAGCCCACCAACGACCTGGACGTGGAAACGCTCCGGGCTCTGGAGGAGGCGCTGCTGAACTTTCCCGGCACGGTGCTGGTGATCTCCCACGACCGCTGGTTCCTGGACCGGATCGCCACCCACATCCTGTCCTTCGAGGGGGACTCCCACGTGGAGTGGTTCTCCGGCAACTTCTCCGACTACGAGGCGGATCATAAAAAGCGGCTGGCGGAGGCCGGCGTGGACACCACCCCGAAACGCGTCCGCTACAAGCCCATCACGCGCTGAGCCCCGATTCAGGGGCTTTAACACTCGAATGCCGCCCACCCGCCGGGCGGCGTAGTCGAGCGTCAACTGGCCTGCGTATCCTGAGAATATTACGCAGACATTGCCTCTTCCGGCCGTCCGTGTAATATTACGCAAGTCTATGTGATATCCGAGGGCGTGTAACAACGTGACCCGGGAACGCAACAGCCCGAGCGCCGTGATTCTGGACATGCTGCGCAGCGCCCGCAGCCGGCGGCGCACGGCGCGCTCGCTGATCAGCGCCGGCGCCCTGTTCGGCTTCTCCGCCAACACCATGCGCGTCAACCTGTCCCGGCTGATGGCCCGGGGTCTGATCGAGAGCCCGGAGCGCGGCCTGTACCAGCTCTCAAGCCAGACCGATGCGGTGAACGACTTCGTGGAGCGCTGGCGCCTCGGTGAAGCCCGCGTCCGTTCCTGGGACGCCGGCACCTGGCTGTTTGCCCACCTGACCGACGAGGCATCCGCTGGCCGCTGGGCACTCGAATCGCTGGGTTTCCGCGCCGTCCGCGCGGCCCTCTACGCACGACCGGACAATCTGGCGCCCAGCCTCCAGCAGCTCCGGGCGCTGGCCGGTGGTATCGGCCTCCCGGCCGAGGTGCTGCTGATCGCGGGCCGGCCCGAGGACGGCGCGACTGCCGCGAGCTGGCCGGCGCTCTGGGATCCCGAACGGCTGAACGCGGACTACGCGGATGCCTGCCGGCGAATCGAGGAAAGCGCCCGACGGCTTCCCGGGCTGCCCGAGGACGAGGCGCGTCTCGAGTGCTTCAGCCTGGGGGGCGAGATGATCCACCGCCTGGCGAAGGACCCCCTGCTGCCCGCCGGGATGGTGGACGTGAGCACGCGCGAACGCCTCTGGCGCGCCATGCTCGACTACGACGCCCAGGGCAAGGACATCTGGGCAGGCGGCAAACACGATGTGCTGCGCCGCATGCCGCGACCGCAACTGGACCAGGCGCGAAGCCGCGCCGCCGGAGATACCCCATGAACGTGAAGGACGTGCTCACCAGCGAGGAGATCGACGCGATCAGCGAGCGCAGCGATCTGCGGGCCGTGTGGCTGTTCGTCTGCAACTACGCCATCACCGCCGCGATCTTCGCCATGATGGCGATCTGGCCGAACGTGCTGACCATCCTGCTCGGGGTGGTGCTGCTCGGCGGCCGGCAGCTCGGCTTCGGCGTGCTGGTGCACGAGTGCGGGCACGGCACGCTGTTCTCGAGCCGGCGGCTGAACGAGTTCTTCGGCGAGTGGCTGGCGGCCGCCCCCACCTTCAACAACATGAAGGCCTACAGCAGAGGCCACCTCGCGCATCATCGCCTGGCCGGCACCCGCGAGGACCCGGACCTGCCCAACTACCACGACTACCCCATCAGCCGTGACCGGCTGAAGCGCAAGCTGCTGCGGGACGTCACGGGTCAGACCGGCTGGAAGCAGACCCAGGGGCTGTTCAAGGCGCTCGCCCACTTCAACGCGCAGAAACCGGAGCAGCGCCAGGCACTGGCCCGCGGGCTGGTCGCCAACGCGATCATGGTGGGCATTTTCTTCGCCATCGGTGCGCCCTGGCTGTACCTCGTCTGGTGGGCGGCCATGCTCACCAGCAACCGGCTGGTGAGCCGGCTGCGGCAGGTGGCGGAACATGCCGCCGTGCCCGATCTGTACGACCTGGACCCGCGGCTGAACACCCGGACGATTCCGGCCAACTGGCTCGACCGGCTGGTGTTCTGCCCGCTCGGCGTGAGCTACCACCTCGAGCATCACATGATGGCATCCATCCCCATCTACAACCTGCCGAAGATGCATCGGCTGCTGAAGCAGAAGGGGTTCTACGACGAGGTGGATTTCCCGGGCACGTACCTGACGATGCTCCGGCAGGTGACGCAGCCGGCGGCGGGCGCAGCCGTCGCCTCCTGACCGGTCTCGGAAAGTCTGCCCCTTAGAGCGACTCGAGCACGTCCAGCGCGGCGGACAGGCTCTTCACGCCGTGCACGGTCATGCCGTCACGCACCTTCTTCGGGCGGTTGGAGAACGGCACGATGGCCTGGCGGAAGCCGTGCTTCGCCGCCTCCGCGAGGCGCTGCTCACCGTTGGCCACCGGCCGCACCTCTCCGGTGAGACCGAGCTCGCCGAAGACGATCAGCTCCCGCGGCAGCGCCCGGTTGCGGAACGACGACAGCACGGCGAGCAGCACCGAGAGGTCCGCGCCCGTCTCGCCGATGCGCACCCCACCCACCACGTTCGCGAACACGTCCTGATCGCCCAGCGTCACGCCGCAGTGGCGATGCAGCACGGCGAGATGCATGGCGAGGCGCTGCTGGTCGAGCCCCACGGCGATGCGCTTGGGGTAGCCGCCCTGGGCGTGGTCCACCAGCGCCTGCAGCTCCACGAGCAGCGGCCGGGTGCCCTCCCAGGTGACGGTGACGACGCTGCCGGGTGAATGCACGTCGCCGCGCTGCAGAAAGATAGCGGACGGGTTGGCCACTTCGCGCATGCCCTGATCCGTCATGGCGAATACGCCGAGCTCGTTCACCGCTCCGAAGCGGTTCTTCACCCCGCGCAGCGTCCGATAACGGCTGCCGGCGGGCGAGTCGAGCATCATGAAGCAGTCGATCATGTGTTCGAGGACTTTCGGGCCCGCCAGGTTGCCTTCCTTGGTGACGTGGCCCACCAGCACGATGACGGTGCCCGTCTGCTTGGCGAGCCGGGTGAAGAAGGCGGCGGTCTCCCGCACCTGGGTGACGCTGCCCGGCGTGCTTTCCACCGACTCGAGCTGCATCACCTGAATGGAGTCGAGGATGACCACCCTGGGTCGGGCGCTATCGATCAGCGAGGCGACCACCTCCGCGCGGGTCTCGGACGCAACGTTCAGACGGTCCATGGGCAGCGCCAGCCGCGACGCTCTGAGCGCCAGCTGCTGCAGCGATTCCTCGCCCGTGACGTAGAGCACCTCCTCGCGCGCCGCCAGCGTGCAGCACACCTGCAGGAGCAGCGTCGACTTGCCGGCGCCCGGGTCGCCGCCGATCAGCACCACCGAGCCCGGCACCAGGCCGCCGCCGAGCACCCGGTCGAGCTCGGCAAAGCCCGTGACGACGCGCGGCGCCTCCTCCGTGGCCACCTCTGCGAGGCGCCTGACTTCCGCTTTCGTGCCCGCGTAGCCGACCCCGGGCTCGGAGACCGGGCCGATGCTCACCCGGGAGAGCGAGTTCCACGCCTTGCAGGTGAGGCACTGGCCCTGCCACTGCCGGTGCTCGGCGCCGCACTCGTCGCAGACGTAGGCCGATTTGGTTTTCGCTTTTGCCATCGTCGCCGGCGCTACTCGAACGGCGTGTAGTCGTTGTAGCGTTCCGGCGCCAGGTTCTCGAACTTGGTGAGGTTGCCGATGAAGGCGAGGCGCAGCGAGCCGATGGGGCCGTTGCGCTGCTTGCCGATGATGATCTCGGCCGTGCCCTTGTCCGGCGACTCCGAGTTGTAGACCTCGTCGCGGTAGATGAAGAGGATGAGGTCTGCGTCCTGCTCGATCGCTCCGGAGTTATGGCTGACAACGCCGTCGGCGAGCCAGCTCGCCGGCCCGGGCACGGTGAGATCGAATACTTCCGCCTCACCCGCAGGCTCCACGGCAACCACCCGATCCCAGAAGAGATCCGACGTCGCCCACGTTCTCAGCGCTTCGCTGCCCAGCAGGTCGGCATAGCTCGAGAGTGTCTCCCGCGAGGGTGCGAACTTGAAGTGACTCGAACCACCGTAGGCAGTCCCTCTCAGGGCTGCCATGGCACGCTGCGTAACTCCCTGCGCCCGCATCAATGCCTGCACCCGGTCGAAGACTTCCCTGGGCAGCGTATCGACGTTCGTGTTTGCCGAACGGCTTTCGAGCAGCCTCCGAAGCTCATTGGCCGCCTCCACCTTCGGGCCGAAGGCGCCGACTTCGTCCAGAAAGCGAATCTGTGCTTCCCGACCGGATACATCCACGTTGTAGAGCAGGCTGCGCTTCTGCACCACCGAGCGAATCCGCGCCACGATCCCGAGCTGGAGCAGCAACGCCGTCACGTCTGCGGCCAGGCGCTGGCTGCAGGTGCTGAAGTAGATGCGTGAAGCGCCGCCACGGTCCCGAACGTGCAGACAACCATCCGTCGCCCACAGATGCCGGAGCAGGTGAGCCGCCAGGGCATCCGGCAGGGAGAACACAGACTCGGGCAGATGCTTCTCTGCGGAACGCTGATTGAAGAGACCGAGGTCGCGCAGCCAGGCGTTGATACCGCGCGGATGCCAGCGATTGCCGTTGCCGCTGAACACCAGCTGGTGCCAGTTCCCCGGGCCATCGTGCCGGTTGACCCGAACGCCGAACCGGGTTTCGGCGATGCGCTTGACCAGCTCGCTGTTCTCCTCGGAAGCCGTGGTGTAACGCAGTGGACGACCTGAGAGATAGCTGCCGTCGCCGACGAGATGGCCGAGCAGGGCAAGCCGCTCTTCGTCCCAATCGCCCGGCTCGCCGTCGACCGGCAGCTGCCTGGCCAGCGCGACCCGATCCCCGATGGCCACGGTGCCCAGCGTCTGCCAGCCATCGGCGGTGAACAGCCGATGCTTCGCGGTGGCCACCAGCTTTCGTCCGCTCGCGAGTTTCAGATTCAGGACCTGCCGACGTCCTACCGACCAGACCTTCTCCGCCCGCGCTCGGACGATCTTCTGATCGGCGGCCATGGCAAACACCTCGGGCTCGGTGCCCACCAGCGACCGAATCGGCACTCTCCGGCCGTCGGCCAGGTTCACCAGCGTGTCGCCGACCACACATTCCCTCAGATCCGCCATCACCGGACGCTTGTCCGTGCGGCTCTCGAGACCGCGATTGAGCTGCGACAGCGCGATCAGCGGGCAGCTCATTTCCTTGGCGATGGCCTTCAGCGAGCGGGAGATCTCGGAGATCTCGTTCGTGCGGTTGTCAGCGCTGCCGGGCGCGCGCATGAGCTGCAGGTAGTCCACCACGATCAGCGCCAGGCCGCCGCACTCCCGGGCGACGCGGCGCGCGCGGGTGCGCAGGTCGTTGGGCGTCAGCGCCGGGGTGTCGTCGATGAAGAGCTGCTTGTCCTTGAGCTGGCTGACGGCCGAGGTGAAGCGGGGCCAGTCGTCCTCGTGCATGTCGCCGGTGCGCATGCGCGTCTGGTCGATACGGCCGAGCGACGACAGCATCCGGAGCACGAGCTGCTCGGAAGGCATCTCCATGCTGAACACCAGCACGGCGCCGTCGGACTCCATCACCGCGTGTTCCGCCATGTTCATGGCGAACGACGTCTTGCCCATGGAGGGCCTGCCGGCGACGATCACGAGGTCCGAGGGCTGCAGCCCCGCAGTCTTCTTGTCCAGCAGATCGAACCCGGTGGCGAGGCCCGTGATCGGGTTGCGGGTGGCATACAGCCTCTCGATGCGCTCGACGGCGCGGTTCAGCAGCGGCACCACCTTTTCCGGGCCGCCGCCCTTGAGTCGCCCTTCCGAGATCTGGAAGACCTCCTTTTCCGCCAGATCGAGCAGCTCTTCGCTGGGGCGACCATCTCGCGCAAAGGCAGACTCGGCGATGCGGTTGGCCGCGCCGATGAGCTGGCGCAGGGTGGAAAGCTCGCGAACGATCTTCGCGTACGCCACGACGTTGGATGCCCCCGGCGTGGCCTCTGTGAGCTCGGCGAGGTAGGCGATGCCACCGGCCTTGTCGAGCATGCCCTTGGACTGGAGACGCTCGGATACCGTCAGGGCGTCCATGGGCTGATCGTCGCCGGCGAGGTCCGTCATCGCCTCGAAAATGATCTGATGCTGGGCACGATAGAAGTCGCCCACCTGCACCACTTCCGCGACGTTGAACCAGGCGTCGTTGTCGAGCATCAGCCCGCCGAGCACGGACTGCTCGGCGTCCACCGAGTGGGGCGGAACCTTCAGGGCGCTGACCGCACCTCGCGAGGATCTCCTGGACACGGCGAAGTCGCCGACGATCTGGGGCTCGTGGGGGGCGGTGCTGTCGTGGTGGAGCTCGGGATACTCGGGGATGTCGATCTGCTCGTCCATCCGTTCGGGGATGGACGACGATTCGTAGTCGTCGGGGCCTGGTCCGGCGTCCTTGTCATCCCCCGAACCGCTCCCGGCTCCCCCTCCAGATGCGATTTCAGACATCGCTATCGTTTTACTGTGTGTTGGCTGCGGGGTGAAAGAGCCTCTGATTTTCCGCCAGGCTTTGCAAGCGGAAAATCAGAAATCGACCCTCTGAATGCGGGCGTCGGCGCACGACGCCCGCTGGCGCGTAAGTGCCGGGTTACTCCGGAACCACCGAAACCTTGATGGTGGTGACAACGTCCGAGTGCAGCTGCAGGTCGATCTCGTAGTCGCCCACCGAGCGGATCACGCCTTCCGGCATGCGTACCTCGGAACGGGTCACCTCGGTGCCTGCTTCACTGACCCTGTCCGCGATGTCCTGGGTGCCCACGGAACCGTAGAGCTTCCCTTCCTCACCCGCCTTCACGACGATGGTGAGCTCGAGACCCTCGAGCTTCGCGGCACGGGCCTGGGCAGCGGCGAGCTGCTCGCCGGCAGCCTTCTCCAGATCCGCCCGACGCTCTTCGAACACCGCCCGGTTCTCGGTGGTGGCCCGAACGGCTTTGCCCCTCGGGATCAGGTAGTTGCGCGCGAAGCCAGGCCGGACGGCAACTTCGTCACCAATGTCGCCCAGGTTGCTCAGGCGCTCCAGCAGAATGACGTTCATGGCTTCCTCGCTTACTGATGCTGATCGGTGTACGGCAGCAGCGCCAGGTAGCGGGCCCGCTTCACTTCGCGCGCGAGCTGTCGCTGCTGGGCGGCCGATGCCCCGGTGATGCGGCTTGGAACGATCTTGCCGGTTTCCGTGATGTACTGCTTGAGCAGGTCCAGGTTCTTGTAGTCGATCTCCTGGCCTTCCTCGCCCAGACGATTGAACTTCTTACGGGCAAATCCGCGGCGCATCTATACTTCCTCCTCTTCCGTGCTGTCGGCCGTCTCGTCGTCGCTGTCGGCATCGTCGTCGGAACCTTCCGCACGGGCACGACGCTCCGCGTACTCCTGCTCACGGCGCTGCTCGCGCTCCTTCTCCTTCTCCTGCTCCCGGAGCTCCTCCTCGAAGATCTTGGAGTGACCGGTGACCGCCTCCTTGCGTTTGATGATCATGTTGCGGATCACCGCGTCATTGAAGCGGAACGCGCTCTCGAGCTCGGACAGCGTTTCGCCGTCGACCTCGATGTTCATCATGATGTAGTGCGCCTTGTGGATCTTGTGGATCGGGAAGGTGAGCTGACGGCGTCCCCAGTCTTCCAGACGGTGGACCTTGCCCTCGCCGCGCTCGATCAGGCTCTGATAGCGTTCGATCATGCCCGGCACCTGATCGCTCTGATCGGGGTGCACGAGAAAGACGACCTCGTAATGTCGCATGGATGCTCCTTTCGCTCTTCTCAAGGTAAGAGCGCCTTGTGGTTACAGCCTCCGCCGGCCCGGCTGAGGGGCGGCGTGAAGCAAGGACCCGTTTCAGACCAGGCCGGAAACGAGGGACGCGCATTCTAGGGGCGCGAATTCGCCCTGGCAAGGTGCCCCCCGGTAGCGCAAACCGTCCACTGGCCGCCGGAAAAGTCGTTTACAGGTCGGCTGGAGCACCCGGATGGGAATTTGTTACCATTTTCCTCGGACACGTTCTCCGACATCGATCCGAGACCGGCACAAGACGCGCCGGATTACATCAAGATAATTGCCCGATAATTGGATTGGTCCGGGCAGAATGCGTGCACATCGCACAGGGACCGAGGGACACTCTTATGACGTTCAGACTCAAGGCGGGTTGGCTCCTGGCCGCCCTGGTAATGCTCTTTCTCGGTGGCTGCGGAGGCGGTGGCGGCGGCAGTGATGGGCCGCTGGCGGCGGCGCCGGCACCCGTCGCCCAGGCACCCGCAGACCAGACCGGGGTGGTGGGCATCCTCATCAAGGATGCCCCGGCACCGGACTTCACCCGCATCATCATGGTTGTCAGCCGCGTGGCGCTGATTCCGGAGGACGGTGACCGGCAGGTCATCCTGCTGGACGAACCCAAGGAGTTCGACCTGCTGGAGCTGCAGAACTTCTACGACATGCTGGCGGTATCCGAGAACGTCCCGGTGGGTGACTACGAAAAGATCCGGCTGATCGTGGACTCCATCACCGTCTGCTACCTCAACGACATGGATGCAGAGGTCTGCGAGGACGCTGTGGTGCCGGCCAACGGTAAGGTGGATCTCAACCCGCGCGGTTCGTTCACCGTGGCGGCAGATACGGCGATCCTCATCGAGGTCGACATCGATGCGAAGAAGTCGTTCCACGTCGTCGGCACCGGCAACGGCACGATCCGGTTCCGTCCGGTGGTGTTCGTGGACATCCAGCAGCGCCAGGCGCTGCAGGGCCTGCTGCGGGCGAGTGGCACGGTGGGCGACATCGATACCGGCACCAGCAGCTTCGATCTCTGCGATATCGAGACGCGCCTGGACACGGACACCAACGGCTGCCTCAAGGTCAACACCAGCGAGGACACGAGCCTGTTTAATGCCGCCGGCCAGCCCGTCGACTTCGCGAACCTCGTGACCGGGGAGCCCGTGACCGTCTACGGCATCGCCGTGGTCATTCGCGATGCGCACGACGGCGATTCCGATTCGGATTCCGACGACAGCGATTCCGACGGCGACTCGGACACCGATTCGGACACCGACTCGGACAGCGATTCAGACATGGATTCGGATGGCGACTCAGACGGCGATTCCGATTCTGACTCCGACCGCAACGACACGGTGCGCATGGTGCAGCTTGACGCCATCGTCGTGCAGAAGGGCCTGCCGGAGGACATCCTCAGCCTCTCGGGCACCGCCCTGACGCCCGTCGACGAGGACGGGGTGTTTTCGCTGGACCTGGCGGACGGCGAGGAGCTCGATGTGGAGCAGATCGACGTGCTGGTTCAGAGCGGCACGAAAATCCTCTCCGCGGCGGATCTCTCAGAGCTCGACGCCAGCGCCATCGATACCGGCGTCGTGGCCGAGGTCAACGGGGTGATCCCGGACGAGTCGCCCGGCGTGCTGCATGCCTCCCTCATTCTCATCGCGCCTCCCGAGGAGAGCCGCGATCAGCTCACGGGTGAGGTGACGAGCATCGATACGGAGACGTTCACCCTGTTCGTCGACGATACGGAGCCTGCCGGCGACCGCTGCATCCGGCCAACGGTAGATGCGCACTTCATCACCGTGACCGAGCTGCTCGAAGGTGGCTTCGGCGTCACGGAATCGGGCTTTGCCGACCTGGAAGTCGGCCAGCAGGCGACCGTCATCGGGGACGACAGCGGCAGCTGCTTCGAAGCCGACGACGTGATCATCCAGCTCGTGGAAGAGGAGACACCGCCGAGCTGATCGGGCCATCGGCCTCGACGACGGCCGGGTGCGCTCAGGCGCATCCGGCCGTTCTTTTTCAGGGACGCTTTTTCAGGAGCGCTGGCGGACTGCTTCGAACAGCAGGATGCCGGCCGCAACCGACACGTTCAGGCTCTCCACGCCCCCGGCCATGGGGATGCTCACCAGCGCGTCGCAATGCTCACGGGTCAGGCGCCGCAGACCCTTCTCCTCACCGCCCAGCACCAGCACCGTGTCCCGCGTCAGGTCCGCCTCGAAAAATCGTGCGGGTGCATCACCGGCGGCGCCGATCACCCAGGCGCCCTGGGCCTTCAGCCAGGCCAGCCGGCGCGCCAGGTTGACCACGGAGACCACGAAGAGCCGCTCGGCCACACCGGCCGCCGTCTTCAGGGCGGCAGGGCTCAACGGCGCGCTATTGCGTTTCGGCAGCAGCACCGCCTGCACGCCGGCAGCACCGGCACTGCGCAGGCAGGCACCCAGGTTCCGGGGATCCTGGACACCATCGAGCACCAGCAGCAGGCGTGGGGCCGCGAGCTCCGTCCAGCGCGCTTCCAGGGCCTTCTCGTCGGCCGGGGCGAGCGCCTGGCTTTCCGCCACGACTCCCTGGTGCGCACCGTCCACCCGGGCGTCCAGCCAGCGCCGGTCCACGAACTCGACCCGCACCCCGACCTCGCGGGCATGATCCACCAGCGCCTGCTTGCGCGCCTCCCGGCCTTTCTGCACATAGAGCACACGGATACGCTCGGGCGCTTCCGACAGCGCCGCTTCCACCGCGTGCAGACCAAAGATCTCGCTCAACGGCGCCTGTCCTTCGCGTCGCGCGCTCGGCGGCCCTTCCGCCCCTTCTTCCGGCCCGGATGACCGTCGCCGCCCGCTCCGGTGGCGCGTCCCGGCTCGAGCCGCAGATCGAGCCTGCCCTGCTCCGGGATGGCGTCCACGAGCACCACGGGGAACTCGTCGCCCAGCGTGAAGCGCCGGCCGGAGCGCTCGCCCACCAGCGACAGGCTCTGCGGCTGGTACTGGAAGTAGTCGCTGCCGAGCTCCGAGACGTGCAGCAGGCCCTGCACGTAGAACCCCTTGAGCTCCACGAACAGCCCGAAATCCGTGACGCCCATGACCACGCCTTCGAAGGTCTCGCCGACCCGATCAGCGACATACTCACACTTCAGCCAGGCATCCACCGCCCAGCCAACGGACTCCGCCTGGCGTTCCGTGGCCGAGATGTGCGCACCGATCTCGAGCAGCTCCTCCGTGCCGTAAGGCGTCTGCTGGCCGGTGAGGATCGCCTTGATGATCCGGTGCACCACCAGGTCCGCATAACGCCGGATGGGCGAGGTGAAGTGCATGTAGCGCTCCAGCGCGAGCCCGAAGTGGCCCTTGTTCTCCGGCGTGTACACCGCCTGCATCAGCGAGCGAAGCACCAGCATCTCGTAGAGCCAGCGATTCTCGCGGCTTTCGAGCTGATCCATGGCCGACTTCAGCCCGCTGGGTGTGAGCTGGCCCTGCCGCAGCCGCACCCCGGCCATGGCCAGCGCCTGGGTCAGCAGATCGAGCTTCTCCTCGGCAGGTGGCTCGTGCACCCGGTACATGCCCTTGTGCTCGCCGAGGCGGGTCTCGATGAACTGCGCCGCGCAGACGTTGGCGGCGATCATGGCTTCCTCGATGAGCTTGTGCGCCGTGAGCCGGTGCACGGGGTGGATGGCGCGGATGTGATTGTCCGCAATCTCCAGCGACGCCTCGTGGGTGTCGAAGTCGAGCGCGCCCCGGGCCTCCCGGGCATCACGCAGCGCCTCATACACCTGCTTCAGCTCGCCCAGTGAGTGGCAGACCGCCGGCTCCACATCGAGCACGCCATCGTCGAGAAACTCCTGCACCCGCTCGTAGGTGAGACGCTGCCAGCTCCGGATCACCGCCTCGTAGAAATCGAAGCCGGTGACCTCGCCGCTGCGCGCGACCGTCATCTCGCACACCATGGCGAGCCGCGCCACCTTCGGATTCAGCGAGCAGAGCCCGTTGGAGAGCTCTTCCGGCAGCATCGGCACCACCCGGTCCGGCAGGTACACCGAGTTGCCGCGCTCCCGGGCGGACACGTCGAGGGCCGAGCCCCGCTTCACGTAGTGGGCGACGTCGGCGATGGCGACGATCAGTCGCCAGCCACTGCTCACCGGCTCCGCAAACACCGCGTCGTCGAAGTCCCGGGCGGTGACGCCGTCGATGGTGACGAGCGGCGTATCCGCAAGGTTCCTGCGGGTGGGATGCCGACCGGCGTAGACCTTGCCCGGCAGCCTCTCGAGCTGCGCCTCCACACCTTCCGCCCACTCCGTGGGAATGCCGTAGGCTTCGATCATCGTCACCACCGCCTGGGCGACGCCACCGTCGCCGCCCAGATGCTCGACGATGCGACCGACGAGGCCGCGTCGGTCCTCACCGACCACGGCGACGGCCACGGTTTCCCCTTCCAGGGTGGCTTCTTCAGGATTTTCCAGGGAAACGCGGCCGCGGTAGTCGGGGCTCAGCGACTCGACATGAGGATAGCGGCCGTGCCCGCGGACGATGCCCACCAGCGGTCGGTTCGAGCGGGCCAGCACCTCCAGCACGTGGACGGTCTCGCCCACGACCCGGGCGCTGACCTCGTCTCCCGCGCGCAGCAGCTGGCGCTTCTGGCGCTCGAGCGGCAGCCCGAGGAAGGTGAGGCTCATGCCGCTGGACTCGATCAGCCCCCGGCGGGTGCCTCCCGAGCCGGCCAGGTGATAGGCGCCACGATGGTCCTGATCGAGCTCTCCGCCGCGCACCATGCCTTTCAGCACGCTGCTCAGCTTCTTGCGCTCCGCGCTCGTGGAGAGGTCCAGCGCAACCACCAGGTCACGCCAGGCCAGCGGGCCATCCGCCTCGGCAATCAGGCGGGAGAGTGACTTCGCATCGAGCTTCGGGTCGGGCTGCTGATCGGGCTTCAAAGGGGGTCCCTGTAACGGTCAGTTAGACGTTCGCGGCTAGTTTGACAGAAAAGCCCTTCTTCTATTTAATTGCGCGCCCTGCCAGTCGCCGGCGGCCGTTACGCGTCGCCGCGAGCTGCTTCTACGCCGAGGTGGTGAAATTGGTAGACACGCTAGCTTCAGGTGCTAGTGGGGGAAACCCCGTGGAGGTTCAAGTCCTCTCCTCGGCACCAAATCCTGGGCAGCAACCCTGGATCTGAACCCGCCAATCTGTTCCGACGCTCTCCAGATTGATACGCCGAGGAGACCTCCTCAGGCACCAATCGCCACGCCGAGGAAGCCGCCTCCGGCACCTTTCACGAAGCGCCCCGGCTGATGCCCTGCGATCCCGCCGCCCTTCACCTGCACACCCTCTACCTGATCGACGCCCGGGGCGGGCTCACCGGCATCAACCAGTGGGATGGCGGTGCGGTGCCGCGCTTCCACCTCGTCCGCTCGGAAACCGGCAACCGCTGGCGTTTCCGCGCCGATCTCGAACCTGAGCTCGTCCGGTCACTGGAGTCTCTGTGCGAGGCCGAGCCGGTTGGCGGCGACCTGCGCGCCGATCCCCGGCTCGCCGGGCGAGCCCTGGACCTGCTGAACCGCGCCTCTCCCGTGCAGGCCGTCTGGCGCGGGCCCGCCTACACCTTTCCCCCGGAAGTCCCGGCCCCGGAAGCGGCTCCCACCGTCACCGTCACCGAGGCCAACGCGCACGTGCTCAGCCGCTGGCTGCCGGACTGGCGACCCGACGTTCCTCACCGGCAGCCCTTCCTGGCCGTCCTCCAGGACGGTGCTGCGGTTTCGGTATGCGCCAGCGTGCGGATCACGCCCGCGGCCCATCAGGCAGGGGTGGAGACTCATCCCGATTTCCGGCGTCGAGGCCTGGCCAGCGACGTCGTGCGCGCCTGGGCGGAAGCAGTTCGCGGACACGGCGCAGAGCCGATCTACAGCACGTCCTGGGAGAACGCCGCCTCACAAGCGGTCGCACGGATGCTTGGCCTTTCTCTCGCGGCCACGGACTTCCACGTCCGCTGAACGGCTGAACGGCCGCAATCATTCAGAATCGGATCCGGGAACTCGTCGAACACGTTCCGTCCATCAGCCCGCTGCTTTTGACCTCGATCAAAAGCAGCGCGACTGGGTTCCTTACGAACAGACCAATGGATGCAATTCGCCGAGACATATGATTGTACGCAACAGGAAAACGATTTATCTTCCAGTAAGCGTCAGGCTGAATGCGGGACGCAGTCCCTGTATTCACCTTACGGCGCATGGGATGGAGAAACTTCTCTTATAGGGAGAGAGATAAATGTACCAAGGTACACATGGCCTATCATGGCCGCTCGTCGCTGCGCTGTTCACAGCGCTAACAAATCTGCTGATCCCCGCGGCAAACGCCGCCCCTGCTGATCCGCAGGTCATCGAAGAAATCGTCGTAACTGGTTCTCTGATCAAGCGGGACAGCTTCGACTCCGCATCACCGCTGACCGTCGTCGACTCGGAGGAAATCGCCGACAACGCCACACCGAATCTCGGCGAGGTGCTGGTCAACCAGACGTTCAACTATGGATCTGACTTTCAGACGAACACATACGCCGCACGACCTCAGATCGGCACCGATACCGCAGCAAACTTGAGGGGGCTCGGCGAACGGGCCACGCTCAACCTGCTGGACGGCAAGCGGGGTGTAGGCACGAACCTCAACAACGCACTGCCGCAGATCGCGATCGAGCGGATCGACATCCTCAAGGACGGGGCGTCGGCAACCTACGGCTCGGACGCGGTGGCGGGCGTGGTGAACGTCATTCCGCGCAAAAACTTCAGCGGCGCCGAGGTATCCCTGTTCCATCAGCAGGACTCCGACAACGATATCAACGAAGACATGTTCGAGTTCATCTTCGGCAGCGAGATGGACAAGGGACATTTCGTGTTTGCCGGCGCGTACAGCGACCGGACCACGCTGGAGCAGACCGAGCGTCCCGAGTTCCTCCGGGAGGGATTCGAAATGTCCGCTACCGGCAATCCCGGAAGGTGGCGGGTACCCGTACGGGACACCACCGGCGCTATCGTCGGTGCAGCCAACCTCCGCGACCCGGGCTGCGGGGTGGCCACGGACATCGGTCCCGGCGGGACAGACGTGGGCACGAAGGGCAACTACCTGACGGGCGATCCGCGATCCGCCACAGAGTACGCGCTGGGTCTGCCAGCCGGCATCACAGGCGCGACGGATTGCAGCTTCCACTTCGGTGAAACCTGGAACTACATCAATCCGCAGGAGAAGTGGAGTTCCTATTTCAACTTCCAGTACGACTTCAGCGACAACGTCAGCAACGAATTCGAGCTGGTCTACTCCCGCCTGCAGTCGGACAGCCGCGGATCTCCGCAGAATCCCGGTGGTCGTACGGAGGAGTTCCCCATCGTGCTGGGTGACCACCCCGGCAATCCCTTCCGGGCGATGACGTCGGACGGAGCGCCGCTCTATGCTCAGGATGCGGATGCTGACGGGGTACCGGATCGTGGCACTGTGGATGCGAATGGCGACGGCGTGATGGACGTGATCGTTTCCGGAATCGACCCGGCATCCGGCATTCCGTTCAACGAGGACGTGGACGTCGTTGCACTGCGCATCTTCAGCAAGATCGGGCTGATGCCCGGCGCCAATCAGCCCTCTTCACTCAACGACGACGGATCGAACACGGGTAACGCGTCGTTCGATGCATGGAGCTTCCGCGCTTCCGATACCCTGACCGTAGAGATTCCGAACACCTCCTGGGAGGTGGCGACGACAGCCATCGTCTCCCGGGGTCACGTCGTTCTGGAAGAGAAGAACACCAGCCAGAACGCCTTGGAGGCGGGTCTGCGGGGAGAACTGGTGGACGTCCCCGAGTCCGATCCACGATTCACCGGCTCGCCACAGTACTGGAACCCCTTCTCGACCCAGGCACTCGAGTGCGAGGACCGGGTCTGTCAGTACACCGGCACGCCGGGCTTCGCCAACAGCGTCAGCGTTCTGGATGCGGTGAACATCCAGTCACATCAGATCACCGACACCGATTTCTGGTCCGTCAACATGCTCGCCACGGGTGAGCTCTTCGAGCTGCCGGCGGGCAATGTCCTTGCTGCATTCGGCGTGGAGTATCGCGACGAGAAGGTCGATGAGGACGCCAGTGCGCAGAGAAACCAGTGCGACTGGCACGAAGGCGGATGCGCCTTCGACTGGAAGGCCAGCCAGGACGTCACGTCGGCGTTCTTCGAGCTCTCCATTCCGGTGCTCGAGCGGCTGGAAGTAACGGCCGCCGGTCGGTACTCGGACTATGGCGGCGGGGTGGGTGATTCGTTCGATCCCAAGATTGCGGGTCTCTGGCAGCCCACCGACTGGCTGTCGATTCGGGCTTCCTGGGGTACGGCCTTCATCGCGCCGACGATCGAGCAGCAGTTTTCCACCGAGCAGTGCGGACTGGAGACCATGTCGGATCCCCTGACCGGAGACATCTCCGCGACGTTCCGCGTGGCCTGTGTGAGCGGCAACCCGAACCTGGCTCCGGAAGAAGCCGACACGTTCAACATCGGCTTCTCGTTGAACCTGCTGGACGGCGACCTCACGCTGGGTCTGGATTACGCCAACTACCAGTTCGAGGAAAGGATTTCGACGGAGACCGGCAACAACGTGTTGCGGGCGAGCTTTGCGTCGTTCCTCGCCGCCGGCAACGACCCGGCCGACGCGACGGACGTCGCCAACTGGATTGCGAACAACGAGCCCAAGATTTTCCGGAATTCCACGGGCGTGGTTACCCGGGTGCTCGTCGACCGGCTCAACGCCCAGGAGATGGAGCACACGGCGTGGGACATCTACGCCACGTACAACCTGCCCTTCGACAGATTCGGCAATTTCACGTTCGGGCTGAACGCCACCTGGGCCGAGGAGTACACGTTCGACCTGGGTACCGGTGATCCCCTGGACAGCGGTGATGGCGTCGGCAAGCAGAACGAGCAGATTGCCGAGATTCCGCCGCTGCCGGAATGGCGGGTGAACGGTACCGTCAACTGGTTCCTGGGCAATCACTCGGCGCGTATCCGGGTCCGCTGGATCGACGGATTCGATCTCGAGTTCAACTCCGCAGGGCTGCAGACTCTTCACCGCCTGCGGGGCGGAGAAGACTCCGTGGACGACATCACCTATGTCGACCTCAACTACAAGTACACGTTCGAAGAGCTGTTCGGCGTCGGTTCGACCACCATCGAGGTGGGTGCGAACAACGTGTTCGACGAGTTCCCCGAGCCGTTCTTCAACCTCGGAGGTATCGAGACGTTCGTTCACGATGTGAGAGGACGCATGTGGTACCTGCGTCTTCGTCAGACACTCTGACGTAGCCGTTATGCGCGAGGGGCGGCACACCGCCCCTCGCTCGCTGATCCCATGAGCAGAGTCTTCCACGTCGTTGTCGCGATGATCATCACGACGGCCGGCTCGTCCGATCTGGCTGCATCCGATCTCTCCGAGTGCGTTCGAATCGATGACCCTTCAGAACGACTCATCTGCTACGACCGTCTCGCCGGCCGATCGGCCGAAGCGGCCACCTCCCGGGCGCAACCCTCAGCGGGCACGACTGCAGTGCTGCCACGTGCCGAAGGTCCACCTGAGCCGGCGGGGGAGGCAATCCAAGCGGAGGATGCCAGGACGGGCACGGTCACCGATGTGGACAGTTTCGGCCTGAAGGAGGAGCGAAGTCGAAGTGCGGAAGCTGACTCCCTCACCGCAACGATCGTCAGCGTTCAGTCTTCGCCCACCGGCGCGCAGATCGTGACGCTGTCGAACGGACAGATCTGGATCGAGAACCAGAAAAGCAGGCGTCCCATCAAACCGCAACAGAGCGTCACGATCAGACGGTATCGCTTCCACTACGAGATGGAACTCGAATCCCAGCCGGACGTGACGGTTCGGCGTCTCCAGTAGCCGCAGATTGAGCGACGCTCAGCGCGCATCCGGTTTCAGCCCCACATCCTGGAACTGGAGCTGATTCAGCGTGTAGTAGACGCCGCGGGCCGCCATGAGCTCGTCGTGAGTACCAAGTTCCTTCACCCGGCCGTCCTTGAGCACGAGGATCCGATCCACCTCCTGGATGGTCTGCAGCCGATGGGCGATGACGATCGCGGTGCGGCGCGCCATGACCGTTCTGAGCGCGGCCTGAATGAGCTGCTCGGTCTCGGTGTCGATGCTGGCCGTGGCCTCGTCGAGGATCAGAATCTCCGGGTCGGCCGCGAGTACCCGGGCGAAGGCGAGCAGCTGGCGCTGCCCCTGCGACAGGTTCTGACCGCGCTCCACGAGCGGTTCGTCGTAGCCGGCCGGCAATGCCTCGATGAACGCGTCCGCGTGCACCATCCTGGCTGCGCGGATGGCGGCGTCCCGGCTGATGGCCGGATTGCCGAGATGGATGTTGTCCAGGATCGTGCCGGAGAAGATGTGGAAGTCCTGGAGCACCACCCCGACCCGTGAGCGGACGTCGCTGGCGCGCATGCGGTTGATGTCGATGCCGTCCAGGAACAGGGTGCCGTCCGGAAAGTTGTAGAACCGGCCGAGCAGGCGGATGAGCGTGCTCTTCCCGGAGCCGGTGGGGCCCACCACGGCCAGCTTCTCTCCCGGCGCCACGGTGAACGACACGTCGTGGAGCACGGGATCCCGGGGATCGTAGCCGAAGGTGAGGTGCCGGAACTCGATGTGCCCCTCGAGGCGCTCCGGCAGCGCCGCCGGGCGCTCCGGCTCCCGCACCTGCTCGTGCCAGTCCAGCGCCTGGAAGATCCGCTCGGCGCTGGCCATGGCCCGGAACAGGATGTTGTACTGCTGGCCCAGCACGCGGATGGGTCGGATGAACATGTCCACGAACTGGGTGAACAGGATCACCGATCCCAGGCTGATGACATCCTGCAGGGCGTTACCGCCACCCACCCAGATGATCACGGCCAGCGCCATATTCACCATGTTGTCCATGAACGCGCCGTAGCTCGACTCGAGGTTGATGGCATGGACCTCGTGGGCGCGGTTCTCGGCGTTGATGTCGCGGTAGCGGGCGAGGTTGCGCGCTTCCCGGTTCGAGAGCTGCACCACCTGCATGCCGGAGAGGTTCTCCTGCAGGTTCTGGTTGAGCTGCGAAACGGTGTTGCGGATGGCCCGATAGACGATTCTCGTGGCCTGCCGGAAGAAGTAGGTGATGAACCAGAAAATCGGCACCGCCAGCAGCAGGTAGAGGGTGAGCTCCACGTCGATGGCGAGCATGATGCCGAGGCCCAGGAAGAACGGCACGAACTCGCCGATCAGCATGCCGAGCCCCATGAGCAGATCGAACAGCGCCTGCACGTCGTTGGTGATCCGCGTCATGATCCGGCCGACGGCGACGCGGTCGTAGAAGGAAGACGGCCGCCGCTCCATGTGCGCGAACAGGTCGCGGCGCATGTCCCTGAGCGAGGCGAGCACCGTTCTGCTGAAGGTGACCCGATGCAGGTGGTAGAGCGCATGGCAGCAGAGGGTGAGGAGGGCGAAGATCAGGCAGGCGCTGACCAGCGGCGACAGACCCGTGAGCGCGGCCACCGCATCATTCACGGCGTTCATGCCGAAGTCCGGCAGCAGCGCGTCCGGCTCCCCCATGATGACGCCGTCGATCACCACCCGGCTGATCACCACGGGCATGAGCACGGCGAGCACCGATGCCGCCAGTACCTGCAGGATGCTCACCCCGGCGAGGGCGCGGTGCGGCCGGGCCCAGCGCAGGATCCTTCGCAGGTACTGCATGTTCATGGCCCGGCCTTCGATGTCGGCCTCGAAGATCGAGTGATCGAGCGGTGCGTCGGTCGCGGTGTCGCTGGGCGTGCTCACGAGTGCACTCCGTCCACGGCGTCCGGCACCCCAGCCTCGACGGCGGCCGGACGGCTGCGCTGCGCCCGCTCGAGTTCGGCATAGAAACCGCCAAGGGCGAGCAGCTCCCGGTGCGAGCCCATCTCGACGATGCGTCCTTCCTCCAGCACCAGGATCCGATCGGCGTGACGCGCCGTGGAGACGCGGTGCGACACCAGCAGCGTGGTGTGGTCGGAGCGCAGGCGTTTCAAGCCGGAGAGGATGTGCTCCTCGGTCTCCGTGTCCACGGCGGAGAAGCAGTCGTCCAGAATGAGCAGCGGCGTGCGCCGGATCAGCCCCCTGGCCAGCGCCGTGCGCTGCTTCTGGCCGCCTGAGAGCGTGACGCCGCGCTCGCCGAGGACGGTGTCGAGCCCTTCCGGGAAGGCATCGATGGTGTCGATCAGCGCCGCCGCCCTCGCCACCTCCAGCACTTCCTGGTTGTCCCGGTCGGGATCGTCATAGGCAATGTTCTCGCCCAGGCTGTCGGCGAACAGGAACGGGTCCTGCAGCACCAGGCAGACCCGCTCCCTGAGCAGCTTCAACGGGTAACCGGATATAGGATGTCCGTCCAGCAGGATCTCGCCGGCCGTCGGGTCGAGCAGCCGGACGAACAGCCGCAGCAGTGTGGACTTTCCAGACCCCACACGGCCGACGATGGCGATGGTCTCTCCCTGCGCCACATCGAAGCTGACATGATCCAGCGCCCACCTCTGCTTGCCCTCATAGCGGTAGCAGAGGTCGCGCACGGCGATCCGCCCGGTGAGATCCGGGAACTCGTTGGATGGCCTGTCCTCGATCTCCGGCTCGTAGTCCAGGATCTCGAAGAGTCGGGCGGTTCCGGACGCCCCCCGCTGCCACTGGGTCACGAGCGCGCCGGCTTCCCGGACGGGCCAGAGCACCAGCGCCAGATAGGAGAAGAACGCCGCGAAGGTGCCGATGCTGATCTCGCCCCGGCCGAGGAGCACGCTGCCATAGGCGACGATGATCAGCGTCCCGGCGGCGGCGAGTATCGGCATCAGCGCACCGAGAAACGACGTGGTCCTGAAAAGGTCGAGGTTTCTGTCCGCAAAATCCTGATTCACCGCGGAGAACCGTTCGATCTCCCGATCCTCCTGCGCCATGGCCTGCACCGTGCGGATACCGTTGAGGTTCTCCTGCACGAAGGTGGAGAGCTCCGCGAATCCTTCCTGCACCCGCTGGCTCCTGGCATAGATGCGCTTCGAGTATGCATAGGCCACCAGGCCGATCAGCGGCATGGGCAGGAGAATGGCCAGGGTGAGTGACGGCGACAGGCTGAACATGAACACCAGGCCGATCACCGCCGTGAACAGGAGAATGAGCGTCATCCGGATCGCGCCCGCCAGGATCTCCCGGCACAGCGTGATGTCGTTGATGGCACGGGCCATCAGGTCGCCGATGGTAAAGCGGGCGTAGAAGCCGGGACCCTGGCGCTGCAGGTGCGCGTAGAGGCGGTTGCGAAGGTCGAAGGCGGCGTTCACGCCGATGCGGCGCATGGCGATCCGGTATCCGATCGTCACCAGCATCTGCAGGATCACGCAGCCGACGATCGCCAGCGCCGGCATGGCGAGCGTCGACGCCGCACTGCCGAGGTCCGCCGATCCCTCGGTCAGCGCCGACTGTCCGGCGGCGATCCGGTCGATGCCGAGCTTCACGAACAGCGGAATGGTGCCTTCCAGAGCCCGGGCCACGATCATCCCGATCACGGCCAGCCCGAACGACCAGGCGTACCGCTTCAGGTAGAAGGTCAGTCGCAGCAGAGACCCCATGAGCTCCCCGGAAACCGGATCCCCCAGCACCGGCCACCCATGCCGGCACTGCTCCAGTAGCGTTCAAAGATTTGTTAAAGCGCGCCGCCCCGGCCGCGATGGATGCGGTAACGGGAGTGGAACGGTGATGCGGGATGGACGGGCATCCCGCGAATCTGAACCTGGGCGCCCGGCTATCTTAAACCAGGGGTTGGAATGGCCGCCAGCACAGGCTCAGGATTCGTAACGGATGACCGTGGCGGTACGCGAGGATCCTGTCATCGGTCGCCGGGTCAGCGCTTCCTCACCACCAGCGAGCCGATGGAATAGCCCGCACCGAAGGAGCAGATCACGCCGCAGTCACCCGGCTTCAGATCCTCGTGATTGAGGCAGAAGGCGATGATGGACCCCGCGGAGGCCGTGTTGGCGTACTCGTCGAGAACGATGGGCGCCTCTGCCGGGTCCGGATCGCGGCCGAGCAACCGCCTCGCGATGAGCTGGTTCATGTTGATGTTGGCCTGGTGCAGCCACCAGCGCCGCACGTCGGCGGTGGTGAGGCCCACGGCCGCGATCTGGGCGAGCAGGTGATCGGCCGCCATGGGGCAGACTTCCTTGAACACGCTGCGGCCGTTCTGGTGAAACAGGTTCTCCTCGCAGAACGGGTCCACGTCCTGGGCGTAGGCGACGTAGCCGAAGTTCGAGCGGATGTTGTTGGAGAACACGGTCTGCGAGCGGGTGCCGAGAATCTCGTAGCTCGCCGCCGCCGTACAGGTATCCGCCCGCTCGAGCACCATGGCGGTGGAGACGTCACCGAAGATGAAGTGACTGTCCCGGTCGGTGTAGTTCACCTGTGGCGAGGTGAGCTCAGGGTTGATCACCAGCACCGCCCGGGCTGATCCGGCGGCGATGGCATCGTAGGCGCGCTGCAGCGCGAACGTGGCCGCCGAGCAGGCCACCAGCATGTCGAAGCCCGTGCCTTCGATATCCAGCTCCTTCTGCACCTCGATGGCGATGGCCGGGTAGGAGCGCTCCGTGTAGGCGCAGGAGACGATGACCATGTCGATGTCGCGGCCGGTCTTCCCGGCCACGTCCAGCGCGTTGCGTGCCGAGTTGAGCGCGATCTCCGCCTGGTGAGAGAGCTCTTCTTCCCGGCGTCGCGGTATGTGCGGACGCATCCGGTCGATGTCCAGGATGCCTTCCTTCACGTAAGCGTAGCGCTGCCGGATACCGGACGCTTTCTCGATGAATTCAGCACTCGAGAGCGGTTTCTCCGCCAGCTCGCCTGCGGAAATCTCCGCCGCGTGATTCTCGTTGTAGCGCGCGGCCCAGGCGTTGTAGCTCTCAACCAGCTCCTCGTTGGTGACGACGTTCGCGGGCTTCCAGAGCCCCATACCGCTGATGACGACCTGATTCATGGTTGTTCTCCTGCCCCCGCCCGGCGCTCCCGATTCCGCTGGCGCCCGCCGACGTCAGGGCGTGGGCCGGTAGCCGTCCTTCACACCTTTGATGAACACGCCGACCGCGTCGTGGGCGTGCAGAGACTCGTGATGCTCAATGCGCACCCAGAAATCCGCGAGGCGCGCGTCGTTGTCCAGCCGCTCCTTGAGCTTGCGTCCGGCATCCTCCACGAACATGAGATTCTGACCGTTCAGCAGTGCGAACGTCTGCTCGTCCTCCCGCTTCACCGCCGTCTGCACCGGCGTTTTGAGGGTTTCCTCCACGGCGTCGATCAGATCGGTGATGGGAAAGTGCTCGATGCCATCCGTCAGCCGGACCAGAATGTGGGCGTCGCTGCGCTGGCTGTGCGGGGTGGCGACAACGCCCTGCTCGGTGCCGAGCCAGGCCGTGACCACGTCCACCGGCACCTGCCCCGTGCCGCCGAAGTCCTCGAGGAACTGCTGCTGGATGAGCTGGCGGGCGAGGGCTGCGGACTGCGGGCAGGTGGACGAGTACTGCACCGTGATCCGCAGCTCCAGCGCGATGCGGCCGTCCACGAGCTCGCCGCGGATGGACACCGGATAGGCATTCCATCCGGAGTTGTCGCTGACCAGTGCCGGTCGCCGGAGCGTATAGTCGAAGTCGAACTGCACGAAGGCGCGGGAGGACAGATCACGGTGGGACTCGAGCATGCTCCGGAGCAGGAGCTTCAGCCCCGCGGTGGTCAGCGGCCGGGTGTCGGAGTGCTCGTCGAGGATCAGGTAGAGGCGGGACATGTGGATGCCCTTGGCGTGCTCGTCCCCGAGATCCACGTAGATCTGCACCCGGGACTGCACCCGGCGGATGTCGGCACCATCGCGAATGGCCAGCGGCTGGTTGATCCCGCTCATGCCGACCCACTCCAGCGTGTTCTGGGGGATCGACAGCGCATGCCCGGAAACATCCGGCATGCTGTTGAGAGCGACGAGGTCCGCCTTGTTCATAGTGCGTTACCCTGCGAAACCTGATCAGGTCGGCCCGGCATTGTAACCAATCGTAACGGAACCCGTCAGGCAGGCGGTCACGCCGGGAACCCTAGTTCTGCCGGGCTTCTGGCCGTCAGGTCTTCAGGCTCTCCCGCTCTTCCGCGGTGAGCTGCCGGGCCTCCTCCTCGAGCATCACCGGGATGCCGTCCCGGACCGGATAGGCCAGACCGCTGGCCCGGCACCAGAGCTCGTCACGCTCCTTCTTGTAGGTCAGTTGCGCCTTGCTCACCGGGCACACCAGGAGCTCGAGCAGCTTGGAATCCAGCGCCATGTGGCCCCCTACTGAAACGGGTCCTTCAGAATGATGGTCTCGGACCGGTCCGGGCCCGTGGAGATGATATCGATGGGTGCCCCCACCGTTTCCTCGATCCGATGCAGGTAGGCGCGCGCATTGGCAGGCAGCGCCTCGAGGCGCTTGATGCCCAGCGTGCTCTCGGCCCAGCCCGGCAGCACCTCGTAGACCGGCTTGATGTCCGCGTAGTACTCGCTGGCGAACCGGGGCGTGCCTGCCACGCCGTCCGGCTGCTCGTAGCCGGTGCAGATCCGGATCTCCTCGAGGCCGTCGAGCACGTCGAGCTTGGTCAGGCACAGCCCCGAAATGCTGTTGATCTGCACCGCCTGACGTGCCGCCACCGCGTCGAACCAGCCGCAGCGGCGCGGCCGGCCGGTGGTGGAGCCGAACTCGTTGCCCCGCTCGGCGAGCCGCTTACCCACGTCGTCGAAGAGTTCCGTGGGAAAGGGGCCGGAGCCCACCCGGGTGGAGTAGGCCTTGGTGATGCCGAGCACGTAGTCGAGATAACGCGGTCCGAAGCCGCTGCCCACCGCCGTGCCGCCGGCGGTGGTGTTGGAGGAGGTGACGAACGGATAGGTGCCGAGATCCACGTCCAGCAGCGCGCCCTGGGCGCCTTCGAAGAGAATCGACTTTCCCGCCTCGCGCAGGGCGTGCAGCATGGGAATGATGTCCGCCACCATGGGCCTGATCTGCTCCGCTACCTCGGCGCACTGATCGAGGGTCTGTTTGAAATCCACGGGCCCGGTTTTGTAGTACTGCGTCAGGATGAAGTTCTGGTAGTCCATCACCTCCGCGAGCTTCGCGGCGAATCCCTGCCAGTAGTAGAGATCGCCGAGACGCACCCCGCGCCGCGCCGCCTTGTCCTCGTAGGCAGGGCCGATGCCGCGCCCGGTGGTGCCGATCTTCTGCGCTCCCCGGGCCGTCTCCCGGGCCAGATCCAGCTCCACGTGATAGGGCAGGATGAGCGGGCAGGCGGGAGAAATGAACAGCCGCTCGCGGACCGGGACGCCGCGAGTTTCCAGCGCCGCCACCTCCTTGAGCAGCGCGTTCGGTTCGAGCACGACACCGTTGCCGATGAAGCACTGCACGTTGCGCCTCAAAATCCCCGACGGGATGAGGTGCAGCACGGTCTTCTCGCCTTCGATCACCAGCGTGTGACCGGCGTTGTGACCACCCTGAAAGCGCACCACGGCGCTCACCTCCTCGGTCAGGAGGTCCACCACCTTGCCCTTGCCTTCGTCACCCCACTGGGTACCGATGACGACTACGTTACGTCCCATGGAACCGTGTCCGTTCGTTTGTCAGCCCTTGCCCTGCCGGTTCTCTGGCAACCGTCAGCGTCCTCACGAGGCCGGGTCCAGGACCCAGGCCTCGGCTTTCTGTCTCAATATCCGGTCGCAGCGGGCCGGTCGTTCGTCATCCGCCGACAGCGCCATCACCACCGCTTCCCCGTCGGCCCGCAGCCGTCTGACCGTCTCGCCGGCCGCCGCTGCGGACGCCACCGACCACGGTACCCAGATCGCGCCAGCAGGCGCAGGGGCGGCTGCCAGCTCGTTCAGGATCACGTCGAAACCCGTCGCCGGCCGGCTGCGGCCGAAGGCGCTGCCGATACCGTCATAACGTCCACCTCTCGCCAGCGCCCGGCCGTGATCCGCGTGGTAGGCCGAGAAAACCGGTCCGTTGTGGTAGCCGTAGCCCACGAGCTCGGCGAGATCGAACCGAAGCTCGAGGGTCGGGGCGGCTTCGAGCACCATGTCCGCCAGCGCTTCGAGCGCATCCAGCGCCGCGCCGACGCCATCACCGGCACCATCGAGGACAATCCGGGCCTCGGCGAGCACCGCCCGCTCCCCCATCAGCGACGGCAGCGCGGTGAGCCACGAGCGGGTGGGCGATGCCGGCACCAGCCGCGCGATGTCCGCTTCCGCCTTGGTCTGCACCGCTTCGAAGAGCTCGTCTTCCAGACCGTCCGCGAGATCGAGGGCCGCCACCAGATTCTGATAGATGCCCATGTGGCCGAGCACCAGGATCGGCTCCTCGATGCCGACGCTGGCGAGCACCTCGAGCATCAGCGCGATCACCTCCGCATCCGCCCTGAGCGTTCCCGCGCCGAAGAGCTCGGCGCCCGCCTTGAGCGGCACCCGCGGATCCAGCGGGGAGACCGGGTTGGCGAACACCACGTTGCCGGCGTAGCACAGGCGCTGGACGCCGGGTTCGGGTCGGCTGTGGGCGTCCACCCGCACCGCCTGGGCGGTCAGGTCGGCACGCACACCCAGCAGGCGCCCGCTGGGCTGATCCACCGCCTTCAGCGTCTGCAGATCCATGTCCGCGCCGGCGCCCACCAGCAGCGCGTCCAGATACTCCACCACGGGCGGGTCGATGTACTCGAATCCCCAGGTGCGGAATACGTCCAGCACCCGGCGCCGGGTGAGCTCCAGCGCCCAGGCACGCGGCGGCAGCAGCTCCTCCACCCCTGCGGGCAAACGCCAGTTCCGGTTGCTCATCGCGTCGCCGTTATCTGCTCAGGCGGCCAGGCTCGGTTCCCGCCGCGAGGCGGAATCCGCTCAGGAACCGTCATCTCCCTCGAGATACCTGAAGAACTTGCTGCTCGGATCGAGCACCAGGATGTCGCCCTTGTCGCGGAAGACGTTGGTATAGGCATTGATGCTGCGGTAGAACTCGTAGAACTCCGGGTCCTGGCTGAAGGCGCCGGCATAGATGGAGGCCGCCCGGGCATCACCGTCGCCGCGGATCTCCTCGGCCTGTTTGTAGGCATTCGCTTCGATGATCACCGTCTGCCGGTCCGCGTCGGCCCGCACGCCGAGCGCCAGCTCCCGTCCCTGGGCGCGATACTGCCTGGCCTCGATCTCCCGCTCCGAGTTCATCCGCTCGTACACCGACGAGGACACCTCCTGCGGCAGATCGATGCGCTTCACGCGCACGTCCACCACCTCGATGCCCGCGTCGCGGCGCATGACCTCGTCGAGATCCGAGGTGAGGTCGAACATGAGCTTGTCCCGCTCACCGGAGACCACCTCGTGCATGTCGCGGCGGCTGATCTGGTTGCGCAGGCCCTCGTTGACCCGCTCCTGGAGGATCCGCTGGCCGATCCGCTCGTCGAAAGACGTGGCCTGATAGAAGCGGCTCACGTCGGCAATACGCCACTTGGCGAAGGAGTCCACGATCAGCGGCTTCTTCTCCAGGGTGAAGTAGGTCTCGGCACTGGAATCCAGCGTCAGCACCCGGCCGTCCGCCTTCTTGACCTCCTCCGCGATGGGCAGCTTGAAGTGCAGGCCAGGCTCCACGTCGGCCTCCACGACGGCGCCGAAGCGCAGCAGGATGGCCCGCTCCGTCTGGTGCACGGTGTAGACCGCGTCCATGGCGAGCAGGATGACCACGGCGGCGATGACGATGAGAATGACGTTCTGCAGGCTCATTGTGTGTCCTTGATTGTCCGCCGGTGCTTACCGGCTGTCGCGCGGCCGGTTGCCGGAGACGCGGTCGTTCAGCTCGCGCAGCACCGCGTCGGCGATGGAATCCACGGTCTCCCGGGTACCCGGTTGCAGCGTGGCGGTCTGCTGGCCGAGACGGTCCAGGGGCAGGTACATGAGGTTGTTGCCGCCTTCCACGTCCACCATGATCTTGGAGGTGCGGGAAAGGATCGCTTCCATGGCGTCGATGTACAGCCGGTCCCGCGTCACCCGCTGCGCCAGCTTGTACTCGAAGAGCAGCTTGGTGAACCGGTCCGCCTCACCTTCCGCCCGGGCGATCACGTTGTCGCGGTAGGCATTCGCCTGCTCGATGGCCCGCTGGGCTTCACCGCGGGCCTCCGGGATCACGCTCTCGGCGTAGGCATTGGCGTCGTTGATCGTCCGCTGCTCGTCCTCTTTCGCCTTCTGCACGTCGTTGAAGGCTTCCCGGACCTGGCTGGGCGGCGCGCTCTCGTCGATGTTGACCTTGCTGATCCAGATGCCGGTACCGTAGGAGTCCAGATAGGTCTGCAGCCGCTCCTGCACCTCGGCGGCAATGGCCGCCCGGCCGTCGGTGATCACCGAGTCCATGCCGGAGCTGCCCACCACGTGCCGCAGCGCACTCTCCGTGGCGTGGTCCAGGCTCACCTGGGGCTGACGCACCCGGACGATGAAGTCGATGGGGTTGTTCACCCGCCACTGCACCGTCAGGCTGACGTCGACGATGTTCTCGTCCTCGGTGAGCATCAACGCCTTGTGGCTGTGGGAGTTCAGTCGGGTGACGTTGACGATCTCCACGTTGTCCACGATCGGCGGGTTCCAGTGCAGACCGGGGAGGACGATGTCTTCCTGCACCTTACCGAAACGGAACACCACGCCCCGCTCCTGCTCGTCCACCTGGTAGACACCGAAGCCCACGTAGGCGATGGCGAGCACCACCAGCACCAGTCCGGCCACGCTCGAGTTGAACCCGGCACCGCCGCCCCTGCCGCCGCCACCGCCGCCGCCGAAAATGCCGGCGAGCTGCTGCTGCAGCTTCTTGAATGCTTCGTCTAGGTCCGGCGGTCCCTGGTCACCCCGGCCACCCCAGGGATCCTTGTCACCACCACCCGGCTCGTTCCAGGCCATCAATCTGTACTCCAGTGCTTTTCACCGGCCTTTCACCGGCTTCCCGCCGCCTGCCCATCCACCCCCGAAAGACGCCGCCGGCGCGGGAAAATCCGCGCTCGGACGGTCCGATACAGGGTTTCAGTTGGCCAGAGGCGAAAGTTTATGGACGGGCTCTGCCTGCTGCAACAGAACCGTCGGCATGGCCGCCAGCCGTTCCAGGAGGCTCCGATCCGCCCGGACCCTCAATGCCAGACGCCCGTCTTCCGACAAAGTCTCATCCATCACCGCGCCCAGCCGGTACAGCCAGGCCCGGGTACGCCCGTCGTCCGCGGAGAGCAGGACGCGGGTGGGCGGGCTGACACCCAGCGCTTCGGCGATGGCTGTGCGCAGATCATCGAGTCCCGCACCCCTCAGCGCGCTCACCGGAACGCTGCCGGGCAGGCCGGCGGGATCCAGCTCCTCCGGGCAGAGGTCCATTTTGTTGCGCACCATGATCGTCGGGATCGACAGCGCGCCGATCTCCTCCAGCACCGCGTTCACCTCGGCCACCCGAGACTCCACGCCGGGCGATGCGCCATCCACCACGTGCAGCAGCAGATCGGCCCCCGCCACCTCTTCCAGGGTGGCCTTGAAGGCTTCGATCAGCGAGTGCGGCAGCCGGCGGATGAAGCCGACCGTATCGGCCAGCACCACCTCGCCCAGACCGTCGATGTTGATCCGACGCATGGTCGGATCCAGCGTCGCGAAGAGCTTGTCCTCCGAGAGCACCTCGGCTGAGGTCAGGGCATTGAACAGCGTCGACTTGCCGGCGTTGGTGTAGCCCACCAGCGAGACGGTCAGCGTGTTGGAGCGGTCCCGCCGGCGACGCCCCAACGCCCGGCGCCGGGCGACCTGCTCGAGCTTGCGCTCGGCCACCTTGATGCGATCGTTGAGCATCCGCTGGTCGAGCTCGAGCTGTGTTTCCCCCGCACCCCGCAACCCGATACCGCCCTTCTGGCGATCCAGGTGGGTCCAGCCCCGCACCAGACGGGTCTGGGCATGCTTGAGCTGGGCCAGCTCCACCTGCAGCTGCCCTTCGTAGGTCCGCGCCCGGCTGGCAAAAATGGTGAGAATGAGCTCGGTTCGCGACATGACCCGGCAGTCGCAGGCCCGTTCCAGGTTGCGCTGCTGACCGGGGCCCAGGTCGTGATTGACGATCAGGAGATCCGCTTCCGACGCGGTCAGGCGGGCTTTCAGCTCCTCGAGCTTACCGCTGCCGACGAAGGACCGGGGATGGGGCTGGTCCCGCGAGGCAGTGATCGTATCGACGACGTCCACCTGTGCGGTGCGGGCGAGCTCCACGCACTCTTCGAGCGCGGCCCGTTCTTCCGCCACCTGACTGCCGCCGCCACTTTGAGACGGGTGCTTGAAGTGCACCTGAAGGACGACCGCCTTGCGGCCTGCCTCCGGACGATCAAAGAACAATGAGTACTCCTGAACGGTTAACTACCCTTTAGACCGTCAGGGCCTGCAGGGTTCACGCTTTTTCGGTATCTGCCGCCTCTTCGGAGGATGCGCCGCCGCTGATCCGGACGTTACGCGACGGTACCACGGTGGAGATGGCATGTTTGTAAACCATCTGGCTCACCGAGTTACGGAGCAGCACGACGAACTGATCGAACGACTCGATCTGCCCCTGCAACTTGATGCCGTTGACCAGATAGATGGAAACCGGAATCCGCTCCTTGCGTAAGGTGTTGAGATAAGGGTCTTGTAAGCTATGCCCTTTTGACATCGACTGCTCCTTGAATCGTGCGGCTCGGGAGTCCACGCAACGTCCTGAAACCGCGGTCCTTTTTCTTTGCAATCCACTATGGCCACACCCTCCGGGATTTGCAAGACACCTTCGACTCAGCGGTTCAGGCCCGATCTGTCGACGATTTCGTCCACCAGCCTGGCGCCCGTTCCCCAGCTCAGAACGAGGAGCTGCGGCCAGCTTCGCATCCAGGTGAGCTGCCGGCGGGCGAGCTGGCGGGTGGCCGCCAGGACGTTCTCCCGCATCCCGGCCTCGTCCGTCAACCCATCCAGGTAGTCCCAGACCTGGCGGTAGCCTACGGCCCGCATGGACGGCAGCTCGCGGTTCATGCGGACCCGGCGCTTGAGCCCGGCGACCTCCTCCACGAAGCCTGCCGCCAGCATGGCGTCCAGGCGCCGCTCGATGCGCCGGTGGAGCTGTGCCCGGCTGTCAGGCTCGATGCCGAATTCCAGCAGGGCGGCGCGGTGCCGTTCCCGAACCCCGCGGGCCGATTTCCAGTGCGCCGAGATGGTTTTGCCGGTGAGCGCGTGCACCTCGAGTGCCCGCTGGATCCGGGGGAAGTTATTGGGATGGATCCGGGCGGCGGCCTCCGGATCGAGCCGCTGCAGGCGCTGATGGAGCACCTGCGTACCCCGTTCCTCCGCCTCGGCCGTCAGCGCTGCCCGCACCGCCGAATCCGCCGCCGGCATCGGCGCAATACCCTCGCGGAACGCCTTCAGGTACATCATGCTGCCGCCCACCAGCAGGGGCACCCGTCCCGCCTCCAGAGCCGCCCGCACGGCAGCATCCGCGTCCTCGATGAACTCGGCGACGCTGTAGATCTCGTGCGGATCGCGGATGTCGATCAGGGCGTGGGGATAGTGCGCGAGCTGCTCAGGCGTGGGCTTGGCGGTGCCGATGTCCATACCCCGGTAGACCATGGCGGAATCCAGGCTGATGAGGGAGACGGGATAGCGATCGGCAAGCAGCATGGCCGCATCGGTCTTGCCCGCCGCGGTGGGTCCCACCAGGGCGACGATGGCCCGGTCGTCCGCTGCCACTACTGTCCCCTCAGAAAGAGGCCGTCGAGGTCGTTCATGCTCTGCACCAGGTAGGTGGGTCGTCCGTGGTTGCACTGGCCGGCGTTGGGTGTCCGTTCCATCTCCCGCAGCAGGGCGTTCATTTCCGTGAGGGAGAGCTGCCGGTTGGCACGCACCGAGCCGTGACAGGCCATGGTGGCCAGCAGCGTGTCCCGTGCCGCCTCCACCCGCTGGCTGGTGCCCAGGCTGCCCACGTCGCTCAGCACGTCGCGGACCAGCGCCGCCGCGTCACCGGCCAGCAGTGCCGGCACCTCGCGGATGGTGATCGCCTGAGTCCCGCTGCGCTCGACGACCAGGCCGAGCGCTTCGAGCCCGGGCGCCACCTCTTCCACCCGATCCGCGTCCGCTTCGGAGACGTTGATCACCTCCGGCACCAGCAGCCGCTGCCGGACGAGCGTGCCCCGATCGGCTTGTGCCTTCAGCTTCTCGTAGGTGACCCGCTCGTGCGCCGCGTGCATGTCCACGACCACCAGACCGTCGGCGTTCTGGGCCAGGATGTAGACACCGTGGAGTTGAGCGATGGCGTAGCCCAGCGGCGGCATCCCGCCGGCGGGTTCCGCCACCTGCGCCTCGCCCGGCAGTGGATGGGCGCCGGGCGGCTCGGCGACGGTGGGCGCCTCGGGTCCCGATGCCCGATGCATCAGGCGCTCGACAGAGCCCAGCGCGAATCCTCCCTGTCGGGGTGCCGCCCCACCCGACTGGAAACGGGACACGGGTGGCGCCACGTCGTCGGGTCGCACGTCCCGGAGCGCGCGGTTCAGCTTGCCGAACACGAAGTCGTGCACGTTGCGGGCGTCCCGGAAACGTACCTCGTGCTTGGTCGGGTGCACGTTCACGTCCACCGCATCCGCCGGCAGCGTCAGATAAAGGACGAAGACCGGGTGACGGCCGTGGAAGAGCACGTCACGGAACGCCTGGCGGATGGCGTGGGCAACCAGCTTGTCGCGCACGATCCGGCCGTTGACGAAGAAATACTGCTGATCGGCCTGGCTGCGTGACTGGGTGGGCAGCCCCACCCAGCCGGTGAGCGAGAGATCCGCGCCCGACTCGTCGATCGCAATGGCGCGGCTGACGAATTCCTCCGAAAGCACTCTGGTCAGGCGCTGCTCGGGCGGTCCCGCCGGGAGCTGCAGCCCGCCGCGTCCGCCGCCCTGATCGAGGCTGAGGCCGACGTCGAACCGCGCCAGGCTGATGCTTTTCACCACCCGATCGATGTGGCCCTGCTCGGTGCGCTCCGCCTTGAGGAACTTCCTCCGCGCCGGCGTGTTGTAGAAGAGATCGGTGATCTCCACCGTCGTCCCTGTCGGGTGCGCAGCCGGCACGAACGCCGTCTCCCGGCCGCCGTCGATCTCGATGCGCATGGCCCGGTCGGCACCCGGCTGCCGGGAGGTGATGGCGAGCCTGGCCACGGACGCCATGCTGGCCAACGCCTCGCCCCGGAAGCCCAGGCTCACCACACCATCCAGGTCGTCGGCAGTGACGATCTTGCTGGTCGCGTGACGGCACACAGCGAGGCGGAGGTCGTCCGGATGGATACCGGCACCGTCGTCGCGGACCATCACCCGCTTGACGCCGCCGAGCTCGGTCCTGACGTCGATCCGCGAAGCACCGGCGTCCAGGCTGTTCTCGATGAGCTCCTTGACCAGAGAGGCCGGACGTTCGACGACCTCGCCGGCGGCAATCTGATTCGACACCAGATCGGGCAGCTGTCTGATGCGCGTCTGCACGACTCGCCGCATCAACCGGCAGGGATGGTGATCACCTGGCCGACGCGGATGCGATCGTTGGCCAGGCCGTTGGCCTCTTTGATACGCCGCGTGCTCGTGCCGTAGCGGACGGCGATGCCGGACAGCGTGTCACCCTGAGAGATCGTGTAGCGCTGACCTCCCTGCTCGCGTCGCCAGGCAACGAGGGTACCCTCCGGCGCGCGCACGGACATGTACGAGCGGATGCCTTCGAAGATGGCGTCGGCCACCTTCTCCTGATACGCCGTGGAGCCCAGCCGGGCGGCCTCCGGCGGGTTGGAGATGAACCCGGTTTCCACCAGGATCGAGGGAATGTCCGGAGACTTCAGCACCAGGAAGCCCGCCTGCTCGACACGCTTGCGGTGCAGCTTTGTCACCCCGCCGAGCTGCGAGAGCACGCGCTCCCCCACCTCGATGCTGGCCGAACGGTTGGCGTCCATGGAGACCTCGAGTATGGCCTTCAGGAGGTAATCTTCCTGACCTCCGGTCACCACCTCCTGCTCAACGCCGCCGATGAGGTCGGAAGCATTCTCGCTCGCCGCCAGCCAGCGGGCGGTTTCGGAGGAAGCGCCGCGATCCGAGAGCGTGTAGACCGATGCGCCGTCCACCTCCGGACTCTTGAAAGCGTCCGCATGAATGGACACGAAAAGATGTGCCTGTGCCTGCCGCGCCGCCTCCGTGCGCAGGCGGTGCGCGAGATAGTAGTCCCCCGTGCGCACCATGACGGCTCGATAACCCTCCGCCTGATTGAGCTTGGATTCCAGCCGCCGGGCGATCTTCATCACCACGTCCTTTTCCCGGATGCCTCTGGGCCCGATGGCGCCCGGATCCTCGCCGCCGTGACCGGCGTCCACCGCGACGATGACGTCACGCTTGCCGTCGGGCTTCGGCACGAACGCCGGCTTCGGCTTCGTCACCTTCGAGTACAGGTCCACCACCAGGCGATGCCCGTACGGCGCCACCGGCTCCAGCGTGAAGCTCTTCGGCTCCAGCGCACCGGCGAGGTCCAGCACCACCCGATAGTCCTGGCCGCGGGGCGAGCCGCGAACGGACTTCACCCGGCTGCGGCCGTGGCTCACGTCTTCGGGATCGAAACCCGGTGCCGGGCTCGTGTCCGTCAGGTCGACGACCACGCGCCTGGGGTTGTCGAGCGTGAACAGGTCGTAGTGCACGTTGCCGGAAATGTCGAAGACGACCCGCGTGTACTCGGGCGACTCGTGCATGCGCACGGACTTCAGCGACCGGCCGGCAGCGCCGGCAAGCGAAGGCAGACTCAGGAGAAGCACCAGGACGGCGCTCAGGATGACGGTGGGCTTACTGCACGGATACTTCAACGCGACGCCCCTCTCCTTCGAGGCTCAGACGAATGACCACGTCGGGCTCCGGAAGCCGTCCGGCTCCACGTTCCGGCCACTCGACGAGCTTGATCGCATCCGCGTCCATGAGCTCGTCAATACCGATGAAGTCCAGCTCCTCACCATCACCGATCCGGTAGAGATCGAAGTGGTAGATCGTCCGGCCGCCCACGTCGTAGGGCTCCAGGAGCGTGTAGGTCGGACTCTTGACCGAACCGCCGTGGCCCAATGCGCGGAGTATGCCTCGCACCAGCGTGGTCTTGCCAGCGCCGAGTTGGCCGTGGAGGAACACCACCGGCGCGCCGGTGAGCAGATCGAGCAACTCCGCACCCAGGGCAATCGTCGCAGCCTCGTCCGGCAGAAATCGGCTCAGCACTGTGTGTGACAACCTGTCAGCCGTCCCGCGACGGACCGGCCGCGACCGCCGATCTGAGCGCGTCGATGAGGTCCGGAAAGATGTCCGTCGCGAGCAGGCTCGCCATGCCCAGCCGCCCGGCCGCTCGATCCGCCGCATGGCTGTGCAGCGTGGTGCCCAGCACGGCCGCATCGTCGCTCGAGAGGTGCTGGGCGCGCAGCGAGCCGACGATGCCGGCCAGAACGTCGCCCATACCCGCCGTGGCCATACCCGGGTTGCCGTGCGCACAGATGCCGATCACCCGCGCCTTTCCTTCCGCTGTCCTGTCCACCGCGGAGGCGATCACGCTGCCAGCGCCCTTGAGCACCGCGACCCCGCCCACCCTTTCCGCCAGTGCGGCGGCAGCGGCGAGCCTGTCCGCCTGGACCTCAGCGACTGTGGAGTCGAGCAGCCGGGCGGCTTCCGCCACGTGGGGGGTGACGATGGTGCCCGCCGGCGGGCGCGCGCCGCTCGCAGCCAGCAGGTAGAGACCGTCCGCGTCAAGGATCAGCGGCACCGGCCGGGCCAGCACCCGTGCCAGCAGCGACGCCCCCCATTCACCGCGACCGAGGCCCGGACCGGCCACCAGCGTGGTGGCGCGATCGAGCACCTCGCCCAGGAGCACGTCGTCGTCCGCATCCGCCACCATGATTTCCGGGCGACGGCTGAGAATGGCGTTCCTGTGCGCACCCCGGGTGATCACCGTCACCATGCCGGCGCCGCAGCGCAGCGCTGCTTCTCCCGCCATCAGCGGCGCCCCGCCCATGGAGGTGTCTCCGCCGACCACCGCCACGTGACCCATGGACTGCTTGTAGGCGTCCGCCGTTCGCCGCGGCAGGCCGGCGCGGGCGATGGCGCCGGCGAAGGTCAGCCAGTCCACGCCGGTGACGCCGGCACGGATCTCGTTGCCCACGCCCAGCGTCGCGAAGCGCACCTTACCCGCCAGCGCCACACCCGCACCGGTGCAGAGCCCGATCTTGCGGCCGATGAAGGTGATCGTCGTGTGCGCACGGACCGCGCTGCCGGGCGCCGCGCCGGTGTCCGCCTCCACGCCGGAGGGAATGTCCACGGCGATGATCGGGCGCCCGGTGCCGTTCATGATGTCGATGAGGGTGGCGAAGACACCGCGCGCCGCCCCCTTCAGCCCCGTGCCCAGGAGCGCGTCCACGATCACCTCGCCCGTGAGCCCGGCCTGCCCGTCGGCGCTGGTCGAGATCGAAAGACCTGCCGCGACCGCTTCGTCGCGCGCCGTCGCGGCATCACCCGTGAGCGCTGCCGGGTCGCCGAGCTGGACGAGCTGCACAGCGAGCCCCTGCTCGAGGGCGAGCCGCGCCACCACGTAGCCGTCTCCCGCGTTGTTGCCCCTGCCGCAGCAGATGGACACGGTTCTGAGCGACGGCCAGCCGTCGAGCAGCGCATCGAAGACGGCGCGGCCGGCCCGGCGCATGAGCTCCATGCCCGGCACGCCATCGGCGATGGCCTGCCGGTCCAGCTCGCGGCTGGCGGCGGCTGTATAGAGTTGCTCCAGGGGTTCGAATCCCGATCCGGTCTCTGACCGCGCCATTATACTGAAAGGCCCGAACCCGCCTCCTGCCAGCCGTGACCGATCCCGACTACAACGCCCTCAAGATCGACATCCGGCACTGGGCCCTCGAGCTCGGCTTCCAGGCCGTGGGCGTGACCGACCTGGACCTGTCCGCCCACGAGCCGGCGGTACGCCGCTGGCTGGCACGCGGCTTCCAGGGCGACATGGACTACCTGACCCGGAACCTGGACAAACGCCTGCACCCGGAGCTGCTGCACCCGGACACCTGCCGGATCATCAGCGCCCGCATGGACTACCTGCGGCCGGATACCGAGCCGCTCACGGTGCTCGAGAATCCGACGCTCGGCTATGTATCCCGCTACGCCCTCGGCCGCGACTATCACAAGACCCTGCGGCGGCGTCTCGCCCGGCTCGGGCGGCGGATCTCCGAGGCTGCGGCCGGCATCGACCACCGCTTCCGCGCCTTCACCGACTCCGCCCCGGTGCTGGAAAAGGCGCTGGGCGAGCGGGCCGGGCTCGGCTGGATCGGTAAGCACAGCCTGCTGCTGGATCGCGACGCCGGCTCCTGGTTCTTTCTCGGCGAGATCTACACCAATCTGCCGCTACCGGTGGACGACCCGACGCCCGAGGACCACTGCGGCAACTGCAGGGCCTGCATGACCGTCTGCCCCACCGGTGCCATCGTCGGCGAGCGGCAGCTCGACGCGCGCCGCTGTATCTCCTATCTGACCATCGAGCATCGCGGTTCCATTCCCGAGGCGCTGCGGCCAGCCATCGGCAACCGCATCTACGGCTGCGACGACTGCCAGCTCTACTGTCCGTGGAACCGCTTCGCCACACCGTCCACCGAGGCGGACTTCGCGCCGCGCGCGGGACTCGAGGGCACGGCTCTGCTGACGCTGTTCGCCTGGACCGAGGCAGATTTCCTGCAACGGACCGAAGGCTCGGCCATGCGCCGGATCAGCTACGAGCAGTGGCAACGGAACCTGGCGGTGGCCATCGGCAACGGCCCGGCGGATGACGCGGCGATCACCGCCCTGGAGGACCGCAGGGCGACGGCCTCGCCGCTGGTCCGCGAGCACCTGGACTGGGCCATCGCCCGGCTCCGGTCCGGCAAGGCGGGCAGCGCAGTCCGCTAGGACGGCCGGAAGAAGTGCTCGCGGTAGTACCTGAGCTCGGCGATGGATTCCTTGATGTCGGCCAGCGCGGTGTGGGCGTTCTCCTTTCTGAACGCGTCCACGAGCTCCGGTCGCCAGCGGCGGGCGAGCTCCTTGACGGTGCTGACGTCCACGATCCGGTAGTGCAGGTAGCTCTCCAGCATCGGCATGCCACGTGCCAGAAACCGACGGTCCTGCCAGATGCTGTTGCCGCACAGCGGTGCCGAGTTCTTTTCCACGTGGCGCTCGATGAAAGCCAGCGTCTGCGCTTCGGCCTCCAGCGTGCTCACCGGCGACTTGCGCACCCGCTCGAGCAGTCCGGACGCAGCGTGATGTGTCTGGTTCCACTCATCCATGGCCGCGAGCTTCTCCTCGGGTGCGGCGATCGCGAAGACCGGCCCTTCGGCGATCACGTTGAGATCGCTGTCGGTGACGATGGTGGCCATCTCGATGATGACGTCGTGATCCGGGTCTAGGCCCGTCATCTCCAGATCCATCCAGATCAGGTGTGCTGCCATGGGTTGCCCGTGTCTTTCCTGTGCCTGCGGGATTCGTCTTCGCGTTCTCGGCTAAGATAGCAAACCCTGGCGGTGGCAGTGCCGATGGCGCAGTGCCGCCGGCGTGCAGGCCAGCAGGAGACCATCATCGACCATCCGCGACTGATCACCGTCCTTTCCCTCGAGCAGGCGCTCGCGCTCGAGGGAAATGACGCGCCCACGCTCAAGCTGATCCACGTGTCGGCAGCGGAGGGTTACCACGACTACCACCTGCCCGGCGCGCTGCTGGTGACGCCCGGCGAGCTCGTGCACGGCGCGCCGCCGGCGCCGGGCAGGTTGCCGGCGCTTGCGCGTCTGGAAGCCCTGTTCGGCCGCCTCGGTTACCGGGGTGACGAGACGTTCGTGGTCTACGACGACGAGGGCGGCGGCTGGGCCGGCCGCTTCGCCTGGACGCTCGACGTGATCGGACACGACCGCTGGATCTACCTGGACGGCGGTATCCATGCCTGGGCCGAGGCAGGAGGCGCGCTCGCCAGCGGCGCCTGCGCATATCCGCCAGCGACCGCGCCCCGGCTCAGCATCGACACCGGTCCCATCGCGGAGGTCGAGGACGTGCTGGCAGCGATCGCCGATCCGGACCAGATCGTCTGGGACGTGCGTTCGCGCGAGGAGTTTCTCGGTCTGCGTTCCGGCTCGGCGCGGGCGGGCCACGTACCGGGCGCGGTGCATCTGGACTGGCAGCACCTGAAGGATCCGGCCCGGGCCACCCGTCTTGTCGAGGATCTTCCAGGACTGCTCAGCGAGCACGGCATCGACCGGAACCGGGCCATCATCACCCACTGCCAGTCGCACCACCGCTCCGGCCTCTCCTACCTGGTGGGCCGCATCCTCGACTTCCCGAGAATCCGCGCCTATCACGGTTCCTGGTCCGAGTGGGGCAACCGGGACGACCTGCCGGTCTCGACAGATCCATGAGCGCGCTCAGCGATCGTGCCTTCATCGCGATGCAGCGCGTGCTGCCGCAGCACGCCCTGTCGCGGCTCGTCGGGATGCTCGCCGGTACCCGGGCACCCTGGATCAGGACCCCGTTCATCCGCCTGTTTGCCCGCGCCTACGACGTGGACCTGACGGAGGCCGTCGCCGGCTCGCTGGACGAGTTCGCCACCTTCAACGACTTCTTCACCCGGGCCTTGAAGCCGGACGCCCGGCCGCTGGCCGGTGACGACCGCACGCTGGTGAGCCCGGCGGACGGCGTGCTCAGCCAGGCCGGCAGGATCACCACCGGCCGACTGCTGCAGGCCAAAGGGTCGACCTATTCCCTGGAAGCCCTGCTCGGCGACGACCGGGAGTTCCTGGACGCCGGAAGCTTCGAGGGTGGACACTTCGCCACCGTCTACCTCGCCCCCCACGACTATCATCGGGTGCACCTGCCGCTTGCCGGCCGGCTGCTGGGAACGCGGACGGTGCCCGGCGCGCTCTACTCCGTGAACGCCACCACGGAAACACACATCGAGGGCCTCTTCGCCAGGAACGAGCGCCTGGTCTGCCGCTTCGAAACCGCGCTCGGAGACATGGCCGTGGTGCTGGTGGGCGCAATGATCGTGGCCGGAATCCACACGGTCTGGCAGGGACCCTCGTCGCCTTACGGGCGTCTCGAGACGACGCCTTACGACCGCCTGCCGTTCGCCCGCGGTGCCGAGATCGGCCGCTTCCTGCTGGCGTCCACGGTCGTCGTCTGTCTGCCGCCCGCACCGGTATCGCTCGCCTCCGGTCTCAAGCACGGCAGCCCGCTGAGGATGGGCCAGGCCCTGTTCAGACCCACGCGCTGAACCCGGTCAGGCGACGCCCCACGGAAACGGCATCACGTCCTGCAGGCTCGCCGCACCGGTGGCCGCCATGAGCAGCCGGTCGACCCCCAGCGCAATGCCGGAACACTCCGGCAGGCCCACCGCCAGGGCGGCGAGAAAACGTTCGTCGACGGTGGGCTCCACCTTTCCCTGCCGGCGTCGCGCTTCCACGTCGGCGGCAAACCGCCGCCGCTGCTCGTCCGCATCCGTGAGCTCGTGGTAGCCGTTGGCCAGCTCGACGCCGTCCACCACCACCTCGAAGCGGGCGGCCACGCCCGGGTCGTCAGCGTGCAGGCGCGCCAGCGCTGCCTGCTCGGCGGGAAAGCGGGTGACGAACCAGCGCCCGCGGAGCCGTGAGCAGGCGTCGCTGAAGCGCAGATCCAGATCGGCAGGCGTGCCGCTGAAGTCACCGTCCACCAGCTCGGTATAGGTCACCTCGCCGAACGGCTCGTGGCCCAGCACCCGATCCAGGAGCGCTGCCACCTCGCTCATCAGGTCCCGGTCGTCGAAGCCGAGCCGGTACCACTCGAGCAGGGTGAACTCTGGATTGTGCAGCCGGCCCTGCTCGCCGGCGCGGAAGACCTGACAGAGCTGATAGATCGACGGCGCGCCGGCCGCCAGCAGGCGTTTCATCTGGTACTCGGGAGACGTCTGCAGATACCCGGCGCTGCCGACGGCCAGGGACTCGATGTTCACGTCCGTCACCGTGTGCTGCCCGAGGATGGCGGTCTGCACCTCGAGGACGCCGCGCTCGTGGAAGAATGCCCGGATCGTGGCGAGCATCTCCGCCCGCGCGGTCAGCGCCGTCAGGTCGCAGCTCGGCCGCCAGGAGGTCACGGTCCGCAATCAGGCCCGGCTGACGTAGGTGCCCGTGCGGGTGTCGATCTTGAGCACGTCACCCTGGTTGATGAACAGCGGCACCTTGACCACCGCACCGGTGGACAGGGTGGCCGGCTTCGTCGCCCCGGTCGCCGTGTCGCCCTTGAGGCCGGGATCCGTCTGCGTCACCTCGAGCTCGACGAAGTTCGGTGCCGTGACGGCGATGGGTGCCCCGTTGAAGAGGGTCACCTGGTAGACGTCCTGCTCCTTCAGCCAGTCGATGATGTCCTCCACCGCGGATCTCGGCGCGGCGATCTGCTCGAAGGAGCCGTCCGTCTTCATGAAGTGCCAGAACTCGCCGTCCTCGTAGAGGTACTCCATGTCGAAGTCCATCACGTCCGCCGCTTCGAGAGACTCGCCGGACTTGAAGGTGCGTTCCCACACCCGACCGCTCTTCAGGTTGCGGAACTTCACCCTGTTGAACGCCTGGCCCTTGCCGGGCTTGACGAACTCGTTGTCGAGAATGGCGCAGGGATCCCCTTCCAGCAGCACCTTCAGGCCGGGTTTGAATTCGTTGGTGGAGTAGCTCGCCATGACTGAAGCCTTCTCAAATCTCGTATCTGCAGGAAAAAACGTGCGCCGGGTCACAGATTCGATGCGAACGGGTGGGAAGTCCAGGCGCCCGTGAGGACAATCCGGTCTGGTCTCTACGTGGCCGCGTTTCCGCGACCTCACCGCAACCGGCGCGGCGCATCATAACCGCTCAAACCATGTCTTGTAATCCGATTGAAACTGTCTGCGCCACGTCACCTTTTACGGGAAGGTGCTTTCCTATACTACGTCGACGTTTCAATCTGCCCAAGGACTGCAGAGCCTGATGGACAACACCTCTGTGCGCGCCAACGCGCCGGGCATTGCGCCGGGCCAGGCCACGCTCCTGACCGCCCCGGCTCCCGAGCTGGATTCTCTGTCGTTCGCGCTTGCCGAACCGGAATCCGTGAGCGAGTGGATCAGCCGGCTACCCATGGCCAACGTTTCCGAGACGGCCGGTCAGATCCGCCAGGCCACCTTCGAGATCGCACGGCTCGATACGGATTTCGGCTCCCGGATGAGCCTGCTGGAAGGCATCCGCCCGACGGTGCTCTACCTGGCCGCCAGGCTCGACAAGGCCGCCAACAGTGCCGGCAATCAGGCCGATGCAATCTCCCGGCTGGCGCAGCGTCTGCAGATGAACCTCTGCTCCGGCTACCGCGCCGTCGTGCTGGCCGCACTGCCCTCCGTGCGGAACGACGACGGTACCCGGCAGACTCTGTCGCTGGCCGTTCATCGGGCGCTGACCGACCTCTCCAGGACGCTCCTCAGAACGCTTCAGTACTACGTGGCCCCTGCCGACCGGCTGTGGCTCAAGCTCAACCAGCTCTACCACCTTGCGGAGCAGCTCGGCATCGAACGCGACGTGCATCCGGACACGGAAAACAACGCGACGGTGGAGATCAGCATCGCCGGTGTCTACGCCCGGTCGCTGCTGCTGGCGCTGGCGCGCCCTTATCAGCTCCGCCACCGCCAGCTTTCGGACGTCTACCGGGCCCTGGGCTCGTGGGTCAGCATGGTGTCTCTGGGCAGCGCCGCCGGAAAGGACCTCTACGCCGTCGATCTGGCATCGGACCAGGGGCCTGCGCACACCCAGAAATTCGAGGGTGGCGGCTCGCGCCGCGCACTCCGCTCGGAAAACCTGATCCGCGCTCTGGATGCCTATGCCAGAGGCGAAGCGGACGGCTCGCTGCCGCTCCCTCCAGGCATCGACGAGTCGATCATCAGCCACCTGGCAGATGCCTGGGGCGAAATGAAGCCCCGCGCGTTCGGCCGTTCGAAGACCAACGAGCCGGTCAAGGTCACGGTGGGCATGCGCGCAACTCACTACTTCCTGAGCGGCGGCATCGACTTCGCCGACCTGCTGGACTCGACCGGCAGCACCATGCCGAGAGAGATCAACCCGTTTCTCAAGGAGGACGTGCGTTTCGTGCCCCAGGCTGGTGAAACCCGCGATGTCTGGGAGGATGCGTTCGACGTCGGCGGTCGGATCCCCGAAAACCCGAACATCTCGGATGCGGACAACCTCCTGTATGCCCACCAGCCTCAGGCGCGCAAACGCCTCGACGAGCAATACGTGCATCACGACACGACGTCGGCCGACATGAGCCCGGGTGGCTACCGGTTGCGCTGGAACGAGCCCTTTCCGCCCAGCCTGCAGACCGGAGAGCTCATCGGCCTGCGCGACGAGACGGACCCGCGGTGGTGCCTGGCCGTGGCCCGCTGGATCCGTCAGGACGACGCGGGGCCGTTCATGGGTGTGGAACTGCTGTCGCCCCAGGCAAAACCGGTGGCTGTACGTCTGGTGCAGAGCAAGGGCGGCAAGAACGAGTACCAGCGGGCCTTTCTCCTCCCCGAGCTGAAGCCAGTCGGCCGGCCCGCCACCCTGATCACGCCGGTGTCACCCTACCGAAGCGGGCAGAAGGTTCAGCTCTGGGACGAAGGAACGCAGAACACCGCACAGCTCGGTGACTGCCTGCTCAGAACCGATAGTTTTAATCAGTTCACATTTCGAGTGTTGGATGGTTACTTGGAAAAGCAGAGCCGCCATCACAACATGGTCAACGCCAGAAAACTCAACAACAAGCTAACTGGGCTCAGGTAACGGGATGGCTGCCTCAACAAAGGATCTGTCGGCACAACAAACCCAATCCGGACCGGTGCGGCTGCTCATCGCCGAGCGCTCGGAGAACGCGGCACACCAGTTTGATTCGCTGCTCCGGGACGCCGGTATCGCAACCCGCCTGGAAATCATCGACCTGCCCATGGCCGTCGACAAGATTGCCCACGCGGACCTGATGCTCTGCAGCTCGGCCATACCCGAGCTGCAGCAGTACCTGCCCAGGCTGGCAAGCCTTGCTCCCAGGGTGCCCATCATCGTCGTCAGCAACGATAAAGCCGCCATGTCCCAGTCGGACGGCATGGAGCTCGGCGCTGCCGACGTGGTGAGCGACGCGGAGTACCGGCATCTGGTGCTCGTGGTGAAAAGAGAGCTCGAGCACGTCTGTCAGAACATCCAGCTGAAGCAGACCAGAAAGGCGCTGGCGGAGGCCGAGCGTCGCTGCGAGCTGCTCCTGTCGAGTTCACGTGCCTCGATCGCCTATGTGCACGAAGGCATGCACATCTACGCCAATGAACACTATCTGGAACTGTTCGGGTTCGAAGATGCCGACGATCTGCTCGGGTTGCCGTTGATCGACCTCATCGCCGGCGAGAGCGTGTCCATGCTCAAGGAGAAGCTCAAGGCTTTCCGGCAGAGGGAAGAAGAGCTCGACTTCGACTTCGTCGGCCGCAGCACGCGCGGCTCCGTGGTCCGCGGCAACATGACGATCGCCGCGGCGGAATATGAGGGCGAGCACTGTATCCAGGTCACGGTACGGCCGGAAGGCAGCTCGGCGCGCGCCGAAAGCACGCTGTCGCTGGTGAGGAACCCGCCGGAGCCCATGGCGCCGGCGGTCCCCCGGGAGGAGGCCATCGCGGCTGATCATGACGGGGTGGACGACATTCCCGTGCTCGAGGACGAAGCCCCGGGCACCGAGGCATCCGGACAGGTTGACGCTCGCACGCACAACGGCAGTGCCGAGCCTGACGAAACCCTCGAGGCAGACGACGACCGCTACGCGGAAGCCGAAGCGGCATTCGAGCTCGAATTCGAAGCCGCCGAAGCAGACCAATCCGCCGAAGTCGCCGAAGCAGACGAAGCAGCAGACGAAGCAGCAGACGAAGCAGCAGACGAAGTAGACATCGACGCCAACGGGGCGATTCGGGTATCCGGGCCCACCGGGAGCGCCGAAGGGTCCGCGCCGGCGGATGCTTCCACGCCGGCCGCCACCGCGGCCAGACGCACCGCCGCCGTACCGCTGTCCGAGTTCCTGAGGCTTTCCGAAGCGCTCGTGAGCGAGCGTACCGGCGAGTTCGTCAGCGTCTTCGTGACGCAGGTGGACGGCTACGAGGACCTGCAGCGGGCCTTCGGTCTTGCCGGTGTGGACGACGCCTGCCGGCAGGTGGAACGCAGGCTGCTCGGCGAGGTCACCGGCCCGTTCATGCAGATCTCTCCATCGCAGTGGGCCATGCTCGTCTGCGACAGGACCCGGGAAGACGCCATCAGGCAGGTGGACGGCTACCGTGCCGCCATCGAAGGCATGATGTTCGAGGTCCGGGAGAAGACGGTCCGTCCCACCTGCACGTTCGGCGGCGCCATCCTCAACGGCGAGGGATTCGACTCCGTCGCCACCGCCCTGGAAGCAACCCTCGACAACGCTTTCGCGACTCTGCGCAGCGCACTGAACTCGAGCGACGGCAACACCGTGGTGCTGCCCGCCTTCGACTGTGCCGATCAGGAGTACGACGACGAGGCGAACCGGATTCTCGTCCTCATCACCGAGGCCATCGAGAACCAGAGCTTCACGCTGCTCTTCCAGCCGATCATCAGCCTGCGCGGCGACTCGGACGAGCACTACGAGGTCTTCCTGCGCATGAACGACCGGGAAGGCAAGCAGATGGCGCCCGGCGAGTTTCTCCGCACCGCCATCGAGGCCGGTGTGGCGGGCAAGATCGACCGCTGGGTGATCCTGCAGTCGATCAAGATGCTGTCCGCGCACCGCGGCAACGGCCACAACACGCGGCTGACCATCAACCTCACCAGCAACAGCGTCGCCGATCCGGAGTTCATCCAGTGGCTCGGCGTCGCCATCAAGGCCGCCCGACTGCCGAGCGACGCGGTGATCTTCCAGATCACGGAGGCGGATGCGGCCATGTACGTGCGCCAGACCCGGGAGTTCGTGGAGGGTCTGAAGAACCTCCATTGCCGCTCGTCGCTGTCCCGTTTCGGCCTGGCCGCCGAGCCGTTCGAGGTGCTCGGCCACATCCCCGTGGACTTCGTGAAGCTGGACGGCACCCTGATCGAGGCGCTGGACAAGGATCCGGACCTGAAGGGCGTGGTCACCGAGATGATCCGCGACCTGCAGCATGCGGGTAAGCTCACCGTGGTGCCCATGGTGGAGAGCGCGAGCCTGCTGTCCACGCTCTGGCAGGCGGGCGTGAATTACATCCAGGGTCACTACCTGCAGGAGCCGAGCACCAACATGGACTACGACTTCAGCACCGACGACTGATTCGCCCCGCCGCCCTGGGCGGCGTCAGTCGGCCAGCGCTTCCTCGATGTCGCGGTCGCTGAAACCCATCAGGTAGAGCACGCTGTCTAGACCGAAGTTCGAGATGGCGTGACTCGCCGATTCCTTGACCACCGGCTTGGCGTGATACGCCACCCCCAGACCGGCGATGCTCAGCATCGGCAGATCGTTGGCCCCGTCACCGATGGCGATGGTCTGCTCCAGCGCGATGCCTTCCCGGGCGGCGATCTCCTCCAGCAGCGCTGCCTTGCGCGCCGCGTCCACGATGTCGCCCGAGATCTCTCCGGTCATCACCCCGTTCGCCACCTCGAGCCGGTTGGCGAACACGTAGTCGATGCCGAGGGAGCGCTTCAGGTGCTCGCCCACATACTGAAACCCCCCGGAGAGAATGGCGGTCTTGAACCCGAAGTGCTTGAGCGAACGGATCAGCCGGTCCGCACCCTCGTTGAGCGCCACCGTATCCGCCACCCGGGCGAGGGCCGTTTCCGGCAGCCCTTTGAGCAGCGCCGCCCGGGCGGTGAAGCTCTCGCGGAAGTTGAGCTCACCGCGCATGGCCCGTTCGGTGATAGCCGCCACCTCGTCCCTGACGCCGTGCAGACCGGCCAGCTCGTCGATCACCTCGGCGTTGATCAGCGTCGAGTCCATGTCGAAAGCCACCAGACGACGATTGCGCCGGTAGACCGTGTCGCGCTGGACGCTGAAATCGAAGATGAGATCGTCTGCGGCCGCGAGCAGGTCGGCCTTCAGCCGGGAGGCGTCCAGCGGATCCCCTCTCAGGCTCATCTCGATGGAGGTTCTGGCACCGGCACCGGGATGGTCCAGCGGAATCCGGCCCGACAGGCGGCGGATGCTGTCGATGTTCAGACCCTGGCGCTGAATGATGTCCGTGACCGCCGCGATCTGGCGGCCGCTCACGCCCGCGGCCAGCAGCGTCAGGATGTAGCGCGGCTTACCGTGACTGGCCACCCACTCCCCGTAGTCGGCAGCCGATATACGGTTGGCCCTGAGCGTGACCGCAGCCTCCCGGCAGGCCGCGCGCAGGTCGTCCAGCACTCCCTCCACCTCGTCCGGACGCTCGATGTCGAGCAGCATCCCGAGATTCAGCTCCTCGTGAATCACCGCCTGACCCACGTCGAGGATGCGCACTTGGTAAGCCGCCAGAACGGATGTCAGCATGGCCATCAACCCGGGCTTGTCCTCGCCGGAGACGTTCAACAGGATGATCTGGTTATCGCTGGTCATCTGCCACGCCCGTTGTCAAACTGGTCCCGGAATCTGCTGCACAACTTCTGCGACTCGAAGAGCCACGCTAAGGGAGCGCGCGTCGCTGTCGCTGATGGAATCGGTTTTGAAGCTTACTGCCCACACAATCCGCGTCAAACAGGTCAGCGTCGCGCAGCTGTTTCTGACCGGTCTGCTGACCGGCCTCGGGCTCCTGCTGCTGCTGGCCGCCGCCACCGACGACGAAACCCGGATCGAGCACTTCGGCACCGCGCTGGCCGACGCGCTGGCGGGTCAGGTGGTGGAGCCCGTGCTGGCCCGGGATCTGATCCACCTCGGCGTGCTGGCCAATCGGATCATCACCCTGCCGGAAGTCTCCGGCGCCAGCATCCACGGCATCGACAACGAGCCTCTGGCCCTGTCTGGCGACGTGCGCCGGGGTCGCGCCTTTCCTGCCCAGGTGGTGCACGACGGCCAGAGCATCGGCGTGGTCCGGATCATGATCGATACCGACGCCTTTGGCGCCGGATTGTCTGCCGGCATGGTGGCTGTCGGAGCGCTGTGGATGCTCGCGGCGCCTCTCGTGGTGCTGCTGCTGTCCTGGCTGGCAGAAAGACCGATCGCACCGGCGCTGCGTCGGGCTGCGAAGCCGCAGCCGGATTCCCCGCCCATTGTCGTGCAGGAGGCCCCGGAGCCCGAGACGTGGTACGTGATCTTCGTCAATCTGTTCAACCAGCTCAGCCTCACCCGGGAGCAGTCCGTGCGGGAGCTATCCCTGGCACGCGCCATTGCCCAGCGGGTGGCAAGCCTCTACTCCGGCACCGTGCAGGACCTGCCGGGCAGCGGCCTGCTGCTGGGATTCGGACCGGGAGACAGCGACGAGCGCCCATTCCATGTGCTGTGTGCGGCCTTCATCCTGTCCAGGCTGCTGGCGGACGCCGAGAGTTTCGGCCGTTATCGGCTGGGGCTGCACACGCTGACCCTGGAACCGGACGACACCCTGCAGGCGAAGCTGGAGCCGGTGCGGGATGCCGCCGTCCTCTCGGCACTGGCGAGGGACAACGGCATCGTCGTCAGCGAGGCGTTCCACGCGGCGGTGCCCTACAGCCAGCGCCTCGTCAGCGAGCCGCTCAACCACCCCCTGCTCGAAGACCTCGACACCACGGGCGGCGGCGCGCGACTGGCCAGGTCCCTGGCCGAGCCGCACGACCAGCTGGTGGAGGAGCTCCTGGCGAAGCTCGACGATCAGGCGGAAGGCCTCTCCACGGCCAGAGAATCCACCTTCTGAAATCCCCGGGGCAGCTTTCTGCCTCGCCGCGCGCGCTCACCCAGGTAGTGTTCCAGGTCCTTGTGCTTCATGCGCAGGTGCCGTTGACCCGCCAGCACCAGCAGATCGTCCTGCTCGTCGAACACGGCGAGCGCGATCATCTGCTCTTCACCCGACTTGAAGGCCGGGGTGGGAATGTTGATCAGCTTGTTGCCCTTGCCGCGCGCCAGCTCCGGCACCTCGTCCAGGCGAAACACCAGCATCCGGCCCTGGTTGGTGACCGCAGCGAGGAGCTCATCACCGCTGCCTGACAGCACCACCGGCGGCAGGGCGCTGCCTTCCTTCGGCACGCTGAGCGTCGCTTTTCCCGAGCGGTTCTTGGTGACCATGTCGTCGATGCTGCAGACGAAACCGTAACCCGCGTTGCTCGCCAGCAGCACCTTGGTGCCCGACGGACCCATGGCCACACCCACGAACCGCGTGCCGGCCGGCGGCTTCAGGCGGCCCGTCAGCGGCTCTCCCTGGCCTCGGGCCGACGGCAGGGAGTGCGGCGCCACGGCGTAGCTCCTGCCGCTGGAATCCAGAAAGGTGAGCACCTCGTTGGTCCGCCCTTTCGCGGCATGACCGTAGCGGTCCCCGCCCCGATAGTTGAGCTCCAGAACGTTCACCTCGTGGCCCTTGGCCGCGCGCACCCAGCCTTTTTCGGAGAGCACGACCGTCACCGGCTCGTTGCTGATCAGATCCTCCTCGCTGAAGGCGCTCGCGTCCTGTGCCTCCACCAGTGGCGAGCGTCGCAGATCGCCATACGTTTCGGCATCCGCCAGGAGCTCCTTCTTGATGAGGGTCTTCAGCCGGGCATTGGAGGAGAGCGTCTTCTCGATGTCCGCCTTCTCCGCTTCGAGCTCGTCCTTTTCTCCCCTGAGCTTCTGCTCCTCCAGCTTCGCCAGCTGCCGCAGGCGGATGTCCAGAATGGCCGTGGCCTGAATGTCCGAGAGCTTGAACTTCTTCATCAGCGCAGCTTTCGGATCGTCCTCCTCGCGGATGATGCGGATCACCTCGTCGATGTTGAGATAGGCGATCAGCAGACCGTCCAGGATGTGCAGACGGTCGGTGATCTTCTCCAGGCGGAACGTCAGCCGTCGACGGACGGTTTCCTGCCGGTAGTCCAGCCACTCCCTGAGCATCTTCGCCAGGTCCTTGACCTGGGGCTTGTGATCCAGACCGATGACGTTCAGGTTCACCCGGTAGCTCTTCTCCAGGTCCGTGGTCGCGAACAGGTGGCTCATGAGGCGTTCCACGTCCACCCGGTTGGAGCGCGGCACCAGCACCAGGCGGGTCGGATTCTCGTGGTCCGACTCGTCTCTGAGGTCGGTGAGCATGGGCAGCTTCTTGGCGTGCATCTGCTGCGCGATCTGCTCCAGCACCTTCGCGGGCGATGCCTGGTGCGGCAGCGCGGTGATCACCACCTCGCCGCCCTCCTCGTGGTAGATGGCCCTGGCGCGAACGCTGCCGCGGCCCGTTTCGTAGAGCTCACGAAGGTCCGCTTCCGGCGTGATGATCTGCGCTTCGGAGGGGAAGTCGGGCGCCCTGACGTGCGTCATCAGGTCCCGGACCGTGGCCTTCGGCTTGTCGAGCAGGTGAATGCAGGCGCTGATCACCTCGTTCATGTTGTGCGGCGGAATGTCCGTGGCCATGCCTACCGCGATGCCCGTGGAGCCGTTCAGCAGCACGAAGGGCAGCCGCGCCGGCAGCAGCGACGGCTCGTCGATGGTGCCGTCGAAGTTGGGCACGAAGTCCACCGTTCCCTGCTTTGTTTCTGACAGCAGGAGCTCCGCGTATCTCGAGAGCTTTGCCTCCGTGTAGCGCATGGCGGCGAACGACTTGGGATCGTCCGGCGCGCCCCAGTTGCCCTGGCCCTCCACCAGCGGGTAACGGAAGGAGAAGGGCTGGGCCATGAGCACCATGGCCTCGTAACAGGCGCTGTCCCCGTGCGGGTGGAACTTGCCGAGCACGTCGCCCACGGTGCGCGCCGACTTGGCGTACTTGGCCTGATTGTTCAGCCCCAGCTCGCTCATGGCATAGACGATGCGCCGCTGCACGGGCTTGAGACCGTCGGCTACGTGGGGGAGGGCGCGGTCGTTGATGACGTACATGGAGTAGTCCAGGTACGCGCGTTCGGTGTAGGCCCTCAGGGGGAGGGTTTCGAAGTCTGTTGTTTCACTCATGTTCTGGTGTTCTGAATATCTTGATTGCTTTCACGGAAAGGGCTGCCCGGGGTTTGGGTATGCCTTTCCGGGCACGCTCGACCGGAGCTTTAAGCTCCGGTCGCCATCCCTGGGCGCTCGGCTGCGGCACATCCCTGTGCCGCAGACGGCCCGTCAAGGCACACCCAAACCCCGGGCAGCCCTTTCCCTCGAGGTCTATCCTGGATTCACCACCTGCACCCGTGTGCGACAGCGACATCGCAAGCTTCCGGAAGTCACCACCCACACCCGTGCCCACGACTGACCTCGCGTACCCCTCCGATTCCGGTGTGGAAGGCACTCGCGGCCCGAACGTCGTCGGTTTCAGCGAGGATCTCGCAGCCCGAAAGCAACCAGCCACGGCGGGTGGTGGTTCGTGTTGCCACCGATTCGGAGGGATCAGGCGACGATGCACGGAGGATCTTGAGTGGGAGCGTGGCCGGGTAAGACTTTCAGGGAGCGTCTGAGGCCAGGGATGGCCGAAGCCGAGCGCCCAGGGATGGGCTTGCAGCGTCTCCCTGAAAGTCTTACCCGGCCACGCTTCCACCGAAAGACACCCTTCAAGCGATAGTCGCCTGATCACCCTTCGTCTCGAGCCAGGTTTTCCGATCGGCAGCCCGCTTCTTCGCCAGCAGCATGTCCAGCATCTCGTCCGTCTTCTTCGGCGAGTCGAGTGTGAGCTGCACGAGCTTGCGGGTGTCCGGATTCATGGTGGTTTCGCGAAGCTGCATGGGGTTCATCTCGCCGAGGCCCTTGAAGCGCTGCACCACGACCGAGCCGCGCTTCTTCTCGGCGGCGATGCGGTCGAGTACACCTTCCTTCTCGTCTTCGTCCAGCGCGTAGAAGACCTCCTTGCCCACGTCGATACGGTACAGGGGCGGCATGGCGACGAAGACGTGGCCGGCCTCCACCAGCGCCCGGAAGTGGCGCACGAACAGCGCGCACAGCAGCGTCGCGATGTGCAGCCCGTCCGAATCCGCATCCGCGAGAATACACACCTTGCCGTAGCGCAGACCCGAGAGATCGGACGAACCCGGGTCGACGCCGATGGCAACGGCGATATCGTGGATCTCCTGGGAGCCGAGCACCTGGCTCACATCCACCTCCCAGGTGTTGAGGATCTTGCCGCGCAGCGGCATCACGGCCTGGAACTCCCGATCGCGGGCCTGCTTGGCCGAGCCGCCGGCGGAGTCGCCTTCCACGAGAAAGAGCTCTGAGCGGTCCGCATCCTGACCGGAGCAGTCGGCGAGCTTGCCGGGCAGCGCCGGTCCTGCGGTGATCTTCTTGCGCGCCACCTGCTTTGAGGCCTGCACGCGCCGCTGGGCATTGCTGATGGCGAGCTCGGCGAGCCGTTCTCCCTCCTGGGGGTGCTCGTTCAGCCACAGGCTGAAGGCATCCTTGGCGACACCGCCGATGAACGCCGCCGAGCTGCGGCTGGAGAGCTTCTCCTTGGTCTGGCCGGAGAACTGCGGATCCTTCAGCTTGGCCGAGAGCACGTAGGCGCACTGGGGCCAGAGGTCGTCGCCGGTGAGCTTGATTCCTCGCGGCAGCAGGTCGCGGAACTCGCAGAACTCCTTGAGCGCGTCCGTCAGGCCGCTGCGCAGACCGTTGACGTGGGTGCCGCCCTGAGGCGTGGGAATCAGGTTCACGTAGGACTCGGTGATCAGCTCGCCACCGTCCGGCACCCACTTCAGCGCCCACTCCACCGCTTCCTGATTGCCTTGCGCGCTGTGCATGAACGGCTCGTCCGGAATGCTCTCGAGGCCGTTCAGCGCTTCCACGAGATAGCTCTTCAGGCCGTCCTCGTAGTGCCAGGTCTCGTTTTCCGAGGGCTTGCCTTCCAGGGCGAACGACATCTTCAAACCCGGACACAGTACGGCCTTGGCTTTGAGGAGATGCTTCAGACGGGAGACGGAAACATTCGGCGAGTCGAAGTAGCTCGCTTCCGGCAGGAACCACACGCGCGTGCCCGTGTTGCGCTTGCCCACCTCGCCCGTCACCTTGAGCTTGCCCGTGGGCTTGCCCTTCCGGTAGCTCTGGCTCCAGATCTGGCCGTCCCGCTTGACCTCCACCTCGAGCTTCTCGGAAAGCGCATTCACCACCGACACGCCGACCCCGTGAAGGCCGCCGGAGAAGTTGTAGTTCTCGCCGTCGAACTTCCCGCCCGCGTGCAGACGGGTGAGGATCAGCTCGACCCCGGATACCTTGTACTTCGGATGGATGTCCACCGGCATGCCGCGACCGTCGTCGATCACCTCGATCGACCCGTCCTTCATCAGCGTGACCTCGATCTCCCGGGCATATCCGGCCAGCGCCTCGTCGACGCTGTTGTCCACCACTTCCTGGACCAGGTGGTTGGGTCGGGTGGTGTCCGTGTACATGCCGGGCCGGCGGCGGACCGGCTCGAGGCCGGAGAGCACCTGCAGGGACTCGGCGGAATATTTGGCGTTCGCCATGGGCAGCTTGTTACTCCAAAGCTTCTAAGGAACCGGCGTCATGCCGGTTTGTACTGCGATCGATCGATGGTCAGCGGATAGTCGCCCAGCCGCTGCACGTGACTTCGCACGGTCCCGTCGACCCCCAGCTCCAGCCACCGATATCCGGGTTTCTGCTCATCCACCGAGAACCGTTCGGTGTGCGGTTCGAACTGTATGCAGGTGGACGGGGTGCCGAACAGCAGAATCTGCCGGTGGGCGGAAGCCAGCTCCTGATGCGCGTGACCGAACACCATCGCTCTGACCGTCGTGTGTTCGGACAACCATTCTAACAGCTCGCTCCCGTTTTGAATCCGGTCTCGATCGAGCCAGGGCGAGCCGACGACGACGGGCGGGTGATGCGTGGCGAGAAGAATGTGCGCCCCCTGCGCGTCGGCACAGCGGCGACGAAGCGTTGCGAGCTCCGCCTCGTCCACCTCCGCGGACGGCTCGTCGTCCACATGGCTGTCCAGGCCGACGACCGTCCAGCGGCCGAGCTCCAGCACGGCGGGCTGTGCGAGCGCGCCCATGACACTCAGTACGTCGTGATTCCCGGGGAGAACCAGCCTCGGTCCGTCGTAACGCCCGTCGAGCCAGCGGCGGCACCCTTCGTACACGTCCGGGAGCGGATCGTGCGCCACGTCACCGGTAACGAGCAGCGCATCCGGCCGCCGCTCGGCGAGCGCACGGCTGAGCACCGCATCCGCGCTGTGCCAGGTGTCCACGCCCATGAGCGTGGCGCCCTGCGGCGCGCGCAGGTGCAGGTCGGTGATCTGAAGCAGGGTGAGGACGGAGGCTGGTGCCGTCAACTGGCCAGCACGGGCACACCCGCGGCGACGCCGTGACGCAGGCATAGGGCCAGATACTCACCGAGGAACCGGTTGATCTGCGCCTTCTCGTCGGGCTGACGCATGTCGGCATTCGGATAGTCGTACACGGCACGCAGGAAGTGCTTTCTGCCCTGGTACTCCACGACCTCGGCGCTGCGGGCATCATGATAGAGCCGCACGGTGAGGCTGGCCTTGCGGGTCCAGGGCGGCTCGGGACGCTGGCTCAACCGGATCAGCGTGGTATAGGGGCTGCGCTCCAGAACCTCGAGATGCACCTCCATGCGGGCACCGTTCACGTCCACGCCGATGGACGTGGTGTCCGCCTGCTCGATGTCCGGAAACAGCTTGGTGATACGCAGGTAGTTGGCATCGCACTCGGCCATATGTGCCGGCAGATCGATGCTGTAGCGGCCCCGCCTGCCGCGGCTGTGTCCCGGTTGGCGTCTCGAACGCATGTTCGTGAGGAATCCACCTCGAGTGAGAACGAGCGTCCTAATATACCTGGCCGCCATTCACGCGCCACCGTTCGTGCCGCATTTTTTGTACGACAGTTTCGGCTGCGGGCGGCGGCAGCGGACGTGGAACAGATGCTGGCCATCGAGTTTCGGTGGGTCTGCTAGAATCCTGCTCGCTCCTCACATGCTGAAGTCAACGGGAATCACTTCATGAACGCACACCCCCTGCGCCCCTACCGCCTGCCGGGCTCCTACGTCGCGGGTACCATCCGGACCTGGCGCGCTGCCGGCTGTCTGATCCTGCTGCTCGCTCTGCTCGGCGCGACCCCCGCCCGGGCCGCCAGCCTGCTCGAAGCCTACGAGGCTGCCGTGGCAAACGATCCGGTGCTCGGCGCCGCCCAGGCCCAGCTGGCCGCCAACGAAGAGGCCGTGCCCCAGACCCGATCTCTGCTGCTTCCGAACGTGGGCATGAACGGCAGCACCGCCTGGAACGAGCGGGACATCCTGGGCAGCGGCCTGCCCACTCAGGAGTACAACGACCACGGCTGGGGTGCGCAGCTCGCTCAGCCCATCGTGGACATGGAGAGCTGGTTCACCCATTCCAGCGCCCGCGCCAGCGTGCAGGCGGCGAAGTACACCTACGACGCCACGGAGCTGCAGCTGATCGTGCGCACGGTCGCGTCCTATCTCGACGTGCTGCGGGCAGACTCCCTGGTGGAATCCTCCCGGCGCGCCGAGGCAGCCACCCAGCGGCAGCTCGAGCAGGTGCAGCAGCGCTTCGACGTGGGGCTGGTCGCCATCACCGACGTGCTCGAAGCCCAGGCCGGCTACGACAACGCGGTGGTCGTCCGGGTGCAGGCGGTGGGCGACCATGACATCTTCTTCGAGGTGCTGCGGACGCTGACCGGCGAGCCCTACAACGAGATCCTCGACATCTCCGAAGAGCTGCCCATTGTCGATCCCGATCCGAGGAACGTGGAAGAGTGGGTGACCGTGGCGCTCGCCAGCAACCCGACCGTGCTCGCCGCGGAGTCCCAGCTCGTGGCGGCGGAGCGCACGGTGCGTGCGCGGCGTTCGGGCCACCTGCCCACCATCGACGGCACCATCACCTACCGGCATTCGGTCACCGGCGGTCCACAATCGTTCTTCGGTGGCAAGACGGACTCCACCATCTACGGGCTGACGGCGACCCTGCCGATCTATCAGGGCGGCTTCGTGAGCTCGCGCACCAGAGAGGCGCAGGCGCTGGCCGACAGATCGGCAGAGGTGCTGCAGGACAGCCGTCTCACCATCAGCCGCGACACACGCAACCTCTACCGGCGGGTGCAGACGGACGTGGTGCGGGTGGAGGCACGCCTGAAGGCGATTGCTTCGTCGAAGTCGGCACTGGAAGCGACGGAAACCGGCTACGAGGTAGGGACCCGGAACGTGGTGGACGTGCTGCTGGCCCAGCAGAACTACTTCCGTTCCCTGTACGACTACGCCGACTCCCGCTACAGCTACATGCTGAGCCTCATCCTGCTGAAGGAACGGGCCGGCGTGCTCGCCCGGGAAGACGTCGAGGAGCTGAACCGGTTCGCGGATCCGAACGCGCCGGTCGCCCGCATCTCCTCACTGCAGGCGTTCGGCACCAACTGAGGCAGCCAGCCTGGCGCGGATCTCCGCGCCGAGCAGACCCGAGAGTCTGGCGGTGGCACCGGTGTTGTCCCGTACCACCTGCGCCGCCGACTCACCGGCCTGCCGCCTGAGCGCCGGATCTGCCAGATAGGCGCCGACCGCTTCGGCGAGCGTCTCCGCATCGGCCACGCGGCGCAGACATCCCGCATCCTCGAACTTCGCCACCACGTCCGGAAAGTTGAACACGGAGTTGCCCATCATGATCGGCTGGCCGCAGACGGCCGCCTCGATGGGGTTGTGACCACCCGTCGCGACCAGGCTCCCGCCCACGAAGGCCGCGTCCGCAAGGCCGTACAGGTAGAGCAGCTCACCCATGGTGTCGGCAAGAATCACGTCCAGGCCCACGAGCGGCTCTCCCGTGCTCATGCGCCCGTAACGGAAGTCATAGCGCTCGACGACTGCGCCCACCTCGTCGCGTCGATTCGGATGACGCGGCACCAGCAGCAGCAGCGCATCGGGAAACCGCTCGCGCAGCCGCCGATGGGCGTCCAGCACCACCGCCTCCTCACCGCCGTGGGTGCTGCCCGCAATCCAGACCGGCCGGCCCGCCAGACGCCAGTCGTCGCGGCGCTTCGCGACCCGGACGGCGTGATCGCGGGGGAGGGTGACGTCGAACTTCACGCTGCCGAGCACGCCCAGCCTGTCCGGCGGCGCACCCAGGGTGAGAAACCGTTCCGCATGGTCGGCATACTGACAAGCGATGAAACGCAATGACGAGAGCATCTCCCGGGTGAGCGCACCGAGCTTTCGGTAACCGGCGGCGGATCGCTCGGACAGCCGGGCGTTCACGAGCAGTGCCGGCACGTTCCGGCCCGCGGCTTCCCGCAGCAGGTTCGGCCACAGCTCGGTTTCCATGAGCACGAGCAGGCGGGGCCGCACCCGGTCGTAGAACCGCCGGACCGTATCCGGAAAGTCGTAGGGGGCATAACAGTGCGCCACGCGGTCGCCGAGCAGCTTGCGGACCTGGGCAGATCCCGTCGGCGTCATCGTGGTGACCAGGAACGGCACATCGGGGAAGGTGTCGATCAGGTGATTGATGAGCGGCGCCGCGGCGATGGTTTCGCCCGCGGAGACCGTGTGAAACCAGACCGGCGCTTCGGGTATCGCCGGCGGCAGATGCGCGAACCGCTCGTCGATCCGCTGCCGGTACTCCGGTTCCGTGCGCCCGCGCAGCCACAGGCGCGCGTGCACCCAGGGCCTTGCGGCGGACAGCAGCACCCGGTAGGTGGTCCGCCAGAGCTTGAGCGCCAGGAACTGATTCATCGGTGGCGACAGCCTGCGGGGTGGCCTGCCGACCGTCAAGCGCCCGGCGCGCACGGGTGATCGGTCCATCCCTTGCGGGGCGAACGGCGGATTGGCTAGGCTCGACCGGACCTCCCTACCCGGTAGCCACAGCATGCCCGAGGATCCCCGCGCGGTCCGGCTCGACGCCCTCATCGTCGGTGGCGGCATCGCCGGTCTCTGGCTCGCCAACCTGCTGACCCGGCGCGGATACGCCATCGCGCTCTTCGAAGCCGAGGCGCTGGGTTGCGCCCAGACCCTCGGCAGCCAGGGCATGATTCACGGTGGGCTCAAGTACGCCCTGGGTGGTCGTCTCACCACCGCTTCGGAAGCCATCAGCGGCATGCCGGCACGGTGGCGCACCTGCCTGGCCGGCCACGGCGACGTGGACCTCAGCGGTCTCGAGCCGCTGTCGCCGCGCTACTACCTTTTTGCGCAGGCGGGCTCACTCGGCCGGCTGACCACGTTTTTCGCCAGCCGTGCGCTCCGTGGCCGGATCACCAGGCTCCCGGCGACGCGTTTTCCGGAAGGGCTCGAGCGCCTCGACGGTACCGTCTACGAGCTCGACGATTTCGTGATCGACACGCCCGCGCTGCTGTCCGCACTGCTCGCACCCGTGGCAGACCGGGTATTCCGGCACCGGCTGACCGCCGATCAGCTCACCGCCACGGAATCCGGCTGGCGTTGCCGGCTGACGGGTTGCGACAAGGAGCTGCACGCCAACCGGCTCGTTCTGTGTGCCGGCGCCGGCAACGGCGCGCTCGTCTCCGGACTCGGACTCGAGGGTCCGGCCATGCAGCTGCGGCCGCTCACCCAGGTCGTCGCCCGTCACCCGGACCTCGAGCCGCTCTACGCGCACTGCCTGACCGGAATCAGCCGGCCGGAGCCGCGGCTCACCATCACCAGCCACCGGGATCCGCTGCAGGCGGACCGCTGGCTGTGGTACCTCGGTGGTCAGCTCGCCAGCGACGGCGCGAATCGATCGGATGACGAACAGATTGCGCACGCCCGCCAGGAGCTCAAGCGATGCGTTCCGTGGGTGGACTGGACGCGCGCCGATCTGAGCTGCCTGCGCTGGGATCGGGCGGAGCCGGCGCAGACGGACGGGCACCGGCCGGACGAGGCCTTCGTCGGCGAGGCGCGGGGGGTACTCGTCTGCTGGCCCACCAAGCTGACGCTCGCGCCCGATCTCGGCGACCGGGTGCTGGAGCACCTGGATCCGCCCCGGTTCGATCCGGCTGAGGTGCCCGTGATCGACCTGCCACGCGCGATGCTGGCACCACTGCCCTGGGTCCCGGCGTAATGCTGCCGCGCAGACCGCTGGGGCAGACGGGCATGGAGGTGTCCGTGCTCGGGCTCGGCACGGTGAAGCTCGGCCGCCGCGAAGGGGTGAAGTACCGCAAGCCTTTCGAGCTGCCGGACGATGCCGAGGCCACCCGCCTGCTCGACACCGCCAGGGAGCTCGGCATCAACCTGCTCGACACCGCGCCGGCCTACGGCACGAGCGAGTCGCGACTCGGCAGGCTGCTCCGCGGCCAGCGCAACGACTGGCTGATCTCGACCAAGGTCGGCGAGCACTTCGAGGACGGTCACTCGAGCTTCGACTTCTCGCCGGAAGCGGTGCGGCACAGCGTCAAGCGTTCTCTCCAGCGCCTGCACACGGACCGCCTGGACGTGGTGCTGATTCACTCGGACGGCGACGACCTCCGGATTCTCGACCAGCTCGGCACCCTGGAGTGCCTGCGGGATCTGAAGTCACGCGGCTGGATCCGCGCCGTCGGCATCTCGCACAAGACGGTCGACGGTGCCCGACGCGCCATCGAGCTTGGCGCGGATGTGATCATGGCGACCCTGAACCTGACCAGCACCGCCGAGGCGTCGGTCATCGAGGCGGCCGGGAAGGCCGGTGTTGGTGTGCTTGTGAAAAAGGCGCTGGCGAGCGGCCATGCCGGTGCGGACAGCCTTCGTTATGCCGCGGCCTGTCCGGGCGTGAGCTCGGTGATCGTCGGCACGGTGAATCCGGCGCATCTGCGCGAGAACGCGCAGGTCGTGTCCGACCTTCAGACCGTCAGTCCTGCCCCTGGATCCGGTTGACGATCGCCGTGGTGGAGCAGTCGTCCACCATGGACAGCACCCGCACCACGCCGCCCCAGGACCGGACCAGGGACGCGCCGACCACCTCCTCCACCGCGTAGTCGCCGCCTTTCACGAGCACGTCCGGCTTGAGCTCGGCGAGCAGATGCTCGGGAGTGTCCTCCGCGAAACCCACCACCCAGTCGACGGACGCAAGACCGGAAAGCACGCGCAGGCGCTGTTCCAGCGGGTTGACCGGACGGCCCTTGCCTTTCAGCCGCTTCACGGAGGCATCGTCGTTCACGGCCACCACCAGACGGTCTCCCAGCGCGCGCGCCTCCTCGAGGTAGGCCACGTGGCCGGCGTGAAGAATGTCGAAGCAGCCGTTGGTGAAGACCACCCGCTCACCGGCCCGGCGGGCAATGGCCACGGAGTCCCTGAGCTGGCTGGTGCTGAGCACGCCCCGGTCGACACGGGCCTGTGCCGCCAGTGCCCGGGCGAGCTCAGGTCCGGTCACCACCGAGGTGCCCGTCTTGCCCACCACCAGACCGCTGGCGACGTTGGCGATCCGCGCGCAGTCCACCGGGTGCCAGCCGAGCCCCAGCGTGATGCCGAGGGCGGCGGCCGTGGTGTCGCCCGCGCCGGTGGGATCGAAGACGTCGACGGGCAGCGCCGGGATGTGCTGGTGCGTGCCGTCGGCTGTCACCACCGTGCTGCCGCGACCACCTCGGGTCACCACCATGGCGCCCAGCGCGTGCTCGCGGGATACCGCCTGAGCCTTGGCGAGCAGCTCGTCATCGTCCTCCCACGGGCCCACCGCCCGCCGGAACTCCTCCAGGTTGGGCTTGATCAGGTCGGCACCGTGGTAGACGGAGAACGGCTTGAACTTCGGGTCCACCACCACGGGCACGCCGGCCTTCGCAGCCAGCTCGATGAGTGAACGGGGGTTGCCGAGGGTTCCCTTGTCGTAGTCCTGCAGGATGAGGGCGGACGCACCCTTCAGGTGCCGCGCCAGGTGCTCGCCGAGCTCACCGCTGAGATCCCGAGCCAGCGGCGTTTCGAAATCGGTCCTGATGAGCTGCTGTTTCTGGCTCATCACCCGGAGCTTGACCACCGTGGACCAGTCCGCCACCGGGATCAGGTCGCAGTCCACACCTGCCGCCTCCAGGGTTTCCCCGAGGCGCCTTCCCGCGTCGTCCTCCCCCACCGCTCCGATCAGGGTGCAGCGCGCGCCCAGGCTGACCACGTTGAGCGCCACGTTGGCCGCTCCACCCGGACGGTCTTCCACGTGGTCCACATCGACCACCGGCACCGGCGCCTCCTGGGATATCCGCCGCGCCGTGCCGAACCAGTAGCGGTCGAGCATCACGTCGCCGACCACGACGACGCGCAGCGCTTGCAGGGAGGGGAGGTTCATGGCGGGCGGATGGTATCACAGGCCCTGCCTGCTACAATCCGCCGCCGGCGCGACCCCGCAGGCCAATGCCAAGAGTCAAGAAACGCAGAAAAATCCATGACGTGCGCGTCTGGCCGACGTGGCTGGTGGTGGGTTTTGCCTGGCTGGTCGCCCGCCTGCCGCTGACCGTCATCCGCTTCCTGGCCGGCGCGCTCGGACGACTGCTCTACGCCCTCGGACGACACCGGCGACACATCACGCTGACCAACCTGCGTCTGTGCTTCCCCGATCTTCCGGACACCGAGCGCGAGGCGCTGGCCCGAGCGTCCTTCGTGCACACCGCCTGGGGCGCGCTGGAGACCATGATCGTCTGGCTGAATCCCGGTCGGGACCTCTCGCCGCAGATCTCCGTGGAGGGTGGCGAGCACCTGGCCGAGGCGAGGGCCCAGGGCCGCGGTGTGATCCTGCTCGGCGGCCACTTCTCGGTGATCGACATCATGGGTCCCGCCATGGCGCCGTTCGACGTCGACGTGGTCTACGCAGCCAACAGGAATCCGGTCTGGGAGTGGCTGCAGGTCCGCGGCCGGCGGCGCTACTTCGACGGCGTGATCGAGCGCGCCGACACGCGCAGCATGCTCCGGCGCCTGAAAGCCGGCCGCACCTTCTGGTACGCGGCAGACCAGGACTACGGCCGGAAACGCTCCGTGTTCGCACCGTTCTTCGGCATTCCCACCGCATCCGTCCGCGCCACGGCACAGCTCGCCCGGTTCAACGGCTCCCCCGTGCTGCTCATCAGCACCTGGCGGGACATCGCCTCGCTGACCTGGCACGCGAAGATCCATCCGCTGATCACAGGCTACCCGACGGGTGACGACGTTGCCGATGCCGCGCGGATCAACGGTGTCATCGAGGAGGCCATCCGCCGCCATCCGGAGCAGTACCTGTGGATGCACCGGCGGTTCAAGACGCGCCCGGAGGGAGAGCCTTCCTTTTATTGAGGAAATCTGCTGAGAAGATCTACTGACGCGATCCGGATGTTGCCGGAATGCCGTGGAAGAAGAGCTCGTCCAGGTGCCTCGCCAGCGCCGCCACGGAGAACTCGCGGACGGCCCGTTCGCGTGCGTGCTGAAGCCTCTCCGCCAGCAGTCCCGCCCGCCGGTCTGCCACCACCTGTTTCACCGCCGCCGCCACCGCCTCCGGAGTGCGGACGTTGAAGTAGTAGCCGCTGCCCGCCAGCACGAACTGAGGCCCCGGGATCGGCCCGGTGACCACCGGCACCCCGGCACACATGGCCTCCAACGCCACCATGCCGAAGGCTTCCACTTCCTCCGAGGTCAGGAGCAGCACATCGAACGCCGCCATGAGGCGCCGGGCCTCAGGCACGAAGCCGCAGAAGGTCACCGGCAGCCCGTCGGCCGACGCCGCAAGGTCGGTCGCCAGCGGACCGTCTCCCACCACAAGCAGCCGCACGTCCAGGCCCTGCGCCGCCAGCACCCGGAGCGTCTCGAGGGCGAGCCCGGGCGCCTTCTTGCGGACCAGCCGCCCGACGAGACCGATGGTCAGAGCGCCGCTGGCCGGCACACCCAGCGCGGCAAGCGCGTCCTCACGGCCGACCCGCGCCCGGTCGACCTCGGCGACGTCGACGGCGTTGGGCAGGCACAGCGGATCCTCCACGGTGATACCGAGATCGGCCTGCACGGCAGGAGACACTCCGGCGAAGAGCACGTGACGCCCAAACAGCCGGCGTTCGATCCGACGCTGACGCCGGGCGAAGAACCCGAATTCGTGTGCCACCGCCACCACCCTGGGAATGTTCACGCCGCTCGCCCGCAGCACCCGGTAGGCGCGGTAGCGGTGACAGATCGCTACCACCTCGCTGCCCGAAAGCGCCTCGCGGAGCAGCCGTCCGGCTCGGCGGACGCGTCCCACGTCGTCGAGCTCGAGATACGAGAATCCGGGCAGCGCCTCCCGCCGCGGAGGCGCGAGCGCGATGGTGTGGTGACTCACACCCAGGCTGTCGAAGGCGCGACCGTAGGTGGTGCAGAGGTCGCCGAACGGGGGATGGTCGTTGGGGACGATCTGGACCGCCAGGGGACCTGAGGTCGCCTCACGCATCGCCGGTCTTGGTGACCAGGTAGTCCTCGAGCACCAGGTACTCGAGATCCGAGCCGAAGAACATGTCGAGCGCGTCCTGCGGCGAGCAGACCATGGGCTCGCCGCGCCGGTTCAGCGACGTGTTGAGCACCACCGCATTGCCGGTGAGCGCCTCGAGATGCTCGATGAGCGCGTAGTAACGGGGGCTCTCCGCCTCCGTCACCACCTGCACGCGCGCCGTGCCGTCCTCGTGCACGACCTCGGGGATCCGGGCCTTCCAGGCCTCGTTCACGTCGAAGGTGATGGTCATGAATGGCGCCGGATGATCGGTCTGGATGATGTCCGCCGCCACCCGGTCCAGGACGCTGGGGCAGAAGGGTCGCCAGCGCTCCCGGAACTTGATCTGCTCGTTGATGCGATCGGCGATGCCCGGCACGCTGGGGCAGCCGAGAATGCTGCGCCCGCCGAGCGCGCGTGGACCGAACTCCATGCGACCCTGGAACCAGGCGACCGGATGGCCCGCTGCCAGGATGGCGGCCGTTTCCCGGGCCACGTCCTCGAGCCGCCGGAACGCCAGCGGCCGTGCGCTCCCCTCGAGCGCCTGCCGGCAGGCCGGATCGTCGAAGGCCGGGCCCAGGTAGGCGTGATTCATGCGCGAGAGGCGCTCGCCCCGTGCCGCCGCCACGTAGGTGGCCGCACCCAGGGAGGTGCCCGAGTCACCCGCCGCCGGCTGCACGAAGAGTTCCTTCACGTGCTCGAGCGCAACGATCCGCTGGTTGAGCTTGACGTTGAGCGCGCCGCCACCGGCGAAGGCGAGCCTACCCGTTTCACGGAGGATGTCGCCCAGGTAGGTTTCGAGCAGCTCGAGGCACCACTCCTCGAACAGGCGCTGCATGGCGGCGGCATAGTGGATGTAGGGCTCGTCCGCAAAATCGCCCTTGCGCCGGGGTCCCAGCCAGTCGATCAGCTTGTCACTGAAGTAGAAGCCGACGCCGTTTTCCTTGTGGCGCCGCAGGCCCACCGTATTGACCAGCGTCGTGTCCACCTCGAAATCCCGGCCGCGTCTTCGAATGAGGCGGGAAAGGTCGAAGCGGTCCGGGTCGCCGTAGGGCGCCATGCCCATGACCTTGTACTCCCCGTCCAGCATCTCGAACCCCAGGAACTCCGTCATGGCGCCGTAGACCCCGGAGAGCGAATCCGGATCGTAGAACTCGCGGATCTTGTGGATGCGGCCGTTCTCGCCGTAGCCGAAAAAAGTGGTGGCGTACTCGCCCTTGCCGTCCACACCGAGGATGGCCGTCTTCTCCGCGAACCCGGACAGGTGATAGGCGCTGGAGGCGTGGGCCAGGTGATGCTCCACCGGCACGAACTCGGTGGCGCTCCAGTCGACGCCGATCTGTGCCCCCATCTCGAGCACGCGCTGCCGGTTGCGGCGGAAGCGGCGGTTGCCGTTGACGAGCGCGTCGAGGGCCCGGTCCGGCGCATACCAGTAACGGCGAGCGTAGTGCCAGCGTGCCAGCGTCAGCAGGCTGATCGGGGCATAAGGATAGGCGACCACGTCCACGTCACGGCCCGTGATCCCCGCCTCCGACAGGCAGTAGCGGGCCGCTTCCAGCGGCATGCGGTTCTTCGCGTGCTTGTCACGGATGAAGCGCTCTTCTTCGGCGGCAGCAACGACCTCGCCGTCGACCAGCAGCGCCGCGGACGGATCGTGGTTCAGCGCGCCGGACAGGCCAAGGATGATCAACGGCTGGTCACTTGAGAAATCAGGCAGGCGCCTACTATAGCAGCCCGGCCTGCCGGAAGGCGGCTTCGAAGCGGCGCCGTTCGGGTCCCGACCAGTTGTCGAGGAACCGCGCCACGTCGTCCTCGAAGCCACGAGCAGCCATGCGCATGGCATCCAGGTCGATGAGGTGCACGCGATCCTGGTAGACGATGAAGTTGCTGGCCTTGGTGTCACCATGACAGAGACCGGCCGATCTCAGCATCGCAAACAGCGCGGTCACCTCCAGGAGACGCGCCTCGCTCAACCCCTCGAGGCCGACCTCTGCCTGCAGGTCCATGCCCGGCAGGTCGGACTGAACCAGATAGGCCACACCCCGCCAGAGCAGGCGACGCTCTTCCACGAGCACGAGCGGCCGGGCGGTGGGGATGTCCAGCAGCGCCAGCAGCTGCCCGAACCTCCAGGCCCGGCGGTAGCGCGGGTGCGGGCGGAGCATGCGCCGCAGCCCATGGCGGACGTTCTTGACGTTGTAGCGCTTCACCACCACCGGCGCCTCCTCCCGGAGGCGGAGCACGGTAGCGCTGTTGCCGGCCTTGAGCACCTCGCCCGGGAGAAAGGCCGTTGCCGACGGGTCGAGCGGACGGCCAAACAGGCTCCCCAGCAGTCTCTCGCCCACTCCTCGAACCGCGTAGGTCACCCGTTCCGGCCGGCGCCGGACGGCAAACTCCGTGCAGTCCCGCAGGGTCTTGGCAAGGTAGCGCCGCATCCGCCCCTGACGGGCACGAAGCAGCCGGGCGCGGAATGCAGCCGCATCCGGCGGCGCAGCACCCCGCCCCCGCGCGTAGGCGGCCAGCAGCTCTTCGAGACCTTCGTCCCGGGACGGCGAGCGCTGCGCCGCGAGCAGCGCCAGGTTGTCCAGGTCACCGCGCCTGCCGGCGAGCCGACGGCGCTTGCGCACCCCGTCACCGTCCACCGTGAAGACATCGCCCCGACAGCGGACGAAATTGCCGAGATGCTGATCCGTCTGCCGGTAGCCGGCGGCATGAAGACGACCGAAGTATTCCGCAACCCGCTCGAGCGCACCCTGGTCGGCGTCCGCGATCGCGGAGGCGTCGGGCAGGTACTCGAGCACGAGCCCCGACAGCCGCGGGCCGTCCAGCGCCTCGAGCCGCGCCGGCACGGGCAGGCCTGCAGCGGCGAGACGATCCAGGCCCTGCCGCTCCCGCCGGCAGTAGCGGCGGTGCCCGCGTCCGTAGAAGAGCTTCAGGATCACGTCCCCGGTTTCTGGCGAACGGCGCGCCCGGACCACCAGCCGGCGACCGGGCAGGACGCGCAGCACCTCGAGGCAGACCCACCGCGTCTCGCCCGACGCCGACGGCACGATGAACTCGAAAGGTACCGCTGCGGCGGCGGTGAGGCGCGGCAGATCCGCTACCGTGACGGCATTCATTGCTGAAAACGGCCCCGGCTCAACCCTTTGCGCATGCCCTTGGCGTAGAGCCGGCAGGCCCGCTCGTACACCTCCCGCCAGAAGTCGCCCCGCGCCGCGAACTCCTCGGGGAGCGGCCTGCCGCAGTAGCGGCGCACGAAGCGCAGCCAGGAAAGGCATCCCACGGGCAGGTCGAGCGCCGAGAACAGCAGCGCCGCCAGGTCGCGCTTGCGCCATCGATCGGGCAGCTCGGCAAAGATCAGCGCGCGGTGCAGGTCGAGCACCGCGAGATCCTCCTGCGGGTCCGACGGCAGCAGCAGGTGGCACAGGTAGAAGTCGCGGTGCACCAGCCCCGCGTCGTGGAAGCGGCGGGCGAAGTCGGCCACACGCAGCACCAGGCGGCGCCGCGCAAGCGGATCGGGTGGTGACTCGAGCCATCCGGATGTCAGGGACTCCAGATCCTCGTAGCCGACCAGCGCGTCCGTGAGCACGAAGGACGAGCGCCCGGCCGGCAGCCCGCCGGTCTCCGCGAACGCCGCGACGACAGGCGCCTTGAGACCCGCCCGTTCCAGGTGCCGGCAGGCTTCGAACTCGTTCCGGGCCCCCAGCACGGGCCGCTTGCCCACCACGGCGTTCTTCAGCACCTCGATCCAGCCGACGCCGCGGTGGCGCTTCAGGTAGAAGGGCCGCCCGTCCAGCATCACCCTGAGCGTCTGCCGGCGCGCCACGTCTCTGACGAGCTCGCCTTTCATGGCCCAGGCGGCGGTCACCGCTTCTTCGGCACCACCGGACCCGAAACAGCCGGCCACATCGGGGCGCAGATAGGCGTCAGCCATTGACCCGGGTCTCGATGATGTCGACGGCGCGCTCCGCCATCTGGTAGACGTCCGCTATCCTGCCGAAGGCGATGCCGTTCGCGGCGCACCGACTGCGGAACTCCCTGTCACCGACAAGGTTCGCCACGGCTTCGTTCAGGCGAGCCTGCACGAAGGGGCTCCCGATCAGCACGCCGCCACCCGACTCCTCGACATAGGGTGCGAAGCCGCAGACATCGGTCGCCACCACCGGGAGCCCGGCCACCAGTGCCTCGATGAGCACGATGCCGCCGCTCTCCATGTAAGCCGGGTGCAGCATCACGTCCGCACCCTGCAGGAACCGCGGCACGTCGTCGCGTCCGGAGAAAATCCGGAAACGATCCGCCACGCCCAGATCCTCCGCAAGCTTCAGGAACTGCCGGGGGTTGTCCTGACCGATGACAAACAGACGCACGCGTTCACGGAGGTCGTCTCGGAGCGCCGCGACGGCCAGCAGCGCCCGGTCCACGCCCTTGGTGATGAAGCCGGATCCGATCAGAAGCAGCAGCACGTCCTCTTCCCCGAGACCGAACTCGCGACGGAACTCGCAGCGGACGCGCTGGGAATCCTCGTTGTGCGCCCGGTCGCGCGAGATTCCGGGCGGCAGGATGTTCAGACGCTCGCCCGGCGTTCCGTAGAACCTCTGGAACTGGGATTTCTGCTGGCTGGTGATCAGCAGGACGGTGACATCGTTCTCCGGTGCGAATACCGCCCGCTCGAAGCTGGAGAAGAGACGATAGCGCGGTGTCAGCCGGTACAGCGGCGCCCGAAGCTGACGGGCCTTCTCCTCGAAGCAGGAATCGGCGGCATAGTAGACGTCGAGGCCGGGCATCTTGTTGAACCCGATCAGGCAGCTCACCGGCCGCAGCCGGAGATCATCGTGCACCCAGTCGGCGAAGCGGCGGTAGCGTTCGTGGTTCGTGAGCGCGGCAACCGGCACCTCCACCACGTCGAAGCCATCGGGCACCGGACCTTCCCAGGACAGCGTGTAGACCCGGACGTCGTAGCCCCGACGCTGGCACTCCCTGGCAACCCGCAGAAAGTCCCGCTGCAGCCCCCCGTAGGGAAAGTACTTGAAGAGCGCGAAGCCGAGCAGCGGACGCCGGCCGGCCGCGAAGCTCTCCAGGTAGTCGACGGCGGTGTCCGCCAGCGTGAAGAGGTCGGCCCGGTGCGCCATGGCCAAGCCGCGCCGCCGCCAGTCGTCGCGCAGATCCGACGTCAGCAGCGTGACGAGCTGGCCATTGAAGGTCTCCTGATCGAACGGCACCGGCGCGAGCAGGCCCGCGTCGGCCTCTTCCAGATATCTGGCGTAGCCGCAGTTCTGGGTCACCAGGGACGGAAGCCCGGCAAACATGGCTTCCAGAATCACCATGCCGGCATTTTCGTCGTAGGCGGGCAGCATCAGGGCGTCCGCCGAGAACAGGAAGCGGGGAACGTCGTCCCGCCCTTCCGTGAAGAAGCGGACCCGGTCGGCGACACCCAGCCGGATCGCCATCCGCCGGAACGGCTCGGCGTTGTCGCGTCCCAGGACGAAGAGCCGGCTCTTCCGGTAGAGGCCCTCCGGCAGCGCCTTCAGCGCGAGCAGCGCCCGGTCGAGCCCCTTCTTGATGAATCCGGATCCGATGAACAGCAGCAGCAGATCTTCCTCGGCCAGATCGAACTCACTTCGGAACTGGCGCCTGATTTCGCGCTGCTCCCCGGCTTCCGGCGCCACCCGATCGCGCTCGATGCCGGGCGGCAACGAATGAAATCGGCTCCGCTGGGTGCCGTAGTAACGGATGAAGTAGGGCGTCTGCACATCCGAGATGGTCAGGATCTGGGTCTTCACCAGCGGATCGAAGACCGAGCGCTCGAAGCTCGCGAAGTGCCGGTAGCGGGGCAGCAGACGGTAGAGCGCACTGCGCTGGCTGCGGGCTTTTTCCTCGTAGCAGGAATCGCCGGCGTAGTAGACATCGAGCCCCGGCATCTTGTTCATGCCGACCAGGAGATCCACCGGATGCTTCGAAACATGACAGAGCACGTGCTCCGCGAAGCGCTCGTAGAGCCGGTGGTTCGACATGGCCGCCAGGTCCACCACGTGCAGCTCCAGATCGTCCTCAGGGAGGTCGGCCTCCCAGCGATTCACATAGATCCGCACCCGATGACCACGGGCAAGACAGGCTCTGGCGATCTTCAGGAGATCCCGTTGAATACCTCCGTAGGGGAAGTATTTGTAGATGACGAACGCGAGCTGCATCGGTTACTGCGTGAGCATCCTCACGGCCTCTTCCCTGACCCGCTCCGGCGGGAGCAGAGCATAACAAGCCGGGGAGACGGCCTCACCCTGCCAGACCCGCGGCTCGCCACGGTAGCTGCATTCACGTGCGAGACAGGGCGAGCAGTGCAGGTCCGACTGCAGACTCAGCACCCGTGCACCGCGGACGCCCGTGCGCTGCGCGCTCGTGCTGCCGTAGACGACCACGGTCGGCACGCCCAGCGCACCGGCGAGATGGGAGAGGCCCGAGTCCACCCCCACCACCAGACCGGCACCGGCGATCCGGGCGCCAAGACCGGCCAGGGACAGCGCGTCGAGCACCACCGCGCCCGGTGCGGCGTCCGCAATGCGCTCGGCTCTCTGCCGCTCCACCTCGTCACCCCACGGAAGCTCCAGCTCCCAACCGCCAGCCGCCAGCTCGGCGGCGAGCGTCTGCCACATCGCCTCCGGCCAGTGCTTGCTGGTCCAGGTGGTGCCGTGCAGCAGCAGGCACCGGCGTGACGCGCGGCCCTCGGGCGCGAGACGCAGACCGAAGTCCGGCGCGGTGCTGGGCTCGGGATAGCCGAACACCGCGGCAAACAGGCTGCGCAGCCGGTCCACCGCATGACCGCCGGTGGGCACCGCGATCCGCTGCCCGTAGGCGAACGCCGCGGCCGGCTCCCGGGCGGACGTGAAGCTGAATCCGGCGCGTCGGGGTGCCCTCGCCAGCGCCGTCACCGCCGCGCTCTTCAGCAGGCCCTGCGCATCCAGGATCAGGTCGTATTCGCGGCTGCGCAGGGCGTGTGTGAATGCGGCCAGCGGACGCCGCTGTGCCGCGAGATGCTTCCGCCATCTGCGCCAGGCGATGGGCAGCACATCGCGCACGGCGGGATGCCAGCCGGGGATCGCCGCAAACGCCTCCTCCACCACCCAGTCGAAGCGCACGCCGTGCGCGGCCGCATCCGTCACCGCCGGCAGCGCGTGCACCACGTCCCCGAGCGACGACATCTTCACCAGCAGCACGTGCATGCTCACAGCGCCTCGATCACCCGTTCCGGCGTCAGCTTCACCAGGCAGTCCAGATGACCCAGGGGGCACTCGCGCTGAAAGCACGGGCTGCAGGGCACGAGATGGCTGAGCACCCGCGCCCGCTGACCGAGCGGCGGCGTGAAGTCCGGGGAGGTGGATCCGAATATGGCCACCACCGGTCGCTCGAGCGCGCAGGCGACGTGCATCAGACCCGAATCGTTGCAGACCACCCGATCGGCCAGCGCGAGCAGATCGAGCGCATCGAGCAGCCGGGTCCGGCCGGCCAGGTTGACGAGACCGCCGGGCGTGAGCGATTCGATCTCGGCGCACGCCTGCGCGTCCCCCTTCGATCCCAGCAGCCACACCTGCCGGCCTCGCGCCACCTCGTGCCGGGCCACCGCCGCGTAGTGCCCGGGCGGCCAGCGTTTGGCCGGACCGAACTCCGCGCCCGGGCACAGCACCGTGATGCCCGACGTGGCCAGGCCGAGCTCGCGCACCAGCGCCTGTCCGCGATCGGGATCCGCCGACAACCGCGGTTCAGGGTAGGGCTTCGGCAGCGCGGCGCCGGCAGGCAGGGCCAGCGCCATGAAGCGTTCGATCATGAGCGGGTAGCGCTCCGGCTCGAGCCGCCGGCGGTCGTTGAGCAGCACGAAGCGGGCCTCGCCGTGCCAGCCCGTGCGCTTCGGCACCCGGGCCCAGAACGGCAGGAGGGCGGACTTGAAGCTGTTGGGCAGCACGATGGCCTGATCGTAGCCTTCCTTCGCGAGCAGCGCGGCCAGCGTCCGGCGCTTGCCGAGCCCGAGCTCGCCATGCCCGGCGTCGAGCGTGAAGCACTTTGTCACGCCGGGCATCCGGTCGGCGAGCGGCGCGGTGGCCGGTGGCGCCACCATGTCGATCTGTGCATCCGCGTTATGCGACAGCACGGTGACCAGTGTGTGGGCCATCACCATGTCACCCACCCAGGCGGGTGCGACGATCAGAATTTTCACCATACGGGCCTGTGGATGACGCCACTCGCCATCCGCCGGCACGCCTACCGGCCGCCGACCGGCGTCAGCCACTCCGGGTAGGTATTGCGCTTGCCGCGAACCTGATCGAAGTAAACGGACTGCAGCCGTTCGGTGACCGGGCCGCGACCGCCGGTGCCGATGCGGCGGCCGTCCAGCTCGCGGATCGGCAGCACCTCCGCCGCCGTTCCGGTGAAGAACGCCTCGTCGGCGATGTACACCTCATCACGCGTGATGCGGCGCTCCACCACCGGGAACCCTTCGTCCCTGGCGAGATTGAGCACCGTGTCGCGGGTGATGCCGGCGAGGCAGGAGGTGAGCTCCGGTGTGTGCACCACGCCATCCCGCACCACGAAGATGTTCTCGCCCGTCCCCTCCGACACGTAGCCCTCGTTGTCCAGCATCAGCGCCTCGTCGCAGCCGGAGTCGAGCGCCTCGTGCAGGGCCAGGATGGAATTGATGTAGTTGCCGTTGGACTTGGCCTTGCACATGGTGATGTTCACGTGGTGCCGGGTGTAGGAAGACGTCCGCACCCGGATACCGGTCTCCCGGCTCTCGGGGTCCATGTAGTTCGGCCACGGCCAGGCGGCAACCACCAGGTTCACGGACAGGCCCTTGGCCCTGAGCCCCATGGCCTCGGCGCCCAGATACACCATGGGCCTGAGATACCCCTCGCGGAGCTCGTTGGCCGCGAAGACCTCGCGCTGAGCCGCGCTCACCTCGGCGCGCGTGAACGGAATTTCCAGGTCCAGGATGTGGGCCGAGTCGAACAGCCGGCGCGTGTGCTCCTCGAGCCGGAAGATGCAGGGACCGCGCGGCGTATCGTAGGCGCGGACACCCTCGAACACGCCCACGCCGTAATGCAGGGTGTGGGTCAGGACGTGGACCTTGGCTTCGCGCCAGGGAACGAGCTTGCCGTTCTGCCAGATCCAGCCGTCGCGATCAGACAAATTCTCCATCTTCGAACACGCTATTCCAGATTGCCTTCACATCGTCCCGGTAGCGCGACAGCGTCTGCGCCGCGCGCTCGGTATCCGGGATGTCCAGCACGGTGCGATGCCACTCGGCACGAAGCGCGAGATACGCCTCCTTGAGCCGGGCTGCACCACCCCGGGGCAGCAGCTCCGCCGCATCCACGGCATCGAGGATACGGACGTTATCCGTGTATTCCGTGAGCCCGGGGTGATCGTGAGCATGAGCCAGAACGAGGTATTGCACCACAAATTCAATATCGACGATACCGCCGGTCCCCCGCTTCAGATCCACCGCAGACTCGCCCTCCGGAAGCTGGGCCCGCATCCGGGCGCGCATGCCGCGAACGGCTTCAGCAAGCTCCATGCGGTCTCTCGGCTGGCCGAGCAGTGCCCGGCGGACGCCGACGAAGCGTTCGGCCAGCGCCGGATCGCCTGCCACCGGCCGGGCGCGCACCAGCGCCTGATGCTCCCAGACCCAGGCCTGCCGGCGCTGATACTCCTCGAAGGCGGCGAGCGACGAGACCATCGTGCCCGCATTGCCCGATGGCCGCAGCCGGGTGTCGATCTCGTAGAGCGTGCCGTTATAGGTGGGGGCGGTGAGCACGTGCAGCAGCCGGCGCACCAGCCGGTGCAGAAACGGGGCAGCGCTGGCCGGCAGATCGTGCAGGAACACCAGATCCAGGTCCGATCCCGGCCCGAGCTCGATGCCGCCGAGCTTGCCGTAGCCCACGATCAGGAACGGACGCTCATCGGCGAACTCCGGGAACCGGTCCAGGTTGTCGTTCCACGCCAGGGTGAGCGCCTCCCCGAGCACGGCTTCGGCGAGCCAGGTGAGGGCATCGCTCACCTTCATGAGCGGCAGGGTGCCGGCCAGCTCCGCCAGCGCCACGTTGAACACGTGATGGTTCTTGAACTCGCGCAGCATCTCCAGCGCACGCTCGAAGTCGCCTGCGACTCCGGCCAGGTCCTCCCGCAGCGCCCGGGACAGGGTGTCCCGATCGGGTGCCCGTGTCAGCAGCTTCTCGCCGAGCAGCGAATCGAAGAAGGCCGGGTGGTCGGTCAGGCAGTCGGCGAGCCAGAGGCTGGTGGTCACCAGCTCCACGAAGTGTCGGCGCGCCCTGGGGTTCTCCTTCAGCAGCGCGAGATAGGCCGAGCGCCGCAGCACGGCGCGGATCACGGGCACCACCCTGGACAGCGCCAGGTCCGGGTCTGCCATCTCCAGCACGTCCTCGATCAGCCCCGGCATGAGCGCGTCCAGCCGGTTCTTTGCCTCGGCCGACACCGCACCGCGATCCCTCGCCGTAATCAGGCTCGCCAGCGCATCGCTCCCGGCACCGGGATTCCCGAACCCGGCCTCGGCAAATGGCTCAAGCTTGTCGACACCATTCCACAGCTTGCGGCCCAGGGATGCCGCCTCGTCGTCACCCCCGAGCAGCTCGTCGAAGACGGCGGCGATGGCATCCCGATGGCGGTTCAGCGCCGCTAGGAAGGCCGTGTAGTGCGGCTCGCCCATGCAGGCGGCGAGACGCGCCCTCGACTGCACGCCTTCGGGCAGCCGCTGGGTCTGACGATCCGCTTCCGCCTGCAGGCTGTGCTCCGTGTCTCTGAGATACCGGTAGCCCGATTCCAGCACCCGGGCCTGGTCGTTACTGAGGTGACCGAGCCCCGGCAGCGCGCGCAGCACCTCGAGCAGCTTCTGGGACCGCAGCAGAGGCTCCCGCCCGCCCCAGATCATCTGCTGCATCTGGACACTGAACTCGACGTCGCGGATGCCGCCGCGACCGAGCTTCACGTCCTCAGGATGCTGGCGATCCGCCACCAGCCGCGCCTTCATGTCGCGAAGCGCATCAATGGCGCCGAAATCCAGGTAGCGCCGGAAGACGAAAGGTGAAAGGTCTTCGAGCAGCGCCGCCCCGGCGGCGACGTCACCGGCCGCGGGCCGGGCCTTCATCAGGGCATAACGCTCCCAGTCGCGTCCCTGGGTTGCGTAGTAGTCCTCCACCCCCGGGAAGTCCATGGCCAGCGGGCCGCTGGCACCGAACGGGCGCAGGCGCATGTCCACCCGGAAGACGAAGCCATCCGGCGTGACCGTGTCCAGTGCCTGGATGAGCTGCTGGCCGAGGCGGACGAAGAACTGCTGATTGAGCTCGCCCGCCACACCCTGCGGCTTCAGGGTTCTGCCGCGTTCCGGGAAGCAGAACATGAGGTCCACGTCCGAGGAGAGGTTCAGCTCCCCGGCGCCCAGCTTGCCGAGCGCGATGACCACCAGACGCTGCTCGGTCCCGGATTCGTCCCCGACGGGTGTGCCCCGGGCCGCGCAGAGCCAGCCGTAGAGCCGAGCGAGCGCCGCGTCGATCAGCTCGTCGGCGAGCGCCGAGCAGGCGGCGGTGGTCTCCTCGAGTCGGGCGGTCCCCAGACAGTGCCGCCAAACCATCCAGAGCTGGTAGCGCTGACGGAGCACCCTGAGGGCGCGCTGCAGGGTGGGCATGTCCCGCGCGCCGGCGAGCTCCTGCTCGCATTGGGCGTGCAGGGTCGCTCGATCGAAGGCATGGTCGAAGCCGTGCGTCGCCAGGGCGTCAGCGAACCAGTCGGCCTGCCGCCTGGCCGCGGTCTGCGCAAAGTCGGACAGCGCGAACACGCGGACGGCGTCGTCCAGCCGTCCCGATGGCAGGCGTTCCTGCAGGGTGTCGAAGGATTCTGCCGCGATGCGGCCGGCCGCTTCCAGGTCTGCCGGAAGGCCGCTCAACCCTCTGACGCGGGCGCGACGCGGAGCACCTCGGAGATGGTGGTCAGACCCGCGCCGACCTTCTGCGCGCCGGACAGGCGGAGTGTGCGCATGCCCTCCTTGAACGCCTGCTTGCGCAGCACGTCCACGTCGCAGTCGGCCTTCACCATCTCCGCCACTTTCTCGCTCATGGGCAACAGCTCGTAGATGCCCATCCGGCCGTAGTAGCCGGTGTCCCGGCACTCGAGGCAGCCCTGGGGGGCGAATACCTTCGGCGGCGGTTTGGCCCGGAACGGCCGCGTCATGAGCTGCCAGGCCTCCTGATCCACCTCGTCCTCCACCTTGCAGTGCGGGCACAGCGTCCGCACCAGCCGCTGGGCCATGACGCCGAGCACGGTGGCCTTGATCATGTAGGGCGGCACGCCCAGATCCAGCAACCGGGTCACCGCCGTGGGCGCGTCGTTGGTGTGCAGGGTGGAGATCACCAGGTGCCCGGTGAGCGCCGCCTGAATGGCCATCTCCGCCGTCGAGAGGTCCCTGATCTCGCCGATCATGATGATGTCCGGGTCCTGCCGCAGCAGCGCCCGCACGCCGGCGTCGAAGGTCACCCCGATGTTGTGCTGGACCTGCATCTGGTTGAACGCCGGCTCCACCATCTCGATGGGATCCTCGATGGTGCAGACATTCACCTCGTCCGTGGCGAGCTGCTTGAGCGTCGAGTAGAGCGTGGTGGTCTTCCCGGAGCCGGTCGGTCCGGTGACCAGCACGATGCCGTTCGGCTGCTCCACCATGTGCTGCCAGCGGCGGTAATCCTCACCGCCGAGGCCGAGCTCCTGGAAGCTCCTGAGCAGCACGTCCGGGTCGAAGATCCGCATGACCATCTTCTCGCCGAAGGCCGTGGGCAGCGTCGACAGCCGCAGCTCCACCTCGTCGCCGTCCGGCTGCTTGGTCTTCACCCGGCCGTCCTGGGGCCGGCGCTTCTCGGCCACGTCCATCCGGCCGAGGATCTTCAGCCGGCTGGTCACCGCCGCGTTCACTGCGCTCGGCAGCTCGTAGACGTGGTGCAGCACGCCGTCGATACGGAAGCGGATGAGGCCCTTGTCGCGCCGGGGCTCGATGTGGATGTCGCTGGCACGCTGATCGAAGGCGTAGTTGAGCAGCCAGTCGACGATGTTCACCACGTGGGCGTCGTTGGCATCCGGATTCTTGAGCTCGCCGAGCTCGAGCATCTGCTCGAAGTTGGCGACCCCGGAGACCTGCACCCCCGCTTCCTCGGCCCGGGAGACGGACCGGGCCATGGTGTAGAACTCGAGCTGGTACTTGCTGATGTCCCGCGGCGAGGTGACCATGCGCTTGATGCGCCGGCCGCGCAGGGTCTGGGTGAGCATGCTCTCCCACTGGTACATGAACGGCTGGGCGCTGACGATCACCACCTCTTCGTCGCCCACGTCCACGGCCAGGATGTTGTGCCGCTGGGCGAACGCGTAGGACATCACCTCGGTGACCTTGTTGACGTTCACCTTCAGGGGATCGATGCGCAGGTAGGGCTGGCGGGACTTCTCGGCCAGCCACAGGGTCATGGTGTCCAGGTCGAGCTCGCGTCCCGGGGTCTTCCGGTTCTCGAAGCCGCGATCGGCGACGATCTCGAGCGGGTGCTGGGAGAGCTCTTTCTTCGTCCGCGGAGCGATCAGAATGTCTTCCGCCTGCCGCTGGCTGATGAAGCCCTCCTTGACCAGCTCCTCGAGCATGGTCGGGAGGTCCAGCAGCTGCTCGGAGGAAAACTGCAGGCGGTCGGCGAGCGGCTTTTCCACAGCCCGATCCACCCCCCGGGCCGGCCTGGGCTCGGCACGCTGTGCGGGAGCAGGCGCTTCCGAGACCGTCGACGGATTCCTTTCCTCCGTAGAATTCGTGGAGTCCGTGGAGGCCGTGGAATCCGTGCCAACAGCGGAATTCTGCTCGCCTGAACTGAGAGGGCTGGCCACGTAAGTCCTTGAATAGCCAATTTTTCCGCAGAAGCGCCAGTGTTAGGGATGGCCGGAGCTTTTGCAACAGCACCCGATCAGGGTGCCCTGGCGACATATTGAACCGGGTCACAGACTCAAAGAAAACCCGGCATTGTGACAAACAATCTGTCCGAGTTATCGCGCACGACCATGGTGTAGAATGCGCGGCCTTCCGACGCTTGGCTGGTGGAGCGGCAACGTGGCGGTGAACGACTACGCACGGTGGTTCAGGGACTGGACCCCCTACATCAGCATGCATCGCAACCGGACGTTCGTGGTGCTGCTCGAAGGCGAGGCGCTCGACCACCCCAACCTGACCAACATCGTCCACGACCTGGCGCTGGTGCACGTGCTCGGCGCCCGGCTGGTGCTCGTCCACGGTGCGCGCCCCCAGCTTGACGCCGCCCTGCCCGGGCACGGTGAGGCCGGCGTGGTCTTTCACAAAGGCCGACGCGTCACCCGTGCCGACGACCTGCCTGCGATCCTCGGCGTCTTCGGCCAGCAGCGGGCGCGTCTGGAGGCACTGTTCTCCACCGGCATCCCGACGAGCCCTTTGCGGGAAACCGAAATCGGCGTGATCGGCGGCAACTTCGTCACCGCCCGGCCGGTGGGCATCGTCGACGGCATCGATCACGAGCTCACCGGCAGAACGCGCCGTGTGCACGCCGCCCGCATCAAGGCCGTGCTCGACGGCGGCGCGATCGCCCTGCTGTCACCGCTCGGCTACTCGTCGTCCGGGCAGGTGTTCAACCTCGCCGCCGACGAGCTGGCCGTCGACGTCGCGCTTGCGGTGGCGGCGGACAAGCTGGTGGTCTTCAGTCGCGCCGGAGCGCTGCGGGACGAGTCGGGGGAGCGCATCTCGCTCGTGAGCCCCACCGAGCTCGAGGCCCATGTGACCGAGGCCGACCCGCATCTGGCGGCCGTGCTGCGCGCCAGTCGCGGTGGGGTGCCGAGCTGCCAGATCATCTCCTACCAGCACGACGGCGCCCTGCTGCAGGAGCTCTACACCGCCGCGGGTGCCGGCACTCAGGTGCGCGAGACCTACGACTTCATCCGCGGCGCCACCCAGGAGGACGTCGCCAGTATCGTTGAGGTCATCCGGCCGCTCGAGGAAGCGGGCGTGCTGGTGCGGCGCAGCCGTGACCGGCTGGAGGAGGAGATCGATCACTTCCTGGTGGCGGATCTCGACCGCAACGTGGTGGGCTGCTGCGCCGTGTATCCCTTCGGCGAGGTGGCGGAGCTCGCCTGCGTGGCCGTGCACCCGTCGTATCGCGAAGGGGCACCTTATCGGGAAGGCGCGGCGTGGCGTCCGGAGAGCGAGCACGCCGACGGCCGCGCCGGGCCGCGCAGCCGCGCCGCGCGGGTCGGCGCGTCTCTACTGGCGGCGGCCGAGTCGCGAGCAAAGACGCTCGGCGCGAAGCGGCTCTTCATCCTCACCACCCAGACGCGGGACTGGTTTCTCGATCACGGCTTCGTGGATGCCGGCACCGACGCGCTTCCGGCCCCCAAACAGGCCATGTATAACTACCAGCGGAATGCCCGGGTCATGATCAAGGACCTCGGTTGAGCCGCTTCAGCAACCCGAACGGGCCCGAGACAGGATGACAGACGACAAACGCAGACCCTACTCCTCCCTCGTCGTGGACGGCGTCACCCATGCACCCAGCCGGGCCATGCTCTACCCGGTGGGCTTCAGGGAGGAGGATTTCGCCAAGCCGCAGATCGGCATCGCGTCCACCTGGTCCATGGTCACGCCCTGCAACATGCACATCAACGCGCTGGCCGACGCGGCGGCCATGGGCGCCGACGAGGCGGGCGGCAAGAGCGTGCTGTTCAACACCATCACCGTCTCCGACGGGATTTCCATGGGCTCACCCGGCATGCGCTACTCCCTGGTTTCCCGGGAAGTGATCGCGGACTCCATCGAGACCGTGGTGGGGGCCCAGGGCTTCGACGGCTTCGTGGCCATCGGCGGCTGCGACAAGAACATGCCGGCCTGCGCCATGGCCATGGCGCGGATGAACCGACCGAGCGTGTTCGTCTACGGCGGCACCATCCAGCCGGGAGGCAACAAGCGCCTGGACATCGTCTCCGTCTTCGAAGCGGTTGGCGGTCATGCGGCCGGCACGGTTTCGGACATCGAGCTCAAGGAAGTGGAACGCACGGCCATTCCCGGCCCCGGCTCCTGCGGCGGCATGTACACGGCCAACACCATGGCGTCGGCCATCGAGGCGCTGGGTCTGTCGCTGCCGAACAGCTCCGCCCAGGAGGCGGTCTCGGAGGCCAAGCGTAAGGACAGCTACAACGCCGGCGCCGCCGTGTTGAACCTCATCGATCGCGGCATCCGGCCGGGCGACATCCTCTCGATGGAATCCTTCGAGAATGCCATCACCGTGGTCGTCGCCCTGGAAGGCTCCACCAACGCGGTGCTGCACCTGCTGGCCATCGCCCACGCGGCGAAGATTCCGCTGTCCATCGACGACTTCACGCGGATCGGCAGCCGGGTACCCGTGCTCGCCGACATGCGCCCGGCCGGTCAGTACGCCATGAGCGAGCTCATCGCCATCGGCGGCATCCAGCCGCTGATGAAGACCCTGCTCGCCGAAGGGCTGCTGCACGGTGACTGCCTGACCGTCACCGGCCGCACGCTGGCGGAGAACCTGGCGGACGTCGCTCCCTACCCGCCCGGTCAGAAAGTGGTGCGGCCACTGTCGGACCCCATCAAGAAGGACTCCCACCTGGTGATTCTCTACGGCAACCTGGCGCCGGAAGGCGCGGTGGCGAAGATCACCGGGCACGAGGGGCTCACCTTCACCGGCACCGCCCGCTGCTTCCACGGCGAGGAGGCGGCCATGGCGGCCATCATGGCCGGCGGGATCGGCAAGGGCGACGTGGTGGTGGTGCGCTACGAAGGTCCGCGCGGCGGACCCGGCATGCGCGAGATGCTCTCTCCCACCAGCGCCATCAACGGGCGCGGGCTCTCCAAGGACGTGGCGCTGATCACCGACGGCCGGTTCTCCGGCGGCTCGCACGGCTTCGTCATCGGGCACATCACGCCGGAGGCTTACGACGGCGGCCCCATCGCCCTGATCGAGGACGGCGACCAGATCACCGTGGACGCGGAGTCCCGCGAGATCTCGCTGCACGTGGACGACGCGACGCTCGCCCGGCGCAGGGCCGCGTGGCGGCGGCCGGAGCCGTATGCCGAGCGGGGGGTGCTCGCCAAGTACGCGCGCCTGGTGAGCTCCGCGAGCCTCGGCGCCGTCACCGACCGGGACTGAGCCGCGCACCGGGCGGCTCGGGCGTCACCCGTAGATGGTCCAGCGCGTCGTCCTGATTCACGGTCCGCCCGCGTGCGGCAAGCTCACCACCGCCCGGGCGCTCGCGCCGCTGATCGGCGGCGTGATCCTGCACAACCACCTCACCTACAACCTGGCGCACACCCTGTTCGAGATCGGCGACCCGCGCCTTGTGGTCCTGCACCGGGAGCTCAGGATGGTGATGCTCCGCCATGCCCTCAGCGAAGGCATGCCGGACCTGATCCTGACCCTGGTGTATGCCGAGCCGGACTCCGAGGCCAATCTGGCGGACATCGGGGCGCTGGTGGCGGCGCGCGGCGCGCTGCTTCTGCCCGTTTACCTGCAGTGCCCGGAACGCGAGCTCTACGCGCGGGTGACGGGTGAGGACCGGATCGCCTCCGGAAAGCTCTCTTCGCCCTCCCGGCTGAAGACGCTGCTCGAACAGGGCCGCCACCCGCCGCTGCCCCACCCGCGCACCCGCATCGTCGACAACGGCAACCGCGACGCGGCCGAGGTCGCTAAAGAGATCGCCGACTGGCTACGGTCGGTGGATCCTTCCGGATCGTGATGCCGCGCATTGAACAAACGTCCGGAATTGCGCATAGTTCAGGCTGATTCGTCTAATGTCCGCTAAGTGACTGAATCTGTATCGGTAAACGACTTGATTATGCCGCGCATCCTCACCCTCTCCTGGATCACCGCCGTGCTGCTCGGCGGGCTTCCGGTCGCCGCCGGCGCCGAGGCGCTGAAGGCGAACCGGATCCTGGTGGACAAGTCGGAGCGTACCCTGGTGCTGTTTGCGGACAGCCGCCCCATCCGCACGTACCCCGTGTCGCTGGGCCTGAACCCCACGGGACACAAGCGCTTCGAAGGCGACAAGCGCACGCCGGAAGGCATCTACCTGATCGACGGCAAGAATCCGAACAGCGCCTATCACCTCTCCCTGCACATTTCCTACCCGAACGAGCGGGACGTGCGCCTCGCCCGGGAGCGGGGCTGGGATCCGGGCGGGATGATCATGATCCACGGCCTCCCCACCGGTCTCATCAAGGCGTCGAGCAAGTACGAGTTCGACTGGACCGACGGCTGCATCGCCGTGAGCAACGCCGCCATCGAGGAAATCTGGCAGCTGGTGGATGAAGGGACGCTGATCGAGATCACGCCCTGATCGGCACGCGGATGTCCCCACCCGGGTCGCCCTTCACTCACGCGTCCTGCACGAAGAGGAGTTCCTGATGGACTGGAAGGTTTTTCTGACCATTTTCGGCACGGTGTTTCTCGCCGAGCTGGGCGACAAGACCCAGCTCGCCACCGTGCTGTTCGCGACCCGCGAGTCGCTGCACCCCCTGATCGTCTTCGCTGCGGCCTCCCTGGCGCTGGTTGCCACGTCCGCCGTCGGCGTTGCCGCCGGCAGCTTCATCGCCGATCAGATCGACACCCGGATGCTCTCCTACATCGCCGGCGCCGGCTTCATCATCATCGGAGCCTGGACGATCTGGAACGCCGGCTGACCGCGGCCGGCGGTTACAGCCCTTCCCGTGAATTGACGCCGTCCAGCGGGTAGATGGGTCGGCGGACGTGCTCGAAGCTGAGCTCCGAGTAGTCCGACGTGCACACACCCCGCCCCGCGCATTCCACCACGTGGGCGACGAGCGGTTTGAACCCGACACGATAGTGAATGCGGGACTTCAGCATCAGATAGCGGCGGCTCGTCGGCTCGATGCCGAGACTTCGGAAGCAGCCCGGGTCGAACGGCTCGATGTGCCGGGAGATGACCACGATATCCACGCTGCCCACGGCCAGCACCGCCGTCCTGCCCATGTTCATCTCGAGGCCACGGGACATGGCGACGGTGGCCGGGAACCGCCCTTCCGAGAGCAGCTTCACCCGGCCGGTGACCGTCAGCGGCGCGCTCTGCTCGGCGAGCGCCGGCATGGGCAGCTTGCCGCCGAGTGATACGGTGACCTCCGCCCCCACACCGGCCTCCGCCATCGTGCGCACCGCCGCCGGATCGTAGATCCCGAATACAGCCACGTCCTCGAGGCCTTCCGCGAGCACCGCCGCGAGCACCTCCGTGGTGTCCATGGTGCCCCCGGATGCGGTGTTGTCGTAGTGGTCCAGCAGGAGCACCGGCCCATCCGCACCCACCGCGAGCTCACGGGCTCTCGCCAGCGACGTCGACAGCGGCTCCACCTCGTAGACGAAATCCCGACGCTGCGCCCACGCCATGTCGAGGAGCTCGTCGCGACAGCGCTCCGCCAGCGCCCTGTCACCATCCGTGACCACCACCACGGAGAGCCCCGCGTTGCTGATGTCGGCATGTGGAAAGCCGGTGAACAGGCTCACCGACAGAGCCCCCTGGCGCTCCATTTCCCGGGCCCGGGCCTGCAGCTCGCGATTGGGGAAGTCGTCCGTGCCCTGGCGCATGACGTGCGGCAGCATGGGCGCGTTGCCCCAGACCATCACCGGCTGCACCCGACCGGCCAGCGCCGCCAGGGTCAGGCGCCCGGCTTTCAACGCCGTGCCATCCATGTCGACGTGAGGATAGGTCTGGTAGCCGGAGATCACCGTCGCGTGGCGAACCATGTCCGGATACAGGTTGGCATGCATGTCCAGCGCCACCCCGATGGGCACGTCCGGCGCCACGACGCGGATGCGCCGCAGCAGCTCGCCCTCTCCGTCCTCGTAGGTTCGGGTGACCATGGCACCGTGCAGGTCCAGCAGTATGGCGTCCGCGCCTGCCGCGGCGGCGTCGACGATCCGTCCGGCGATGTACTCGTAGGCATCGTCTTCCACCGGGCCTGACGGCGGGGCGGAGGCCACGATGGGCACGCTCACCCGCGCGCCGCTTTCCGCCGCCGCCTCGAGAAAACCGCCCACACAGCTGGCCGTGCCGGTGTAGACCCGGACCGCGTCGTCACCGTCGAGCGGAACTCCACGGCCACCGGAGAAACGATCCAGGTCCGTGACCACGGGAGAAAACGTGTTCGTCTCGTGGCTCATGGTTGCAACGATGATGCGCACCACTCCTCCTCACCTGGCTGGCCGTCGCCAACCGATGGTACGGTCGCTAAGGCACACGGACAATCGGGGAGAGCGACTGTGCTAGCATCCGCCGCCGGAGCTCAAGGAGACGGACCGTTCATGAAGCCCTTCGCAGCTTTGCTCTTCGCGTTCTCCCTGACCCTGCTGGGGGCCTGCGCGCCCGAAGTGGGCAGCGAGCGCTGGTGCGAGCAGATGGAGAACAAACCCAAGGGTGACTGGACCGCCAACGAGGCCCTCGCCTACGCGGAGCACTGCCTGCTCGACTGACCGGCTGGACCTCGGGCTTGGTATCACCCCGGGCCTTCTTTACCATGAACGTCCGGAGCCTCGCAGGGACGCCGCATCGAGGACCACGTGATCTCCACCGACATCACACCGAAGCTGGTCATCCACACCGCAACCGGCCGCACGGACCTGGCCGCCATCACCCAGGCGATGACTGCCTGGTACGAACACACCGATTTCGATCCCGATCTTCCCGTGCTCTGGGACATGCGCGCCGCGACCTTCGAGCAGCCCGCAGAGGATGTCGTGGCGTCCTGGTCCGAATCGAACCGGGTCCTGATCAACGCCCGGCGTCCGGGTCGAAAGACCGCCTGGGCGCTGCCCGACCCGCAGACCGCGGCCTTTGCCGTAGACCTGCTCACCCGCTCGGACTTTCAGCACAGGGTCAGGATCTTCCACAACGACATGGAAGCCGCCGTGTCCTGGCTGACCTCCACGATCCGCTAATCACCGGGAGGACGTGATCCATTGGCCGGCATCGACGACATCATCGGGGAGTGGGTCAGGAAGGCGGAGCGCACCGGCGAGCTCGAGGGCGGCCGCTACTGGGGCAAGCCCTTCGATCTGGACGATGACTTCAACGACACGCCCGCGCGTCTGCGGATGGCGTACCGGATCCTCAAGAACGCCGGCTACGTACCGCAGGAGGTGGCGGAGCTGAACCGGCTCGCTGCGCTCAAGGAACGTCTCGCCAGAGCCACGGACCCCGAGGAGCAGCGGCAGCTCGGCCGGGAGGTGGCGGAGCTGACCACGCGGGTGCGCCTGCTGATGAACCGATTGAAGCCACGGTGAAACCCTTCGTGCCGGAAGACTTCGAGGTGCCCGCAGGCCTCGACCGTCCGCACTTCCGGCTACGGATGCTGCGCGCGTCGGACGTGCAGGCCGACTACGAGGCCGTGATGGCCTCCGCCGCCCGTCTGCGCGCCGGTTCGCCGCACGGCTGGCCGCGTCCGGGGTTCACCCTGGCAGAAAACCTGGCCGACCTCGAGCGTCACGAGTGGGAGTTCCTCCATCGGCAGGCATTCGCCTACACCGTCGTTGCCCCGGACGAGTCGTCCGTGCTGGGTTGCGTCTACATCAACCCAAGCAGCATCAACCCGAGCAGGTTCGAGGCGGATATCGTCGACCCGCACACCGGACAACCGGCCGGGGAGGGACACGCCGCCGACGTCTATCTCTGGGTTCGGGACGAACATCATCCGGCGCTCACGGGAGATCTGCTGCAGGCGGTGAGGGGCTGGCTGGTGTCGAGCTGGCCTTTCGAGCGGGTACGCTGGATTCGAACGGCGTACTATCTGGACGATCCTGCAGCCACCGGGAACGGCGGTCGTACATCAGAGATCTGAGCCATGCCCATCGTCACCATCGAGACGCTTTCCGACAGCGACTACTCCACCGACGACGCGCTGCCGACGCCGGAGGAGCTGCAGACGCTGGCCGACGCGCTCGGCGAGCTGTTCGGATCTCAGCCCTCCGGGACCTGGGTCAGGGCAAGGCAGCAGCAACGCGCCTACTACGCGGAAAACCTGATCGAGGTGAGCGCCGACATGCGACCGGTGATCGTCGAGGTGTTGAAATCCGAGCTCGATCGGGGCAAGGACCTGGATCTCGAAGCCGCGGCCGTTTGTGCGCTTGTCGCTCAGGTGCTCGGCCGTCGGACAGAGAACGTGCACGTGATCTATGAGCTGCCCGCCCGAGGGCGGGTTGCCTTCGGCGGCAAGCTTGTCCGCTGAAACGATACCGGCCGAGCTCGCCAGGCTGGTGGGTCAGCACCCCGCCGCGCTGCGCGCCGTCTGCTGGACGGGGCCACGACCGGCCGACCGGTCGCGCGACCACCTGGAGATCGAAACCAAGCACGGACGGGTGGTGGTGATCGATCCGGAGAGCGGCGCGGCATTCGCCAACCCGCCCCTGCCCCCGCGCATCACACCGGGATCACGAAGACAGCAGCGGGATCTGACCGAGCTCGTGCCGGCCGCCTTCAACGACCGACCGGTGATCACGGCCGTGGAAATGCTCCTTGCCGGGGGGAGGACAGCAGGCTGGCGGGTGCACCTCTCCACCGGCATCGCGCTGACGCTGAAGGTGCCGGAGGTGGTGCCGCAGGTGTCCCGGGCAGAGCAGCCTCCGCCCCGGCCATGATCCACGTTGCGCCGGCGACAACCGGAGACCATCCGGACATTCTGCTGCTGAACGAGTCGGCCATCCCCGCCGTCAACCGCATCGACGCCTCGGACCTCACGCACCTTCATGACCAGGCCGAGGTGCTCCTGGTGGTCAGATCCGAAGGCGCCCTGGCCGGATTCCTGCTCGCGCTGAACGAGCGTGCAGACTACGGCAGCCCGAATTTCCGCTACTTCCGGAACCGCTACGACCGCTTCGCCTACGTGGACCGGATTGTCGTGGACGAAAGTTTCCGGGGACAGGGCATCGGCGCGCGTCTCTACGATGCGCTCTTCGAGCGGCTGCACGGCATACCCAGGGTGACGTGCGAGGTGAACCTGAAACCGCCCAACCCGGGTTCGCTCGTCTTTCACGAGAAACTGGGGTTCGAGATCGTGGGTGAGCAGGATACCGAGGGCGGGGCAAAGCGCGTGGCACTCATGGTGCGATCGTCGTGACCCCGGCGGTGCACAGCCTCGAGCGCGCGGGTATCGATTTCCGGGTGCTGAGCTACGAGCCGGCGTCGGCGACCGCCGGGGACATCGGCGTCGCCGCCGCACGGTCGCTCGGCGTACCCGAGCACAGCGTCTTCAAAACCCTCGTCTGTGAGATCAGCCAGGGTGAGCTGGTCGTCGCCATCGTGCCGGTGGCAGCGAAGCTGAACCTCAAGCTGCTGGCGCGTGCCGCCGGCGCAAAAGCCGCCGCCATGGCTCCGCCCGCGCGCGCGGAGAAAGCCACCGGCTACGTCACCGGCGGCATCTCGCCGTTCGGCCAGAAAAAGCGGCTGCGCACCTTCGTGGCTGCCCAGGCGGCATCACTGGAGACGATTCACGTCAGCGCGGGAAAACGGGGACTGGAACTCGCCCTGTCCCCGGCCGACCTCATCGACGCCACCAGCGCAGTGGTCTGCGAGCTGACGGCCTGACGTCCGCCCGTCAGCGGGTGCTACCGGCGCTTGTCGACCGCTTCGTTGACGCGCAGCTGGCGACCGCCGAAATCCTTGCCGTTGAGCTCTTCGATGGCTCTGCGTGCCGCATCGTCATCGAGCTCGACGAATCCGAACCCCCGGGACCGACCGGTTTCACGATCCGAGATCACTCTGGCGGAATGGACGGTGCCCATCGCCGAGAAGAGGGCTTCCAGTTCCCCATCGTCCACGTTCCAGGGAAGATTGCCCACGTACAGTTTCTTCATAACTCGCTAACTTCAATTATCCTCGAACCACTCGTCCTCGAACCACTGGCCGCGACCCAATCGCGTCTCCAGCGCCGACGCGGCACGGTCTAGGACTCATACCGGCGTCTCGGTAAAGTATGCACGCAGCGTTCGCGACTCACAGCACTTTTTTACGGCGGGCCGTCCGCACACCCGGTGCAGAATGCCAGCGCGCTGTGCGCAAAACGCGCCGTGCGTAAAAAATGATGCGCGATAAATGTTGCGGTATTGAGACGCCCGGACCAGCCGGTCAGCGGACTCTGGCCGGTTGAACGACGGGGCCATCACCGCATCGGCCACCACCGAGGAAGCAGCCTTGCTCAACGTCGGCGATCGAGCACCCGAATTCGACACCGTGGACCAGGACGGCACACCCATGCGCCTGTCCGAAGCCCTGGCCTCGGGCCCCGTCATCCTCTACTTCTATCCGGCCGACTTCTCGCCGCTGTGCACGGCCCAGGCCTGCGCCATACGGGATACCTCACCGGCGCTGGACTCCGCGTCGATCCGCATCTTCGGCGTCAGCCCCCAGAGCCCGGCTAGCCACCGGCGCTTCGCCGAGCGGTTCGGACTCACCTTCGCCCTGCTCTCGGATCCGGACAAAACCATCATCCGCGCCTACGGCGTGGACGGCCCCCTGGGTTTCGGCGTGCGCCGCGCCACCTTCCTCATCGCCAGGGACGGGCGCATTGCCCGCCGGGTCGTCTCGGATCTGTTTCTCGGCAGCCACACTGCCTTCATCGCGGGCGTTCTGAAAGATCCGGAAACCGGCGCATGAGCACGGACGCGGTGAAGGCGTTCATCACGGCGCTCAATGAGCGCTGGCAGCGCGGCGAGGTGGATGCGCTGGCCGACTTCTACCATCCGGACGTGGTGCTGCTGCCCCCGGATCTGGGGACACCCATCTGTGGTCGCGACGCGGTGGTCGCGAGCTATCGGGACTTTCTCGACGCGGCCCGGCTGAACCGGTTCGAGCCGGTGGGGCTCGACGTCTTCCCGTTCCCGGCTGGTGACGGCGCCAGCTATATCGCCCACCTCGGCTTCGAGGTGGACTACACCCTGGATGGCTCGCGGTATCTGGAAAGAGGCCTGGAAGTGTACGTGCTGCAGGAGACCAGCGGCCGCCTGCAGATCATCTGGCGCCAGCAGTCGGTGCTCGACAGCCGGCTCGCCGAAAAGTCAGAGCCGCCCTGACACCCTGAGCACCCGCTCGTAGACGGGCAGCGCGAGCCATCGCGCCAGCGCCAGGCCCACGCCAATGCCGGCCGCGTCCACCAGCAGGTCCTTGAGCTCCGCCGACCGCTCCGGAATGAAGAACTGGATCGCCTCCAGCAGCAGGCCGTAGCCGATCATGAGCGCGGCCGTGGTCGGAAACTCCGGTGTCGGACGCGCCCCCAGGCGCGCCATCACCAGCGCCACCGTCAGGTAGGTGAACGCCGCGGCGTGCAGCACCACGTCACCCAGGCGGAAGACGGGATTGTCCGGTGGATCCGGTATCAGCGCGAGCCAGGTGCACCCCGCGAGGGGCAGCCAGAAGGTGCACTGGAAGAACGCCCGCACGAGGACACCATCCCGGCTCCGCGGCTGGCTGCGTTCAGCCCCCACGGGACGCCGAGTACTCGTGAACGAACTCCACGAGTGCCTTGACGTTGTCCACGGGCGTCTGGGGGATGATGCCGTGCCCGAGATTAAAGATGTGACCGGGACGGCCGTCCACGGAGTCCAGGATGGCCTTTGCCTGTGCCACCACCGTGGCACGGTCCGCGCAGAGCACGATGGGGTCCAGGTTACCCTGCACTGCGCTGACGCCCGTGCGCTGCCATGTTTCCGCGAGCGGCACCCGCCAGTCCATGGCCAGCACGTCGACGTTCAGCGCTGCCACCGGCTCCAGCAGGTGGCCGTTGCCCGTGCCGAAGTAGATGACGGGAACGCGACCGGAAAGGTTGTCCAGCAGCTGCTTCAGGTGTGGCGCCACATAGGTGTGGTAGTCCGGCACCGACAGGCAGCCCACCCAGGTGTCGAAGAGCTGCACGGCATGCACGCCGCTCGCGATCTGCAGCTCGAGGTAGCTCGTGACCTGGGTGACCAGCTTGCCGAGCAGCTCGTGCCAGAGCGCGGGCGCCTCGTACATCAGCTTCTTCACATGCACGTAGTTTCTCGAGCCCCTGCCTTCGATGGCGTAGGAGGCCAGGGTGAACGGCGCACCGGCAAAGCCGATCAGCGCGATGTCGGACGGCAGACCGGAGAGCACGTTCTTCACGGTCCTGGCGATGTAGGGCGTGGCTTCCTCGGCGGGTGCCGTGCGCAGGGCCGCCACGTCCTTCGCCGTGCGCACGGGATTGTCGAACACGGGCCCTTCCCCGGCCCGGTAGTCGAGCCTGAGGCCCATGGGCTCCATGACGGGCAGCAGGTCGGCGAAGAGGATGGCCGCGTCCACCCCGAGGATCCGCTGCGCGTCCAGGGTGGCCTGGGCGGCCATCTCCGGATGCTTGAAGAACTCGAGGCTGGGGGTCTCGCCCTTCAGGGCGTGGTATTCAGGCATGTAACGACCGGCCTGCCGGTTCAGCCAGATGGGCGTGAACGGTGTGCTTTCGCCGGCGCAGGCTTTCAGGAAGATCTTGTCCATGGTGGTCGGGACGCCTCGACGGTGGCCACCGGCGTGCCCGGCAGCGGGATGGCGCGCACCTTAGCAGACGTGCCCAGCGCGTGCACCACCACGGTTCCCACCCCCCTGACGTGTCTCGGACCCAGCGCTTCGAGCCGCTCCGCGAGCTCCGGGTCGTGCCCGACGAGGGTTGCCGTGGTTGCCGTCACCAGCACCCCACCGGGCTCCGCCAGCGCCTGGAGCCGGCTTGCCAGGTTCACCGGCATGCCGATGAGCGTGTAGTCGAGGCGCTCGCCCCCACCCCAGTCGCCGATGGCGCAGCAGCCGCTCGCCAGCGCGCAGCGGACCGACACCTGAAGCGACAACCCGCGCTGCTGCCAGTCGCGAGACAGCCCTGCCAGCGCCGGGCCGAGCTCGAGAGCGACCCGCGCGCAGGCCGTTGCCCCCTGCCGGCGGGACTCTACCGGGGCGTTTGGCCCGTCTGCAAAGTAGATCAGTACCCCGTCGCCGAGGAACTTCCCCACCACCCCGCCCCGACGCTCGGTGAGAGCGACCACCGTGGCCATGAAGTCGTTCAGCACCTCCGTGATCTCCATCACCGGCCTCGCAGCCACCAGCGCCACGAAGCCCACCAGGTCCACGAAGGCCACCGTGGCGAATTTCTCTGTGGGGCGCAGAACGCCAGGGTCGGTGATGATGAGCGGCGGCAGCTCACCGGGCAGATAACGGGCCAGCCGGGCATTGCGATCCTTGAGCCGCGCCGATTCCGACAGCGCGCTGCGTCGACGCGCATCGAGCCGTCGAACCCGCGCAAAACTCAACCAGGCGAGCGCCAGCAGAAACCCGCCGGCGAGCGCCAGGCCCGCCAGCGACCAGCCATCCGCCGGTCCGGCCAGCAGACCGGCGGTCCCGGCCAGCGCAAACCACACACCGATGCCGCACGCCGCCGGCAGAAGTAATCGGAGCCCCCCGAGGGCGGTGACGCCCGTGAGGCAGAGCAGCGCCACCGCCACGCTCAGCCAGAGGCCGAGCCCGGCGGTGGTGACCAGCGCGGTGATCACCAGGCTTTCCGCGGTGTGCGCCATCCAGGCCGCCGTGCGCTCGGGCTGCCGCAGCGACGGTGCCGACCGTACGAGCACCCACCACAACGCCGGCCAGGACGCCGCGAACACCAGCAGCAGCCAGAGACCGGCGTCGCTGTCGTGGTCGAGCCGCAGCACGGCCACCAGCACCAGGCCGCCATAGCCCAGCAGTCGGAACAGGAGGTCGGGGGTGGTGATCACCACCCCATTGGGCACGAACGAGGAGCCGTGCGTCAGCGGACATCGGCTCCCTGTCGGGTGGGAGAGGGCGCCCGGCGGGTCAGGTTTCCCGGGCGACGGGACGTCCGAGTGTCGGGTCCTGATCCGCCTCGTAGTCCACGCCCTCGATCCCGAAGCCGAAGATCTTCAGGAAGTCCCGGCGAAAGCCTTCCACATCCGCGAGCTCGTCGAGGTTTTCCGTGGTGACCAGCGGCCAGCGCCGCCGCACCTCGTCCTGGATGCTGCCGTCGAGCTCCCAGTCGTCCACGCGGATGCGCCCGGCCTCGTCCAGATTCATGGCGGCACCGTCGGCCAGCTGGGTGGCGAACAGGCGATAGATGTGCTGGATGATGTTCTCGTGGGAGCCCGCTTCCTTCATCACCCGGAACAGCAGCGAGGCGTACAGGGGCACGACGGGAATCGCGGACGACGCCTGGGAGACGATGGCCTTGAGGGTGGCGACCCGGGCGTCGCCGTCCAGCGCCGCGAGCGACGAGCGGATGGCACCGGCTGCCCGGTCCAGATCCTCCTTGGCCTTGCCGAGCGTCCCCTCCCAGTAGATGGGCCAGGTGAGATCGCTGCCGATGTAGGTGAACGCCAGGGTCCGGAACCCCGGTGCGAGCACGTCCGCAGACTTGAGCGCGTCTATCCAGAACTCCCAGTCCTCGCCGCCCATCACCGCCACGGTGTTGGCGATCTCCTCCTCGGTGGCGGGCTCGAGATCCACCTCGTGCACGACACCCTTGTCCACGTTGAGCGTCTTGATGTGCACCGGCTCACCCACGGGCTTGATCGCCGAGCGGTGCAGCACGCCGGTGCGCGGGTGCGGACGAACGGGGGACGCCAGGCTGTAGACCAGCAGGTCGATCCTGCCCATGTCTTCCCGGATGACGTCGATCACCCGCGACTTCATCGCGTCCGAGAAGGCATCGCCGTCCAGCGTTCGGGCATAGAGCCCGGCGGCTTCGGCCGCCTCCTCGAAGGCGATGTTCGTGTACCAGCCCTGGCTCGCCGTCTTCGACTCGGTCGGCGGTTTCTCCAGCGAGACGCCGAGCGTTGCCGAGCCGGCACCGAAGGCGGCGGTGATGCGGGACGCCAGACCGTAGCCGCCGGACGCACCGATCACCAGCACGTTGCCGAAGGCGCCCTCGATGCGCGGCTGGCTCTCGACGTAGGCGATCTGCTCCGCCACGCTGGCCGCACAACCTGCCGGGTGCGCCGTGGTGCAGATGAAGCCCCGGATTCTGGGTTTGATGATCATGCAGCGGTCCGCCGACTCTCAGGTTGCGCGCATGATACCCCGCGCCACCGCCCAACGCATGGCGGCGCCGAGGTCGACGAGCCAGGGACCGTCGCGGCGGATCGTCACCGAGAGCGCGTGGTGTTCGAGCAGCTTGTGATCGCGGTCGCCGTCCAGCGCCAGCACGCCGGGTCCCTGCATGGGCACGGTCACGTCGAACGGGATCCGCGTGACGCTCCTGACCGCCACCGTGCGGAAGAGTCCTGGCGAGAGGGGTGCCGCGAACACGCGATCTGCTTCCCGGGTCTCACCCGGCGGCGCCATCTCCACCAGAAGCCCTTCATCATCCTCCGCCGACACGGGTTCGACCAGGCCGCCGATGGGCGACATGCCCACCGATGCGGGCTCGGCGCGTGTCAGCAGCAGCCGGTCGATGCGCGCCGGATCGAAAGGCAGCAGGTTGCCCACGTGATCGCGGCGCAGGATCACCGCATCGATGAGCCCGACGTCCGGCAGCGGGTGAGCCTTGTCGTTCGCCGGGCGACCGGTCACGTGCAGCACCTTGGCCCGACGGTGAGCATTCGAGTCGTCCAGCAGCCCGCGGGCGGCAAGCCCGGCCACCATGCCGGCGACGGTGGGCTCCGCCATGGTGGGAAAGACGTTGTTGGTACCGGTGGACAGCGCGATGAGGCGCACGTCGCGGCCATCGTTCCCCGCGCGGCCCAGTGCCCTGACGATGGCCCGGTTGGTGCCGTCGCCGCCGAGCGAGACGATCACCCGGCATCCGGCAGCCAGAAATTCGGCCACCGTGCGTTCCGTATCCGCCGCCGTGTTCTGCACCTTGTTGTCGATGACGTTCACCCGGGCGGAGAGCGGCATGTGCTCCACCGCCGCGAGCGCGATCCGGAATGGCTCCCTGGCCACGTGCACGACCTCGGCGCCGCAGGCGTCCGCGCCGGCGGCGATCCGGGCGACGATGTCGCGTTTGGCCTCGTGGGTCATGTTGGAGGCATGCGCGGCCAGACGCCGCACGTCGCGGCCGGACATGGGATTGACAAGAATGCCAACGCCTCCGTCCCGACTGTCGATCGGCGGCGGTTTCACCATTGCCACACCCTCACTCATTGCCTGACCTCGGGGCGCCATTGCCCAGCACGTAGCGTTCCAGAAACACGGTCATGATCGCGGAGTTCGCGTCTCTGTTCGCCTTCTTCCGGAAGCCATGGCCTTCGTCCGCGGCGAGCACGTACCAGACCGGAACGTCCGCGCTCTTCAGCGCCCGATAGATCTGTTCGCTCTCGCTCGCTGGTACGCGCGGATCGTTGGCACCCTGCGAGATCATGAGCGGCCGTCGGATCGCCTCGACCTGATTGAGTGGCGAGATGGCTTCCAGGTGCGCGCGCATGGCCGGATCACGCTCGTCCCCGTACTCCTCGCGGCGGAGGTCCTGCCGGTAGGGCTGCGTGTTCTCGAGAAACGAGACGAAGTTGCTGATGCCCACGGACTCGATGCCGGCCGCGAGCCGATCGGAGTAATGGACCAGGGAAGCGAGCACCATGTAACCCCCGTAGGAGGCACCCATCACCACGACCCGGGAAGGATCCAGGTCGTCCCTCGTGGCGATCCAGTCGAGCAGCGCGCCGATGTCCCTGACGGAGTCCTCCCGAAGATAGCCGTTATCGAGCTTCAGGTAGGACTTGCCGTACCCCGCCGAACCGCGCACGTTGGGCGCCACCACTGCCAGCCCCAGCTCAACGGTGAGGTACTGGATCGTCGAGGAGAAGTAGGGCCGGTACTGTCCTTCAGGCCCACCGTGAATGAGGATCAGCACCGGATGCGGTCCCGGTCCCTGAGGGGTGTAGACGAACGCCGGGATCCGGCGCTGCTCTCCGTCCGCCTCGTCGAAGGTGGGATACTCGACCAGTGCCGGGGCCACGAACCGGTCCGGGTCGAGCCCGCCCACCTCGCTCCGCGTCCAGCGCGACAGCGTCCGCTCGCTGAGCGACAGCGTCCAGATGTCGGTGGGTGCTGTGGGGGTGGAGACCGACACCGCCAACCGATCTCCGGCCGGTGAGAAGAACATCGCGGTGATCACGCCGGCGGGCAGCTCGGGCAGCGCCAGTGGCCGGTTGCCCGGCAGGCGGCGGACCACCAGACGGGAGATGCCGCCCTCGTTGATCGACAGCGCGAGCAGCGTGCCGTCCTCGGACAGGGCGAACGTCTCCACGTCCCACGGCACGTCCGAGGTCAGCACCTGCATCTCGCCGCTTTGCAGGTCCAACCTGTGCAGGCGCATGAACTGTGCACCCACATCGGAGGTGAAGTAGACACCCGTGCCATCGCCGTCGTACCTGGCCTCGCCGATCGCCACCTTGAGCGAGTCGTCGAGCAGCGCGCGGCGGCGACCCGTGGCCAGATCGATCTCATAGAGCCGGGACTCGTTGATGGACACATAGCGGCTGACGAGGAGGCGGTCGTCGGCTGGCGCGAAGTCCAGCGGCACCCAGGTGCCCTCGTCGGCGGCGAGCACCACGGAGACGTCGCCGTTCAGGTCCTGGACGTGAATGTCCGAGGTGCGGCCGTTGCGCTCCGTGGTGTAGTAGGCGAACCGGTCGCCGCCATTGGCCCACACCACCTCGCCATAGCGGGAGCGGCCGTCCGTCAGCAACCGGTGCTCGAAGCTGTGTCGGTCGTACCAGAACAGCTGGTAGAACTCGGAGCCACCGACGTCGCGGGCGTAGATGAAGCCGTCGTCATTGGCGGCGGAGACCCAGGCCTGATTGACCGGTTCGTCGAAGAACGTCAGCTGCTGCCGTGCGCCCATGGGTCGGCTGAGACGATGCAGCTGATTGGTCTGGCCGAAGCGGGTGGTGACGAGCAGCCCGTCGCCCTGCCAGCCCAGCACGTTCGCCGTGCGGGTGTTCTGATAGGTCTGCAGACGTTCGATGATCGCATCCGGCACGTCCGGCACGTCGCGCAGGATCAGGGCGCCGGTGCGGCAGGCTTCGGCGATGATTCCGTCGCCGGGCCTCGGCGGCTCTGTGGCACAGCCGGCGAGCACGGCCATCAGCCATCCAATCCCCGCCAAGTACCCTGACTGCTGCATCTGCTGACTCCCGACTCGCGCGAATCGACTAAGCTAGGGAAGCCCGACATCCAGGTCAACGAACGACGTCATGAAGGAGAGTTCCAGCCACGAGCAGACAAGCGCTCCGGGTCTCTGCCCGCACATCCGCCCGGGACCCTGTCCCTGGGAGACGGAGCTCGTCATCGACGACCACCTGGGACCCACGGAATCTCTCATCGCCTGCCGCACCTGTGGCCGCGCCTACCTGCTGGAGATGCTCGACTGGTCGGGCAGCCTCAGGCTCTTCCGGGTCCGCGCACCGGAAGGCGCCGCCATCGCGCTGCTCACCCGCGACCTGAACCGCGGCAGCTGCGACCTCGGCCGGGCGCGCGAGGAGGTGCGCCACGTCAGCCTCGCCAGTGACCGCGTGGCTGAGCTGCTCCTCTACGACACGCAGGCCGCCAGCCTGGTCGAGCGCATCGCGCTCATCGACCCCGGCGACGTGCCCTGGGCCGGGTGGCGTGAGCTCGCTTGTGACGGCAGCCGGATCGCGCAGCTCCTGGCGCAAACGCAGCGCTGACCCCGACAGGTCCGGTGCGGAGGTTGGTATGGGCGCCGATCCGCCTGGACGCAGGTCAGCGGATACGCCGGTAGACGCTGATGCTGAAGGGATGGCTGTGGCGCTCGTCGGCAGGGTGGGACTCGGTGCGCTCCACCTCGAATCGCGACCAGTCCACGTCGGGAAAGCGGGTATCCCCCTCGACCTCGGCATGCACGCGCGTGACGTAGAGCCGCGTGGCGACCGCCAGTCCGAGGCGGTAAACGTCCGCGCCGCCCGCCACCATGATCTCGTCCACCCCGTCCGCCTCGCAGCAGGCTCTGGCGACCCTGAGCGCTTCGGCGAAGTTCCCCACCACCGTGACGCCCTTTCTGCGGTAGTCCGCATCGCGGGTCATGACGATGTTGGTCCGCCCCGGCAGCGGCGCCTTCAGGGTTTCGAACGTCCGGCGCCCCATGATCACCGGCTTGCCCTTGGTGGTGGTCATGAAGAACTTCAGGTCCTTCGGCAGGTGCCACGGCAGACCATGGTCGCGGCCGATGACACCGTTCTCCGCCATGGCCCAGATGAGCGAGATTTCCATGGTTCGCGCGAATCGCCGTTCAGACCGCGATGGGCGCCTTGATGGTCCCGTGCGGCTGGTAGCCGGTGAGCACGAAGTCGTTGATGGTGAAGCCGAAGATGTCCTTCACCGCCGGATTGAGCGCCATGGCCGGCAGCGGTCGCGGCTCGCGGGAGAGCTGCAGGTCCGCCTGGTCGACGTGATTCGCATAGAGGTGGGCGTCGCCGAAGGTGTGGACGAAATCTCCCGGCTCGAGATCGCACACCTGGGCCATCATCATGGTGAGCAGGGCGTAGGAAGCGATGTTGAACGGCACTCCGAGGAACAGGTCGGCGCTGCGCTGATAGAGCTGGCAGGAGAGCCTGCCCTCGGCCACGTAGAACTGGAACAGGGTGTGACAGGGCGGCAGGGCCATGGTGTCCACCTCGGCCACGTTCCAGGCACTGACGATGTGCCGGCGCGAGCTCGGATTGCTCCTGATGCTCTTCACCACCGCGGCGATCTGGTCGATGGAGCCACCTTCCGGCGTCGGCCAGGACCGCCACTGGGAGCCGTAGACCGGACCCAGATTGCCGTCCGCGTCCGCCCACTCGTCCCAGATGTGCACGTCGTGGTCGAGCAGGTAGCGGATGTTGGTGCTGCCCATGAGAAACCAGAGCAGCTCGTGGATCACCAGCCGCATGGCGACCCGCTTGGTGGTCACCAGCGGAAAGCCCGCGGCGAGATCGAACCGCATCTGGTGACCGAACACGCTGTAGGTGCCGGTGCCCGTCCGGTCCTCCCGGTAGACGCCGTGGTCGCGGACGTGGCGGAGGAGGTCGAGATATTGCTTCATTTCTGCGCTTGCCGGCTCACGGCGAGAAAGACGAAGAGGATACCAACGATGATCATGGGCAGCGACAGAACCTGGCCCATGGTCATCCACTCGAAGGCGATGAAACCCAGATGGTTGTCCGGCTGGCGGAAGAATTCCGTCAGGAAGCGCAGGCAGCCGTAACCGATCAGAAACACGCCGGACACCAGCCCGGTCGGCCGGGGACGGCTTGCGACCCACCAGACCAGCGCGAACAGCACCAGCCCCTCGGTGAACGCCTGATACAGAGGTGAGGGGTGCCGGGCGAACGACTCCCACTCGCCGGTGCAGAACGGGTTGATGGCCCGGATGGCGTCCGCCGAGCAGGGGTAGATCAGGCCGAAGGCGGAGTCCGTGGCCCGTCCGGGCAGCTCCGTATTGGCGAAATTGCCGAGCCGCCCGAATCCCAGACCCAGCGGCACGAGGGGGGCGACGAAGTCGCTGACCTGGAAGAAGGTGCGATCCGTGCGCCGGCCGAACCACCACAGTGCCAGGAGCGCCCCGAGCAGGCCGCCGTGAAAGGACATACCGCCGTCCCAGATCCGCACCAGCCACAGCGGGTCCTTCAGGAACTGATCGAACCCGTAGAAGAAGACGTAACCCAGACGCCCGCCCAGCACCGCGCCGACGGCGCCGTAGAAGACCACGTCGGAGACCGCCTGGGCGTCCCAGCCGCTGCCGGGCTTCCTGGCCCGGACGTTGCCGAGCCACCAGCACAGCGCGAAGGCCGCGAGGTAGGCGAGTCCGTACCAGCGCACGGCGAGCGGTCCCACGGAGAAAATGATGGGATCGATGTACGGATAGTGCATGATGGCCTGATGTGTCTCGTTCTGTTTTCTTATCAGCCCGGCACCGACCGTCCTCTGATCGTCGCCGCGAACCGGGACGAATTCTACGCGCGACCCGCGAGGAGCGCACATCACTGGGAGGATGCGGCCCACGTCTTCGCCGGCCGGGATCTCTCCGCGGGCGGCGGCTGGCTCGGCGTGACCACCACCGGGCGGTTCGCCACGGTGACCAACTTCGCCGAGGAGTCGCCCGGCGAGCAGGCACCCGCTTCCCGCGGCGTGCTGGTGGAACGTTTTCTCAAGGACAGCGAGGGCGCCCACGCGTTCGTACACGGTATTCACGGCCCCGACTACAAGGGCTTCAACCTGCTCGTCTACGACGGTAACAAGCTGGCCTACACGTCGAACCGGGGCTATACGGAAGATCTGGAACCCGGTACCTACGGGCTCGCCAACGCGGAGCTCGGCGCGACCTGGCCGAAGGTGGTGTCGGGCACGCGCTCACTTGCGGCACTCGGGGCCGACACCACCACCACCGCGCTCATCCGGCTGCTCGCCGACGACACCCAGCCGCCGGACCACGTGCTGCCGCGCCGCGGCCGGCCCATCGAGCTCGAGCGGCGGGTGGCGCCCTGCTTCATCCGCGGCGAGGAATACGGCACCCGGGCGAGCACCGCCGTGATCTTCGATGCCCGGGAGCAGTGCATCCGCTTCGCGGAGCAGCTCTACCTGCCTGGTGGAGAACCTGCGGGGTTGACGGACGTGACGATACCGCTGGCGCTGCCGGGCGCCTGAATCGTCAGTGGTGGCTTGGCAGCACGCGTGCTGCCGCTTACCCGAGCCTCTTTCAGTGGTGGCTTGGCAGCACGCGGCCGAGACCCGCCCGGATGAGCTGCTGGTGCATGAAGGCCTGGACCTCCTCGTGCGTGTCCATGCGCAGCACCCGGGCCAGCATGCGCCGGGCATCCGAGCGTTTGACGTTGCGGATCACCCACTTCACCTTCGGCAGGCTGGTCTCGTTCATCGACAGCACCTGGTAACCCATGGCCATGAGCAGCACCGCACCCACCGGGTTGCCGGCGAGCTCGCCGCAGATACCGAGATAGGTGTTCTCGGCGAGCGCGGCCTTGGCCACATCCCGGAGCGCCGTCAGCACCGCCGGGTGAGTCTCGTGATAGAGATCGGCGACCCGGGGATTGTTTCTGTCCACCGCCAGCATGTACTGGGTGAGGTCGTTGGAACCCACGGCGATGAAATCCACCATCCCGGCCAGCCGCTTCGCCTGATAAACCGCCGCAGGGACCTCCACCATGACGCCGATCTGGGGCTGCTTCACGTCCACCCCTTCCTCGAGCACCTCCTGGTAGGCCCGCTCCACCAGCGCCATGGCCTCTTCCACCTCGCTGATGGAGGTGATCATGGGCAGCATGATCCTGAGATCGCCCTTCAGCCCCGCGTTGGCCTTGAGCATGGCCCTGGCCTGTACCATGAAGATCTCGGGATGGTCGAGGGTCACGCGGATGCCGCGCCAGCCGAGGAACGGGTTCTCCTCGGAGATGGGGAAGTAGGACAGCGCCTTGTCACCGCCCACGTCCAGCGTGCGCATGGTCACGGGCTTCGGCTCGAAGGCGACCATGTGTTCGCGGTAGATGGCCCGCTGCTCCTCCTCCGACGGAAACCGCTCCTTGGTCATGAACGGAATCTCCGTGCGGAACAGCCCGATCCCCTCCGCGCCGCGATCGAGGGATCGGCCCACGCCGGTGAGGCCGATGTTCACCCACAGCCCCACCCGCCAGCCGTCCAGGGTGACCCCCTTGTAGTCCTTGAGCTGGTCGAGCTCCTCGGCGAGCGCCCGCTCCCCGGCCATGAGCGTCTCGTAGTGCTCGATGGTGACTGCGGACGGGTTGCAGATGACCTCGCCATAGAACCCGTCGACGATCAGCGGGATCCCTTCCACGTTGGCCGCCGGAAAGTCGATGGCGCCCATCACCGCCGGAATGTCCAGGGACTGGGCGAGAATGGCGAGGTGGGAGTTCACCGAGCCGCGGATCGAGACGATGCCCTTGAGCTTTCCGGCGGGTACCTCCGCCAGCATGCCGGGCGTCACCTCCTCCCCGACGAGGATGGTGGCGTCCGGAAAATAGGTCTTCTTGGCGCGGATGTCCTGGAGGTATCCGAGCACCCTGAGCCCCAGGTCCTTCACGTCCGCGCCGCGCTCGCGGAGATACGCATCCTCCATGGCCTCGAACCGGCGGACGTGCTCGTGGATCACCTGTTTGAGTGCCCCCTGGGCCCAGGAGCCCTTCCGCACCCGATCGCGGATGTCTCCTGCCAGGGCGTTGTCGTCGAGCATGTGCAGATAGACGTCGAACAGCGCCAGCTCTTCCCGTGGCAGACTGGTGGAGAACTGGTCGCTGATCCGCCGGATGTCCTCGCGGACCGACTCGATGGCCCGGTCCAGCACCATGAGCTCCGTGGACACGTCGTCCGTGACCCGATCCGACACCGCCTCGAGGCTCGCCGGCGGATGGATGAGCACGGCGGTGCCGGAGCCGATGCCCGGCGTGCCGCCCACCCCGCGGAAGATGGCGTCGGCCCGCTCCAGCGCCGACTCGCCCGAGTCGGCCAGCAGAGAGGCCATGTCGCCGGTGGCTTCCGCGTGGGCGATGATGCCGGCGAGCTGCGCCGACAGGGTGACGAGGAAGGCCTCCTCGCTCTCGTCGAACTTGCGCCGCTCCCGCTGCTGCACCACCAGCACGCCGAGGACGCGCCGATGGTCGATCACCGGGACGCCGAGAAACGCGTGAAAGGCTTCCTCGCCGATTTCCGGGATCAGGTGGAAGCGCGGGTGCATGCCGGCGTTGTTGAGGTTGATCGGCTCGGCCCGCTGGGCGACCAGGCCGACGAGCCCCTGGTCCAGGGACAGCATCACGCTGCCCACTGCCTCCGCCTTGAAACCCTCGTTGGCCGCGAGGAGGAGCTTCTCCTCGCTGCCGTTCATCAGGTAGATGGAGCAGACCTCGGTGCCGAGGGCTACCCGGACGTCGTGGACGAGGAGGTCGAGCTGCTCACGGAACGAGCCCGCCCCCGCCACATCCTGAACGATGCTTCTGAGGACGCTCAGCATTCGCGCCGATCACTGAGCTCGCCGGATAGCTGAACGTAGGGGGCCAGCTCCTTGAGCGCCCGCCGGTAGACCTCCCGCTTGAAGTCCACCACCTGACCTAAGGGATACCAGTAGCTGACCCAGCGCCAGTGGTCGAATTCCGGCACGTCGGAATGATCCACGCGGACCAGATCGTCCTCGTGCAGCATGCGCAGCAGGAACCACTTCTGCTTCTGGCCCACGAAGCCGGGAGACGAGTTGTGCCGGCGCATGCGCCGGGGCAGGCGGTAGCGCAGCCAGCCGCTGGTGCGGCCGAGGATCTCGACGCTGCCCGACTCCAGGCCCACCTCTTCGAAGAGCTCCCGATAGAGAGCGTCCTCCACGGACTCGCGCTGCTTGATGCCGCCCTGGGGAAACTGCCAGGCATCCTGGCCGCCGACGCGCCGAGCCCAGAGCACCTGGCCCCGGTCGTTGCTGAGCACGATGCCCACGTTCGGCCGGAATCCGTCGGAATCGACCATGATCCCTACCGACCCCGACCCGCACGCCGCTGCTGCCCAACCGATCGCACCGATCGCCTTCCTCGATTGTCCTTCGGCGGATTGAACCCTAAAGTTCGGGAGATTACCAACAGACGCCTCAGGGCAGGTCAACAGGCAGGCACATGGACAATCGACTGGGTGCCGAAACCAGTCCGTACCTCCGACAGCATGCGGAAAACCCCGTGGCATGGCAGCCCTGGGACGAGGAGGCCCTGGCGGCGGCACGCGCAAGCGGCCGGCCCATTCTGCTCTCCATCGGCTACTCCTCCTGCCACTGGTGCCACGTGATGGCGCACGAATCCTTCGAGGATCCGGCCACCGCGGCGGTGATGAACGCGCACTTCGTCTGCATCAAGGTGGATCGGGAAGAGCGGCCGGACCTGGACAAGGTCTACCAGCTCGGCCACCAGCTGCTCACCCAGCAGGGCGGCGGCTGGCCGCTGACGGCCTTCCTGGATCCGGAGACCCTGCTGCCGTTCTTCGCCGGCACCTACTTCCCGAAAACCCCCCGCTACCAGCTCCCCGGTTTCAAGGATCTGCTGCTGCGCATCGCCGAGACCTTCGCCGCCAAACGCGAAGAGCTGACGGCGCAGGGTGAGCGCATCACGGAGGTTCTGGAGCGGCTGAACGAGGGCCCTGATGCATCCGCCGAGCCGGTGGGCGGCGGGCTCGAGGCGGACGCGCCGGCGCTGATCCGCGCGGCCCACGACGTGCTCGCCAGCCAGTACGATCCCAGGGACGGCGGGTTCGGCACCGCACCAAAATTCCCCATGCCGGGCACGCTCTCCCGCGAGCTTCAGCACTGGGGGCTGAACCCCGACGCACAGGACAGGCGGGAAACCCTGGATCGGGTAATGACGACGCTGACCCGGATGGCCCGGGGCGGCATCTACGACCACCTGGGGGGCGGCTTCTTCCGCTACGCCACCGACCGGCGGTGGATGATTCCCCACTTCGAGAAGATGCTCTACGACAACGCCCAGCTGCTCGCGCTCTATGCCGACGCCCTGGCCATCAGCCCGGACGAGCTCTTCGAGGCGGTCGTCACCGAGACCGCCGACTGGATGATCCGCGAGATGCGCGAGCCCGGCGGCGGCTTCTACGCGGCGCTCGATGCCGATTCGGAAGGCGAGGAGGGCCGCTACTACGTCTGGCGCCGCGATCAGGTGAAGAAGCTCACCGACGAGACCGAGTATCTCGTGCTGGAAACGCTGTACGGCCTGGACAAGCCCGCGAACTTCGAGGGGAAATGGAATCTTCACCGCCATGATGCCTGGCGCGCCGTGGTCTCGCGACTGTCGCTGGATCGAGCGGTCGCGGATGCGGCGCTCGCCTCCGGGCGGGCGAAGCTGCTCGCCGAGCGCTCGACCCGGCCGCGGCCGGGGCTCGACGACAAGGTCCTCACCGGCTGGAACGGGCTCGCCATCGAGGGCCTGGCGCGGGCAGGGTTGCGGCTCGACCGCCCCGACTGGATCGACGCGGCCAGGCAGTGTGCCGACTTCCTCAAGGCCAACCTCTGGGACGGTGAACGCCTGATGGCCACCTGGTCGCGGGGCGAAGCCCGCTACGCGGGTTATCTCGACGACTACGCCAACCTGATGAACGGCCTGCTGGCCCTGCTCGCCGCGGGCTGGCGGGAGAGCGATGCCGAGTTTCTGCTGACGCTGGTCGAGACCGCGCTCCGCCGCTTCCACGACGACGACCGGGGCGGCTTCTATTTCACCGCCCATGATCAGGAGGCGCTCATCTACCGGCCCAAGCCCACCCTGGACGACGCCCAGCCGCCGGGCAACGGCGCCATGGCGGCGGCCCTGCTGCGCCTCGGGCACCTGTTCGGCGAGCCGCGCTACCTGGATGTGGCCTGGGAAACGCTGGACTGGGCGAGCGCGCAGATGCGCCGCTACCCCGCCGGCCACTGCACCCTGCTCTCGGCGCTGGCACTGTCCACCGCCCATCCGGAGCAGATCATCCTGCGCGGCCCCCGGGAAGAGCTCTCACCCTGGCTCGCCGCCGCCCGCGCCGGCTACCGTCCGGCCCGGGCGGTCTATGCGATTCCCTGGGACACCACCGGCCGTCTGCCGGCCTACCTGCCGAAGCTGGTGAGCACGGAGCTGCGCGCCTCGGTGGTGGCCTACCGCTGCGTGGGCCTCGCCTGCGACGCGCCGATCACGGACCTCGACGCGTTCAAGGCGGCGTTGACCTGAAATCTGGTCAGGCCGCCGGTGGCCGCCAGACCAGATCCAGTTCCCGTGCCGCCTTCACGTCATCGAGCCGGCGAACGGGCAGGGTGTGGGGCGCGCTGGTGACCAGCGCCGCGTCCGTTTCCGCTTCCTGCTGGATGCTGACAAGCGCCTCCACGAAGGCGTCCAGCTCTTCTTTCGTCTCCGTCTCCGTCGGCTCCACCAGGAAGCACTCGGGCACGAGCAGCGGGAAGTAGGTGGTGGGCGAGTGGATACCGTAGTCCAGGAGCCGCTTCGCGAAGTCCATGGCGCTCACGTGCAGCGTCTTCGCCTGGGTCCTGAAGGTGAGGATGAACTCGTGGGTGGCGCGCCGCTCCGGATAGGCCAGCTCGAAACCTGCCGCCTCCAGACGCCTGGCCAGGTAGTTGGCGTTCAGCGTGGCGTACTCACCGACACGGTGCATGCCCTGCCTGCCGAGCAGCCACGCATAGGCCAGGGCCCGGACGAGGATGCCGGCATTGCCCATGAAGCCGGAGAGACGGCCGATACTCTGCGGCAGATCCGCCTCGGTGAGCCAGCGGTAGCCGCCGTCATCCGACCGGCCGACGGTGGGCAGCGGCAGGTGCGGCGCCAGGCGCTGGCTGACGCCGACCGGGCCCGCGCCGGGGCCGCCACCGCCGTGGGGCGTGGCGAACGTCTTGTGCAGGTTCATGTGCAGCACGTCGAAGCCCATGTCACCGGGCTTCACCTTGCCGAGAATGGCATTCAGGTTGGCGCCGTCGTAATAAAGCAGCCCACCGGCGTCGTGCACGATGCCGGCGATGGTCTCGATCTGACGCTCGAAGACGCCGCAGGTTGACGGGTTGGTCATCATCAGGCCCGCCGTCTGCGGTCCCACCACCGCCCTCAGCGCTTCCACGTCCACGTCGCCGCTGTCGTCCACCGGCACCTCGGTGACCTTGTAGCCGCACATCACGGCGGTGGCCGGATTGGTGCCGTGGGCCGCGTTCGGCACGATGATCTCCGTGCGCGCGGTGTCCCCGCGGGCGTCGTGATAGGCGCGGATCATGGCCACCCCTGCGAACTCGCCCTGAGCGCCGGCCATGGGCGTGAGCGACACCGCCTTCATGCCGGTCACGTCGGCGAGGATCTCCTGCAGGTCGTACAGGCAGGAGAGGAACCCCTGGCTGGCGCGCTCCGGCGCCAGCGGGTGGCGGCCGAGAAAGCCGGGCAGGCTCGCCGCCTTGTGCGCACCGCGCGGGTTGTACTTCATGGTGCAGGAGCCGAGCGGGTAGAACTGGGTGTCGATGGAGAAGTTCTTGCGCGACAGGTTGGTGTAGTGGCGGACCACCTGCAGCTCGGAGACCTCCGGCAGGGCCGGCGGCGCCGATCTCAAGAAGCTCGCCGGTATGTCTTCCGCGGCGGGCGCCTCCGGTGCGAGCTGCGCCGCGGCTGTCCGGCCGGACCTGGACAGGTCGAAGATGGTGCGAATGGGTGCGGGGCCGTGGGGCGAGCGTCGCGGATCGTTCATGCCAGCACCTCCGAGAGCGCCTCGCGGAATCGCTCGATGTCCGCCTCCGTGCGTTTCTCCGTTGCGCACACGAGCAGCGTGTCCGCCATGTCCGGGAAATAGCGGCCGAGATCGAGCCCGCCGAGAATGCCGCGATCGAGCAGCCCGTCCACCACCGCCGCCGCGGGCTCCGGCAGCCGGATCGCACGCTCGTGGAAGAAGGGGCCGGGCAGGCGCACTTCCACGCCGGGGAGGGTGGTGAGCGCTTCCGTGAGCCGGGCGGTGTTCGCATGGCAGGCGCTCGCCACCCGGCGCAATCCCTCGGGCCCCTGCAGCGCGAGGTAGATGGTCCCGGCCGTGACCAGCAGCCCCTGGTTCGTGCAGATGTTCGACGTGGCCTTGCCGCGGCGGATGTGCTGCTCGCGGGCCTGCAGCGTCAGCGCGAAGCCGGTACGGCCATCGAGATCCTCGGTGCGGCCGATGATGCGCCCCGGCATCTGCCGGACCAGCGCCTCGCGGGCACACATGAAGCCGAAGGACGGCCCGCCGGATGCCATGGGGATGCCGAAGGGCTGACCGTCGCCGCAGGCGATGTCCGCACCGCGGCTGCCCCAGTCACCCGGGGCCTTCAGGAGCGCCAGGCTCATGGGGTTGGTGACGGCAATCAGTATCGCCTCGCGGGCATGGGCCCAGTCGGTGAGCGCGTCCACATCCTCGAGACTTCCGAAGAAGTTGGGCTGCTGGACCACGAGCGCGGCGGCGTCGCCCGCCGATTCCAGGGCGGCGGGATCCACGGTACCGTCCGCCGCCATGGGCAGGATCTCGAGCGTCACGTGCTGATGGGCGACGATACTGGCCGCAGCGGCGCGGTAATGGGGGTGCACGGTCTCCGGCACCAGCACGGTGCGGCTTTTCGCCTTGCGGTTGGCGCGCACGGCCATGAGGATCGCCTCGGCGAGACCCGACGCGCCGTCGTAGACCGAGGCGTTGGACACGTCGAGACCGGTGAGCGCCGCCATCATGGACTGGTATTCGTAGATGAGTTGCAGCGTCCCCTGGCTGGCTTCGGCCTGGTAGGGGGTGTAGGCGGTCATGAACTCTCCGCGGGCGGTGAGATCCCACACCGCCGCGGGAATGTGGTGGTCGTAGCAGCCGGCCCCCAGGAAGCAGAGGTCGAGGAGGTCCTGCTTCGCACGCCGCTCCATCTCCCGGAGCATCTCCATCTCGCTCACCCCGTCCGGTACCCGCTTGAGGGTGCCGGCCCGCAGCGCGCCCGGGATTTCGTCGAAGAGATCTTCGATGCTGGCCGCACCGATGGCGGCCAACATGCTGTCGACTTCTTCCGCCGTGTGGGGGATGAAGGGCATGGTCATCAGCTCCGTATGCTCGGCCGGGCGCGCCGCGCCCGAACAGATTCAGTGGGGTTGTCCGAACGGCGGGAGTCCGTCCGGAGCTCGGTCAGTGCTCGTCTTCCTCGCAGAGCTCGCCGTACGCTTCCGCATCCAGAAGATCCTCGAGCTCGGTGACGTCGTCCGGCTCGATCCTGAAGAACCAGCCGTCGCCGTAGGGATCCTGATTAACCGTCTCCGGCGCGTCCTCGAGCACCTCGTTCACCTCGACGATGGTGCCGGAGACCGGTGCGTAGATGTCTGACGCGGCCTTCACCGATTCCACCACGCCGGCTTCGGCACCGGCGCTCACCGTCTGCCCCACCTCAGGGTGCTCCACGTACACCACGTCACCCAGAGCCTGCTGAGCATGATCGCTGATGCCGACGGTCACCAGACCGTCCTCCTCCAGCCGTGCCCACTCGTGGCTCTTGGCGTACTTCAGATCTGTCGGAAACTCGCTCATCGTGTCCTGCGCCTGCCGCTGTTATCGGTCTAACTTATTATCGGTCCGGGTTCTCGGTCAGAGTCGTTGTCGGTCTCAGCTGCCGTCGGTCAGCCCCGGCGGCATTGTAACCGCTTTCCTCCTTCCGGCATCAAAACGGGCGTCAGCCGGGATCCCGATAGACCCGCCTGCCGTGGCGGACGAACGGCGGGCGGACGATCTTCACCGGATGGTTCCTGCCCCGGATCTCCACCTCGGCAGCACCCTTCGCCGCCCTGGGCAGACGCGCCAGCGCGACCGCATGACCCAGCGTCGGCGAGAAGACGCCGCTGGTGATGATGCCGCGACCCTCGGCGGTGATCACCGTCTGACCGTGACGGAGCACGCCACGACCCTCCATCACCAGCCCGGTGAGCTTCTCGGTGACGCCCTTTTCCCGTTGTGCCTCCACCGCCGCCCGGCCGATGAAGTCCCGGGGCTCCCAGTCGATGGTCCAGCCCAGGTTGGAGACCAGTGGCGAGGTGGTGTCGTCCATGTCCTGGCCGTAGAGGTTCAGACCCGCTTCGAGCCTGAGCGTATCGCGGGCCGCGAGGCCCGCGGGCCTGACCCCAAGAGCGGCGAGGGACGTCCAGAGACTCACCGCCTCGGTGCCCGGCAGGATCACCTCGACCCCGTCCTCACCCGTGTAGCCGGTGCGGGCGATCATCATCCCGCCGGTTTCCAGCATGCTGAACGGCTCGAGCGCCGACACCCCCTCGAGGCCGGTGACCGCTTCGAAACGGCTCACCGCGTCGGGTCCCTGCACCGCGATCATCGCCAGGTCCCGCTCCGAGAGCGTGGTGCCCTCTTCATTGTTGCCGGCAAACCAGTCCAGCACCTTTTCCCTCGTGCCCGCATTGACCACCACCCGGTAGCCCGTCGTGCGGCGGTAGACGATGAGGTCGTCCACCACCCCGCCTTCGGAGTTGAGCAGCACACCGTAGAGCGCCTTACCCGGCGCCGTGAGCCTGTCCACGTCGTTGGACACCAGCCGGCGGAGGAAGGCACGCGAGGAGTCGTCCGGCAGATCGACGACCGTCATGTGGGAAACGTCGAACATGCCGGCGGACGTTCGCACGGCGTTGTGCTCCTCGATCTGGGAGCCGTAGTTCAGCGGCATGTCCCAGCCGGCGAAGTCCACCATGCGCGCGCCCGCGGCGACGTGGATGGCATGTAAAGCGGTTTCTCTGCTCATCAGTGTTATGTCCGTAAGTTTGTCAGAGCGCCGTCGTCATAATCCGGTCGCCAGGGGCCCCAGCCCGAGCGCCTCGCGAATGATCTGCTGCTTCACCAGCGGCGTGTGATCCACCCAGCCGACAGCCCGGTTGCGGGCCCAGGTCTCGAGCGGGCCGGCGCCGGCGTAGCCCTGCCGGAACGCGCTCATGGCGGCCACCATCATCCGGGCGCGAATGGCGCGCCGGCGCGCGAACGGCCGCCAGATGCCCGGCGTGCCCGGATCCGCACCGCGCGGCAGGCGATCGAGGACAGACAGCACGTCCCGGGCGTCCTCGAAGCCGACGTTGGCGCCGAGCCCCGCCAGCGGGTGCAGAACCCGCGCCGCATCGCCGATGAGCAGCACCCGCGGCAACGGGCTGAAATCCGCCACCACGTGCTGGGCGAGCGGAAAGCTCAGCCGCGCATCGCACGCCAGCACCCGACCGAGCCGGCTCTCGGTGGCCGCCGTGAGCTCCGCGCAGAAAGCGGCTTCGTCCAGAGCCTGTCTGCGCCCGGCAGATTCGGGGCTCTGTGACCACACCACGGACGACAGGTCCGGTACCCGGCTCGGCAGCAGGGCGAGCGGCCCGTCCAGCAGAAACCGCTGATAGGCGACCCCCTGATGTCCCGCCTCCGTGCGGACGATGGTCGCCAGTGCCCGCTGGCCGGTAGCCAGGGTCTGCACGCCGACGCCGAGCTGCTCGCGGACCGCGGACCGCGCGCCGTCCACCCCGACGAGCAGGCGGCCTTCGAGCATGCGTCCATCGACCCGGACCCGAGCACTGCCCGCGCACGCCTGCACGGCGTCGATCGCGCCGACCACCACCTCCACCTCCGGCGCCGCGTCGAGTCGTCGCCAGAGGGCGGCCACGGTGGGTCCGTTCTCGAGGATCCAGCCGAGCTCCGCCCGACCCACCTCGGCGGCGTCGAAGGTGAGCTCCGCCGTGCCCCGCTCTTCCCACACAGACATGCGCACGTAAGGTGCGCCGACGAGCTCCGACCAGACGCCGAGCGACTCGAGAAAGGAACGGGATGCGGGCGAGCAGGCGATGTTGCGGATGTCCATGCCGAAGCGCCCGGCGCTCTCTTCCGGCCGCGTCCGGTCAACCAGTGTGACGCTGCGGCCGCTGGCCGCAATGCCGAGCGCCGCCGACGCGCCGACCAGGCCGCCACCGACCACGAGCACATCGCGGATCGCCGTCATGCGGCCCCGGCCATGGTGGCGTGGATGTCTGCCACGGACTTGGGTGCGGCGGCGGTGAGCACCTCCGGCCCTTCCCCGGTGATCAGCACGTCGTCCTCCACGCGGATGCCCATGCCGCGGAATCGGGCCGGGAGGTGGGCCGTCTCCGGACGATCGGGAATGTAGATGCCCGGCTCGATGGTGAGCACCATGCCCGGCTCCAGCGGTCGGTAGGTGCCATCCACCCGGTAGTCGCCGACGTCGTGCACGTCCATGCCGAGCCAGTGCGACGAGTTGTGGGGACACAGTGTCCGGTAGGCCTCGGTCTCGATGAGCTCGTCGACCCCGCCATCCAGTAGCTTCAGATCCACCAGCCCCTGCACCAGGACCCGCACGGCGGCCTGGTGCGGATCGGCGAACAGCGACCCCGGCCGGCAGACCTCGATGGCCGCCTCGTTCGCGGCCAGCACCACCTCGTAGAGCGCCTGCTGGTGGCGCCCGAAGGTGCCGCTCACCGGGAAGGTCCGGGTGACATCCGCGGCATAGAGCTGATACTCCGCACCCGCGTCGATCAGCACCAGATCGTGCTTCTTCAGGGCCGCGCCGTTGTCCACGTAGTGGAGCACGCAGGCGTTGGCGCCGCCGCCGACGATGCTGGAGTAGGCGGTGGTCCGCGCGCCCCGGCGCATGAACTCGTAGACGAGCTCCGCTTCGAGCTGGGTCTCGGTCATGCCGGGCCGGCACACCTGCATGGCCCGGATGTGGCCGTGGCAGGTGATCTCGGCGGCCTCACGCATGACGCGCAGCTCCGCGGCGGTCTTGATCAGCCGCTGCTCGTGGAGCAGGTGCTTGAGTGCGAAGAGCTCACCCGGGGGTCTCGCCCCGCCCGATTCCCGGGCGCGGATACCCTTGATCCAGCCGAGCAGACGGTTCTCGAACTCCGGGTGATCACCCATGCCGAAGTAGATGCGTTCGCGACCCTCCAGCATGCCGGGGAGGATGTCGTCCAGGTCCGCCACCGGAAACGCATCGTCCACACCCAGGATCTGCGCGGCCCGGTCCGGCCCCAGACGCTCGCCGTCGTAAAGCTCGGAGCGCGGGTGGCGCTCCCGGCAGAACACGATCACCTCGCCATGCTCCCGGCCGGGCGCCAGCACCAGCACCGCATCCGGCTCGCCGAATCCGGTGAGGTAGTGGAAGTCGCTGTCCTGCCGGAACAGGTACTCGCTGTCCCGATTGCGCAGCCGGACACTGGCCGCGGGAATCACGGCAATGGAATCCGCCGACATCAGGCTCATCAGCGCCGCCCGGCGGCGTCGGAACTCACTCTTCGGAATCGTCGCCGGCATCGCCCACCAGGGTCATGACGAGAAGGGTGCCCACCTTGACGAACTCCTCGAGCTGCATGAAGTCCTCCTCCGCGGCCGCCTCGTCCTCGGTATCGAGCTGGGCGATGGCTGCGAAGTCGGCAACGATCTCCTGGACCTCGTCCGGCAGCTCGGTGAGCGAGGCGATGCCGCGGCGGGAGAGGCCCGCCACCAGCCCCGCAAGAAAGCTCTGGCACCAGCCCGCCAGGGCCTGCAGCCGTTCGGACTGCGGGGCCTCCTCATCGGGCAGCAGCAGGGCGAAACTCATGTCGTCGGCGTGAAGGGACGCCAGCGCTTCGTTCACGAAGCGCGCGACGCGCTCGCCGTCCGAGAGGGCCTCGGCGCCGAGCAGGTCCACCAGATCCTGCAGCTCGAACTGCGCAAGGCCGACCACGCCGATACCGGTGGTGGCACCGTGCAGCTCCGAGGTGGAGAGGCCCTGCGCCGGCCCGCAGACGGCTTCCCGGGCCAGCAGTTCCAGTTCGTCCACCGTGCTCGTCAACGCGCGCCGCCTTTCGAAGAAGGCCCGTATGCTAACAGAGAAGCCGCCGGTCCTGGCCTGCGGGGGCCGTGCGCTTCACATGGTCAACCTTTCAGCGCAAACTAGCCGTCCGATTCCGATACGACCCGGAACCGCCATGGCTGGCGACGACTGGAAAACGCTCGAAGCAAAAATCGACGAGCTCATCGAGCTCTGCAACGTCCTGTCCCGGGAAAACCGGGCGCTGCGCGCTCAGCAGCAGAACTGGACCACGGAGCGTGCCAAGCTCATCGAGAAGAACGAGCTGGCGAAGAGCCGCGTCGAGTCCATGATCACCCGGCTGAAGGCCCTGGAACAGGACTGAGCATGAGCGAGAAGCACACCACGGTCAGCGTCAAGATCCTGGAGAAGGAATATCAGGTGGCCTGCCCGGAAGACGAGGTGGACGCGCTCACCGCCTCTGCGCGTTATCTGGACCGTCAGATGTCCGAGATCCGGGCGACGGGGAAGGTCTTCGGCCTGGACCGGATCGCCGTCATGGCTGCGTTGAACATCGCCAACGAGATGCTGAACGATCGCGGCAGGGCCCAGCAGATCTCCGGGCTCACCGAGGAAAAGGTACACCGCCTGGTGGACCGCATCTCCTCCACTCTGGCGGAGCACAAGCAGCTCAAGCTCTGAGCGCCCTCTTTGCACCTGTCCGCGGCTGATACCCCGGTCACAATCCACCTTGTCAAGACCTTCCGCTCGGACCCTTTTGGCTATACTCGTGGCGTCTCCTGGGATGCTCGCCAGCTGGGGTCGTCCTTGAGCCGTTAGAGAAACCTAAGGGGGCTGGGCCTTGTGTCCGTGTGCACGTCCGTTGCCGTGCGGTCGCCGTCAGGCGTCCGGATGGGTCGGGAAGCCTTAGACGCAAACGTTCGGCCTCCGCTCTGAGCCATAACGGTTCAGGGCAAACCATGCAGCGGCATTTCGGGAGGCCATTTCCTCAGCTGATGAGCACCCTCACCGAAAACCGACGTCTGCGCAGGCTCTTCCGGGAGCAGCGCCGGGCGCTCGACCCGGGCATTCAGGCTGCACATGCGGAAGCCGTGGCGCGGGCCGTGGTCAATGCCCGGCTGCTGCTTCGATTCGACGCCTGCGGGCTCTACTTCACCCACCCGGACGACGGGGAGCTGGACACCCTGCCGCTGCTCTCGCGGTTCTGGGCGGCCGGCAAGACCGTGGGCTGCCCGGTGGTGACGGAAGCGGGCAGCATGGACTTCTACCGGGTGAGGCCCGCGACGCGGCTGGTGCTGAACCGCTACGGCATCCCGGAGCCGAGCACCCGCGGCCGCGGCGCGGGCAACTACCTCAACCCGCTGCGCCTGTCGGTGCTGTTCGTGCCGCTGGTCGCCTTCGACAACAACGGCGGGCGCCTCGGCATGGGCGCCGGCTATTACGATCGATTCCTCGGCCGCCTGCCCGCATCGCACAGACCGCTGGTGATCGGCCTCGCCCACGAGGTGCAGCGTTCCGCCGCACCGCTGCCGCGCCAGCCCTGGGACGTGCCGCTCGACGCCGTGGCCACGGAGGCCGGCTGGCAGGCGTTCGGCCTCCGGGCTAAGGTGTAGGCGCTACTCGAGGAACGCGTCATGGCCGTCCGCAAGATCATCCGCATGGGACACCCTGTCCTTCGCCGACCGGCTCGGCCGCTGGCGCCGGAGGAGATTGGCAGCGATGAGGTGAGCCGGCTCCTCGCCGACATGATCGACACCCTCCACGACTACGGCGGCATCGGCCTGGCAGCCCCGCAGATCGGCGAGCCCATCCGGCTCGCCATCGTCGAGCTGCCGGGCGGGCAGAGCCGCTACGGCGAGCTGCCCCGGGTGCCGCTCACCGCGTTCGTGAACCCCGAGATCGAGGTGCTGGACCCCGCTACCGCCGGGTACTGGGAAGGGTGCCTGTCCGTGCCGGGCCTGCGCGGCTACGTGGAGCGTCCGCAGCACATCCGGGTGCGGGCGCTCGACCTCTCCGGAAAACCCATGGAGATGACATTCCAGGGCTTCCCGGCCACCGTCTTCCAGCACGAATTCGACCATCTGGACGGCACGCTCTACGTGGACCGTATCGCCGACCCCCGCCGGCTCGTCTTCGAGGAGGAGTTCGAGCGCTACGTGCTGCCCGACATGCTGGAAGACGCGGCCGAGTAGCGGCAGGAGCCTTCAGCGCGACAAGAGCCTTCAGCGCAACAAGAGCCTTCAGCGCAACAAAGAGCCCTCAGCGAAAAAAAGAGCCCTCAGCGAAAAAAAGAGCCCTCAGCGAAAAAAAGAGCCCTCAGCGAAAAAAAGAGCCCTCAGCGAAATGAAGAGCCCTCAGCGAAGAAACAGCTCGTAGGCCGGATTCCCGGTCTCCTCCCAGTACCGGTAGCCGATGCGCTTGAGATAGGCGGTCAGTCGCTTCCGCTCCACCTCCATCGCACCACCCGGCACCTCGAAGCCCGCGAATACCCGCCCCCACGCCGCACCGTGATTGCGGTAGTGAAACATGGTGATGTTCCAGCCCGTGCCGAGCACGGAAAGGAAGCGCAGCAGCGCGCCGGGACGCTCGGGAAACTCGAAGCGGTAGAGCAGCTCCTGCTTCTCGCCGAAGGTGTGGCCGCCGACCATGTGCCGCACGTGCAGCTTGGCCGCTTCGTTCTCGGTCATGTCAGTGACCGGGTAACCCGCTTCGCGCAGCGAGGCGATGAGCGCGTGGCGATCCGACGGATCACCCACCTTCATGCCGACATAGACGTGGGCCGCCTCGTTGCTGGCGTAGCGGTAGTTGAACTCGCTCACCGGATGACGGCCGATGGTCTGGCAGAACTTCCGGAAGCTGCCTTTCTTCTCCGGGATGGTGACACCGAGCACCACTTCCCGCTGCTCCCCCACCTCGGCCCGTTCCGAGATGTGGCGCAGCCGGTCGAAGTTGACGTTGGCGCCGCTGACGATGGCCACGAGCTTCGCGCCGGTGATGTTTTTCTGCGCGCAGTATTTCTTCATGCCCGCCACCGCCAGCGCGCCGGACGGCTCGGCAATGGATCGAGTGTCGTCGAACAGGTCCTTGATGGCCGCGCAGATCTCGTCCGTGCTCACCGTCACCGTCGCGTCCAGGCAGCGGCGAGCGAGACGGAAGGTTTCCTTGCCGACCTGGGCCACAGAGGTACCGTCGGCAAACAGATCCAGCGTGTCGAACGGCAGCCGTACGCGACGGTTCGCCGCCAGGGCCGCCGTCATGCAGGCGGAACCGTCCGCTTCCACGCCGACGATCTTCGTCGCCGGCGCCAGGTACTTCACGTAGGCGCCCACGCCCGCCGCGAGACCACCGCCGCCCACCGGGATGAAGATCGCGTCCGGCCGACCCGGGTGCTGATTCATGATCTCCACACCCACGGTGCCCTGACCCGCGATCACATCCGGGTCGTCGAAGGGATGCACGTAGACGTACCCCGCCTCGGCCACCAGCTCACGCGCGTGCGCGGCTGCCTCGTCGTAGTTGTCACCGTGCAGCACGACCTTCGCGCCCAGATCCCTGACCGCGTTGATCTTGATCTCCGGGGTGTTCCGCCCCATGACGATCAGCGCCCGGATGCCGAGCTCCCGCGCAGCCAACGCCACCCCCTGGGCGTGATTGCCCGCCGAGGCGGTAATCACGCCCACGGCCTTCTCCTCGTCGGAAAGCAACGCCATCTTGTTGTAGGCACCGCGGATCTTGAACGAGAACACGGGCTGCAGGTCCTCGCGCTTGAGCATGACCTCGCTGCCGAGACGGCGGGAAAGGAGCCGGGCGCGCTGCAGGGGGGTTTCGTCCGCCACGTCGTAGACACGGGAGGAGAGGATCTTCTTGACGTACTTTTCCACGCTGACTCGATGGGGTAGCCTGCCGCGGAGTATGGACCAAGCCGAACAGAAACGCAGGGCAGCCGAGGCGGCACTCGAGTATGTCGATGCGCGCCTCACCCCGAAGACCATCGTCGGTGTCGGCACCGGCTCGACCACCAACCTCTTCATCGACGCTCTGGCCACGGTGAAGCACAAGTTCGACGCCTGCGTGTCGAGCTCCGATGCAAGCACCGAGCGCCTCGAGCGTCATGGCATCACGGTGCTGGACCTGAATGCGGTGGACCGGGTGGAGGTCTACGTGGACGGCGCCGACGAGGTGAACGCGAACCGTCAGCTCATCAAGGGGGGTGGCGGGGCGCTGACCCGGGAGAAGATCGTTGCCGCCTCCGCCGATGAGTTCGTCTGCATCGTCGACGAGTCCAAAGTGGTGGACGTGCTCGGCCGCTACCCCCTGCCCGTGGAGGTGATTCCCATGGCCCGTGGCCTGGTCGCCCGGGCGCTGGTGCGTCTCGGCGGCGCGCCGGAATGGCGGCACGGCTTCACCACCGACAACGGCAACATCATCCTGGACGTGCACGAGCTTGCGATCACCGATCCGGCGGATCTGGAGGCGCGCATCAACAACATCGTCGGTGTGGTGACCAGCGGTATCTTCGCCGCCCAGGCGGCGGATGTGGTGCTGGTCGCCGGGCCGGCGGGCGTGCGCCGCTTCTGACGCCGAGCGGCGAGTTCAGAGCGGCAACAGCTTGCCCGGATTCATGATCCGGTTCGGATCGAACACCGACTTCAATCTCTGCATGATGGCCACGTCCGCCTCGCTGCGGGTGAACGTCAGGAAGTCGCGCTTCAGCAGCCCCACCCCGTGTTCCGCGGAGATGGATCCCTCCACGGCGCGGACCTTCTCGAAGATCCTCGGGCTGATGGCGTGGCAGCGCTCGTAGAAATCGTGCTGAGACAACCCGGCCGGCTTCAGGATGTTCAGGTGCAGGTTGCCGTCGCCGATGTGGCCGTACCAGCACACCTCGAAGTCCGGGTAGCTCGCCGCCACCAGCGCATCCACCTCCTCGATGAACTCCGGCATGGCCGAGATGCGCACCGAGAGGTCGTTCTTGTAGGGAGTGTAGGAGGAAATGCTCTCGGAGATACCTTCCCGGAGCTGCCACAGGTCCGCCGCCTGGCCCTCGGACTGGCTGAGCACCCCGTCCGTGACCCAGCCTTCGGCCACCGTGGCCTCGAACACCTCGAGTGCCGCGTCCACGTCCGGCGCGTCGAACTCGAGCAGCGCGTAGAACGGCACCGGCTCGCCGAGCGGACGGGCGAGGTCCCGATGGGCGAGCACCTTGGTGAGCGCCATCTCCGAGAAGAACTCGAAGGCGGACAGGGTCAGGCGCGCCTGGAACGCGGCCAGCACCCGGAGAATGTCGGAGAACACCGGCACGCCGAGGACCATCACGTGCTGCGGCGCCGGCATCCGGGCAAGCCGCATGTCCGCCTCGACGACGAAGCCGAGGGTGCCCTCCGAGCCGATGAAGAGGTGCCGGAGGTCGTATCCCGTGGCGTTCTTCACCAGACCCCGGTTGCAGTCGAGCACGTCCCCCGCACCGGTGACCACCGTGAGCCCCGCCACCCAGTCCCGCGTCAGGCCGTAGCGGATCACCTTGATGCCGCCGGCGTTGGTGGCGATGTTGCCGCCGATCTGGGAGGAGCCCGAGGAGGCGAAGTCCACCGGGTAGTAGAGCCCCTGCTCTCTGGCGTAGGTCTGCAGGGTGTGGGTGACCACGCCGGCCTGACAGCGCACCAGCCGGTCCGCCGGATCGAAGGACAGAATCCGGTTCATGCGGTCGAAGGAGACCACCACCTCGCCATTGCCGGCCACGGCGCCACCGGAAAGACCCGTCCGGCCTCCGGACGGCACCAGGGCGAAGCCGGACTCGTTCGCGAGGCGCACCAGCGCCACCACTTCCTCCACGGACTCCACGAAGACGACGGCGCTCGGCGCCACCGTGAAGCTCCGGGTCCAGTCGCATCCCCAGGCGCCCAGGGTCTCCGGGTCGCGCTTGAGCTGTCTGTCTGAAAACAATTCATCGAGCGCTTGGGGCATTTCGTTTTGATCCTGCGGCGGGATGGCTAGTATATCCGGCCTTTTACAGGTACCCCGAGCCGTGACCGACACCTCTTTCGACAAGGACCGCATCCGAATCCTGCTGCTGGAAGGCGTCCACCCCTGCGCCGTGGAAGCGCTCACCGCCGACGGCTACAGCAACGTCACCCGCATCGATCACGCGCTCCAGGGCGACGAGCTCGCCGCCGCGCTCACCGACGTGCACATGCTCGGTATCCGCTCCCGGACCCAGCTCACCGCCGACGTGCTCGCCAGAACCAACCGCCTGATGGCCGTGGGCTGCTTCTGCATCGGCACCAACCAGGTGGATCTCTCCGCGGCCATGGTGCGCGGCATACCGGTGTTCAACGCACCCTACTCCAATACCCGCAGCGTCGCCGAGCTGGTGCTCGCCGAGGCCATCCTGCTGCTGCGCGGGGTGCCGGAGAAGACCCACCTCATGCACCAGGGCGTGTGGCAGAAGTCGGCAGCCGCGTCCTACGAGGTCCGCGGCAAGACCCTGGGCGTGATCGGCTACGGCAACATCGGCTCCCAGCTCGGCGTGCTGGCCGAGGGGCTCGGCATGAACGTGGTGTTCTACGACGTGGTGCGCAAGCTCAACCTGGGTAACGCCCGGCAGATCGACGACCTGGACGATCTGCTCGGCAGCGCGGACGTGGTCACCCTGCACGTGCCCGCCAATCGCAGCACCGTGAACCTGATGAGCGCGGAACGTCTGCAGCGCCTGAGGCCCCACGCGGTGCTGATCAACGCCTCACGCGGCAACGTGGTGGACATCCCGGCCCTGGCAGCATCCGTCCGTGCCGGGAAGCTGCTGGGTGCGGCCATCGACGTCTTTCCCGAGGAGCCGAAGTCCAACAGCGAGACGTTCGTTTCGGAGCTCCGAGGCCTGCCCAACGTGATCCTCACCCCGCACATCGGCGGCAGCACCCAGGAAGCCCAGGAGAACATCGGCCTGGAGGTGGCGGAAAAGCTCATCCGCTACTCCGATAACGGCTCCACGCTCACCGCCGTGAACTTCCCCGAGGTGGCCCTGCCCGAGCATCCCGGCCAGCACCGGCTCCTGCACATCCACCGGAACGCGCCGGGCATCCTCTCGGCCATCAACCAGGCCCTGTCCGCGGCCAACGTCAACGTGGCGGGCCAGTACCTGCAGACGAAAGGTGAGATCGGCTACGTGGTGATCGATATCGAGGCCGACTACTCCCGGGACGTCCGCGCCGCCCTCGATGCCGTGGACGGCACCATCCGCACCCGCGTGCTCTACTGAGGCCCGCCGGGCGAAAGCCTCGGTTTCAGCCAGTCGAAGATCTGCTCGCGGATGGGATCCGACTCGTTCACCAGGTGATGCCGGGCGGCCGGAATCTCCAGCACGGTGGGCCGGGTCATCTTCCTGAGCGTTGCCAGGTTGTGCTGCCAGTCCACGGTGCGGTCCGCGTGTCCCTGCACCACCAGCGGCTCGAAGGGGAGCCCGCCGCGGGCTTCGAAGGCGCGCATCCAGGTGACCATGGCGCTCACCCACTGCACGGGCAGAACCATGGGCGCCAGCGGATCACGGCGCATGAGGGCCAGGAACTCGGGATTCTCCGCGTTCTCGGTGATGACCCGGGGCCGCTCGCGGATGGTGTAGCGGGCGAGCAGGTAGGCCCAGCGGGCCATTCGCCAGTTGGCCGGACGGATCAGCGGCGCGAGCAGCACCACCTCCCTGAAACCGTGATCCGGTTGCCTGGCCAGGTACTCCATGGTGATGGCGCCGCCCATGGACTGGCCGATGATGTACCAGGGCCCGGTTAAGGTGGCCTGGTGGTGCACGATCACGTCGGCGAGCGTCTGCACGTACTCGTCGAAGCTGCCGATGGTGGCGCGGGGACCGCTGGAGAGACCGTGACCCGGCTGATCGAAGGTGACCACCGTGAGACGCTGCTCGAGCAGGAAGCGGATCAGGTAGCCGTAGAGGCCCACGTGGTCGTAGTAGCCATGGCAGACCACGGCGGTGCCGGCGGGCTCCGGGTGATCGAAGCGCTGCACCACGATCTGGTGCGCGCCGCTCGTGAGCCAGCCCACGGTGTGGGCCACGCCGGGCACGTAGGCCGAGAAGTCCAGATGATAGAAGCCGTAGTAGTCGGCAAGGACGGCGGGATCCGTCACCGCGGCGGAAGGCAGCGGCGTCAGAACCCGGGTCAGCGACTCCGGATCGAATGTGCCCTGGCCGCGCACGCCACGTCCGCTGCGGTCAGTGCACCACCTGGGCGAGGGACCCGTCCGCGTACTTGTGAAACATCAGCTCCAGGGACATGGGCCGGATCCGGCTCGCGTTCCCTGCGGTGCCGAAGGCCTGATAGCGGTCCACCACGACCTGCTTCATGGCCTTCTGTGACTCACCCAGATATTTCCGCGGGTCGAACTCCGCCTTGTGGGTGGCCAGAAACTTCCGGATCGCGGCGGTGGACGCGAGGCGCAGGTCCGTGTCGATGTTCACCTTGCGCACCCCGTGACGGATGCCCTCCTGAATCTCCTCGAGCGGCACCCCATAGGTTTCGGGGATCTCGCCGCCGTACTCGTTGATGATGGCGAGCAGGTCCTGGGGCACCGAGGAGGAGCCGTGCATCACCAGGTGGGTGTTGGGGATGCGCGCGTTGATGGCCTTCACGCGGTCGATGGCGAGAATGTCGCCGGTGGGCGGCCGGGTGAACTTGTACGCGCCGTGGGAGGTGCCGATCGCGATGGCGAGCGCATCGACGCCCGTGCGCTTCACGAAGTCTGCCGCCTGCTCCGGGTCCGTGAGCAGCATGTCCTTGGACAGGGTGCCGGCTGCGCCCACCCCGTCTTCCTCACCCGCCTCGCCCGTCTCCAGAGAGCCGAGGCAGCCGAGCTCACCTTCCACGGAGACCCCGCAGGCATGGGCCATCTCCACGGTGTGCCGGGTCACTTCCACGTTGTAGTCGTAGCTCGCCGGGGTCTTCTGGTCCTCCATGAGCGAGCCGTCCATCATCACCGAGGAGAAGCCGAGCTGGATGGAACGCTGGCAGACGGCCGGGGAAGCGCCGTGGTCCTGATGCATGACCACCGGTATGTGCGGGAACTCCTCGATGGCGGCCAGGATCAGGTGGCGCAGGAAGTTGGGCCCCGCGTACTTGCGGGCACCGGCGGACGCCTGAACGATGACGGGCGAGTCCGTCTCGTCCGCACCTTCCATGATGGCGCGCATCTGTTCCAGGTTATTGACGTTGAACGCCGGTACGCCGTAGTCGTGTTCCGCTGCGTGGTCGAGCAGCTGTCGCATGCTGATGAGCGCCATGATCCTTCCTTGCTTTCCGTACTACCTTCCTGACACTTCAACCCCGGGCCCGTTCGGCGAGAACGGCCACTGCCGGCAGCGTCTTGCCCTCCACGAACTCGAGGAACGCGCCGCCGGCGGTGGAGATGTAGCCGATGCCGTCGCGCAATCCGTACTTGTCGATGGCCGCCAGCGTATCCCCGCCTCCGGCGATTGAAAAGGCGCGACTTCCCGCGATGGCCTCACCCAGCACCCGGGTGCCCTCGCCGAACTGGTCGAGCTCGAACACGCCGACGGGGCCGTTCCAGAGAATGGTGCCCGCATCGCCGAGGAGTGCCGCCAGCCTTCTGGCCGACTCCGGGCCGATGTCGAGGATCATCTCGTCGTCCGCGACGCCGTCCACCGGCCGCAGCACGGCGGCTTCGTTCCCGTCCAGCGCCTTGCCCACCATCACGTCCACGGGCAGCGGCACGTCCACCTTCGCGGCAATGGCCTTCGCGGTTGCCACCAGCTCCGGCTCGTAGAGGGAACGACCGACGCCGTACCCGGCGGCGGCAATGAAGGTGTTCGCGATGCCGCCGCCGACGATGATGCGGTCGGCGATGTCGGCCAGCGCGCCCAGCACCTCGAGCTTCGTGGACACCTTGGCGCCGCCGACGATGGCGACCAGCGGCCGCTCGGGATGGGCCAGCGCCTTCTCCAGCGCCTCCAGCTCGCGCACCAGCAGCGGCCCCGCGCAGGCGACCGGGGCGAACCGGGCCACCCCGTGGGTTGAGGCCTGGGCCCGATGGGCGGTGGCGAAGGCATCCATGACGAAGACGTCGGCCAGCGCCGCCAGCCGCCTGGACAGCGCCTCGTCATCCGCGCCTTCTCCAACCAGAAAACGGACGTTCTCCAGCAGCACGATGCTGCCTGGCGCCACTGCCACCGAGTCCAGGCCGGCAACCAGCGGCACCGGACGGCCGAGCAGCTCGGAGAGCCTGGCCGCCACCGGCGCCAGGGAGGCCGTCGGGTCCACCTTGCCCTCTTCCGGACGGCCCAGATGGGACATGACGATGACGGCCGCCCCCGCCGCCAGCGCCGCCTCCAGGGTTGGCAATGCCGCCTGGATGCGGGCATCGTTGGTGATCGCGCCATCCTTCATCGGCACGTTCAGATCCTCCCGGATCAGCACGCGCTTCGCCTCGAGGTCCAGGTCCTTCATCTCGACGCGAGGTTGCGCCTGTGTCGTTCCGGCCTTAGCCACGTTCACTGACCCCCTGTCTGATCCGCGCCGGCACCCGGGCGACCCGCCGGGCCGCCGCCACCACCGCATCGGTGGTGATCCCGAGCTCCGCCATCACCTGCTCGCCAGGCGCGGACAGCCCGAACCGGTCGATCCCGATCACCGCGCCGTCCAGGCCGACGAACCGGTACCAGTAGTCCGGATGCGCCGCTTCCACGGCGACCCTGGCGCGGCAGGCGTCCGGCAGCACGGAGGTGCGGTAGGCGTCATCCTGAGAGAGGAAAACGTCGGTGCTGGGCATGGACACGACCCGCGCGCCGACACCATCCGCTGCCAGCCGCTCCGCGGCCGCCACGGCGAGCGATACCTCCGACCCGGTGGCGATCAGGATCACGTCCAGATCTCCCGACTCCCGGACCAGCACGTAGCCGCCCCGGGCGATGTCCGCGAAGGCGCTCGGGTCGCGGTGCTGCACGGGGGTCTTCTGACGGGTGAAGATGAGGGCCGTCGGCCGATCGGCAGCGGCCACGGCGGCCTTCCAGGCGAAGGCGCTCTCCACCGTGTCGCACGGCCGCCAGGTGGACAGCCCCGGGGTGGTGCGCAGGTTGGTGAGCTGCTCCACCGGCTGGTGCGTAGGGCCGTCCTCGCCCACCGCCACGGAATCGTGGGTGTAGACGAGAATGTTGGGCACGCCCATCAGCGCGGCGAGCCGCACCGCGTTGCGGGCATACTCCATGAACACCAGAAAGGTCCCGGCGAACGGCCGGAAGCCGCCGTGCAGCGTCATGCCGTTGGTGATCGCGGTCATGGCGAACTCGCGCACGCCGTAGCTCAGGTAGCGATCGGCGGTAGCACCTGACCACTTCGTGCCGTTGGAGCCGGTGAGGTCGGCAGAGCCACCGAAAAGCTCGGGCAGCCGTCCTGCCAGGGCGCCGATGCAGGCCTGGGAAGACTTCCGGGTTTCCAGCGCCTTGGCCTCCTGCTGCGCGCTCGCCGCCAGCGCGTCCAGGTCCGCGCTCCAGCCGGAGGGCAGCTCGCCCCGCATGCGCCGCTCGAACTCGGCGGCGAGCTGCGGGTGGGCCGCCCGGTAGGCTTCGAAGCGCTCAGACCAGGCCGCCTGCGTCTGCTCGCCTTTCGCCCGGCAGTCCCAGTCGCGGTAGATGTGCTCGGGAACGACGAACGGCTCGCAGCCCCAGTTGAGCTGCTTGCGCACCAATGCCACCTCGTCCGCGCCGAGTGCCGCGCCGTGGACGTCCGCCGTGCCCGCCTTGTTGGGCGAGCCGTAGCCGATGGTCGTCCGGGTGCAGACCAGTGTGGGACGCCCGTCGGATGCCTTGGCCTGCTTGAGCGCGGTCAGCACCGCCTCCCCATCCTGGCCATCCACATCGCGAATGACCCGCCAGCCGTAGGCTTCGAAGCGGGCCGGCACGTCTTCCGAGAACCAGGCATCCACCTGGCCGTCGATGGAGATGCCGTTGTCGTCGTAGATGAGAACCAGCTTGCCGAGCTTCAGCGTCCCGGCCAGCGATGCCGCCTCGTGGGAGATGCCTTCCATCAGGCAGCCGTCACCGGCAATGACCCAGGTGTGGTGATCCACCACCGGGAAGCCGTCCCGATTGAACGCCCGGGCGAGCCGGGCTTCAGCCAGCGCCATGCCGACGGCGTTGGCCACCCCCTGGCCGAGGGGCCCGGTGGTCGTCTCCACGCCCGGACACTCGCCGTATTCCGGGTGCCCGGCCGTTTTCGAGTGCAGCTGCCGGAATTCCCGGAGGTCGTGCATCGTCACCGGATAGCCGGACAGGTGCAGGGCGGCGTAGAGCAGCATGGAGCTGTGGCCGTTGGAGAGCACCACCCGGTCGCGGTTGAACCACTCAGGGTCCGCCGGATTGTGCTCGAGCACCTCCCGCCAGAGGACCTCGGCCACGTCCGCGAGGCCCATCGGCGCACCCGGGTGACCGGAATTGGCCGCCTGAACGGCATCCATGGCAAGCGCGCGGATGGCGTTTGCCCGCTCGGTTCTCGAAGACATCTCACCCCCAGGTGTGTGTGCAGTCCCCGCCGGAGCCAGGAATGACGCTTCGGTCCCGACGAGGCGGCGTATTGTCGTTAATGGGACTCATGAGCGCAATTCACCGCGGTATGCGGGGCGTTAATGCACACACATTTCCGCGCAAACCCCGCAATTCAATGGGTTAGAATGCCCCGCTCGCCAACCGTCCCGGACCGCCAGCGGCCCGGCAGACCGGCGCCAGACCCGTCGAATCTCCTTACTAAAAGAGCAGGGAAACAGCATGAGCGACTATCAGCTATTCACTTCCGAGTCCGTCTCCGAAGGCCATCCGGACAAGGTGGCCGATCAGATCTCGGATGCCATCCTCGACGCCATGCTGGCCCAGGACCCGGAGTCCCGCGTGGCCTGCGAGACCCTGATCAAGACCGGCATCGTCGTCGTCGCCGGCGAGATCCGCACCCAGGCGGTGGTGGACGTGGATCGGGTCATCCGGGCCACCATCGAGCGCATCGGCTACAACTCCATGGCAGTCGGCTTCGACGCCCGGGAGTGCACGGTGGTCAACGCCCTCGGCCTGCAGTCAGCGGACATCGCCATGGGGGTGGACGAAAGCGCGGACCACGAGCAGGGTGCCGGCGATCAGGGTCTGATGTTCGGCTACGCCACCAACGAAACCGACGTGCTCATGCCGGCGCCGATCACCTATGCGCACCGCCTGGTGCAGCGTCAGGCGGAGGCCCGTCGGTCGACGCTGGGATTCCTGCGGCCCGACGCCAAGAGCCAGCTCTCCTTCCGCTACGACGACAACGGCAAGCCCGTGGCCGTGGATGCCGTGGTGCTCTCCACCCAGCACGACCCGGACGTGTCTCAGAAGGATCTCCACGAAGCCGTGATGGAGGAGATCATCAAGCCCGTGCTGCCGGGCAACTGGCTGTCCGCCGACACCAAGGTGTTCATCAACCCGACCGGCAAATTTGTCATCGGCGGACCGGTCGGGGACTGCGGGCTCACCGGCCGCAAGATCATCGTCGACACCTACGGCGGCATGGCGCGGCACGGTGGCGGCGCCTTCAGCGGCAAGGACCCCTCCAAGGTGGACCGCAGCGCGGCTTATGCCGGCCGCTACGTGGCCAAGAACCTGGTCGCCGCCGGACTCGCCGACCGGCTGGAGATCCAGGTGAGCTATGCCATCGGCGTGGCCGAGCCCACCTCGATCAGTATCAATACCTTCGGCACCGGCCGCCTGCCGGAGGAGAAGTTGATTCAACTGGTGCGTGAGCATTTTGATTTGCGGCCACGCGGCCTCATCGCGATGCTGGACCTGAAGCGACCCATCTACGAGGCGACCGCTGCCTACGGCCACTTCGGCCGCACCGAGGCGGCGTTCACCTGGGAGCGCACGGACAAGGCGGAGGCGCTCGCGGCCGCCGCCTGAGGATCGTCCCACCCGGCGGGTGGGAACCGGCAGGGCACACGACGGAACGGCAGATGAGCGACACGACCACCAGCACCGCCCGGCGCACCAGACACGACGGCGGGCCGCTGCGGCTGTCCTTCGAGTTCTTTCCGCCCCGCTCCGAGCCGGCCATGGACAGCCTCACCCGGGTGGTGGCGCGGCTCGGCGAAACGTCCCCGGACTTCTTTTCCTGCACCTACGGCGCCGGCGGCTCCACCC
>JBFWZA010000015.1:0-148736 GCA_050185825.1 Pseudomonadales bacterium | reverse complement strand
TGGATCTGGACCACGGCCGGCTACTACCGGCTGGTGGATCTGTCCAGCCGTACCTTCGATCTGCTTGCGGGTGTCCGCTACATCGACATCGATCAGCGTCTGGAATGGTCGCTCGGCGGCAACGTCGGTCAGATCCCGCTGCCGGACCGTCAGGGTGCGGCCAGCGCAGCACTCTCGAACTGGGATGTGGTGGTCGGATTCCGCGGCAGCGTCGCTTTCGGTCGTCATGAAGCCTGGTTCGTTCCCTTTCACCTCGATGGCGGAGCAGGAGAATCCGACTTCACCTGGCAGGCCATGGCGGGTCTCGGCTATCGATTCGGCTGGGGTGAGGTCGTCGGCTTCTGGCGGTACCTCGACTACGATCTCGGGTCGAGCGCAGTCGAGAACGCCGACTTCAGCGGTCCAGGCCTCGGCGCGGTGTTCCGGTGGTGAGGGTTCGCCGACGACGGCGACTTCGGAAGTCTTGATCGGCATCGGCAGATACTGTATATGCATACAGCTTCCAACCGAAGGGAGTTCGAACCCATGACCAAGCCTCTGGTCTTCTACACCAATCCACGCTCCCGCGGCCGGATCGTCCGCTGGATGCTGGAGGAAGTCGGCGAGCCCTACGAGACCGAAATCCTCGAGTTCGGCACCACCATGAAGTCGCCCGCCTATCTCGCCATCAACCCCATGGGCAAGGTGCCAGCCATCCGTCATGGGGATGCGGTGGTCACGGAGTGCGCTGCGATCTGTGCTTACCTCGCGGATGCGTTTCCGCAGGCAGGGCTTGCGCCGGCGACGAGTGATCGGGCCCGCTACTACCGCTGGCTGTTCTTCGCGGCGGGTCCACTGGAGTCTGCCATCACCAACAAGATGCTGGGTTTCGAGGTGCCCGCGGAGCGTCAGGCTACGGCCGGCTACGGCAGTCTGGCTGCCGCGCTGGACACGCTGGAGACGGCGCTCGATGGCAGTCCGTACGTGGCGGGTGCGTCGTTCAGCGCGGCGGACGTGTACGTGGGGTCGCAGGTCAGCTGGGGGTTGCGGTTCGGTACCATGGAGCGGCGCCCGGTGTTCGAAGCCTATGCAGCGCGGGTGATCGACCGGCCTGCCTACCGGCGAGCCGACGAGATCGACGGTCCCATGGACTGAACCTCCGGCTGCTCCCCGGCCTTTTCCTCGGCGTCGATGCGCAGCTTGCGGCCGAACGAGATCCGGTAGAAGACGGGTACCGCCACCAGTGTCAGCAGGGTCGCGAAGGTCAGTCCGCCCATGATGCAGACGGCCATTTCCCGGAAGAAGGCATCCCCGAGCAGGGGAGACATGCCGGCGATGGTCGTTCCGGCTGCCAGCATCACCGGGCGCAACCGGCTGACGCTGGCGTCCGCCACCGTCTCGAGGGTCGGCTCACCCTCGGCGAGGCGTTTGTCGATCTCGTCCACGAGCACGATGCAGTTCTTGATCAGCATGCCCGAGAGGCTCAGAAAGCCGAGGAAGGAAGGGAACGTGAACGGCAGGTCGGTGGCGAGCAGGCTGACGACCACGCCACAGACGATCATCGGTACGGTGAGCCAGATCACCAGCGGCTGGCGGATCTTGCCGAACATGAGCACCGTGACGAGAAACATGATGCCGAACGCGGTGGGTATCTTTGCGATGAGTGAGCCTCGGGCTTCGATGTTCGCCTCGAACTCGCCGCCCCACTCGAGGCGGTAACCGGCAGGCAGAGGAATGGCCTCCACGGCCGGGCGGATCTTCTCGAAGGTGAGCGTGGCATTGTGCCCCGCCGGCGGGTTTGCCAGCGCGGCGATGGTTCGCGTTCGCTCACGCCGGAAGATCACGCTGTCCTCCGCGGTGAGCTCCAGGTCTGATATCACCTGCGACAGTGGCACGTACGCCTGCTGCAGGCTGCTCCAGACCTGACGATTGCCGATGCCGGCGATGTCGATCCGCTCGCGTTTCGGCGCGCGGGCGACGATGGGCAGCAACTTGTCCGCATCCCGCAGCAGGCCGATGCGCACGCCGGTGCTCGCGAATGCCAGGGTCTGCGCCACCTCGGCGCGCCCGACGCCGACCTGGCGCGCCCGCGTCTCATCGAATCGGGGCTTCAGCGCGATCTCGCGCTGCCGCCAGTCGGTCTTGCGGTCGATCAGGTCATGCGCGAGGTAGATGTCCAGTGCCTGCTCGGCCAGGGCACGGAGCACCCGGGTGTCGTCACCCGAGAAGCGCGCCTCGATCTTGGAGGTGCCGCTCGGCGTGAATTCGCTGCGGCGGACGACGATCTCCGAGTCCAGGCTGGACAGTCGCAGCCGCTCCCCCACCCTGGCCATGGTGGCGTTCATCCGCGCCACGTCCGCCACCCGGATGACCAGCATGGCGTAGGCGGGGTTCGGCTGCTCCGGCCGGATCATGGCGGCGAACCGTGTCGCGCCGGCGCCGATGAAGCTGGTGACGCCGACCACGTCCGGATCCGCATCGATGAGCGGTTCCAGACGCTCGATCTCCTCGAGCGTGGCACGAACATCGGTGCCCTGGGGCAGCCACAGGTCGACGAAGAACAGCGGCGAGTTGGTGGTCGGGAAGAACCCCTGCTTGACGAACCCGAATCCCCAGAGGCAGCTGAAGGTGATGGCAACCAGCACCAGCGTCGTCAGCCAGGCGCGGCGCAGGCTGAGGCGGATGAGGCGCCGGTAGGGGGCATAGCCCCAGCCGCTGTAGAGCGCGCGATCGGAACGCACCGCGCTGGATTTGAGCAGGTAGCTGCCGAGCAGCGGGATCACGGTCACTGCCAGCACCCAGGACAGCAGCAGCGAAATGGCCACTACCTGGAACAGCGAGCGCAGGAAGTGGCCCGGATTGTCGTCCGACAGCCCGATCGGCCCGAACGCTGCGATGCCGATGATCGTAGCGCCGAGCAGCGGAAACTGCGTGCGGTGCACCGAATCGGCGGCGGCTTCGGTCGGTGAGTAGCCCCGCTGCACGCCGGTCACCATCCCCTCGGCGATGACGATGGCATTGTCGACCAGCATGCCCATGGCGATCATCAGGGCGCCGAGCGAGATGCGCTGCAGCTCGATGCCGGTGAACGCCATGATGCACAGCGTGCCGAGCACGGTCAGCAGCAGCACGCTGCCGACCACGGTGCCTGCCCGCCAGCCCATGAACAGGCAGAGCGCGGCGACCACGGTGAGCACGGACAACGCCAGATTGAGCAGGAACTCGTCGAGAGCCTCCTGGACCACGGTGTGCTGGGCATAGATGGGTGTGTGCGCGACGCCGACCGGGAGCTGAGCGATGAGGCGGTTCATGCGGGCGTCGACGGCTCTACCCACCTTCACGACATTCTCATCGTCGACCACCGAGACGCCTACCGTGAACACCCGCTCGCCACGGTGGCGGATGATCTGCCGCTGATCCTCCACCGCTTCCCGGGAGATGTGCGCGATCTCTCCGAGGCGGACGAACTCGATGGTGCCGGGGCGGCCGATGCGCATGTCGGCCACTGCCTGGACGCTGTCGAAAGCGACGTCCGGGGTGACGCGCAGGCGTCGATCGCCGTACTCCACGGAACCGGCCGGCACCACACGGTTCTCTGCGCCGATGCTCTGAAATACCGCATCCAGCGGCAGACCGAGGCGGACCAGGCGCTCGTGGTCGAGCTCCACGAAGATCGCTTCCTCCGGAACGCCCGCCGTGGCGACCTTGGCCACGTGATCCACCGTGTTCAATCCGGTTTCCAGGAACCGGGCCATGTCGCGGATCTCGGCCTCGGTGTAGCCCTCGGCGGTCACGGCATAGAGGATGCCGTACACGTCACCGAAATCGTCCTCGACGATGGGCGTCAGCGCGCCGGGCGGCAGCCGCGTGGCGGCTTCGTCCACCCGGCGCCGGAGCTCGTCCCAGATCTGCTGCACGTCGTCCTCGCCGTACTGCTCCTGGATTTCCACCTGCACCTCGGATCGACCGGCGAGCGACTTCGAGGTGAGCTTGTCGAGATAGGGAAGCTCCTGCAGGGCGGCTTCGATGACATCCGTCACCTCCAGCTCGGTCTCTGCCGCGGAGGCGCCGGGATAAGGGGTGACGATGTAGGCGTGCTTGAGGGGAAAACGCGGGTCTTCGAGACGGCCCACCGCGTCGATGCCCCAGAGGCCGCCGAGCAGGCAGGCGAGCATGATGAGCCAGGGATACAGAGGGTGCTCGATGGACAGCCTGGCGATGTTCGACATCAGTGCGTGGCCGTCACGATCCGGTCTCCGGCGCGTTCAGCGGACGAACCTGCATGCCGTCCTGAAGCTGGCTGGCGCCGGTGGCGATGATCAGATCGCCGTCGGCGAGCCCGTCCCGGATGCGGATACCGTCCGCAGCGGGCACCCCGACACTGACCGGGTGGCGCGTCACTCGGGAGGAGGCGGGGTCGTACTTCCAGACGAAAAAGCCGCCGTCCGGCGCGGACAGCAGCGCCGTGGTTGGAATCGTCACCCCTGCGTCCGCGCCGTCCGCGGCGAGCGTCACCCGGACACCGGCGGTCATTCCGGGCAGCAGGTTGCCGACCTCCGGTCGTGCCATGGTGAACGTCACCTGGTACGTCTGCGCCACGGTGCTTGCCTCGCCGGAGCTCTCCCGGTACTGGAGCGGGAAGCGCTCACCGGGCAGAAAGTCGAAGGTCGCGCTCACCCGGATGACCCGTTCCGGGGTCACGGTGGCGAGCAGCTCCTCCGGAATGCTCACCACCACCTTGAGCTCGTTCAGGTCGAGCAGGCGGGCGACCTTGTCACCCACGGCCACCTTCGCCCGGTTGTCCAGATAGCGCCGGGCGACCACGGCGTCGAACGGCGCGAAGATGCGGCTGTCGGACAGCCGTTTGCGGGCCTGGGCAAGGCGCACCCGGCCGAGCTCGTACTGGGCCCGGGCATCGTCGACGATGGACTGTGAGATTCCCTGCTCCCGCAGCAGGCGGCTCTTCCGTTCCAGATCCTGGCTGGCCAGACGCAGCTGCACCTCCGCCTCCTCCACCGCGAGGCGGTAGTGGGTCGGGTCGAGTGCGGCCACCAGCTCTCCCTTGCCGACAGGCTGGCCTTCGCGGATCGGCAGCTCCACCAGCTCGCCGGGTACCTCGAAGGAAACGTCCACCGTCTGTGCGGCATCGAGCCGGCCGACGAAGGTGTGCTCCGTGGTGGCCCGGTGCGCGACGACGGTGAATATCTTGGCGGGTCTGAGCGCCTGCTCGATGACCGGTGGCGGCGCTCGTTCACAGCCGGCGAGCACGACGAGACACAGCAGCAGGCGATACGGTGCGGCGCTCATCGACCATGCTCCCGGGCCAGCGAGAGCAGGTAGGCGTGGACCTGCTCGCGCTCCTGCGCTGCCAGCGGCAGCAGCTTCAGCATGTCCAGAAAGCGCAGACCTTCCACCGCGAGCAGCAGCACCCATCCGAGCGCTTGCGGGTCTGAACCTTCTGCCGCCTCGGCAAAGGAGCGGGCAGCTTCCGCCCGGGCGTCATCCAGGAGGTCCGGATTCTCGGCAGCGGCAGCCAGGATGGCCCGGGCCATGGCCCGTTCGCTCGGTTGTTGCGCGTGTTCCTCGAGGATCCGTGCCACCAGGGCGGAGTTCGGCTCACCGGCATGGGATGCCCGCCAGGCGTCTCTTCGCTCGCGCATCTGCATCAGCAGACGGTCGAGCATGCCTTCCAGCAGCGCGAGCTTGGTAGGGAAGTGGTACAGGACCCCTCCCTTGGAGACCCGTGCGGCGGCGGCCACCGAGTCAATGGTCAGATGGGCAGCGCCGTCGACCTCGACGATCCGGGCGGCGGCTTCGAGGATGAGGGCACGTTTCGAAGGTGCGGGCACTGGCGTCTACTTAACCGTCCAGACGGTACAGTAAACGACGGCGGCCGAACGCCGCAACCGCCATGGTTCAACGGCGGTCGACGTTCGTCGGTCGGGGGGCTTCGGGGCTCAGCCCGTGGCGTGCACGGCCTCGGATCGGTCCGACGAGCGGCGACGGGGTGCGTGGCTGGCGCTGCCCGGACGCGGGACACCTTCCCGCCTGGACGGGTTCGGTACCGTCTGCATGGAGAGCACGTAGCGGGCCAGTTCCCGCGCGGCGTCCTTCTCGCTGGGATAGGGTCCCATGAGCCCTTCGCGGGTGCTGAAGTGCCAGCCGTCGTCCTGACTCTGCAGGCGCCGTTTCGAATCGGGGCCGTTCAGGTTGTCCAGCTGAATCCCGGCACTGGCGCTGATCCGTCGGGAGACCTCGGTGAGCGGCATGTCCAGAACGACCGGTTGACCATCGAGCCGACAGCTCACCCTGGCCGTGCCTTCGGATTCGTTCACGGCGACGACCATGAACAGGCAGCCCGATTCCGCGAACAGTCTGCCTTCGAAACGCTTGGTTCTCACAGCAACGATCCTGTAGCTGAGTTCAGGGCATGGTATGAAGCCCCTCGCAGCGATTCCGAGACGGGCTTCACAGTTTCTGAACGTCGGGTTGCATCGCGGGATGATCCTCACCCCGAGGGTACACTGCGCCCATGATCCGGGTACTGTTCCGCCTGCTGCTCGTCCTGTCGGTGCTCGCGCTGCCGCTGATCCTCGCCTACGCGCTGTTCCCGGTCCTGGCGCCGACCCTCGTGGCCCGGGAAGCGCTGGCGCTCGGTGTCGAGGTTCGGGGCCTCCGGCTGGAGAGACCCGGGCTGAACGGGCTGCGCATTCACCACATCGACCTGTTCAGCGGCGGCCACCGGCTCGACCTTTCGGACCTGCAGCTCTCCTGGACGCTCACCTCGCTGCGCCGCGGCCGGCTGGTGCGGGTCGATGCCGGTACGGCATCCCTGACCCTGGCAACCGGCTCGAGCGGAGATGCGCCAACGGGGACGGCCGTCGAGGGAGAAACGAGCCTGTTCGGTATCCTGCCGTTCGATGCCGCGCGGATCGAGACGTTGTCGGTCAACCTGCCGGCGTTGTCGTTCGCCGCCCGCGGCCGGCTCGACTTCGAGGCAGACCGGCTCTCCATGCGGCTGGAGGGACTCTCACCGGCGGAGGCGCAGGGGCTGGTGCTGGCAGCGGCACTGTCCGGAGGCGGCGGCATCGAGCTGGCGCTGGCCGGGGCGGAAGGATCCGCTCGTCCCTTTCTCAGCGTCCGCTCGAACCTGCCGCAGGACCGGCTGGATCTGACGCTCGACGCGGATCTTGGCGGCTTTGCGCTGGATCTGGCAGCGGCGGTGGCAGGTTTGCCCCGCGGCAGCGGGCAGGTATCCGGCGAGCTCGAGCTGAGCCTGCCCTGGCCGCTGGACGCCGACTGGTGGCAGGCTCTGGTCGCCACCGGGCCCATGCGCGCGGACTGGCGCTCGGCGGACGGTCGGTTCGAGCTGACCGATCTGAAAGGTGATCTGACCGTCCGCGACGGCGTGCTCGCAGCGGCGCTGAGCGGCGGGGCGGGCGCGACGTGGAGCGGATTCCGGATCGCCCTCGCGCCGACGGACGTCCGACTGGTGCCTGCACCGCTGTCCATAGATGTCCGCGCTGACATGGACATTCAAACGGACGATCTGCGGCTCACCGGAAGCGGCAGCGGATCGATCTCCGACCGGGACGCCAGCGCCCGGAAGCTGACCACGGAGCTGGACGCGACGCTGATCCGGGACGAGCTGCACCTGCCGCTGAGTCTGCGCGGCGACGGTGTGCTGGAGGGCGACCGTGTGTCCGCCAGCCTGCTGGCAAGCAGCGGCCCGTTCCGGGACATCCCGCTCAGGGTGCTGCACGACACCGTCGGGCAGCGCACCGCGATCCGTGTGGACGATCATGCTGTGTCGTTCTCGAAGCCGCTGCTGCGGAACTTCTGGCCCGGCTGGCAGGAAGACTACGACCTGGACGGCGGTACGCTGCGTGTGACGGCGGACCTGGTCAACGGACCAGCCGGACTGTCGGGCACGGGCGCCCTGGCGCTCGAGCGGGTGGCTGCCCATGCCGGTTCCGCCGTCATCCGCGGCATGTCCGGCACCGTGATCGTCCGCCTGGGTGAGGGCGGGCCGAGGATCGACTCAGATCGAATTCGCGCATCACTGCTGGACGTCGGTGTGCCGATGCGCAACGTGGAGGTAACGATCGCGGGTACCCCGACCGCGCTCAGTGTGAGCAATATCGCGCTCGAGCTCCTCGGCGGCCGGGCGACGGCCACCCCCTTCGACTATCGGGTTCTCGAGGGAACGGCCGAGACACTGGTGAGCCTCGCGGACCTGGACCTGGCGCAGGTGCTGGCGCTGGAAGGGGAGCACGTCACGGGCAACGGGCGGCTGGATGGCACGCTGCCGGTGCGGGTCGAGAAGGGTGAGTTCAGCGTCCTGGATGGTCGCATCGCCGCCCGTGCGCCCGGCGGTGACATTCGTCTGCAGCCGTCCATCGCCCGGGCCATCACGCAGCCGGGTCTGGATGTGGCGCTGACTGCACTCACCAACTTCCACTACACGCTGCTGGAGAGCACCGTGAATTATTCGCCACAGGGTGATCTTGCGCTGGGTGTGCGCCTGGAAGGGCGCAATCCTGACGTGGAGCGCGGCCGGCCCATTCACTTCAACCTGAACGTGTCCGAGAACATCCCGGTGCTGCTGCGCTCGCTGCGTCTCAAGGACGAGTTCGCCGAACGGATCGAAAGGAAGATGCAGCGGTGATTGCGTCCCACGGCGCTGCGGGATATGGTCGCCACGTCTCAAGGTCGCGGACATTCCTGATGAAGGCGAACCTGCCTGCGGCGCTCGGTCTGGTGGTGGTGATGCTGGTGGCAGCGTGCACGCCCACCGTGAAGGTTGCCACCGACGAGCCGATCACCATCAACCTGAACGTGAACATCAAGCACGAGATCCTGATCAAGGTGGACCGGGAGCTCGACGAGCTGTTCAGCGACGACAGCGAGCTGTTCTGATCATGAAGCGGATATCACTGTTACTGACGACGATTCTGCTGATGGTGGCCTCCGCGGCGTTCGCGGCCGACCTCCAGCAGGCGAAACGGGACGGTCTCGTCGGTGAGCGCGCCGACGGTTATCTGGGCCTGGTCCGGGAATCCGTGCCGAAAGACGTGGTGGACCTTGTCAAGGACGTGAATGCCAAACGAAGGGCGGAGTACGAGCGCATCGCCGAGTCCAACAGCCTGACCCTGGAACAGGTGCAGGCGCTGGCCGGCCGGAAAGCCATCGACCGCACCGAAGCCGGCGGCTGGATCCTGCAGAACGGCGGCTGGCAGCAGAAGTAGGCCGGTGCGCTCCGGCGATGGCATCTCGCGGCGGGATTTTCTGGGGGGAACTCAGGTCGCCATCGGCGCCGGCCTGACTTCGCCCTGGATCGATGCACTGGCCGCGGGCGCCGCGGCGAACGACTGGACGCTGCCGTCGGGCTACTACCCGCCGGGGCGCACCGGTCTTCGGGGCTCACACCCCGGCTCCTGGGAGACCATGCACGCCCGGGTGGCGGGTGGCACGTGGGATGGCACGGACACCGGCGAGCGCTACGATCTGGTGGTGGTGGGCGCCGGCATCAGCGGGCTCGCGGCGGCCTATCTCTACCGCCGGGAGCGGCCCGACGCCCGGGTACTGATTCTCGACAACCACGACGACTTCGGCGGCCACGCCAAGCGCAACGAGTTCAGCATCGACGGGCAGACGCGCATCGGCTACGGCGGCACGGAGTCCATCGACACGCCGTCCGCGTACCAGGCGATCTCCAGGCAGGTGCTCGAAGAGATCGGCATCCACACCGAGCGCTTCTACCGGTATTTCGATCAGGGTCTCTATGAGCGGATGGGCCTCGGCTACGCCATCGCCTTCGATGATCGCAGCTTTGCCCGACGGACGCTGGTGCGCGGCTACGGCAGCCGACCGTGGCCGGAGTTCGCGGCCGAGGCGCCGCTGAACGACCGGGCACGTGCGGACCTGGTGCGCCTGTTCACGGCGCCGCGCGACTACCTGCCCGGCATGACTGATGCGGCGAAGCGCGAGCTGCTCGGCCGGATCAGCTATCTGGAATTTCTTTCGAAGCACGCAGGCGTCGACGCTCAGCTGCTCGAGCTCTACCGGCGCTGGGGCATGAGCTTCTGGTGCGTCGGCATGGAGGAGGTGCCCGCGCTCGCGGTGCAGGCCTACGGAGACGGCGGCGGCATTCCCGGGCTCTCCCACACCGTGAAGCGGGAAGGCTACCGGGGAGACGAGCCCTACATCTTTCACTTTCCGGACGGCAACGGTCGGTGGCGAGGCTGCTGGTGCGCTCGCTGATCCCGGAGGCGGTGCCGGGTTCGACCATGGAGGACGTCGTCACTGCCCGCGTCGACTACACACGCCTGGATGTGCCCGGCAATCCGGTGCGGATCCGGCTGAACAGCTCCGCCGTGCACGTGCGCCACACCCCGGATGCCCGGGCAGTGGACGTCACCTTCGTGCGCCAGGGGGAGGCCCATGTCGTTCGTGCCGATCGCTGTGTGCTGGCCTGTTACAACGCGGCGATCCCCTACCTCTGCCCGGAGTTGCCCGCCGCTCAACGGGAAGGTCTCGCCTACGCGGTCAAGGTGCCGCTCACCTATACCAAGGTGCTCATCCGCAACTGGCAGCCGTTTGCGGAGCAGGGGATCGGCTACGTGTTCTACACCAACGACTTCTACAAGCAGGTGGAGCTCGACTACCCGGTCTCCATCGGCGACTACGCCTTCGGCGCCCGACCGGAGCAGCCCATGGTGCTGCACCTGTGCCACGTGCCGTACTTTCCCGACATCAGCGGTCCGGAGCAGTGGCGGGCCGGACGGCGCCTGCTTCTCACCACACCGTTCGAGACCTTCGAGCACCACGTTCGGGATCAGCTCGATCAGGCACTCGCGAGCACGGGCTTCGATCCGGATCGGGACATTGGTGCGATCACGGTCAACCGCTGGCCGCACGGCTATGCCTACAGCCCGGATCTGCTCTGGGAGCCCGCATGGCCGGACGATGCCAGCAGACCCTGGGTCGTCGGCAGGCAGCCGTTCGGGCGCATCAGCATCGCCAACTCGGATGCCGGCGCCAGCGCCGACACCAACACGGCCATTGCGCAGGCTCACCGGGCCGTTGACGAGATCCTGAGATACTGAGCGCCGGCGCGGCAGCGCCGCATCGTCAACGACGCCGCGTAAGACCCTGAGGCGTGAGCATCAGGTTCAACTCCGCCAGGTACCCGGCGAGGCGGGTGTCCTCCGCCACGGCGCGTGCTTCCGACTCGCTGAGGAACGTCTGCCAGCGCACGTCGAGCCGGATCTGGGAAGACTGGCTGGCCTCGCGGTAGTCCGCCTTCAGGGTGCCGTGCTGGATGGCCTCTCCGTAGCGGAGCTGGGCCGGTTCGTAGTCGAGACCGAGGCGCGGCATGAGGGCTACGAGCGCTTTTTCGGTACTGGTCGCGAGATCGTGATAGGTCACCACGTTGTCCGCATGACCCGAGGCGCGCAGTGCACGCGTCATCTCGCGGTTGTCGATCAGCCACTTGCGCAGGTAGAGCTCGCGCGGCGGGCAGGTGAGCAGGCGGGCCGCCTGCAGGGGAGCCTGGCGTGCAAGGCGCAGCCGCTGCCGACGGAGCTTCCTGCTCGTGTCGTAGCGGAGCATCCAGTAGCGGAGCATGGCCCTGGGATCCCGAATCAGGTGCACTGGAATGACCTGCAGTCGCGGGTTGGCCAGCAGCTTCCTGCACCAGGCGATGCGCTTGGAGTTGTCGACGAGGGTGCTCACCGACGCCTTCCCGGCACGGGCGTTGGCCAGGATCAGCTCGTGCCAGCGCTGCTGCGGCGCGGATTCGAGCCCGCTGAAGAGCACGTTGTGCGCATAGTCGGCCGTGACGTTCCCGCTCCTGCTCTTGCGGTGGACGAACTTGTCGTAGTTGTGCAGCTCGCCGATGGCCAGACACCGGGAGTGGGCGCCGAGCAGCTGCGAGAGGAGGTGGGAGCCGGAGTGAGACTGGGCGAGGATCACCACCACGGGAACCCTGGCCTCGAGAGTACGGTCGCTCATGCGGGTGTCACTAGGCTGTGCAGATGTCGCTCCACGTGCTCGAGTGCCTCCTCCGGCGCGAGACCGGCCGCCCGGCAGTAGGCGTGCACGAAGCGCCGCCAGTTGCCGTCCGCCAGGAAGAACTGCCTCTCTCCCCGGTGTCCACAGAAGGCCCCGAGGCGCCTCAGTCGTCGCCGTCCCGACAGGCGCCACGGGAACGTACAGTCCGACACGTCGATGAGCGCATACCGTCCGTCACCGCAGCAGAGCATGTTGCCGAGGTGAAGTCCGCGGAAGTCGATACCCGCAGCGTGCAGTCGGGCTACGAAGGCGCCGGCAGCCTCGAGGTCCACGTCGGGTATCCGCTCCTTCAGGGGCTGGCCGACGATCTCCGGGTAGCAGACGAAGCGGATCCGGGCGCCTGCCACGCTTCCCCAGCCGTGCAGATCCGGAGCGATCACCCCGTTCGCGAGCAGCCGGGCGGCGTTCCGGCGGAAGCGGGTGGCATAGTGGACGATGGCTTCGGAGGACAGCTCCTGCTTGGGGTGCCAGAGCTTGAAGATGAGCCGTTCTCCCGGTGGCCGCTCCAGGCGCAGGACCTTGGGTTGTCCGGTCCGTCTGACGCGCTCGAGCACCTTTCCGGTTCGCACCAGCGCATGGAAGCTGTCGACATCGAGCCGAGCGTCCGGCGTGCAGATCTGATCCACGAGCGACGGCATGGCCGGATAGCCGGGGCCCTCAGCCGGCCTTGCCGTAGTCCACGGTCAGCCAGCGCTCCGGGCGGATGCTGACCCGCACCGAAGCACCATCCGCGTTGGCCTCGGCGTACGATCGGCCCATGTCCTCGCCCAGATAACGCTGTGCCATGTGCAGCGTGTCGCCCGGCTCGGGCTCGGCGATCCGGCTGACGGTGCCGGTCACCGAGACGTAGGCATAGGGCAGCGATTCCTGCTGGGCCACCAGCGTGACACGAAGCCCTTCGGTGAGCAGGCGCCCCTTCCGGGAATCCGGCCCCGTGAGCAGCCAGATGTCGCCACCCGGCTCATAGTCGTACCAGATCGGGGCCGTGAGCGGCGCGCCATCCGTCGGTATCGCGAGCACGCCGACGTGCATCCCGGCGAGGAAAGCCTCCCGTTCGGCTCGGGTCATGGTGGTCTGGGCCATGTGCTTCAGTCCTTCTTCAACAGGTCGTATTTTTTCAGATAGCCGCGCAGCTGATGGTAGGTGACCTGCAGCAGCTCGGCGGCCTTGCGTTGATTGTGCCTGGCCTCCACCAGCGCCTGCTCGATGAGCTCGATCTCGTAGCGCTGCACGGACTGCTTGAGGTCCAGAGGAAAGGACGCGGAATCGGGCTGCGACCGGGCCGGTACGGGCGAGTCCGCTTCGACGAGTGCCTCAGCGCCGTTGTCGCGGGGCTCTGCGCGGGCCGTCGAGAGTCGCGGCCGGTAGGGTGAGTCGAAGGGGTCGAAGACGATGTCTTCCACGGGCGTGTCCTGGTCGTGGCGATAGACACAGCGCTCCACCACGTTCTTGAGCTCGCGCACGTTCCCCGGCCACCGGTAGGACAGGAGCTTGTCTCGGGCCGCCGGGGCGAACCCGGGAAACAGCTCGCGGCCGAGCTCCTGGGCCATGCTGACGGCGAAATGCTCGGCCAGCAGCAGGATGTCCTGCTCGCGCCTGCGCAGCGGCGGCAGGGTGATCACATCGAAGGCGAGCCGGTCGAGGAGGTCGTGGCGGAAGAGACCGGAGTCGGCGAGCGCCGGAAGATCCTCATTGGTGGCAGCGATCAGGCGGACGTCGCAATGCAGGGTACGGTTGCCGCCCACCCGCTCGTACTCTCCGTACTCGATCACCCGCAGCAGCTTCTCCTGAACCAGGGTCGAGGTGGTGGCCAGCTCGTCGAGAAACAGGGTGCCGCCGTGAGCCCGTTCGAACCGGCCCTTGTGGGTACGGCTGGCGCCGGTGAACGCGCCGGCTTCATGGCCGAAGAGTTCCGTCTCCAGCAGCGAGTCGCTGATGGCGGCGCAGTTCATTTTCACGTACTCGCCTTCCCAGCGGTTGGACAGGAAGTGCGCCCGGGCGGCGATCAGCTCCTTGCCGGTACCCCGCTCGCCGACGATGAGCACGGGTTTCTCGAGCGGCGCCACCTGGGAAACCTCTTCGAGGATTCTCAGAAAGGCGGGCGATTCGCCGAGCAGGCGTTCCGGTTCGGTGGGCATCTGCCGCGCGCTTCCCTGGGCGATGAGGATCAGCGGATTCTGCCAAGATGTGGTGAGATTTCCTATCGATCCGCCAGAGGTTTCATGGATCGGAAATAAAGTCCAATAAAAACAGAGGGTTACATCACCAGAAAACCTGGCACGGAATCTGTATTGAGGAAGAGCAATGGTGGGGCAAGCCTCATCCCCGACGGAGTCATACGGAGCTAAGCGGACAATGAGCATCTTCACTCGCATGTCAGACATCATCAACGCCAACATCAATGCCCTGCTCGACAAGGCGGAAGATCCGGAAAAGATGGTCCGACTCATCATCCAGGAGATGGAAGAGGCCCTGGTGGAAGTGCGTTCCACCTCGGCGCGGGCCATCGCGGACAAGAAAGAGCTGGCCCGCCGTCAGGAGTACCTGGCCGGGGAAGCCAGTGAGTGGGAGCGCAAGGCGGAAGTCGCCATCGGCCGGGGTCGTGATGATCTCGCCAAGGGCGCCATCGCGGAGCGGAACAAGGCCCAGGAAGCCTCCGAGGCGCTGGGCCGGGATCTCGACATCATCGACCAGTCGCTGGCGAAGCTGAACGAGGACGTCGGGCTGCTGCAGGCCAAGATCAAGGATGCCAAGGCGCGGCGCAATGCCATCGTCATGCGCGGCAAGACGGCGCAGACCCGGCTCGGCGTGCGGCGTCAGCTCAACGATCACAACATCGACGACGCCATGCAGCGCTTCGAGCTGTACGAGCGGAAGATGGACGACCTCGAAGGCCAGATCGAAGCGTATGATATGGGCCAGCGGACGCTGGCGGATGAGATCGCGGAGCTCGAATCCGATGAGTCGATCGACCGTGATCTCGCAGAGCTCAAGGCGCGCATGCAGGGCGGTTCTCAGCCTGCAGCGCCGGCTCAAGGAGCGCCCGATCAGTCGGCGAACGGTTAGGAGGATAGATGGACGGCTGGATGGTCGCCTTCTTCGTCCCCGTCGTCATTTTCTTGACGATCGTGGCGCCGGTGTGGATCTTCATGCACTATCGGAGCAAGCAGCGAGCTCAAGGCGCGCTGTCTGACGAGGAACGGCTCGAACTCGAAACGCTGGCGGCGCACGCCGAACGCATGATGGATCGGATCGACACGCTCGAGGCGATCCTGGATGCGGAAACCCCCGGCTGGCGCAAGCGGATGCAGGCGGAGTAGGCGGGAGCACAGAATATGACGCAAGGTCGACACTACGACCCGGAGCACGAAGATCTGTACGGATCCCGCAGATCCCGGTCGAGCGGCTCCCGCAATCGCAACGCGGACGACACCGGCTCCTGGAGCGAGCTGCAGCGGGCCGTGGATCGGTTCGAGCAGGCGGTGCAGGATCTGGTGGGCTCGGCGACCAGCGAGTTCAGCGGCCGGGCCACCGCATTTCTCAATGAAACCACGGCGAAGATCGAGCGGGAGTTCTCCGAGGATGGTCGTCCGCGGGACTATCGGGAAAGCGATGCCGCTGCCCGCATGCGGGCGCGGCGCAGGGCCCGGGCCCGGGCCCGCTCCGAACGGATACTCGAGCGCAGTGCCCGGCTGACCAGAGACGACGAGCACGCCAAGATCGCCGGCGTCTGCGCCGGTATTGCGAACTACTACGGCGTCGAGCACTGGGTGGTTCGCTGCGCCGCGGTGACCGGCCTGCTGTTCTTTCCCGGCATCGTGTTTCCGGCGTACTGGATCATGTACTTCGTCATGGAAGGTCCCCGGGATGCCCGTCGACGCGCCGAGCGCGAAGGGCGATCGACGGATCGGACATCGGAACGGGAGGCCGCCATGCGGGACAGACAGACCGCGGCAAAGAATCCACGCAGGAACCTCAGAAACGTTCAGGCGGATCTGCAGGAGGTCGAGCTCCGGCTCCGCCGCATGGAGACGCACGTCACCTCAGGGCAGTACGAGCTGCAGCGTGAGCTCGCGAAAATCGAATCGGAACCTCCGCCCGCGGGCAGCGCGCCGAGCGCCGCGTCAACGTAAGGAATCAGGATGGACGTCTTCACCTTTGTCATCATCATCGTGATCATCGGCTGCGGCACCGGCGTGCTCAGCGAGTACTTCAAGCACAAGCGCAAGACGGCGGAGTTCGGCAAGGGGGACGACGGCGTCTACGAGGAGCTCGACCGGCTGCGCGAGCGGGTCGAGGTGCTGGAAGCCATCGTTACGGACGAGAAGTACAACCTGCACAAGGAAATCGACCGGCTCGAGCGGAGCGCCTAGGTCGGTCAGGCCGCTCCAGCCGGCAGGGAAAGCCCATCACGGGTGATCCGGTCCGGGTAGTCCGTGAACACCCCCCAGACGCCCAGCCGGACGAACCGGCGGGCTTCCTCCGGATCGTTTACCGTGTACACCAGCGCCCTGAGACCGGCGTCGGTGATCTCCGACATTCTGCCGGGGGTCACGAGCTTGCGGCCGAGGTTGATGTAGCCACTCCCGAAGGCGCGGGCGGTGGTGATGGCGTCGGGCTGCCAGCGACCGAAGAGCGGGGCAAGCGGGTAGTCGTTTCTGAGACCGGCGAAGGTCTTGAGCATCTGGTGCTCGAAGCTCGACAGCAGCACGTTGTGGCGGGGGTTGCGCGGCAGCCAGGCCGCCAGCAGCTCGGCGGTTCCGGCGCCCTTCAGCTCGATGTTGATGCCGACGTCGGGCGGCACCAGCTCGAACACCTCAGCGAGCGTTGGAATCACCGCACCACCCCCGGCATCCAGTGCCCGGAGGGACGACAGCGTCGACGTCGAGACCTGCCCCCGCCCGTTCGTCGTCCGTTCCAGCGTGTCGTCGTGAATCACCACCAGCTCGCCTTCGCAGGCGTGCACGTCCAGCTCCACGGCCTGCACGCCGAGATCCAGGGCTTTCGAAAAGCTCGGCAGGGTGTTCTCGGGCAGCAGGCCTGCGGCGCCGCGATGGCCGATGACCAGAGGTGATCGGTCGAAGGCGGAAACGGTGGTCAGATGGATCTCCTGCGGACGGATCCCGGGACGGGTTGCGGCGTTCGCTACCTCCAGCCCGGGGAAGCCACTACAATAGCGACGATCATGAGTTATCAGGTACTCGCGCGCAAATTCCGACCCGGCACCTTTGCCGGGCTGATCGGTCAGGACCATGTGGTGCGGGCGCTGACCCATGCCCTGGACCATGATCGCCTCCATCACGCCTATCTGTTCACGGGCACGCGTGGTGTCGGCAAGACCACCATCGCCCGGGTGCTCGCCAAGTGCCTGAACTGCGAGCAGGGCGTGTCGTCCACCCCCTGCGGCGAGTGCTCCATCTGCAGAGAGGTGAACGAGAACCGCTTCGTCGACCTGATCGAGGTGGATGCCGCGTCCCGTACCCGCGTGGACGATACCCGCGAGCTGCTGGAGAACGCGCAGTACCTGCCCACCCGCGGGCGCTACAAGGTGTACCTCATCGACGAGGTGCACATGCTGTCCGCCTCGAGCTTCAACGCGCTGCTGAAGACGCTGGAGGAGCCGCCGGAGCACGTGAAGTTCCTGCTGGCCACCACCGATCCCAAGAAGGTGCCGGTGACGGTGCTGTCCCGCTGCCTGCAGTTCCAGCTCAAGAACATCTCCGCCGAACGCACCGCGGAGTATCTGGCCACCGTGCTCGAGCAGGAGGCCGTACCGTTCGAACCGGAGGCGCTTGCCGTCATCGGCCGGGCAGCACGCGGCAGCATGCGCGACGCGCTCTCCATCGCCGATCAGGCCATCGGTTTCGGCCAGGGGGCGCTCTCGCTCGACACAGTGGTCGACATGCTCGGGCTGGTCGGGCGGGACGAGGTCGGCGCGCTGATCGCGGCGCTGGCGGCCGGCAACGCGGCGGACGTGCTGGCCGTGGTGGCGGAACTTGCCGATCGGGCCGTGGATTTCGAAACGCTGCTGGCGGAGCTGCTGGCCGCGCTTCACGCCATGGCGGTCACCCACGCGGTAGGGGGTGAGGGCGCGGAGCAGCCACCGTTCGACGCGCAGACGGTTCAGCTTCTCTATCAGATCGGGCTCATGGGTTATCGCGACCTCGGGATTGCGCCGGATCCGAAGAGCGGCGTCGAGATGACGCTGCTGCGGATGCTCAGTTTCGCGCCGGATGCCGACTCGAGCCGCGTGCCGCCGCTTGCGGGCTCAGATACCGATGCCCGAAGTACAGATGCGGCCGCTGCCTCCGGCACCCGGAAAGGCGCGCCGGTAGCCGTGGCAGCCGACCCGGCAGCAGCCGACCCGCTGCCCGTCGGTGCTCAGGATGCCTGGTACGAGGTCATCGAGGCGCTGTCGCTCGGCGGTGTGGCCAGGATGCTGGCGGAGCACTCCGTTGCCCGTCGGATCGATCCGCAGGGTGTCGATCTGATTCTCGACCCGGCGCACGACACCCTGCTCGGCGATGCTCAGGTCAAGGCCATCGAGCGGGCGCTGGCCGATCACTTCGGGCATCCGGTGGCCGTGACGATCGCGCCGGGCCCGATCGCCGCGGAAACACCGGCCGATCGGCGGGCGAGGCTTTCGAAGGAACGTCAGCAGGCGGCCGAGTCCCTGCTCGAATCCGACGAGACGGTGCGCACGCTGCTCGATGAGTTCGGTGGACGGCTGGAAGAGGTGCTGCCGCTGGAGACGACCACGGGTCGTTCCGTAGAAAACCGCCGTGGAGGACATCGATGAAAGGTCTGGGCGATCTGATGAAGCAGGCGCAGCAGGTCCAGGAACGCATGCAGGCGCTCCAGGAGGAGATCGCGCGCATGGAGGTCACCGGGGAAAGCGGTGCCGGCCTGGTCCGGGTGACGATGAACGGACGCCATGAGGTGCGGCGGGTGCAGATCGACGACAGCCTGATGACCGAGGAGCGCACCATGCTCGAGGATCTGATCGCCGCGGCCTGCAACGATGCGGCACACAAGGTCGAGCAGGCGCAGCAGGAGAAGATGTCGTCGCTGACCTCCGGGTTCAACCTGCCGTTTGGGAAGATGCCTTTCTGATGGGCATCAGCCCGCTCATCGACAGCCTGGTCGAGGCCTTTCAGGTGCTGCCCGGCGTGGGGCCGAAAAGCGCGCAGCGCATGGTTCTGCACCTGCTGCAGTACAACCGGGAAGGCGGCAGCCGGCTCTCGGACGTGCTCCGGGAGGCGATGGCCGGTGTGGGCCGCTGCGAGCAGTGCCGGAATTTCTCGGAAGAGCCGGTGTGCCGCTACTGTGCGGACAGCCGGCGGGACGACTCGCTGCTCTGCGTGCTCGAGTCGCCGGCCGACATCCTCGCCATCGAGCAGGCAGGCGGGTTCCGCGGGCGCTATTTCGTGCTGCACGGTCATCTCTCGCCCATCGACGGCATCGGTCCGGAAGAGCTGGGCATGGGGGCGCTCGTCAGTCGCGTGGAGCAGCTTGGGCCGGACGAGGTCATCCTGGCGACCAACCTGACAGTGGAAGGCGAGGCGACAGCCCACTACGTCTACGATCTGCTCAAGAACAAGGTGACGCACGTTTCCCGGATCGCCCACGGCGTACCTCTGGGAGGTGAGCTCGAGTTCATAGACGGGGGCACCATCGTCCACGCCATTCGAGGTCGCCACGATTTCTCCTGAATGGATCACGACGAACGCCGGGCTCGCTTCGGCCGCCGATCGCTGGGGAGCCGTGATCGGCCTCGATACGGAATTCCAGCGCACGAGTACCTTCTACCCGCTGCCCGGCCTGTATCAGGTGGTGAGCAATGGCAGGATCTACCTGATCGACCCGCTGTCCGTGGACGACTGGCGGCCGCTGGTGGACGCGCTCGAGGACGAGGGCCGCACGCTGGTGATGCACGCCTGCGGTGAGGACCTGGAACTCATGGCGCACCATCTGGGCGCCGAACCGCAGGGGCTGTTCGACACGCAGCTGGCGAACGCCTTCCTCTCCACGGATTTCTCCCTGTCCTACGCCAATCTGGTGTCGCGTCACCTGGGCGTGTCGCTCGGCAAACCGCAGACGCGCAGCGACTGGCGGCACCGACCGCTGTCGGATGCCCAGGTGCGCTACGCCTGCGAGGACGTCCTGCACCTGCACGAGCTGCACGAGAAGCTCCTCGGCGGCCTGGAGAGCCTCGACCGTCTGGCGTGGTTCGATCAGAGCATCCTGGCGCAGTGCCGCTACCTGCCGCCGGACCCGGATCGGTACTACCTCGGGCTGCGCAAGGCCTGGCGCTTCCAGGGCGAGCAGCTGGCGGTACTCAGGCAGCTGACGTCGTGGCGGGAGCGTACGGCGATGGCGGAGAACGTGCCGAGAAACCGCGTCGTGCGCGACGAGCACCTCATTGCCTTTGCCGAGCGGCGTACGCTGGACGACGCGGCCGTGCACAGTGTTCTGCCGAAACCCGTCGCCAGACGTTATGGCTCCGCGCTGGTTGCCGAGCACCGTGCGGGTCGCGACAGCGCACCGCCGGAACGGATCGAGGCGCCGCTGTCGCAGCGGGAAGGGGAGGTGTCGAAGCTGCTCCGGGATGCTGCCCGGGCCGAGGCGGATCGACAGCAGATGTCCCAGGAGCTTCTGGCGAGACGACGGGACGTGGAACGCTGTATCCGGTATTTCGGGGCGACCGGGGAGCTGTCTCCGGAGTACTCGGGGTGGCGTGAATCGCTGGTGGGTGAGTCGTTCCGGCGCATTCTCGGCCGGCTGTCCGGCGCCCGGGAATGAGGCGGCCAAGACCTCGGGGTGACGTGCAACCCGGAACAGATCAGAATGCAGCGATGAGTCAATCTCAAACGACGACCCGCCTGGTGAAGGTGTATAAGACGCGCCGCAAGGCCGATCTCTATCTGTATGTGGACTTCAGTGAGGATCTGGCCCGGGTTCCCGAATCCCTGCTCGAACGCTTCGGGCTGCCCGAGCTGGCCCTGTCCCTGACCCTCACCCCCGACCGGCCACTGGCCCGCGCCAGCGCCACCGAGGTGCTGTCGGCCATCGACGAGAACGGCTACTTCCTGCAGATGCCGCCGGCGGATGGCGGCGTCGAAGCCGTGATCCAGCGCCACCGACCGGACCGGTCCGGCGGCTGAGTTCGGATCGCTGGAGAGAACGTGGCGTTCTGGGAAGAGAAAACCCTGGCGGAAATGACGGACGCGGAGTGGGAGTCGCTGTGCGACGGGTGTGCCCGCTGCTGCATGATCAAGCTCCAGGACGAGGACGACGGCACCGTGCACTACACGGGCCTGGTCTGCCATCTGCTGGACACGGATACCTGCCGGTGCACGCGTTATCCCCGGCGCCACGAGCTCGTGCCGGACTGCATCGAGTTCACGCCCGAAACCGCTGCCACCCTCGGCTGGCTGCCGACCACCTGCGCCTACCGCAGGCTCGCCGAGGGGCAGCCGCTGCTGCCGTGGCACCCCCTCATCTCCGGCAACCGGGAATCCGTGCACGAGGCGGGCATCAGCGTGCGTAGCCGCGTCATTCCGGTGCAGATGGTGCACGAGGACGAGTTTCTCGATCATCTGGTGGACTGGGTGGAAACGTGAGCTACACCATCGCCTGGATTGTTGCCGCGATCGCGGGTCTCGCGGGATCGATCTGCCTGTACATGCTGACGCGCTCGATGCGCGGCGGCGTGCTCAGAAGCCTGCTGTGCGTGCTGCCGCTGGTGCTGCTGCTGGTGCCCGCACCGGTGCCGGCGTTCCAGGACCACTTCGCGCCCGCCTTCGTGGTGGCGATCTTCGAGAGCGCGTTCGTCGCCGACGGCCAGCCACGGGCTGCGCTGGTGATTCTCACGGTCGCCCTCGTCGGCGCGAGTCTGGCCATCGCGCTGGTGGCCCGGGCGCTGACGGGTACCGCCGGGAAGCGAAAAGCTGCTCTAGATAACGGCGATAATTGATTGAAAAATATGATTTAATTCGGACTCTTCGTTAACCATCGCCGTTCCGCTCGGACAGGCGCTTGTTCGACCTCTGACGCTCCCTTAAAGTACGGCGCTTTGGGTCAAAAAAGCCTTCGGAAGACACCGCATGATATTCGACAGTACAGACACCTACATTTCGACCGACGAACTCAGCATGGCCGTGGATGCCGCGGTCAAGCTCGAGCGGCCGCTGCTCGTGAAGGGCGAGCCGGGCACCGGTAAAACCATGCTGGCCGAGGAGGTCGCCAAGTATCTGGGCATGCCGCTCATTCAGTGGCACATCAAGTCCACCACCAAGGCGATCAACGGCCTGTACGAGTACGATGCGGTGTCACGCCTGCGGGATTCCCAGCTCGGCGACGAGCGGGTGCGGGATATCCGCAACTACATCAAGAAGGGCAAGCTCTGGGACGCCTTCGAGGCGGACGAGCGGGTCGTGCTGCTCATCGACGAGATCGACAAGGCGGACATCGAGTTTCCGAACGACCTCCTCCAGGAGCTCGACCGGATGGAGTTCTTCGTCTACGAGCTGGGTGAGACCATCAAGGCCAAGCAGCGGCCGGTGGTGATCATCACCTCGAACAACGAGAAAGAGCTGCCGGACGCGTTCCTGCGCCGCTGCTTCTTCCACTACATCAACTTCCCCGATCGGGAGACCATGCAGCAGATCGTGGAAGTCCATCATCCGGGTATCAAGCAGGACCTCGTCAAGGAAGCCATGGAGATCTTCTTCGACGTGCGCAAGGTGCCGGGGCTGAAAAAGAAGCCGTCCACGTCCGAGCTCATCGACTGGCTGAAGCTGCTCATGGCGGACGACATTCCGGAAGAGATCCTCACCAACCGGGATCCGTCCAAGGCCATCCCGCCGCTGTACGGTGCGCTCGTCAAGAACGAGCAGGACGTGCATCTCCTCGAGCGGCTGGCCTTCATGAACCGCCGGGACAGCCGCGGCTGAGGCGGCAGAACTGACCGCGCTGGAGCCCTCGCCATGCTGATCAACTTCTTCCTGACCCTGCGCAAGTACAAGGTGCCGGTGACCATCCGGGAGCTGATGGATCTCATCACGGCGCTGCAGTACCGGGTGGTCTACGCCAGCGTCGATGATTTCTACCTGCTGTCGCGGACCTGCCTCGTCAAGGACGAGAAGAACTACGACAAGTTCGACCGGGCGTTCGCCGCCTACTTCAAGGGCCTCGAGGATCTGCACGGGCTCCTCGAATCGCTGATTCCGGACGAATGGCTGCGCCGCGAGTTCGAGAAATCGCTCACCCCGGAGGATCTCGCCAAGATCGAGTCGCTGGGTGGGCTGGAGAAGCTCATCGAGGCCTTCCAGAAGGCGAAGGAAGAAGCCGAGAAGGCGGAAGCGGAGAAGGGTAAGGAAGGCGAGGAAGGTCAGGAAGGCGACGCCGAGCGTCAGGGCCGCAAGGGGCCCAACGGCGAGGGCAAGGGAAAGAAAAAGAAGGCCAAGAAGGTCTGGGATCAGCGCCAGTACAAGAATCTCGACGACTCCGTCGAAATCGGCACCCGGAACATCAAGATGGCGCTTCGGCGGCTGCGCAAATTCGCGCGGCAGGGTGCCGACGAAGAGCTCGACATGGACAACACCATCCGCTCGACGGCGCACAACGGCGGCATGCTCGACATCCGCATGCGGCCGGAGCGCCGCAACACGGTGAAGGTGCTGCTGATGCTGGACATCGGCGGCTCGATGGATTCACACGTCAAGGTCTGTCAGGAGCTCTTCTCCGCGACGCGAACCGAGTTCAAGCATCTGGAGAGCTTCTACTTCCACAACTTCATCTACGAGTCCGTCTGGAAGGACAACCGTCGCCGGATGGCCGAGCGGATCCCGACCTGGGAGCTGCTCAACAAGTACGGACCCGACTACAAGGTGGTCTTCGTCGGCGACGCCACCATGGCGCCCTACGAGATCACCCATGCCGGCGGCAGCGTCGAGCACTGGAACGAGGAACCCGGGGCGGTGTGGATGGATCGCTTCACCCAGTTCTACGACCGGCTGGTGTGGATCAACCCCACACCCCAGGAAACCTGGGAGTACTCCTCATCGGTGTCGATGATCCAGCAGATGGTGGAAGGGCAGATGTACCCGCTGACCATCCGCGGGCTGGAAGAGGGTATGACGGCGCTGTCCAAGTAGCGCTCGAGTGGAGGACGCCGGATACGCCGGGAGGCGTTCTGGCCGGATCTGACACCTTGCGATCGCCCGATCCGGCCGGCCCCGTCTGCCGCGTGGCGGGCGCGCCTGCCCGTCGGCAGGCACGCCTCCTCACGGAGGCGAATTGGTACGCTCGTCGACACGATTCAGCTGATCGCGCACCAACAGGATGAACACTCTAATCCGTCCCGGTCGCGCAGTTGTAAGGCGCCGGTAACCGCTTTGGATGGCGATGTGAACGAGACACCGGTGTCGACAGACACCCCGGCGGCCACCTGGAAGCTGACCTTTCCCGACGAGCTGCCCATCACCGCTCACGTGGAGGAGATCCGCGACCTGCTGAAGCAGCACCAGGTGGTGGTGGTGGCCGGCGAGACCGGCTCCGGGAAGACCACCCAGCTGCCGAAGATCTGTCTGGCGGCCGGGCTCGGCGCACGCGGTATGATCGCCCACACTCAGCCGCGACGCCTCGCGGCCCGGGCCGTTGCTGCCAGAATCGCCGAGGAGATGGGGGTGCCGCTCGGGCAGGAAGTGGGCTATGCCGTCCGCTTCAGCGACGCCGTCAGCGAGGCAACCCGGATCAAGCTCATCACCGACGGCCTGCTCCTGACCGAAATCCGTCACGACAAGCTGCTCGAGCGCTACGACTGCGTCATCGTCGACGAGGCGCACGAGCGGAGCCTCAACATCGACTTCCTGCTCGGCTACCTGACACGTGTGCTCAAACGGCGCCCGGATCTGAAGCTCATCATCACCAGCGCCACCATCGACGTCGGTGCATTCTCCAGACACTTCGCTGACGCACCCATCGTCGAGGTCAGCGGCAGAACCTACCCGGTGACCGTGCGCTACCTGGACGAGGCAGCGGCGGTGGAAGACTTCGAAGCCCAGCTCGGCAGCACCATCGAGGACATCGAGACCGGCCCGCAGTCCCGGGCCAGAGACATCCTGGTCTTCCTTCCCGGCGAACGGGAAATCCTGGAAGCGGCCCGATATCTCCGCCGGACGTTCGGCGAGCGGCTGGACGTTCTGCCGCTGTACGCCCGCCTGTCGGCGGCCGATCAGCAGCGCGTATTCCATCCCGGTGGCCGCCGCCGTGTGGTCCTGGCCACCAACGTGGCGGAAACGTCGCTCACGGTGCCGAACATCGGCTACGTGATCGATCAGGGGCTGGCCAGGATCAGCCGCTACTCCTTCCGCTCCAAGCTGCAGCGGCTGCCCGTGGAGGGCATCTCCCGGGCCAGCGCCGATCAGCGCGCCGGACGCTGCGGCCGCGTGGCGCCCGGGACGTGTTACCGGCTCTACACGGAGGCGGACTATCTCTCCCGACCCGATTACACGGACCCGGAAATCAAACGCACCAACCTGGCGGCCGTGGTGCTGCAGATGCGCGCCTTCGATCTGGGAGATCCGACGCGCTTTCCGTTCCTGGAGCCGCCGGATCCGCGCCTCATCCGGGATGCGGAAAAGGTGCTGCAGGAACTCGGCGCGCTGGCCGGCGGACGGCTGACCGACGTCGGCCGGGTGATGGCCCGCCTGCCCATCGATCCGAGGCTCGCGAGAATGCTCATCGAGTCGGACAGAACGCGATCGCTCACCGAGCTGCTGATCATCACTTCGGCCATGGCCGTGTCCGATCCCCGGGAGAGGCCGGTGGAGAAAGCCGGCAGTGCCGATCAGGCGCATGCCCAGTGGCTGGACGAGCGCTCCGACTTCCTCGCCTACGTGAACCTGTGGCGCTGGTACTCCGGGCAGCGGGAGAACCTCACCCGTTCAGCGCTACGCCGGATGCTGACCAGGCACTTCCTTTCCGCGAACCGGATGCGCGAGTGGCTGGCCCTGCATCGTCAGCTGCTGCTCACCGTGCGCGAGCTCGGGATGAAGACGAATGCGGAACCGGCCGATTACACCAGCGTGCACCGGGCACTGCTTGCCGGGTCCCTCAGCCTGATTGGACTGCACGACGAGCGGGGAGAATACCTGGGACCGAGGAACCTGCGGTTCAGGATTTTTCCCGGCTCGGCGCTGGCGAAGCGGCAGCCGAAGTGGATCGTCGCAGCCGAGATCGTGGAGACCCGAAGGGTCTACGCCCGCACGGTGGCTCAGGTGGAAGCCCGCTGGATCGAGGAGGCGGCACCGCACCTCGTCAAGCGCAGCCACCGGGAGGCGCACTGGAGCCTCGGCCGCGGTGAGGCCATGGTGTACGAAACGGTCACCCTGTACGGGCTGCTGCTGTCCGAGAGACGGCCGGTGGGACTTTCCCGGATCGATCGCGAGGCGGCGAGGGGGCTGTTCCTGCTGGACGGGCTGGTCCGCGGCGCGGTGAAGCAGCCACCCGCGTTCCTGGCGCACAACCTCGAGCTCGCAGCACAGATCCGCGAAGACGAGGACAAAGGTCGCCGGCGGGACCTGCTGGCGAGTGAGGGAGACATCGCAGCACGTTACGACGGCCTGATCCCGCCGGAGGTGGTCTGTGTCAGAGACCTCGCCCGCTGGCTGCGCAGGGCCGGTCCAGAGCAGACCGCCGCGCTGTTCCTGACCCGCGCACAGCTGACGGGCGATCCGACGGTGCGTTATGCGGAGGACGACTTTCCGGGTGAGCTCGTGATGCTCGGCCACGCATTCCCCCTGCGCTACCGGTTCGCGCCCGGCGAGGCGGACGACGGGATTTCGCTCGATGTACCCATGGGTCTGGTCGATGCCGTGGTGCCGCAGATGCTGGACTGGTCGGTTCCCGGCATGCTGCCGGTGGTGTGCGAGCAGTGGCTGAGATCGCTCCCCAAGTCCAAGCGCCGCCAGATCACACCGATTCCAGACGCCGTTTCGGCGGTGCTGCCCGTCCTGCTGCAGCCGAGTGTCTACCGGCAGGGGCGCTTCGACGTCAGCCTGGCCCGGGCGATTGAGCACGAGTACGGGCTGCGGATCGGCGCGGCGGACTGGCATCCGGATCGGCTCGAGGCAAACGCGCGGATCAACGTCAAGGTGATCGACCGGGACGGCCGGGTGCTGGATCAGGACCGGGACGCGACGGCGCTGAAGGCGAGGTTCGCTGGCGCGGTCGCCGAGCGGATGACCGGTGGGCTCCGGGAGCAGCACGAGGAGAGGGGACTCGCCGATTTTCCCGAGCAGCCGCTGGTGGCGTCGGTGGTGCTGGGCGAGCCGGGCCGCGAGGTGGTGGCCTATCCGGCGCTTGCGGACGAGGGTGACTCGGTGGCCGTGCGCCATCTCACGGATGCGCGCGAGCAGGCACGGACGAATCGCGCCGGCTATGCCCGGCTTGCCCTGCTCAAGCTGGGGCAGACCGCGAGATATCTCAGGAAGCAGATCGACGCGGACAAGCCGCTGGCACTGCTGTTTGCGCCCCTGGGTGGTGCCGAGCGGTTCCGTGACGAGCTGCTGAAGGCGAGCGCCTGGACCTGCTTCTTTCACGGAGCGCCGCTACCGGAGGATGCTGCCGCCTTCGCAGAACGACTGCGCCAGAAGCGGGGCGAGCTGGCAGACGTGCTCAGCCGAATGCAGGCGGCGCTCAAACGGATTCTCGAGTCCCGGATGGCGCTGATCCGGGCGCTCGACGAAGCCACGTCGCCGGCTTACGCGACGGCGGTGGCCGACATCCGCGCTCAGCTCGAGGCGCTCGTGCCGGCGGACGTGCTCACGATCACCCCGCCGGATCGGCTGGACGACATACCCCGATACCTCGAGGCGGCCCGGTACCGACTGGCCAACCTGCAGGGCAAGGTCGCCAGGGACACGGAGCAGATCAGGGAGCTGGCGGGACTGTCGGAGCGGATCGACAGACTCAGGGACGCTCTCGGCGCCGAATCCGACGCCTGGCTCGACCTCCGCTATGGCCTGGAAGAGGTCCGGGTCGGGCTCACCGCTGAGCGGCTCGGAGTCAAAGGCAAGGCGTCCGTGAAGCGGCTGGACAGGGACCTGGCTGCGCTGGAGCGGGAGCACGGTCTCATTTAAGCTCGCCCGCAGGGGAAGGGGGTGCCGGAAAGCGCCCGGTGAACCTATGCGAATGGCAGGGGTCATATCCCTTCGAACGCTGAAGGCAGTCGCCGTCAGCCGTTCCAACATCAATGTGACGGCCCGGGACGGGGCTGTGAGAGGAGAACCACATACCCATGACTACGTTTAACCGGAAGATGAAGCCCATCACCGCTGCGGTCGGTACCGCCTTTGTCGCGTCCCTGGCTGCCGCCAGCTTCGCCAATGCGGACAACCCGTTTGCGGCTGAGCCGCTCGACGCCGGCTACGACCAGCTGGCCCAGGCCGATGCCGAAGGCAAGTGCGGCGAAGGCAAGTGTGGAGAGGGCAAGTGCGGCGAGTCCAAGGACGAGGGCGAAGGCAAGTGCGGTGAGGGCAAGTGCGGTGAGTCCAAGGACGGGGGCGAAGGCAAGTGCGGTGAAGGCAAGTGCGGCGAGTCCAAGGACGAAGGCGAGGGCAAGTGCGGAGGCGCTGCCTGAGCGCATGACGCGCCATGATCTGTCCGGTGTCAGGAGCCGGCCTCGGTTTGCGCCGGGGCCTGCTCCCCGAGCTTCTTGAGGTCGACTCGGGCCGTATCGACTTCCTCGAGCTCGCGCCGGAGAACTGGATCGGAGTCGGCGGCCGTTTCGGCCGCCAGTTCCGCGCCCTCGCCGAACGATTTCCGCTGGTCTGCCACGGACTGTCGCTGTCCATCGGCAGCCCCGCACCGCTCGATCACGATTTCCTGAAAGAAGTCAGAACCTTTCTGGACGCCTTCGACGTACGCTGCTACTCGGAGCACCTGAGCTACTGCAGCGATGACAGGGGTCACCTCTACGATCTGATGCCCATCCCGTTCACCGAGGAGGCGGTCCACTATGTGGCCGGCCGTATCCGGGAGGTGCAGGACGTGATCGAACGACCACTCGTGATGGAGCAGGTGTCCTACTACGCCGCGCCGTCCCGGCAGATGAGCGAGCTGGAGTTCATCAACGCGGTCCTTCATGAAGCCGACTGTGGCCTGCTCCTGGACGTGAACAACATCTTCGTCAACAGTGTCAATTTCGGCTACGACCCGCTGGCCTTCCTCAACGGCATCGACGGCGGCAGGACAGCGTACGTGCACGTCGCCGGCCACTATGTGGAGGCGGAAGACCTCCGTGTGGATACCCATGGCGCTGATGTGATCGATCCGGTCTGGGCACTGCTCGACGCTGCGTACCGTCGCTGGGGCGCGGCGCCGACCCTGCTCGAACGCGACTTCAACTTTCCGCCGCTGGAAACGCTGCTCGAGGAGGTGGATCGGATCCGCATGCTCCAGAAATCGGTGCGCTCGGAGCAGCATGGCTGATCGGGGCAGCAACCTGCCGGGCTTCCGGGCAGCCCAGCTCGAGTTTGCGGCCCACATCCGCAATCCGGATGTGAACCCGAAGCCGGCGGACGTGGATGCCAGACGTATGGCCATCTACGTCGACCTCTTCTACAACAACATCGAACGCTTCCTGGCCAGCGGCTTTCCAATCGCCAGGCAGATTCTCGGCGAGGACCGGTGGCATCCTCTGGTCAGGGAGTTCGTGCACCGACACCCGAGCGAGTCGCCGTACTTTCTGGAGATCAGTCAGGAGTTTCTCGCCTATCTCTCGGAGCGGACGGCGCCACCGGTCGGAACCGCCGAGCCGCTGCCCCCCTTTCTGCTCGAGCTCTGCCACTACGAGTGGGTGGAACTCGCGCTTGGTGTGAGCGAAGCAGAGATCCCGGAGGAGGGCTACGACCGGGACGGCGACCTGCTCGACAATCCTGTCGTCGTCTCGCCGCTCGTCTGGTGCCTCGCCTACCGCTGGCCCGTCCACCAGATCGGCCCGGACCACCTGCCCGCGGAGCAGCCACCGAACAGCACGGAGCTCATCGTCTACCGGCAGCGCAACGACCGCGTCGCCTTCATGGTGGTGAACCCCGTGACCTTGCGGCTGGTGGCGCTTCTGCAGACGGGGGTGACAGGTCGCGAGGCGCTGCGCGCGGTGAGTGCGGAGCTTGCCGGGGTGGACTCAAAGGTCGTTTACGAACAAGGGCTTGCAACGATGCGACGGCTGAGGGACGCTGAGATCCTGCTCGGCGCCGTAACGTCAGTCGCCAGCGCGGGCTGAAGAAAGCAGAAGAATTCGCGGGTTGTTCTGATGGAGAGGAGTAAAAACGGCCAGGCGTGGACCGCCGTGCCCGCGGCAGTGCTGCTCGTGCTTGCTGCGAACCTCGTCCGCGCCGAGCAGGCGGATCCCTCAGACATCGACACCCTGCCCGACGCGGCCAGCGTTTTCACTGCGCCCGTGAAAGATCCGGATCCCTGGATCGGCATGAATCGTGGCATCTGGGCCTTCAACGATGGGCTGGACAACGCCATTCTGACGCCCATTGCGCGTGGCTACCGGGCCGTGATGCCGGATCTGCTCGAGGAGGGCGTCTCCAACTTCTTCGACAACCTGCAGGCGCCCGGCACGGCGCTCAACCAGATCCTGCAGGGCAAGCCGCGCGCCATGTTCAGCGACCTCGGTCGGTTTGCCCTCAACTCCACGTTCGGTGTGCTCGGCATCTTCGACGTGGCAACCCGGACGGGTCTGCCACAGCACGACGAGGACTTCGGTCAGACGCTGGCCGTGTGGGGCATCGCCCAGGGTCCGTATTTCATGATCCCCATCCGGGGTCCGTCCACGGTGACCGCTGCCGCGGGCATGATCGTGGACGGCTTCACGAACCCCATCGGCTACATCAACGACGTCAGGGTCCGCAACGTGACCCTGGCGCTCTACTTCCTCGACCTGCGCAAGCGGCTGCTGGCGGCCGAGGTTCTGGTCTCCGGCGATGAGTACCTCTTCGTCAGGGATGCCTACCTCCAGCGTCGCGACTTTCTGATCAGCGACGGGCAGCTGGAGGAAGATCCGTTCATGGACGATTTCGAGGATTTTTAAGTCGAATAATCAATGAGTTGGACGAAGTTGATATTGATTTGGGATGGGAGTAGGGTGCGCCTCCCATTGATACGGCAGATGAGAAACGTCGTATGGGCCTCGTCGTAGTCGACCCGGATGAGGAAGAGTCCGATACGCTCTGCCGTCAGTTGGCCCATCTCAACCTGGAGCCGGTGGCCGCGTTGAACCCGAGAGTTGCGCAAGAGATCTGTGACCATACGCTGCCGGAGCTCATGATCTGCACGCGTATGGACTGGGCGCTGAAACTTGCCGAATCGAACCGCCGGGTGCCCGTCGTTCTGGCCGTGGATGACGAGCCGGACGAGAACACGCTGCTGACCGCCCTGCGCAGCGGGCTCGCGGACGTCTGGCAGCTGCCGGTGGAGAACGACTTCGCGGGCGATCGGATCGGCGCGATTCTCAGCCGCTCGAGACAGAGCGAGTCGCAGGCGGAAGCCAGGCTCGCCGAGCACGTCAAGGAGCTGCAACGGGATCAGCGTGCCGGCCGCTATATACAGATGGGCATGCTGCCGCCGAATCCCATGGGGATCGATCGATACCGGCTTCAGCACCGCATCCTGCCTTCGCTCATTCTCTCCGGCGACTTCGTCGACTACTTCAGAATCACCGATCGATACTTCGCGCTCTACGTGGCGGACGTTTCCGGACATGGGGCGTCCTCGGCGTTCGTCACCGTGCTGCTGAAGAACTTTTCCCGCCGGCTCCGCCGCGAGTACCGGCCTTCGATGATCCGTGAACCGGGAGAGATTCTCGCCTGGATCAACCGCGAGCTGCTCGAGCAGAAGATCGACAAACACGTGGCCATGATTCTCGCGGTGGGAGACCTGAAGACGGATACGCTGCGGATTGTCAACGGTGGTCACTTTCCGCCTGCCGTGCTCGTCAATGATGAGGGGTCGCACTTCGTGGAGCAGCGCGGCAGACCCGTGGGCCTGTTCGACGAGGTGAGCTACGAGGCTCAGTCCATCCGCCTCGCGCCGGGGGCGCGTCTGGTGCTGTTCTCGGACGGCGTTCTGGATGCCATGGGTGACATCCCGCTCGCCGAAAAGGAGGCCCGTCTGCTCGCTGCAGCGTCGAGGTCGAACATGGACGATATCTGGCAGACGCTCGAGCTCGAGGAATCGACCGCTCGGGACGACATGACCTGCCTTACGCTGGTCAGGGAGAATTAGATGCAAGGCCGGATTCTGGTCGGCTCTCACGACGGTGTGTACGTGATTGTGTTCGAGGGCGATGTTCGGCTGACGCTCTGCACCACGGTGGACCACTACCTGGAAAAGATGTTTCAGGATCCCAGTTTCAAGTCCGTGATCGTGGATCTGTCGCGCACGGACAACATCGACTCGACCTCGCTCGGTCTGCTGGCCAAGCTCTCCATTCAGGCGGAAAAACGCTTCAGCTTCCGTCCGACGCTGGTCTCCACGCGGCCGGACATCACCCGGGTGCTGCGCTCCATGGGCTTCGACGAGGTTTTCTCCATCGTCGAGACGGCTCTGGAACACAAGGAGCAGCTCGCTGAGCTGCCCTGCATCGCCGCGTCCGAAGACGACGTGCGGCAGCGTGTGATCGATGCCCACCGCACGCTCATGTCCATGAACGAAGCCAACCGGGAGTCCTTCCACGACCTGGTGGCCGCGCTCGAAGCGGAAGACGAGCCGCCGCGCAGAGCCGCGCTGTAGAGCGACCGGTTTTTTCAGCCTTCGCGTTCAGCCGCCGCGAACGATCTCGCGGGCACGCTGTTTGGCCTCGATGAAGCGCGCATGGCTTACGTACAGAAGCTCCGCGATCTTGCGGATCGTATGCTCCTCGAAGCGGTGGAGATCCGCATCGGTGAGGGCCAACCGCCAGAGCTGCACGAGCAGCTCGAACCGTCGGGACTCGTCCCAGGCTTCCACCAGCGTCCGGGTGAAGGCGTAGAGGCCCACGCTCTCGTCGTGGACGGAGCGGGACTCACGGAGAATCTCCTCGATTTCCGAATCGTCGAGGTCGAACTGGCTGGTCAGCGCCGAGCGCACCACGCCGAGCTCCACCTCGCTGATGTCGTGATCCGCCCAGGCCACCTCGATCAGCAGGGTGGCCGCCGCGAGCGGGACCAGACGCGGATCGGATGTCCCGTCCTCCCGGCCCCGGATTCTGTCGAGCAGCGTGGCAAACATCAGGCGGCTTCTCTGCGTATGTGAGATAGGGCTTCCCGGACCAGGGAAAGTTCCCCGGTAGCCAGGCGACGATGGTCGGAGAGAAGCCGTCGGAACTGCCGGGCGCCCGGCTGGCCGGCAAAGAGCCCGAGGCAGTGCCGGGTCATGTCCGCCAGGCGGGTGCCGCTGGCGAGCTCGGCGGCCATGTAGCCGGCGTACTCGGACATGACCGCGAACGGATCCGTCAGTGGCTCGCCATACAGCCGGTGTGCCAGCCGGTTCATGAACAGCGGCTGATGGTAGGCCTGACGGCCGATCATGACGCCATCCACATGGTCCAGGTGCGCGATCGCATCTTCCACCTCCGTGATACCGCCGTTGATGACGATGCGCAGCTCGGGAAAACGCTGCTTCAGTGCGTAGACGCGATCGTACTGCAACGGCGGAACCTGCCGGTTCTGTGCGGGTGAGAGGCCGTTCAGCAGGGTCTTACGCGCATGCACGTAGAAAGTCGAGCAGCCGGCGGACGCGACGGTGCGAACGAAGGCTTCCAGCAGCGGCTGGCTGTCGTCCTCGTCCACGCCCAGCCGGCACTTGACGGTGACCGGTACGTCCACCACGGCGCGCATGGCGGACACCATCTCCGCGACCAGTCGCGGCTCGCGCATGAGGCAGGCACCGAAGGCCCCGCGCTGAACCCGGGGCGACGGGCAGCCGATGTTGATGTTGATTTCGTCATAGCCCGCTGCCGCCGACAGGCGGGCGGCCGCCGCCATGGCTTCCGGCTCGCTGCCGCCGAGCTGGACCGCTACCGGATGTTCCGCGGGGTGGAAGCGCAGCAGGCGTTCGGCGGGGCCGTTCAGCAGCGCACCGGTGGTGATCATCTCGGTGAAGAGCCGTGCACGCGGACTGGCGAGCCGGAGCAGGTAGCGGCAGTGCCTGTCCGTCCACGCCATCATGGGCGCGACGCAGAGCATGGGGTTTTCGGATAGGGACTGATTCTGCAACGGACTACCTGGCGGTTCCGGTTCCGGAAAACTGCCTACTGTACGTCAATCCCGGCCCCGCCGGATTCCTCGGGTGGCCGACCGGTCTTTGCCGGCCAGATGTGCTGCCCGACAGGCCAGTTTCCCTGACAGGCTCAGAAGATATACGTAACTCATTGAAAAGAAATAAGAAAATAGACAAGTCATTGACGTTCATCCGCACTTCATACTTGTCCATATTTATCTCCATTTTTTCTTCATTTTGGTGGACAACTTCGGTATAGTCGTTCGCCAAGCCGCTGATTTCCCCCAGAAGCAGCGGTATCGAGGCCCCCAGACTTTGAGTGCCGACAGAAAATGCTGAGACAAAGAACAATAAAGCGTCCGGTTCACGCCATCGGTATCGGTGTGCATTCCGGAGAAAAAGTCCGTATGACATTACGCCCTGCCGGGGAGAATACGGGTATCGTTTTCGTGCGCTCGGATCTCGGCTACGCCAGCGTCAAGGCGCTGGCGAGCAACGTGAGTGACACGACGCTGGCCACGAGCATCGCCGAGCACGGCGTGCAGGTGGCCACGGTCGAGCATCTGATGTCGGCGCTCTGGGGGCTCTCGATCGACAACCTCATCGTCGAGCTCAACAACGAAGAAGTCCCGATCATGGATGGCAGCGCAGCGCCGTTCGTCTACCTGATCAGCTCCGTGGGTATCGTCGAGCAGGAGGCGCCGAAGGAGTTCATCCGCATCACGCGTCCGATCACGGTCACCCAGGGTGATGCGTCGGCGACGCTGGAGCCGTTCGACGGGTTCGAGGCGGATTACACCTTCGTTGCCGATCATCCCGTCTACAACCGCTATCCGAAGCAGGTGAAGCTGGACTTCTCCCGGATATCGTACGTCGAGGAGGTCAGCCGTGCCCGGTCGTTCGGTCTGGTGAGCGAGCTCGAGCAGGCACAGGCGATCCAGCGCTGTCTGGGTTCGAGCCTCGAAAACGCGGTGGGTATCGACGACTACGACGTGCTGAACGAAGACGGTCTCCGCTACGACGACGAGTTCGTCAAGCACAAGCTGCTCGACGTGATCGGCGATCTCTATCTGCTCGGCAGGCCGCTGGTGGGCCGGTTTCATGGCTACAAGTCCGGCCACGCGCTGAACAACAAGCTGGCGCATGCGCTGCTGCGGTGTGACGATGCCTACGAGGTGGTGAACGTCCATCCGGAGGAGTACGCGAGCCGGCAGATGCCTATTCTGGCGCCGGCGACCCGCCTGATCTGATTTCCGTGTGCCGGAGCCCGAGAGGTGCTCCGGCTACAAGCCTCTACCGCTCGTCGCCTCGTCGAGCATCTTGATCAGGAATCCGCGGATCGCGGTCTCCGCTTCGTCCTTCGGCATCAGCCTTTGCGCTTCCATCACCGCCGCCATGTCCTTGAGCGAGCGTTTGCCGTCGATCAGGGACATGATGAAAGCGTGGACGCGTGTTGCCATGGCCTGGCTCTGAAACGACGGCAGCAGCGGCACGGGTGAGCGTCCTCGGGCGATCCAGTCGGGCAGGGTCTGCTGGCGCGGCGGCGCCGGGACGTCGGCTACCTTGCGCGCGGTGAGAGTGACCACCGACTCCCGACGGCCATGGCGGCTGTCCGGACAGTCGAGATAGCTCGTCGTCTCCTCGGTTGCCCCGAGGCTGTCGAATCCTGAATCTCCCACCAGAACAACGAGCTCATCCAGGTTCAGGTTGGCCGAGATGTCCGGCCGATCGAACGCCAGTGAGCCGTGGTAGATCCAGCGACCGCCCGGGATCAGCAGGCTGTTGATCAGGGCCAGCATGGTCTCGGTCGGCGTGTCGATCACGTCCAGCAGCCAGGGGGTGAGCACCACGTCGAAGCTGCCGGCCTGGAAGGGTGGCCGGTTGGCATCGGCCAGCACCACTTCGAATCCCTTCCCGGCGGGCGCCGGTGCCTGCAGGGAGCGGGCGAGCGCCGACCGCGCTCCGGCTTTCGGCGCCAGTGGAAACTCGGTGAGCGTCACCGTTTCGCCGCTGGCCATCCGTCTGGTGATGGTCGTCAGTAGCGGATTGAGCTCCAGCGCGACGGTGAGCCCGGGAGCGCAGGACGCGTGCACGTCGTACGCCAGTCGGCCGGCGCCGGCGCCGAGCACGAGCACCGATTCGGGTGTGCCATCGCCGAGTGCCCTGCGGACGGCGTCCAGCGAGGCCTGATTCTCCCGTTCCCCCCAGCACCAGTCCCTGAAGACGTTGGCCTCGTAGGCCATGAGGCCCATTCTCGACGGCAGGCGGGTTTTCAGGGCCAGATAGGTCTCGAGGTCTGCAGGTTTGGTGAGGCCCAGGTCGGCAAGCAGGGTCTTCAGCGATCGGTGCTGGGCGGCATAGCCGTCCGCGAGGTTGTCGAGCCTGGCCCGTGTCGCAGGACCGGGATCGTTCGCGAGCGCCTGCCGTGCGGCGCGCTGGCGGTGATCCAGGTCTGCCATGACCATCTGCCAGCGGTTGCGCCACTCGAGTCGCGTCGCGTCCGGATCGGCGACCAGCCAGGGCACGTTTTCGTGCACCGGAAAGTCCACCTGACACGCGGTACAGGAGAGCCCCGCGAGCGGGGTGCTGCAGCGTGGACAGGCGAGGCGTTCGGCGAGCGCGGTCAATCCCAGATCCTTTTGGGCGCGTGTGGCGGCAATTCTAACCGCTGCCGGGAGAGCCCGGCAGCGCTAGCGGCCCAACGTCAGGTGATGGTGCTCTGAACGATCGGCTGGAAGGCCGTGTACAGGTCCTGCTGGGCGGCAATCGGATTATTGCCGAAGATCTCCGCATACCGATTGTGCTCGTTGTGCAGGGCCATGTAGTTGAGGAGCACCATCTGCACCAGCAGGTTGACGCTGTTTGCCCCGGGCGTGCCGCTGGTTTCCACTGAGCCGTCCGGTCGCATGAAGCCGAGTTGCTGGTGGCGAGCCTGTTCCTCCGGCGTGCCGCCGATGAGCTGTGGCCGACCCGACGGGTTGTAGACCAGGAAGAAGGTCGCGGCCGTGGAGGAGTTGTCGCTCGTCCACTCGCCCTTGCCCCGGCCATCCGCGGTGTCGTCGATGACGCCGTTCGAGGACAGCGATCCGTCTGACATCACGTACAGCATCAGCGGTAGACCCTGGCGGTGTGCGTACTCGAGGCACGCGCCCATGCACTGGCCGGCCCGGAAGTCCTTCACCTCGCCCTCTGCACGGCGGCCACCGTGGTAGTCGTAGCCGCCCATCTCTATGGTGCCGGCGCCCGCGAAGCCATTGATCACCATCTTCATCACGGAGGCCGTCTTGCGGAACTCCCGCCCATTGGTGTCGTTGGCCAGGAACTCGGCGGCGCCGAAGATACCCTGGGCGCCGACGATGTCCACGTCGGCCGCCGGATCGATCTGATCGGGATTGCCGTAGTTCTCGGCGAGCTGAGCCGTTTTCACGTAGCCGCAGCGGACCAGGTCCTTCACGACGTCGGACGTGGTGATCACACCCTGGCCGTTGTTGATGCTGTTGAGCTTCTGATCGCTGATCCGGTAGATGGATTCCATCACCGCGACCGCGTCCGCCTGGGTGAGCCCGAGGCTCGTGAGATCGCCGACGTCCACCAGGCCGGTGACGTCGCTCGGCCGATCAACCTTGGTGGGGCGGATCGTCAGGTCGATCAGGTTGGCGGGTGCCATGGAGTTACCGCCCGAATCGGAGTTGCTGCTTCCAATCAGGGTGAGGAGTGCACCGTCAGCACCTTTGAAGATCTCATTGTTGTTGTCGTCCAGCGCGATGCCGGCGCGGGCAATCCCGTACATGGGATTGTGCGGGTTGTTGCCCGTGTCGTTGTCCGACCGGGCCGGTATCACGGCGCCGTTGGTGTTGGCCATGGCGGCGGGCGACATGCGGGTGGCCATGCCGCGCAGAAAGGCGCTGTCGGAGTGGAAGGCGAGTCCGAGCCGGACATCCACGTTATCGTTGGTGCCGGTGTTCGGATTGACCACCGGCGGGATGATGTCACCGGGCAGACCCTGGCGCTCATAACCTTGGGTCGACAGGAAGTCCAGCTGCCCCCCCTGCTGACCGATCAGCACGTTGGAGCCCGCCTGATTGGAACCGCCTGCCAGGTCGAAGCAGATGAACGGGATCTTGCCCGCGCCCTGCGTCGCGATACCGCAGGTGCTGACCCATCCGGCCAGATCCGGCGAGAGGGCAAACGAGCGGTTGCCGAGGGTCAGCAGGCTGCTGCCGAGTAGTCCGGCGCCGCCCATGATGAAGCCCTGGCTCAGGAACTCCCGGCGGGTGCGGGGCCGCGCGTGATCCGGATGAAGAATCGGATCGTCGTACTTGCGATGTCTCTTTCTGATCATTTTCTGATCCTCGTTACTGAACCAGCATGGCCGCGCTGCCGAGCGTCGAGGCGCATGCACCCTTCATGATGGCGTTGGTGTCACCGGGTCCTGATATCAGCCGCGTGAGCAGAGCGTCGATCTCGGTCTCGACGTCCGTCGGATCCGGCTGCGTCGGCAGGTTCAGACCCACCATCTTCTGCACCAGCGGGTCGATCGCCAGGCTGCGGTTGCTGAAGGCGGTGTTTTTGCTGGTGCCCCACGGGAACGCGGGCCAGAACGCACTGCGTGCAGAGGCGTCCTCCACGAGCACCTTGCAGTACTCGAACGCGAGCTGGGTGATCCCCATCTGCTGCGAGGAGATGAACCCGGCGATCTTCGGCTGCACGGGCATGGCCTGATGCACCCGGTCGTACACCGTGAGAATGTTCGCGTTCGATGCCGGAATGCCCGTCAGCTTCGACATGGTGGCATTGATCTCGGCGAAGTCGCGGATCCCCGTGGGCGGATCCTGGTCTGCGGCGGGCATGTCGGGGGGCGACGGCAGCGGATCCGGGAAGGGCTCCACATAGGCAATCGCATTGTCCGAGTTGCCGAGGCGTTCGAAGGTGAGGAAGAACTCGTCCAGGTCCGGCCCCTTCTCCAGCGGGATGACGGTGCCGAGCCTGGAGAGCCGCTGCACGCCTTCCACGGCGTACTCCACGTCGTTGAGCGTGGTGGCGAGATTGGCGTAGGCCTGGCCCACACCGACCTCCCGGCCGTTCAGGCCGATGCGCATACCCTCGAGGGGAATGTCACCCAGAGTGACCCCGGCGGAGTCCAGCACCACGAAGAACGGCTCGCTGAAGAGGTAGGCATAGGAATCGTACTGGCTCACCTCGAAGACCACGTAGGACGTGGCAATGCCCGTGTGCGCCTCCACGTTGAACAGCAGGTAGTAGCGCTCACCGACGCCGACCTCGAAGTTCTCGAAGATCTGCTCAGGCGTAAGCGTCCGGTTGTGGATGGCCAGCAGGCGCATGGTGCCGGCCCAGCGTTCCTGGTTGTCCACCTCACTGCCAATGGCGAAGGCGAAGGTTTCGTCCCAGACATCCAGCAGATCGGGCGGCGTGGTGTCCGGTACGTTGATCTGCTCGCCGTTGACGAAGAGCTGCCGACCGTTGATCGGATCGTAGTTCAGCACGAAGTGCTGCAGGGAGGCCTGCAGGACCTCGTCCATGGCCGGCGTGGAGAGCTGCTCGCCGTCGGCATCGTTCGGATCGTTGCGCACGAAGGTGTCGTAGTCGTAGAGCGTCTGGCCGATCATGAAGTTGCGCGAGGTCGAGTTGCCTGCGTAGGTCACGATCCGTGCGGGACCGTCCTGCGTGACGTTGGCAGGAGCCGCCCAGAACTCGACGGCGAACTCGCCGGTGGCGGTGATCAGATCGTAGAGCTTGGCGCTGGCGGTGGTGGACGCCTGCGCCTTGCCGTTCACGAACTGCACGCCCCAGCCACCGACCCAGCTGTACTCGCCGGACAGCGTGAGGTTCATGGACGGCTCCACACCGGAGGTGTCGTAGGCCTGGTTGCCGGCGCCGGTCTTGAACTCGTACAGTGCGATCACGTTGCGCTCGTGGCGGCCACCGGAAGCGGCGACGATGCCGTTCGGCAGGCCGAGCGCCATGCTGGTCACCAGATCCGGATCGATGGTGGTGACGGGAATGGCCGCAGCCAGGTTGGTGATCGCATTCTCCACTTCCGTGGCGTTGCTGGCGCAGCTCGACCAGCAGTTGTGGGACTCGAACCGCAGGCGCAGCACGAACCGGGAGTTGGCCGGGTTGTCCAGGTCGATCTTGGAGAGCGACGCATTCCAGGCGACGTTGACGTCGTCGCTGGCGAAGTAGGGGGACTGTGGTACCGCCGCCGAGTCGGAGTGGCACTGCGCGCAGTAAGTGGTCAGCAGGGTATGGAGCTCGTCGAACTCCATCGGCGGATCCGCCGGCATGTTGTGGCTGGAGCCGGGCGGCTGGAGCACAGCGGGAGCCACCAGCTCGATTTCCTTGCCTGCGCCACCCATGGAGTCGCCCGCCCAGTTCTCGATGTAGGACTGGATGATGTCGGCGCAGGCGTTGTCGTCCGCCAACCAGCAGTTGTGGCCGCCGCGGACCTTGGCGACCATGACGGAGTCGCCCGGATCTGCCAGGTTGACCACGGTATTGGCCGCGTCATAGGCCAGGTTGATATCGTCTGCGCGGACGAAGCGCGGATTCTGGGACTCGTTGTGGCAGGAGCCGCAGCGGTTGTTCGGCACCAGGTTGTCCCAGAGGGCGAGCTTGAAGGCCTGGACGTCAGCCGTCGCCGGCGGCGGGCCGTTATAGTTGCTGACGTTGGGTGCCGAGGTCAGCGGATTCTGCACCACGGGCGCACCGCTGCCGCTGCCGCAGGCCTGCAGCAGGAGGAGCGCTGCGAGCGCCGCCAGCAGGGTCCGGAAGTTCTGGATCGTGTTCATGCTCATTACTCCCGACCTACTGGCCTCTGCAGTACAGCGCAGATTCGGCGTAGACCTGCTTCAGGTTGTAGTTGCTGGCCCGGAAGGAATCGACCATGTCGCTGATCTGATCGCGGTCTGCCGTGTCCTCAGGCGGATGCAGGCAGACATTCTGGAAAACCTTCTTCACCTGGCAGCGCGCAAACGCGTCGCTGCTGGCGAGCTCCCAGCCCATGGATTTGGCTCCGTTGCCGGAGGACGGCAGGGACTCGTCCCAGCCGAGCAGGTAGTTCTGACCGGCCCGCCAGTAGTTGAGCCAGGAGTCGTCGGTAGTGACGTAACCGAACTCGAAGTTGTTGTCGTTGTTGAAGTACTTGGAGGCGACCGCAGACTCGTCGTAGACGATCTGTCCGTTCTCGCCTTCCGGGTCCGCGTTCACGTCGTACACGTAGTCGTAGTAGGCAAAAGCGCCGGCCAGCGGATCCATGCCGGAGTGGCAACCGATGCAGTTGTTCATGAAGATGCGGCTGTCTCCGCCGGGGCTGCGTGACACGTCCTGGCGGATGCGGTCGGGTACCCGTGAAGTGTCCATCACCTGCTCGAGGTCGTTGCACATGTGGTTGAGCAGGGTGAAGCGGAACATGGCGCGGTTCGTGCCGTCGATGAAGAATGCCTTGGCCGCAGCCCGGGTGGTCATCACACCGGCGGTGGCACTGCTGGGAACACCCGTGAGCGAGGACTGGGAAACGCAGTCGAACTGGCTCGGGTTGCTCATGTCGATACCGCGTCGCTCCATCTCCTCGTAGTGGGCGTTGGACGAGCGGGAGTAGGGCGGCAGAGAGCCGTTCGTGCCCACGCAGATCACGTCGGCGCGGAGGATCTCCCGGAAGTCCATGTCTTCGCGGACCATGCCGACGACGGTGGCGATGTAGTCGTTCAGCGGCACGAACACGCTCTGCTCGCGGTTCGTCCAGGGAGCAGCCAGGTTCTTCAGCGTGACGTTGTAGAACTCGGGCGCGTTGGTTGCCATCATCGCCGCGGCGACGGCATCCTGCTGATTGCCGGTATCGAGCAGCGCGGCCATGCTGGCGAGCGTCGCCTCGTCCGGCGGAACGCCGGCGATCCGATCGTGTATGCGCTTGGCCTGATCCCGGGTATCGGCCATTGTTGGTGCACCTGTCAGTGCTGCCACCATTGCCACGAATACTGCAAGCACACCCAGCCGATACCGGCGGTGCGCGAAACTCCATGACCTCATGAACACGTTCCTCGCTCGTGTTTCGACGGGATCGGCCAGTTCTTCGGGCCGTATCGCGCGCGTCTTGTGCCTTCGCCGGTCCATGGCACGTCGGCATGTCCGGCTAGGGTCTTAGAAAGGCGTTTCCGGAACTGTGATGTGGCGCACGCAGCGGCGAAGACGACCATCTGTCCGTTTATCTGCCCGTTCGTCTGAGGTCAGGCGCCAGCCGGGCCAATGTGCGGCCTGTCACGTTTGCCCGAATTGCCTTGTGAAAGAATCGCCTCACCTTTTGCTTACCTGTCCGAGGCAATCGACGTGCGCCTTTTCCCGCCAGACCTGCCCGTACCGATCCTCAGGCGCTCCTATCTGCGGAGATTCACGCTCGGTGCCGGAGCGGTGCTGGCAGCCGGACTCCTGACGGCCTGCAGCGGCGGTTCCCAGAGCTCCCAGCTTGGAGGTACAGCCAGCGCCGATCCCGTCGTCGTCGACTTTCCCATTGCCTATGTCCGCCGGCCGGTGCTGTTCGACGACAACGGCGATCTGGTGACGAGTAATGTCCGTGATGCCGCCGATTTCTTTCCGGGGGCGGAACTGCTCATCCGCGACCGGGCTTCTCCGAGCTCGGCCGAAATTGCACTGACCGCCGGCATCTTTCCCGACGACATGGACGGCAACCCGCCTCAGTACGACGTGAAGGACCTGAGCGCCTCCTTCGATGGCACCAGGCTCGTGTTCGCCATGCGCGCTCCGGAAGACCCCAATGTCGACGAGGACGAGCAGCCGACCTGGAACATCTGGCTGTACGACTCCGCGACGGGCGAAGTGCGCCGGGTGATCGAGTCGGACATCACCGCGGAAGCAGGCCAGGACGTGGCCCCCAGGTTCCTGCCGGACGATCGGATCGTCTTCTCCTCCACCCGCCAGCGCCGGTCCAAGGCCGTGCTGCTCGATGAGGGCAAGCCTCAGTTTGCGGCGTTCGACGAGGACCGCGACGACGAGGCCTTCCTGCTGCACGTCATGAACGATGACGGCACGGACATCCACCAGATCACCTTCAACCAGAGCTCCGATCTGGATCCCGCCGTGCTCGGCGATGGACGCGTGGTGTTCTCCCGCTGGGACAACGTCAACAACATCAGCCGCATCAGCCTGTACTCGGTGAACCCGGACGGCACCAACCTGCAGCTCCTCTACGGGGTGCACAGCCACGACACGGGTCCCGATGGCGATGTCATCGAGTTCACCAAGCCGCGGGAGCTCCCGGACGGCCGGCTGCTGTCGCTGATGCGGCCGCCTGGCGATCAGTCCAGGGCCACGACCGTACCGGTGGTTATCGACACGGCCACGTACGTGGACAACGATCAGCCCACCTTCGACAACGCCGGCCTGCTCGGTCCGGCCCAGGAATACCTGATCGAGGAGATCCTTTCCCTCGACGAGACGGCGCCGGTGCTCGCCGGGCGTTACGCCAGCTTCTCGCCGCTGTATGACGGCACCAATCGCATGGTGGCGGCCTGGAGTCAGTGCCGGCTGGTGGACGAGATCACCGATCCGGCGGATCCGGTGATCGCCCCCTGCACGGATCAATACCTGAACGACCCCAACTTCGTCGAGGCGGATCCACTCTACGGCATCTGGATGTTCGACGCGGACGCGGCAACCCAGCTACCCATCGTGCCCGCGGACGAGGGCGAGTATTACTCCGACGTGGTGATCATGGAGCCGCGGGTGCTGCCGCCGGTCATCATCGACGGTGTGCCGGGTATCAATCTCGATCCGGATCTGGTTGCCGAATCCGTCGGCGTGGTGCACATCAGGAACGTCTACGACTTCGACGGTGTGAGCCAGGTGGACAACGCCTCCCTGGCGGATCCGCTGGCCACACCTGCGGACGCCCGTCCGGCCCGATTCGTGCGGATCGTGAAGGCGGTGTCCATGCCGGACGACGACCTGGTGGACCTGGACGGCACGGCGTTCGGACGCTCCCAGGCGCAGCTCATGCGGGAGGTGCTGGGTTACGCGCCCATCGAGCCGGACGGCTCCGTGGCGCTCAAGGTACCGGCCAACGTCGCCTTCTGGCTGGACATCCTGGACGCCGATGGCCGGCGGGTGCAGGGTTTTCCGCGCCATCAGAACTGGCTGCAGCTTCGTCCGGGTGAGGTGTTCGAGTGCAACGGTTGCCACCTGCCGACCAGCGAGGTGCCTCACGGACGTCTGCTTGCGGAAGCGCCGTCCTCCAACCCCGGCGCCCCGGCGGACGGCTCGCCGTTTCCGAACACCGAGCCGGCGCTGTTTGCCAACGCCGGCGAGACCATGGCCGAGGTGTGGATGCGCATCAACGGTGCCCGGACGCCGAGCGTCGGCCTCCTCTACGATGACGAATGGACCGATCCCAACGTCCGCGCCAAGGATCCGTCCTTTGCCTACTCCTACACCAGCCTCGCAACCACGCCGCCGGTGGACACCGGGTGCGTGAGCCTCTGGTCGGCGTTGTGCCGGATCACCATCAACTACGAGACCCACATCCACCCGATCTGGAACGTGGAGCGTCCGGTGCTCGACAACATGGGCGTGGAGATCGGCAACAACCGCTGCACCACGTGCCACGCGGACGTGGACGACATGATGATGCCCATGATCCCGGTGGCGCAGCTCGATCTCTCCGATGGCATCTCCGATCGGGAGCCCGACCACTACAAGAGCTACCAGGAGCTGCTCTTCAACGACGACGAGCAGACGCTCGACGCCGGGGGCAACGTGGTCGACCTGCTCGTCCAGGACGTCGACGGCAACGGCAACCCGCTGTTCGTGCTGGATGCCAACGGCGACCCGGTGCTGGACGCGAATGGTCAGCCGATACCCGTGCTCGTGACCATCAGCGTGTCGCCGTCCCTGAATGTGGCCGGGGCCAACTTCAGCCCGCGGTTCTTCAGCCGGTTCGCATCCGGCGGCACCCACCAGGGGTGGCTGGATGATGCAGAGTTGAAGTTGATCTCAGAATGGATCGACATCGGCGGGCAGTATTACAACAACCCCTTTGACGTTCCCCAGTAGCGACGTCGGCCGGAAAAGGATTGACGGCATGAGAACCCGCATCGGCAGCACAGCGACCTGGATGGCTCTGGTGATAGCCCTGACCGGCGTCGCCTCGAGCGCCAGTGCCGGCATGCCGAATCCGTTCAAGAAGTACCAGCCCGAGGTCGTGGTCTCGGATCCCTACATCGAGATGCACACGGGTCCGGGGCGCGGCTACCCGATCTTCTATGTGGCGGGTCAGGGCGATCATGTGACGCTGCTCAAGCGCAAGACGGACTGGTTCAAGATCCGCCTGCCGCGCGGCAGCTTTGATACCAAGGAAGGCTGGGTGCACATCGACCAGCTCCAGCACACCCTGGATCTGGATGGCAATCCGCTCGTGATCCCGGAGACGGGCATCGACGCCTTCGCCAGCCGGCGCTGGGAGGTGGGCGTGGGCGGCGGAGACCTCGACGGCGCAGCCACCATCAACGTGTCACTCGGCTTCAATCTCAATCCGTACGTGGGTGTGCAGGCCGAAGCCGCGCAGATACTGGGTGACTATTCGGACGGCTACATGGGCTCGGTGTCGGTGGTGATGCACCCGTTCCCGCGTTCGCGCTTCTCGCCGTTCTTCGACATCGGCACGGGGTATCTCCACGTCTCACCGCAGACCACCATCGTTCAGGCCGAGGACCTGGATGACGAAATCGTCCACGCCGGGGTCGGCGCGGACGTCTACATCAGCAGGAAGTTCCTGCTCCGCCTGGAGTACCGGCGGCACACCGTGCTCACCAGTCGCGACGACAACGAAGAGTTAAACCAATGGAAAGCAGGATTCAGCATCTTTTTCTGAGGCAGACGTCGATCGGGACGATCGCGTTCGCCTTTCTCTCACTGCTCGGGGTGGCCCTGGCCCAGCCGGCGCAGGCTGCCGCCAAGCCTGAGGAGCTCGACCTGGAGCCTCTGGTGGTGCGTGAGCCGGAGCGGCGGGAAGTGAAGGTGGACCGCATCGACACCGAGAACTTCGAGATCGGCATCGGCGGCGGTCTGATGAACGTGCAGGACTTCGGCTCGGATTTCACGACCAGCATCCGGCTGGCCTACCACATCACCGAAGGGTTCTTCATCGAGGGTCAGTACGGGCAGACCACCCTGGGCGAAACCAGCTTCGAACGGCTCTCCGGCGGTGCCAGCCTGCTGACCGACGATCAGCGCGATATGCGTTATTACAACGTCTCTCTGGGATACAACCTGTTTCCGGGCGAGTCGTTCGTGGGCCGCCGCTGGGCGTTCAAGGGCGGTCTGTACCTCATCGGCGGCGTCGGCAGCACGGATTTCGCGGGTGACGAACGCTTCACCATCAACGCCGGCGTCGGCTACCGGCTGGTGACCACCGACTGGCTGGCGCTGCACGTGACCGTTCGCGATCACATGTTCGAGTCCGATCTGCTCGGCAGCAATGATCTGTACCACAACATCGAGTTCACCGGCGGCCTGTCGGTCTTCTTCTGATCGGCAGGCGCGAAGGAGCAGTTGAAATGAAGTTGCTGATCAGAGTCCTCGCTCTTGCCCTGGCGCTGGGCGCCCTGGGCGGGTGCGGCTCCATGGAGCTCAAACCCTGGGTGAGCCCCTATGAGCGCAACAACCTGGCGGATCCCATCATGAGTTTCAACCGTGCGGCGGTTTCCGGTGCCTACATGCATCACGTGAACCAGGCCCGCGAGGGCGCCCGCGGCGCGGAAGGTGGTGGCGGAGGCGGCTGTGGATGCAACTGATCTCGGTGTGAGAATGCCCTTCCGGCGTCGCCGCCGGGTCACGCCACTCGGCGCGCTGGGCCGGGCAGCCTCGTTCGTGCTCGGCTTCCTGCTGGTGGTCTGTGGTTCCTCGAGCCATGGGGCGATCCTGCCGGAAGATCGATCTGACGTGATGTATCACGGCTATCAGGGCGGCGGTCTCAAAGTGGACGGCCCATCGGTACTGATCCGCAAGGCCTACAAGGACAAGTTCTCCGTCTGGGCCAACTACTATGTGGACATGATCACGAGCGCGTCCATCGACGTGGTCACCACCGCCAGCGAGTACACCGAGGAACGCAAGGAGTACAGCGTCGGTCTGGACTACCTGCACGGCAAGACCAGCATGGGTGGCTCGTTCACCAACAGCGAGGAGAGCGACTATTCCGCGAACGCCGCCCGTTTCAGCATCAGCCAGGACTTCTTCGGCGACCTGACCAACGTTGGCATCACCTACGGACGCGGCTGGAACGAGGTGCGTCGCAATGGTGACGACATCTTCAGCGAGGATGCCACCACTCAGAACTATCGTCTGGACATCTCCCAGATCATCACGAAGAGCTTCCTCGTCAACCTGAGCTATGAGGGTGTCACCGACGAGGGCTACCTGAACAACCCCTATCGCCAGGTACGCTACCTCGATCCGAGCTCGGCGCGGGGTTACAGCTATCAGGCGGAAGTCTACCCCCGCACCCGCACCTCGGGCGCGTTCGCCATGCGCGGTATGTACTACCTGCCTTATCGGGCCTCGGCCCGGGCGGAGTTCCGCACCTACTCGGATACCTGGGGGATCGACGCCTGGAACGTTGAATTCGGTTACGTGCATCCGCTCTCGGACAAGCTGATCCTCGAGGCCAAGTACCGCTACTACACCCAGACGGCGGCGGATTTCTATTCGGACCTGTTCCCTTATGCGGATTCCCAGAACTTCCTGGGCCGGGACAAGGAAATCTCGACCTATCAGAGTCATACGCTGGGTGCCGGGGTGAGCTACGAGTTCAATCTGGGCTGGGGGTTCCTGAAACGGGGCGAGGTAAGCCTGCTGGTCGACTACATGATGTTCGACTACAAGGATTTCGGGGATCTCCGGGTGACCGACGTGCCGCCGGGCGAGGAGCCGTCCTACGGCCTGAATGCCACGGTGATCCGCGCGTTCGTCTCGTTTTTCTACTAGGAATCCGTGGCTGTGTGAGCGGGCGAAGCTGGCCGGTCCCGGCTCCCGTCGTCCGCCCTGCCATAGATCCCCATGCAGGCCTGAACCCGCTCGGTGTAGGCATGCAGCTTCTCGTAGTCCCGGGCCATGAGTGTGAGCCACGTGGGCGGCCGGTTGTCGTAGATGCCGGCCATCATGCCCGCCACCGTGAAATCGAAGATGTTCGGCGTGCTGCCGAACAGGAAGCCGTCGCTCGGCACGGCATCCTCCAGCGCCTTCAGGTCTCTCCCGGCGAAGCCGCGCTGCTCCTCGAGCGTGTGACGACCCAGACCGTGCAGATGGTAAGTCTGCCGGACCTGACGGCGGGCCAGCCCGGCCACCAGCGGCCGCAGAGGTTTGGGCGCGATGCCGAAGAAACCGTCCACCACGTTCGGCCACCAGTCGTCGTCCAGCCAGCGGCTTGCCACCATGAGCCAGTAGAGATGGTCCTCGGCCAGCCGCGTGAGCGCCACACCCTGGGCCCTCTGCGCCGGCGTCAGTCCGGCGTAGACCCTGCCCTGGGTCAACTTGTCCACATGCTCGGTGATCAGCTCGGAATCGGCGATGATCGTTTCGCCATCCTTGAGGAAGGGCAGCTTGCCTTTCGGCGCCTTGCGCGGGTCGGCGAGCTCGGTGTGCTCGAAGGGCAGCTCCAGGGAGGCCAGCAGCAGCTCGGCCTTCAGGCAGAAGGGGCTGACGTTGCGCATCCCGAAGGCCGGGGGCAGGGTGACGAGTTCCAGCATCAGGCTTCCTCCTGGTTCTGCGGGTTCACTTTGCGCGGCATCAACGGTGAGCCCACGGATTGATCAGTTCCAGACCGATGCCGTCGAAGCCGCCGACGTCGCGCGTCGCAATCGCAAATCGCCGCGTGCTGGCGATCGCTGCGATCTGTCCATCCGGAAGACTCATCGGGCGACCCAACGCGCGCCGTCTGGCCATCAGCTCACCGTAGCGGTAAGCAGCGGGCACGTCGAATTCGATCACCCGCGATGCAAACCCGTTTTCGACGAAGCCTTCGAACCGGCCGAGCAATCCTTCCCGACGTCGGCCGTTCGGCAGGCCCAGGATTCCGTAGACGATTTCCGCGATGGTGATCGTGGACAGATATAGACGGGCTGTGTCCGCGTCGTTGAGCCAGTCGAGCACCGCCGCCGCGGGCCGGCTCCGCATGACCTCGGAAACCACGTTGGTGTCCAGCAGGATCATCCGTGCATGTCCGGAGGCTCATGAGGCTGCCGCGGCGGCAATTCGAGGTCCACGCCATGGGCAGAACCGAAGACGCTCACTGCCAGGTCGCCCAGTCTGCGGGGCGCGGCGACGGCGGCGGCGATGATGCGGCGGGCTTCCTCTTCCATGGAGACCCCGTGCTCCGCCGCTCGCAGCCTGAGTTGCTCCAGGGTTTTTTCGTCGAGTCGACGCACGCTCAAATTGCCCATACCAAAGGACCATTGAAAGAAAATGCATGCAGATGCTAGCAATGCATGCATCTGCCTGCAACTGATTGAAGAGGCCGCGCTTGCCGGTGCTGCATCACCTTATAATGCGCGCCCTATGACAGTACGTACGCGCATTGCGCCTTCTCCCACCGGCGATCCCCACGTCGGCACTGCCTACATGGCGCTCTTCAACTGGGTGTTTGCCAGGAGTCAGGGCGGCCAGTTCATCCTGCGGATCGAGGATACCGACGTGGCCCGCAGCACGCCGGAATCGGAGCAGATGATCCTGGACTCGCTGAAGTGGCTCGGCATCGACTGGGACGAGGGTCCCGACGTGGGCGGGCCGCACGGGCCTTACCGGCAGAGCGCCCGCAAGCACCTCTATCAGGAGCACGCCAATACCCTGGTGGCGAATGGTCATGCTTTCCACTGCTTCTGCACGCCCGAGCGCCTGACCGCCATGCGCCAGGCGCAGCGCGCCGCCGGCGAGAATCCCCGCTACGACGGCCACTGCCTGGATCTTGCCGCCGACGAGGTGCAGCGGCGGCTCGGCAACGGCGAGTCCCATGTCATCCGCATGCGGGTACCGGAGCAGGGCGTGTGCCGGTTCAACGACGTGCTGCGCGGCGAGATCGAGATTCCGTTCTCTCAGGTGGACATGCAGGTGCTGGTGAAGCACGACGGGTTTCCCACCTACCATCTGGCGGTGGTGGTGGACGACCAGCTCATGGGTATCACCCACATCCTCCGCGGCGAGGAGTGGATCAACTCCGTGCCGAAGCACCTCCTGCTCTATCAGTATTTCGGCTGGGAAGCGCCGGTGCTCTGCCACCTGCCGCTGCTCAGGAATCCGGACAAGAGCAAGCTCTCGAAGCGCAAGCATCCCACCAGCGTCAACTACTACCGCCGGCTCGGCATCCTGCCCGAGGCGCTGCTCAACTACCTGGGGATGATGGGCTGGTCCATGCCGGACGAGCGGGAGATCTTCTCCCCGAAAGAGATGGCGGACGATTTCGAGCTCACCCGCATCCGACTTGGCGGGCCGGTGTTCGACCTCACCAAGCTCGGCTGGCTGAACGGCCAGTATCTGCGCGCGCTGACGCCGGACGACTTCATGGACCGCATCGCCGCCTGGGCGCTCAACCGGGAGAACCTCTCACGGCTGGTGCCGCTGGTGCAGGAGCGCACGGAGAAGCTCTCGGACCTGGTGGGGCAGGTGGACTACCTGCTCGGCGACCGGGTGGCGCTCACGCCAGCGCACTTCGAGGCCGGCAAGACGGATCTGGAGACCCAGGTTCAGGTGCTGGACCACGTCGGCCGGGAGCTCGACGCGCTCCGGCACTGGGAACGGGACCGGCTCTTTCAGATCTGCCAGGACCTTGCGGCACACATGAACCTGAAGATCCGGGATTTCCTCTTTCCGCTGTTCATCGCAATTTCGGGCCGTACCGTGGCGCTGCCGCTCTTCGATTCCATGCTCTTCCTCGGGCCGGACCTGACCCGCATCCGGATCCGCGAGGCGCTCGACGTGCTGGGCGTGTCAAAGAAGCAGAGCAAGCGGCTGGAGAAAGCCTATCGGGAGTACGCAGGTGCGCGCACCGCAGACGGTGAAACCGGCGGGGACGACTGAATCGTGATGGAGCTCGAGTTCTACGGGGCCGCCGGCCACGTCACCGGGTCCTGCCACATCCTCCGGGTGGGTGAATCCACCGTGCTGCTGGATTGCGGCATGATCCAGGGGGGCGACCAGGACGAGGCGAAGAACGCCGATCCGTTCCCGTTCGACCCGGCGGCCATCGACGCGGTGGTGCTCAGCCACGCCCACATCGACCACTCCGGGCGCCTGCCGCTGCTGGTCAAGCGCGGCTTCACCGGCACCATCCACACCCAGAATGCAACCCAGGCGCTGATCGGCATCCTGCTCGACGACGCGGCCGGGCTGGAGGACAGCCGTGTGCGCCGGGAAAACCGCCAGCGGGAAGAAAAGAATAAGCCGCTCATCGAGCCCCTCTACACCCAGGCGGACGTGGATGCGGCCCTCGAGCTGTCGCGCGGTCACAAGTACCACGAGCGGATCGACGTGGTACCGGGCGTGAGCCTGCGCTATCTCGATGCCGGACACATCATGGGCTCGGCGGTGGTGGAGCTGACGCTGACCGACGGCGGGGAAGAGCGGGTGCTGGTCTTCAGTGGCGACCTGGGTCAGTACGACTCGCCCATACTCCGCGACCCCGAGTCGCCGGAACGGGCGGATGTGGTGATCATGGAGTCCACCTACGGCGATCGGGAGCACCGCGACCGGGCCGAATCGCTCACCGAGATGGGCCAGGTGTTTCTCGATGCCTGGGAGGAGGGCGGCAACGTGCTCATCCCGGCGTTCGCGGTGGGCCGCAGCCAGGAGATCCTCTATCACCTCGGCAAACACTACGAGGAGTGGGGCATCGACCGCTGGCATATCTTCCTCGACAGCCCGCTCGGCATCGAGGCCAGCGAGATTTACTGGGACTACGAGCACCTGTTCGATAAGGAAGCCAGTCAGCTCTTTCGTGAGAAGGTAGTCATGCCCAGACTGCCGAACCTGCACTTCACCCGCTCCGCCGAGGAAAGCCGGGTGATCAACCGGATGGACTCGGGTGCCATCGTCATCGCCGGCAGCGGCATGTGCAACGGTGGCCGCATCCTGCACCACTTCCGTCACAACATCGACCGGCGCGAAGCCCACGTGATCTTCACCGGCTTTCAGCCGCCGGGCACGCTGGGGCGGCGCATCATCGACGGCGCGGACACCATCCGCATCTATCGGGAGACCTACCAGGTGCGCGCGCAGGTGCACACCATCGGCGGCATGTCCGCCCACGGCGACCAGTCCGACCTGCTGCGCTGGCTCGACGGCATCAGCGGCAAGCCGAGCGTGCACCTGGTGCACGGTGATCCGGAGGCGGCCGAGGCGCTGCGCAGAACGGTAGCGACGCGCGGCGTGAAGGTTTCCGTGGCGGACTCGGGAGAGACCGTCGGACTCTGAATCCTGCTACTCTTCAGAGCGTCTGCAGGCGCGGTTGTACCGACGTCTTTCGATCGGAGAAGGGGGGATGGTCATGCACGAGGTTGTCGATCGGGCAGGCTGGCTCGAGGCTCGCCGGGCACTGCTGGCAAAGGAAAAGGCGCTGACACGCCTGCGGGACGAGGTGGCCTCCGCCCGACGGGAACTGCCCTGGGAGCGGGTGGAGCTGGATTATCAGTTCGAGGGACCGGACGGTAGCGAAACGCTGGGCGATCTCTTTGCCGGCAAGCACCAGCTCATCGTCTATCACTTCATGTACGGGCCGGATTGGGAGGAGGGCTGCAAAAGCTGCTCTTTCTGGGCGGATCAGTACGATGCCGTCAATCTGCACATCGGCGCCCGCGACGTGGCGCTGGCCGTGGTCTCGCGGGCCCCGTGGCAGACCTTCCAGCCGTTCAAGGCGCGCATGGGCTGGCGGTTCAAGTGGGTGTCGTCGGCTGGCAGCTCATTCAACGAGGACTACGGCGTGTCGTTCCCCGGCCGGGAGCGCGGCATCTACAACTACCGCGAAACGGACGTGATGGAGGAGCTGCCGGGTCTCAGCGTTTTCTACCGGGACGACGACGGCGCGCTGTATCACACCTACTCGGCGTACTCACGCGGGCTGGATGCGCTGAACGCGGTTTATCAGATGCTGGATCTGGTACCGAAGGGCCGGGACGAGGCGGCGCTCGACTACCCCATGGCCTGGGTCAGGCACCACGACCGCTACTGAGTTCAGGAGCCCGCCGGCTCCACGAACTGCAGCACGAAGGAGACGGGCACCGCACCGCTGATGCTGGGCAGCCCGGCGATCTCCCGAAGTGCTTCTACCCCGTCGGTGAGACCGACGCTGGCCGCGTTCACCACGATGGGCTTCAACGTCGCCACCAGCACCCGATCCGCCGCCAGCTTCGAGACCATCAGCTCCGCCGTGATGGGCAGTGTGGCGTCGCCGAGCGTCAGCACGAGCTCGGCGCTCAAGACCTCGCTGGTGCTCGGCGCCATGCGGGCCAGCTTGACGATGTCGAGCTTCGTGACCACGTCTGCCGTGGGGAAGAGGTCCGTTTTGAAGAGCAGCTCCCGCATGCGCTCATCCCGGATCGGGATCAGGGTGTTCACGCTGGCGAGCTGAATCACCACCCGGGCGCGGCCGTCGGACCCCACCGCGCCGGAAAGCTCGCCGAAGGTGTGCACCTCGGCCACGTTCCCGGCCTTGATGGTCACGAAGCTGAGCTGGGAGCCGGTGTTGTCGAGGGTCCAGTCCGCGGTCGCGGGGGTCGAGACCAGCAGCGCACCGAGCAGCGCCAATGCGGTGGTTCCTGAGCGCATGTTCCTCTCCGTGGGTAGCTGTGGGTAGAGCCGCAGAGCTTAGGGGCGCCTGCTGGCGGAGTCCATCACCGGGCAGGCACCGTCCGACGATGCCGACCAGGGCGTTTCCGGTCCGGTTGACACCTCCGGGTCAGAAACCTAGTATCTCGCGCCTCTTCCCGGGACCGATCCGGTTCCGCTGTGGGGCCATAGCTCAGCTGGGAGAGCGCTACAATGGCATTGTAGAGGTCGGGAGTTCGATCCTCCCTGGCTCCACCAATTACCTTCCGTTTATCAGCTAGTTAGCGGGTTCCGCCAGCAACCGCCACGTTCTGCTCGGGCGTTTTGCCCGACTTTCCGAAACCACGCGTAATATCGCGCTCCGATTTCCGTCCGACGGTTACCTTGTTGGGGTGCTGCATTCCGGCTGGCTTCGATCCAAGCGATCTCTGAGAATGTCTCGCTATGGCAGAAGAATCCAGAACGCAAAAAAAGAATCGTACGGTTCGAATACTCAGAGTAATCATGTCTGTCGCGGCGATAATCTGCATCGTCGTGTTCCCACCCTGGGATGGTATCTGGGCATGGCTGGAGCCACTGCCAGGTACGGTGCAGGAGCAGGTCGTTGATTCCGTTGAGCATGGGCTGGATGGCATCATCGTTTACGTAGACCAATCAGGTAGGCCACCCGCTCTTTACGCTGCCGGCTGGAAGAATAGAGACGCTCGGGTGCCGGCCGATCCGCAAGCTCTGTTCAAGATTGGAAGTATCAGCAAATTATACGTCGCCGTTGCTGCTGCCAAACTGGTCAATGAGAAAAGCTTGTCGTTGGATGACACGCTCGCAGATTTATTGCCAGAACTTGTTGGCAGAATTGAATATGCAGATCAGATTACCCTGAGGATGCTGCTGCAACATCGCAGCGGCATTCCTAATACTACTGACCAGGATGAGTACGATTGGGCCGAGCCACCGACAGACACCAGCCAGAGTCTAGCGCTGATATTGGATTTGCCGGCGGAATTCAGGCCTGACGCTCGCTACAACTATTCCAATACGAACTATCTGCTGATCGGTAGTATTCTCGATAAGACGTTGGGGTGCAGCCACCATCGATACATCAACAGGGAAATCCTGGCTCCCCTTGGTCTAACCCATACCCATGGTTCGCTTCGCCAGGTGGACATCGAAGATGTTGTGAGTGGATACCATCATCCATATGCAGCCGATCTACGCGAGATAGATTTTGTCAGCCCAAGCGGGTCAATGGTCGCGACAGCACAAGACGTTGGTATATTCCTGAGAGCATTGATTGATGGCTCATTGTTGAGTGACGATGAGCAGACTATTTATTCCTCCGTTTACGAGTACGAACACACCGGTTGGGTGCTGGGGTACAAGAGTATCGCGCGTTTTCACAAGGATATAGACACAGTGGTTGTTCAGTTTGTGAATACAACCGGTGAAGGCACGGAGCTGACGTCGATCGTCGTTTACAACCGCATCGTCAGGATACTGCGCAGGCAATCAACGTGATCCTTGAGTTCCGTGTACGCTCAGAGCTAATGCGACGCATTAGAAGATACTCTACGATAGGCCGCTAGCAAGTCCGGTCGACCTGCCCAAGGCGCCTGCTGGCCGACCTGACGAGGTATGTTTTTTCCTGAACTCCGGCAAGGACAGGTCGTTGGCCGTGACCGACATCGATTCAGTTTCATCCGACAGCACCCGGGCGCAGCTGCTCAACGCGGCTGAGACGCTCTTCCTCCAGCATGGTCTGGACGAGGTGTCGCTGCGCGCCATCGTGCGTGAAGCCGGTCAGAGAAACCAGTCGGCGCTGCAGTATCACTTCGGCGGTCGAGATGGTCTTCTGGCCGCCATCCTGAGTCGACGCATGGCGCAGATCGAATCCCGGCGCCAGCGTCTCGTGGACGACGCGCTGGCCCGGAATCCGGATCCGGAGCTGCGTCACGTCTGCGCCCTGTTGACCCGGGCGCCGTTTGTTCTCTGTCGTGAAGACAGGACGTTCCGTGTCTTCCTGGGGGAGTTCGGGCAGCGGCTGCTGGCGTCGGACCGGGACCTGGTGACGGCAGGAGAAGACGAGCATCAGCCGAGCCTCAGAAAAATGCGGTCGATGCTCAGGCAGAAGCTGAGCCACATCGACCCGGGTTTGCTGATGCTGCGGTTCGAGAACGCCCATGCCTTCGCGCTGCTCGCCATCTCCAGACGCGCCCGCCGTGGCGGCAGTTTCCGGGGCCGTCAGGCGGAGCTCTTTTTCAACAACCTGGTGGACCAGCTGGCAGGCATGCTGGATGCGCCGGTTTCCGACGCAACCCGGGCCGAGCTCGCGCCGGAACGATAAGTGACCTGGCCGCGACCGGCCACAACCGTTTACAGGTTACAGGAGCAGACCATGGCAGATTACGTCGTCTACGGCACACCCCCTTCACCCTTTGTCCGCAAGGTGGAGGTCGTGCTTCGCGGCCTGGGGGTGGACTACGACTTCGAGACCGTCAACATCATGGCGAAGCCCGACTGGTTTCTCGAGATCAGCCCCGCCGGGCGGATACCCGTGCTGCGGGATCGGACGGTAGGTGAAACGGGGATCCCCGGCACGATTGCGGACTCGTCGGCCATCTGCCTCTTTCTCGATCGCAAGCACCATGCTGGGCTCTACGGTGCGACGGCGTTCGAAGCCGGGCGGGTCGCCTGGCTCGAGGAGTACGCGGATTCCGAGGTGGCCATGCCGCTGGGTATGCAGGTCTTCCGGCCGATCCTCTTCCCGCGCTTCCAGGGTAAGGAGTCGGATCTCGCGACGGCAAAAAAGGGGCGGGTACGCCTGATGCAGGTCGCTGGCCGTCGCTCGTGAAGCACACCGAGGCCATGAAAGCGCGCCCGGGCTTCGCGGAGAATCTCGCGGTCTGCGCGAAGATGCTCGGTAAGATCCTGCCGGAAAAGGTGGATCTTTCGTAACTCCTCCACAGGCGCCGACGGAACCGTCCCACAACGAAAGGAAACCGACATGCCTGACCCCTATCTGTACTCCGTGACCAACCACGTAGCGACCTTCAGCATCAACGACGCACCGTGGAACCTGATGAGCCTCGAGTACATCGATCGTCTCGAGGAGCAGCTGCCGGAGGTGCTGGCGGATGACGGCGTCCGGGCAATGATCTTTACTGCGGAGGGCAAGGATCATTTCTCTGCCGGCATGAACCTGAAGCAGCTCGCGAAAGGCATGGAGCGGGCAGGCAGCCCGGAAGCGTTTTTCGGTCAGCGACATCGGGTTCTGGACATGATCGAGAACGGCGGCACACCCGCCATCGCTACGCTCTTCGGGTTCTGTCTCGGGGGCGGGCTGGAGCTGCCGCTCGCCTGTCACTTCCGCCTCGCTGCGGAGGCCGGTGCGCAGATCGGCCTGCCGGAGATGGATCTGGGGAGTGTTCCCGCGTGGGGCGGATCGGCCCGCCTGCCGCGCGCCGTCGGCCGCACCTATGCCCTCGACATGATCCTGCGCGGCCGCAGGATCGACGGGGCGGAGGCGTATCGCATCGGGCTGGTGACGGAGCTCGTGCCGCTCGCTGAGCTGAAAGCCCGCGCTCAGCGTCTGGGCGAGGAGCTGGCTGCCCAGCCGCGACAGGCCGTGAAGTCCATGCTGGGAGTGGTGGTCGGTCATGAGACCAGGACGCTGGCCGAGTCCATGGCGGACGAGGTGGCGGCGGTTGCGGCGAACCGGGGCACGGCGGATTCCGTGGAGGGCATGCGGGCTTTCCTGGAGAAACGCAAGCCGGTGTTCAATCAGTCGTCCTGATCGGGTCCCGGCAGTCATTCCGGCTAATGCGTTGCATTAGAGTGCCCGGCTGACTACGATTGGCCGGCATCAGGGAGAGACCACATGCTGAAGCTGCACTTCGCACCGAATTCCCGGGCCGGGCGGATCGTCTGGCTGCTGGAGGAGCTGAGGCTGCCGTACGAGCTGAACCGTATGGAGTTCCATCCGAAGGACCTGAAATCCGACGCACACCGCGCCCGACACCCGCTGGGTCGGGTGCCCGTGCTCGAAGACGGGCACGTGAGCATCTACGAGTCGGGGGCCATCGTGGAGTACATCCTGGAGCGGCACAAGAACGGGGGCCTGAAGCCCGCGGTCGACTCTTCGGAGTTTCCGTACTACCTGCAGTGGTTTCACTACTGCGAAGGGATGGTGATGCCACCGGTGAACACGATCGTCGTGCAGACGCTGCTGCTGCCGCCGGATCGCCGCGACGAGACCGCACTCGCGCAGGCGCAGCGACTGTTGACGAAGGCACTCGCACCCGTGGACGAAGCGCTTGCGGGCAAGGAGTACCTGATCGGTGATTTCTCGGCGGCAGACATCATGCTCGGTCACGCCTGCTTCATGAGCAATCGGCTCGGCTGCGTGACGGACGACATGAAAAATCTGAAGGCCTATGTGGAGCGGGTCGCCGCCCGCCCTGCGTTTCAGAAGGCCATGAGCAGCTGATACCCGCGGGCTCGCCGTGTCCCCTGAGGAGGCGAAAACATGAAGGTTCTACGTACTCCTGACGAGCGCTTCGAGGGCCTCGCGGACTTCCCGTTTGCGCCTAACTACACGACCGTGAAAACGGACGACGGCACGGAGCTGCGGATTCACCACGTGGACGAAGGGCCGCCTGACGGTCCGCTCATCCTGTGCATGCACGGCCAGCCGACCTGGAGCTACCTGTACCGGAAGATGATCCCGCTGCTCACGGCCGAGGGCATGCGGGTGGTCGCACCCGACCTGCCGGGCTACGGAAAATCAGACAAGCCGGCCGCCCGTGAGGACTACAGTTATCAGCGCCAGGTGGACTGGATGGGCCGGTGGCTCGCGCAGTGCGACTTTTCCGGTATCACCTTCTTCGGCCAGGACTGGGGTGGTCTCATCGGTCTGCGCATGATCGTGGACCATCCCGAGCGCTTCGAGCGGGTGGTCATCTCCAACACGGGCCTGCCCTACAACCCGGGCCTGGCAGAGGACGTGGTGCGTCGGGTCAAGGCGTTCCGTGCCGAGGCGCCGACGCCGACGCTGCTGGAGATGTCCCGGGCCCTGCAGGGGGTGCCGGATGCGCGGGCAACCGCCTTTGCCTACTGGCAGAAGTTCTGCTGGGAAACGGAGGACGTGCCGGTAGGCTTCATGATGTCCATGAGCATGGAACGCCTGCCGCGCTGGCGTATTGCCGGGCAGTTCCTGCTGAACCGTCTGGGCCTCGCGCCGCTGCGATCGTCTTCGCCACTCGGGAGGGCTTACGAAGCGCCGTTTCCGGATCCGAGCTTCAAGATGGGGGTGCGGGCCATGCCGAGTCAGGTGCCGACCCTGCCCGATGATCCCGCCCTCGAAGCCCAGGCCAGAGCCTGGGCGTTCTTCGAGACCTTCGAGAAGCCATTTCTCTGCGCGTTTGCGGACGACGATCCGGTCACCCGGGGTGGCGAGGCACCGTTCATCGAGCGCGTACCCGGCGCCCGCGGCCAACCGCATACGACCATTTCCGGCGGTGGCCACTTCGTGCAGGAACGCCAGCCGGAAGTGCTGGCGAAGATCATCGTCGATTTCGTGCGCTCGTCGGCTGGCGGTTGAGAAGAACCCAAGGGCAAAGCACGAACGGAGCTCAGGTCCGGGTCGCCGCAAGCCGGCGCAGGTTTTCCTCGTGCTCCGCCCGGTCCAGCCGGTAGGTGGAGATGATCGCCATCATCGTCAGCCACAGGCACAGGATCACCGGAACGTACCAGGCCCCCAGGCGCCAGAGCGCCTCGTCGCCGACCTCCGCCGCCGTGGCACCGGTGGGAAACTGGGCCAGCCAGAGCACCAGCGAGGCGGCCATCAGGCCGAAGCCCTGGGTGCACTTGCGGATGAAGGTCACCGCCGAAAAGAACAGGCCTTCGGACCGGCGCCCGGTGTGCAGCTCGCTCTGCTCCACCAGGTCGGACATCATCGACGCGAACAGGATGCCGTAGCAGACGATCAGGCCCACATCGATGGTCTGGGTGATGAAGATGAACCAGAAGATGAAGTCCGTCCCGTTCTCCGGCAGCACGCCGAACAGCCGCAGCACCACCGGCAGGGGCGCACCGAGAAACGCCGCCAGGCCGACGATCATGGCGCCACGCTTCTTGCCGAGATGGCGGGTGGCGAGCGGCGCGAGCACGAACCCGATTGCCGCGGCGATGAACGTCGACATGTTGATCACACCCTGCTCGACCGACGTGAAGCCCCAGAAGTAAGTCTGGAAGTAGAAGGCCAGTCCCGCTGCGAGCCCCGAAGCCACGGCACTGAACACCGAGGCGACGAACAGCGCGATGAACGAGCGGTTCGACAGCGTCTCGACGATCTCCCGGTAGATGGTTGCGAGCGTCATGCGCCGCTGCGGCGGCGGCGCCATCAGATGCGGGATTCTGCGGTGCGTGCCGATGGCGCAGACCAGAATGGAAGCCAGCATGAGCACCGACCCGATCACGCCCATCAGGGCGTAGCTGTCACGGTTGAACCGGCCATCCGGGATGGCCTCCGTCGCCATGGCCGGAAACAGGAAGAAGAACATCAGCACCGTCATCGCGTTGCCGCCGGTCCAGCCGAAGTAGGAGCGGTAGCTGAGCAGGCTGCTGCGTTCCTCGTAGTCGAACGTCAGCTCCGGTGCCAGCGCCGAGCAGGGCGTCTCGTAGGCGGTGATGAACGTCCGGATGACGACAGAGAGGGCGAGCAGGTACAGGAACAGTGCGGTCTGTGAGCCGTCCGCCGGCGGGTTCCAGACCATGAAGTAGCTGAGCGCGATGGGCAGCGCCGCCGCGTACATGAACGGATGGCGCCGTCCCCAGCGTGAGCGGGCGTTGTCGGACCAGTAGCCGACGATGGGGTCGCTGATCGCATCGACGATGAGCGCGGTGGTGATGGCGATGCCGACCAGGCGCGCATCGAGCCCGGCGACCTGGCTGTAGAACAGCAGCAGGAAATAATCGAAGCCCCCGTTTTTGACGCCATAGGCAACGGAACCGAAGCCGTAGGCGAGCTTCACACCGATACCCAGCGGCGGCCGCCCATTGGCCGATACGTCCTCCACTCGCCTCTCCCACACACTGCACTGGCAACATCGCATGCTAACCCAGCGTCGGGCGTCGGCGCAGTCCAGGTACTTAGCCGGCCTTGTCGGACGAGTTGTGTCCCCTAATGCAGCGCATTAGACTTTCTGCTTTTGCCGGTATCGCCTTTGCTCTCGCCGGCGCGGATGAAATCAACAGGAACCGTGGGGATGACGACGACCACCAGGAAGATCGACAAGGAAGCACTGAAGCGGAAGTATCGCGAGGAGCGCGACAAGCGTTTGCGGCCCGACGGCAACGCCCAGTACATCCGGATCGAGAATCAGCTCGCGCACTACCTGGAGGATCCCTACGTGCCGGTCCGGGCGCGGGATCCGGTGACCGACCACGTGACCGTCGCCTTCATCGGTGGGGGTTTCGCCGGCCTGGTCACCGGTGCCAGGCTGGTGGAACAGGGCATCAAGGACGTGCGGATCATCGAGAAGGGTGGCGATTTCGGCGGCACCTGGTACTGGAACCGCTATCCCGGTGCGATGTGCGATACGGCCTCGTTCGTGTACATGCCGCTCCTCGAGGAAACGGGCCACATGCCCACCGAGAAGTACGCCCACGCGCCCGAGATCCTCGAGCACTGCCAGCGGATCGGCAATCAGTACGGCCTTTACGACAATGCGCTCTTCCACACCCAGGTGAAGACGCTGGTCTGGGACGGCGATGCGAGTGTCTGGCGGATCACCACGGATCGGGGCGACGCTTTCACCGCGCAGTTCGTGGGGATGGGCACCGGCCCTTTGCACGTGCCGAAACTGCCGGGCGTTCCCGGCATCGAGGATTTCAAAGGTCACTCGTTTCACACCAGCCGCTGGGACTACGACTACACGGGCGGTGACCCGTCCGGCGCGCCGCTCGACAAACTCGGGGACAAACGGGTGGCGCTGATCGGCACCGGTGCCACGGCGGTGCAGTGCATTCCGCACCTGGCCGCGGCCTGCGGGACTTTCTACATCTGCCAGCGCACCCCGTCTTCGGTGGACGTGCGCGACAACCGCCCGACCGACCCGGAATGGTTCAGATCCATCGCCACGCCGGGCTGGCAGCAGCGCTGGCTCGAGAACTTCACACTCAACCAGACCGGCGGGATGGCCGAGGAGGATCTGGTTCAGGATGGCTGGACGGATCTGTCGCGGCGGATCCGGTCGAAGATCATGGAGCTGCCGGAGGAGGAGCGCGGCAACCCGCTGAAGATGCTGCAGGCCTACGAGGACTCGGACTTCGAGAAGATGGAGGAGATCCGCAGTCGTGTGGACTCGGTGGTGAAGGACCCGGACACCGCGGAGAAGCTCAAGGCCTGGTACCGGCAGCTCTGCAAGCGGCCGTGTTTCCATGACGAGTACCTGGACGCCTTCAATGCACCCTCCACAGTACTCCTGGACACGGACGGGAAGGGCGTGGAACGGATTACGGAGAAAGGTGTGGTCGTCGGCGGCCGGGAGTACGAGGTCGACTGCATCATCTACGGCACCGGTTTCGAGGTGGGCACGGAGCTCGTCGCACGCACCGGCTTCGAGACCGTCGGCCGCGGCGGCCGCACGCTGACCGAAGCCTGGGGGCATGGCATGCGCAGCCTGCACGGCATCCACGTCCACGACTTCCCGAATGCCTTCTGGGTGATGCCGACGCAGGGTGCCAACCTGATCTCCAACGTGCCGCACAACATCGTCGAGTCCGCCATGACCATCGCCATGACGATCCGTCACGCGCTGGACGGCGGCTACCAGACCGTCGAGGTCAGCCAGCAGGCGCAGGACGACTGGGTGGCCCAGCTGATGACCGGGCCCGGCATGATGCTCGGCTCGCCGGACTGCACGCCGGGGTACTACAACAACGAAGGGCAGCCCATGTCGGAGAACGCCCAGTACAACCGCGGCTATCCCGCGGGTGCTGCGGCCTACTTCAACTACATCAGGCAGTGGCGGGAGTCGGGTGAGTTCAAGGGTATCGAGTTCCACTGATATGGCCGATGCGGCATTGCCTCTGATCCTGGTGCCTGCGTATGGTCCGGCTGACGGATCTCCCTGAGTACGAGCGCGAGCATCTGCTCGCCAAGAACCTGCCGCCGCTGGGACCGCCCGTCTGGACGGCCCCGGCCAAGCCGCTGGCCGAGCTGCGGATCGCGCTGATCACCACGGCGGGCCTGCACTACCGGGACGATCGGACATTCGACTTCGCCGATGCGACCTTCCGGCCGATTTCCGGGGCGGAAAGCGCCGATCAGCTGGTGATGTCGCACAGCTCGGCGAATTTCGACAGGTCCGGATTCGTGGAAGACGTGAACCTGGTGTTTCCCGTCGATCGCTTCCGGGAGCTCGAGCGGCAGGGCCGGATCGGCTCGCTGGCCAGCGTGCACTACAGCTTCATGGGCGCCGGCCTGATGCCGGCTGCCTACGAGGGGAGTGCCGTGCAGGTCGCGGGTCTGCTCAAGCAGGACGAAGTGGACGCCGTCTTTCTCACACCGGTGTGACCCAACTGCACGCGTGCGGTGTGCGCGCTCGGCTATTACCTGGAACGTGAAGGCCTGATGACCACCGGCATCGCCCTGGTACGGGAGAACGCGGCGAGCATGCAGCCGCCCAGGACGCTGTGGGTGAGCTTTCCTCTGGGCCGACCGCTCGGTAAACCCGCGGATCCTGCTTTCCAGCACCGGGTGATCGCAGCCGCCCTGGAGCTGCTGGCCCGTGAATCCGGGCCGGTGCTGGAGGACTTTCCGGAAGACGCCCCTGCAACCGGAACGGAAAATGCGCCCGCCTGTCCGGTGTCTTTTACGAAGATGCGTGATACTGCTGACAGCTGGCGTGCCCGGCTCGCCGGCGAGCTCACCTCACTCGTGCCCTGGTACGATCTCGGCAGACGTCGGCGGCAGGGCCGAACCCTCGTAGGTGTTTCCGATTCCACAGCGCAGGAGAACGCTGCCGCCCTTGGAGCGCTGCTCGATGAAGGCCGGCTGCCCGTTGAGGATCTGACATGGTTCAAGCATGCGATCGAGGACCTGAAGGTTTTCTACGTCGAGGCGCTCACCGCGCAGCCGGGCGACTACGATCCACAGCACGTCGCACGGTTGCTCTGGAAGGAAACCACGCTGGGGGCGGCGCTCATCGAGTTCTACCGGATGTTTCGAAGAGCAGAAGACAACAGATTAAAGGTCATCGCCCGCATGATCGTACCGCGTGAAGCGGTGGAGGAGGCGACGGGGGAGGAGATCGAACTGCCAGCCGGCAAGGAGCCAATGTCATGAGAATCATCCCAGTCACCCCGACGTTCGTGGCGGATATCTCAGATGTCGACGTCAGAGACATCAGCGACGACGAGTTCACCAAGATCTACTCGGCCTGGCTGGCCTATGGCGTGCTGCGCCTCTCGAACCAGCCGCTGAACGAGGACGAGCTGCAGCGCTTCAGCGCCCGTTTCGGCCCGCTCGAGGAGATGCCCCTCGGCCGGATGCCGGAGGCGGAAAGGGCGAAGATCAGGAACCGCTACGTGACCCAGCTCTCGAACATCGTCGTGAACGGCAGGCCCATCGGAGGTCTCGGCAATTCGGAAGCCAACTGGCACTCCGACATGACCTACGTGGCGGACCCGCCGCCGGCGAGCATCCTGCTGGGTGTCGAGATCCCGGAGGAAGGTGGAGACACCTACTTCGCCGACCAGTATGCCGCGCTCGACGCGCTGCCGGCAGCGCTCCGGCAGAGAGTGGCCACGCTGACCATCAAACACGATGCCGCCCACACCAGCGTCGGCACGCTGCGCCCCGGGTTCGACGCCTTCGACGATCCCAGGAATGCGCCGGGCGCCGTGCATCCGGTGATCCGGACCCACCCGGAGACGGGCAGGCAGGCGCTCTATCTCGGCCGCCGTGAATGGGCCTACATGCCCGGGTTGCCGCTCGAGGAAAGTGAGGCGCTGCTCGATGAGCTCTGGCGCTACGCCGCGCTGTCGGAAAACGTCTGGTGCCAGAAGTGGCAGCCCGACGACCTCATCATCTGGGACAACCGGCGTGTGCTGCATCGCCGGGACGGATTCGACGAGCACGCCCGGCGGCTCATGAAACGGTGTCAGGTGCTGAGCAGGCGCTGATTCGCAGCAGGTCGAGTCTGCTCACCGCACAGGTTCCTGTGTCGTCACGCACGCGGTCGGGATGGGCTGGTTCGCCCCGTGTGCTACTGTATGACCTCATTAACCGGGTAGGGAGACCCCTAAATGATCAGATGGATTCTTCTCACCGCGAGCCTGACGGGGCTCGCGGCTGGCGCCGCGCACGCGGTCACCTGGGGTGAGCCCGATACCGGAGAGCATCCTCACGTTGGCACCCTGCTGTTTGTGCAGAATGGAGAAGGGTTCTATTCCTGCACGGGAACGATGATCTCGCCTATCGTGATGCTGACCGCGGGTCACTGTGTGGCTGGCGCTGACGAGAATGGCGTCATTCAGAGAAATGATCTCACCGTCGTGCGTTTCGACGACGACGCGCTGGCGGGCATCAATGACCACCCGAACCTCTTCGAATGGTTCTCCCAGGACTGGATCTTCGCCGCCGCGGTGGAGCCACACCCCATGTATAACGACTACGCCGAGTTCCCGGACAACTACGATATCGGCGTTGTCATCCTTTCGAGCCCTTACGTTCCCACCGACGCGTCGGGGAATCCCGTGTTCGGCACTCTACCGGATCTCGGCTTTCTGGAGACCCTGCGGGGCAGGGACAAGCAGGACTTTACGGCCGTCGGATACGGACAGCAGGGCACGCTGCCGCCGTTCGCACAGAACGACTACGAGAAGTACAAGGGTAGCATCCGCCTGCTGGAGGCGAAGAGCTATCTCGTCAACAAGGGGGACTCGAGCGCCAGGTTCTCGAACAACCCGGGTATCGGCGGTGGAACCTGCTACGGCGACAGCGGCGGTCCGACCTTCTACAAGGACACCGAGATCGTGGTCGCCGTCACCTCGTTTGGCTGGGCCAAGAACGGTAACTGTGTCGGGAACGATTTCAACTTCCGGACGGACATCATGCCCTCGCTCAACTTCCTGCAGGACATCCTCAACGCCTATCCGGCTGATTGAGAGCGGCATGAGTTATCAGAATGCCATAGAACCGGAGTGCATCCGCAAAACCGGCCGAATCGAGCTGCTCATCCGCCCCAAGTCCAAGGATCTCGGAGAGTTCTCCGTCAGACGCGTGCTGCCGGCGTCCGAGCGCCGGATGGTGGGTCCCTTCATCTTCTTCGATCACATGGGTCCGGCGGAATTTACGCCGGGGAAGGGCATTCAGGTTCGTCCGCACCCGCACATCGGCATCGCAACGATCACCTACCTCTTCGAAGGCGAGATCCTGCATCGCGACAGTCTCGGCTACGCGCAGCCGATCCGACCGGGTGCGGTCAATCTCATGACGGCCGGCCGCGGCATCGTGCATTCTGAGCGGGCGGGATCCGACCTGGATACGCACTCGCGTCTGCACGGCATCCAGTCGTGGCTGGCGCTCCCGGACGGGCAGGAGGAGATCGAGCCGGCCTTCGAGCACGTGCCGGCAGCTTCGCTCCCGGGAATCGAGATGGACGGCGCCGAGCTGCGGGTGATCATGGGAAGCGCGTTCGGCGAAACCTCGCCGGTCACGACCTACTCACCGACGCTGTATCTCGAGGTGAAGCTGAAGGCTGGTACCCAACTGGAGATTCCGGCCGAGGTCGAAGAGCCGGCGGCGTATGTGGTTTCCGGCGAGCTCACGTGCGGCAGCACACGGCTCGATGAAGGCGTGATGGGGGTGGCATGCCGAGGCGAACGCCTTCTGCTCGACGCGACGGCCGACAGCCGGGTGATGGTCGTCGGCGGTGCGGCCGTCGGCGAGCGGCACATCTGGTGGAATCTCGTCTCCAGCTCGAAGGCACGGATCGAGCAGGCCAAGGCGGACTGGCGGGAGGGCCGCTTTGATGAGGTCCCAGGCGATTCGGAGTTCATTCCCCTGCCGGATCGGTGAGTCGTTCAGGCAGCAGACCGGCTGGAGGTCTACAATCCCCTCACGGAACCAGGGGAGGTGATCACCATGTTTGGAACCAGCCGGCTCATCATCCTGCTGACGACGGTCCTGCTCGCCGCCGCCGCAGAGGCGGACATCAAACGCACCGCGTCCGGTCACCCGGATCTTTCCGGCGTCTACGACACCGGCACGCTGACCCCCACCCAGCGGCCGGAGTGGTTGGGCGAAACCGAGTACCTCTATCCCTGGGTGGCCAGGGCGCTCAACTGGGCCTTCGAGTTCGCCTCGAACTGGGCGCTCACGGATGAAAGCGACCCGGACCGGGAAGCCCCGCCGGAAGGCGGTGACGGCAACAACATCGGCGGCGCCGGCGGCGTGGGCGGCTACAACCTGTTCTACATCGATCCGGGCAGCTCGCTCGGCGAGATCGACGGCAAGGTGCCGACCTCGATCATCTACGACCCGGCCGATGGACGGTACCCACCCACGCAGCCCGGCGTCTCGGACCGGATGGTCTCCGTCTATCAGAGCTTCCGCCACGAGAACACGGGCGAGGCCACCTGGCTGGAACACGATGGCCCCGGGCCCTTCGACGGCCCGGAGAGCCTGGCGCCCTCCGAGCGCTGTCTGATCTCCTTCGGGTCAACCGTGCCCACGATCTCGAGCCTCTACAACAACTACAAGCGCATCGTGCAGACCGACACGCATGTGATGATCCTCCAGGAAATGGTGCACGACGCGCGGATCATCCGCCTGAACGGCGAGCACACACCGGAGGGCAATCGTAAGTGGCTGGGTGACTCCGTCGGTCGCTGGGAGGGGGATACCCTGGTGGTGGAAACGCGCGGCTTCCGGGAGATCAGCGGCCTGCCCGGGGCGGATGAGAATCTTCACGTAGTCGAGCGCTTCACCCTGATGGAGGACGGCAACCTCTACTACGATTTCACGGTCACGGACGAGACGGTGTGGACGGCCCCCTGGAGCGGCCGCTACGTCTGGCAGGCAAAACCGGAGGATCTGGTCTACGAGTACGCCTGTCACGAAGGCAACTACGCCATGGGCAACATCCTGCGCGGCGCACGGCTGCTGGAGAGCGAGTATAAGAGCTCCGAGGCGCCGGCGGCGGGCGGCGGGAACTGACATGGGCGCACACGCCACACACTGACCGCCACGAGGAGCCACCATGGCAGGGAAAGACCGGACGACCACCATCGGCAACCGCACGCTCTCGCCCGAGTCGCTGATGATGAACTATGGCTACGACCCGAGACTCTCGGAAGGGTCGCTCAAGCCTCCCATCTTCCTCACTTCCACGTTCGTCTTCGAGAGCGCAGCCGACGGCAAGCGCTTTTTCGAGGGCATCACGGGCAAGCGGCCCGGTGGCGCCGAAGGTCTGGTGTACGGGCGCTTCAACGGTCCGGATCAGGAGATCCTGGAGGACCGGCTGGCGCTCTGGGAGGGCGCGGAGGAGGCGGCCGTCTTCTCGACCGGGATGTCGGCGATCACCACGGCACTGCTGGCCCATGTGCGTGCCGGCGACACCATTGTCCACTCCGGTCCGCTCTACGCGGCCACAGAGAAGCTGATCGGCTCCGTGTTTGCCGACTTCAACGTCAACTATGCCGACTTTCCGGCGGCAGCATCGCTGGAGACGGTGAAGAGCCTGCTGAAGGAGGTACGGTCGAAGGGTCGCATCGGCGCCATCTACCTCGAGAGCCCCGCCAACCCGACCAACGATCTGGTGGACATCGCAGGTATCGTCGCGCTGCGCGACGAGCTCTACGCCGATGCGCCGGACGAGAAGCCGGTGGTGATGGTGGACAACACCTTCCTCGGGCCGGTGTTTCAGCAGGCGACGAGGCACGGCGCCGACGTGGCGATCTACTCGCTCACCAAGTACGTGGGCGGTCACAGCGACCTGGTGGCGGGCGCCGCCGTCGGCAGCAAGGCGGCGCTGCTGCCGATCATGCAGCTCCGGAACACCATCGGCACCATCACCGATCCCCACACGTCGTGGATGCTGCTGCGCTCTCTGGAGACGGTGGCGCTGCGCATGCAGCGCGCCGAGCAGAATGCCCGTGCTGTCTGCGAGTTTCTGCGCGACCACCCGAAAGTGGAGCGGGTCGGCTATCTCGGATTTCTCGATCCGGAAAGCGTTCAGGGGCGCATCTACGCCACGCACTGCTCCGGCGCGGGCTCCACCTTTTCCGTGCTGCTCAAGGGCGGTGAGGCGGAGAGCTTCCGCATGCTGGACGCGCTCCGGCTCGTGAAGCTGGCGGTGAGCCTCGGGGGAACCGAGAGCCTTGCGTCGCATCCGGCCAGCATGACGCACCTCAGCGTGCCCGAAGCGCGCAAGCGCCAGCTCGGCATCACGGACAACCTGGTGCGCGTGTCTATCGGCATCGAGAATCCGGACGACCTGATCGCCGACTTCACCCAGGCGCTGATCGCGGTCTGAAACCGGCGCCGGTGCCCGTCACGGACCGAAGATCACCGTCTCCTGAGCACCGTCCGTCACCGATACCCTGGCGAAGCTCGCCGCCGCCCGCTGCCGTCCGAACAGGCTGTTGGCGATGAACCAGACGCCAACGATGCGAGTCGCTCCGGGCACCTCGATGGCATCCCGGTAGTCCGAGAGCACGTTGCGCTGGTGGCTGTGCCAGGAGCCGAGGCCATCCACACCGCTCTGGATCACGTAGTGGGTTTCGCGGCTGTCCCACCACGGTAGCGGACAGTGAAAGTGGGTGCCGGCTTCGATCGTCGGGCTCCACATCCAGGTCAGGTCCTGGCCGTTGTCGAATTCCAGCGCGATGCTCAGGTAGTCGTGAAACTGCGCCTCGGTTTCCGGCCCGAGTGCGGGCAGGCTGTCGTAGCGCCAGTCGAAACGGATTTCCGTGGTGTCGGTGAGGGGGATGTCCAGGGGCAGCTTGACGATGCCCACGTCGTCCGTGGTGTCCGCCTGGATGCCGGGTTTGCCGTCTACGGTGCCGTCCGCCCAGACGTTGGACCGACCCAGGTAGGGGAGATAGAAGAAGCCGGCGGGCAGCGACTTGCGCTCGGAAAGGGTGTGGAGCGCATCCGCCGCCCGCAGGTCGCCGCTGTCTGCAAGACGCTGAAGTCCCTCCTCGAGAGACCCCTGAAAGCGGATCGCTTCCACCGTCACCGCCAAGGGCACCGGCGGTGCCTGGAGGAATTCGGGCGGAAACGTCCCGTAGTCGTCGGTCCAGTAGATGCCCGGCGGCTTCACGGCGACGAACACCTCGCCCGCGGAATCCGCCATGGCCAGCTCCTCATCCGCCGAGAAGTTGGTCGCCGTGCCCTGATCGCCGATCCGATACCAGAGCAGGTGCCGCGGGGCGAGGGAGAGGCCGTCCGCGTCCCAGTCACCGGCGCCGAACAGAGCCAGGTAGTCGCCGGTCTGCACCTGCAGGCCCGTCGACTGCCAGCCTGCCATGGCGTTGTCGATGCTGATCGTCGTGCGATTCCCGGACGCCGCAGCCTGCGACGCCGTCGGAGGCTCGGCCTCCTGGCAGCCGCTCAGCAGCGCAAGCACCAGAATCTGCAGTGCGACGAAACATCGCGTAAAACCGGAATACCTTTTCATATGTTCTTCTCGCGGGCGGGTTGATGGTCGCTAGCGGCCGGTGAATCTGGGTTGGCGCTTTTCCTGGAAGGCCGCCACTGCCTCCCGGTGGTCGTCGCTCGCCATGGTCACCTGCTCGTATTTCAGACACATGGGCATGATCATGCTGGACACCGACCGGAGGTAGGCATTCACGGCCATCTTCGAGGCGGTGATCGCCTGAGGCGCGCCGGCGGCCAGGCGCTCGGCCACCTCCATGGCCTTCGGCATGAGGGCGTCCTGAGTATCGACGTAGAAGTTGGCGAGCCCCATGTCCAGCGCGTCCTTGCCGCTGATGCGGTCGCCCGTCATCAGGTAGTACTTGGCGCGGTTGACGCCGATCAGGAACGGCCAGATCAGCTGCCCCCCGTCACCGGCACCGATGCCCATGTTCACGTGCGTGTCGGCGAACACCGCATTGGGAGAGGCAATGACCACATCGCACAGCAGCGCGACGTTGGCGCCCAGGCCCATGGCGTAGCCGTTGACGGCGGCGATGAGGGGCTTCTCGCATTCGAGGATGTGATCGACGATCTGGCGCGCCTCCACCCAGAGATTCGGCCCCTCGGGATTGTTGCCGATGGGGTCCCCGGGACTGAAATCGCCGCCGGCGCAGAAGGCGCGGCCCGCACCGGTCAGCACCAGCACGCGGGCTTCCCGGTCGTTGCCGAAGTCGCGGCTGAACCGGGCGAGCTCGGCGTGCAGGGTGCCGTTGACGGCGTTCAGCCGTTCCGGTCGGTTGAGCGTCACCACCACGATGCCGTGGTCATGCCGCTCGATGAGCATGGTCTGATAGTTTTCCTGTTTGAGCATGTCCCCTCCCTGTGCCGGGATCCCCGGCGAGTCTGCCACGAGGTCTGGAGTCTACCCGCTTGCGCCGTCGGCTTCGTGCCTTATCAGCACGGCGCCGGCTTCCCGGACGCTGGCCAGCGCCTCCCGGCGCATGTGCGCTTCGCGGGAGGGCTCGAGACCCCAGTCGCCCATGAATCGCTGCGCGGCGGCAGCGACGTACACCTGCCACAGCGCCAGCCGCTGGCGGTCCACGTGACCGTGCTGTTCGTATGATGTCAGGAAGCGTTGCATGGCCGACCTGCCGAACTTGTAGCGCAGCTCCACCTGGCAGCAGGCGACATCGGAGAGCGGGTCGCCCAGGGCCGCATCCTCCCAGTCGAGAACGGCGTTGATCGCATCGTCCTTCCAGAGGAGGTTGCCTGGCCAGAAGTCGCCGTGCAGCAGCCTCGCCGGTCCGGTGTAGGTGGTGCCGGTCAGGGTGTGCAGGTGGTCAGTCAGGGCGTCCCACTCCACGCCGGAGGGCAGGTAGTCGAAGACCTCGGGCAGCGGATCCAGACGTGCCGGCAGGGCGGACAGGCCCGAGGTATCCAGGTGGTGAATCCTTGCCAGCATGTCCGCCATGGCGTTGATGTGCACATCCTGGCTGCTCGCGGGGATCTCCGAGCCGCCCTCTGTCAGGGCGATGACCAGGAATGGTTCTGCCAGCAGCTTCCCGGAAGCATCGACGAGCAGCGGCTCGGGTATCGGCAGGCCTTTGCTGTGCAGCGTCGCGAGGAGCTGGTACTCGAGCTCCGCTGGATGGCCGTGGTGGGAGGTGCCGTGCACCCGCAGCACCACGCTCCTGCTGTGGCCGTCCGGCAGGGCGATGTCGAGCCGCAGAACGTCGGCGGACACCCCTCCGGACAGGGGTTCGGCAGTGACGAGCTCTGCCCCGGGGTAGAGGCGGGAGATGATGGCGGCGTATCGATCCTGACTCATGAGGCGCATGGTGGTAGCGCCATGCCGGTGATGCAACGCAGATGTGCTGAGCGGACGTTTACGCGTTGATATATCAACTCATATTGATAAATCAATCCAGGTCGATGTAATCTTTCCCGTGATGAAACGCGACACGACCGAGCCTGCGGCACCACCGGCATTCCTGGCCCTGGTGGCGGATCCGCTGCGCTGGCGCCTGCTGTGCGAGCTGGGGTGCAGCGATCGGCAGGTGCGGGAGCTGGTGGCGCGCGTGGGGCAGCCGCAGAATCTCGTGTCCTACCACCTCGGCCGGCTGCGCGCGGCGGGTCTCGTTTCCATGCGGCGCAGCTCGGCAGACCGCCGCGACGCTTACTACCGGGCGGAGCTGACGGTCTGCAGAGCGCGTCTGCGGGAAGTCGGCGCGGCGCTGCACCCCGGTCTGGGTGGGATAGCGATCCCCGGGTCCGGAAAAAAACCGCCTGCTTCCCGGCACCGTGGGCGCATCCTTTTCCTGTGTACGGGTAACAGCGCCCGCTCGCAGATGGCGGAGGCCTTTGCGCGGCACCTGGCGCCCCGGATCGAGGTCCACAGCGCCGGCAGCCATCCGAAGACGCTTCACCCCAACTCGGTGCGCGTGATGGCGACGCGGGGCATCGACATCAGCGGCCGACGGACCCGACACCTGAACGAGTTCGCGCGGCGACGGTTCGACGTCGTCGTGAGCCTCTGCGACAGGGTGCGGGAGGTGTGTCCTGAGTTTCCCGGGCATCCGGACACCGTGCACTGGAGCATCGCCGATCCGAGCGCCGCCGGTGCGACAGACCGGGAGAGCTATCCGGCCTTCGAGCAGGCGGCCCGGGAAATCGAGTGGCGCGTCAGCTTCCTGCTGGCACGCATCGGCTACGCAGAAGAGGAGACCGTAGGATGAAAACCATCGACGACACCGTCAGCGTTCGTTACATGGTGGACGACGTGGCGGCGGCTGCGGCGTTCTATACGACGCATTTCGGATTCGAGCCGCTCATGGACGCCGCACCGGCGTTCGCTTCGGTGGGTCGCGGTCATCTGCGGCTGTTGCTGGCCGGCCCGAAGAGCTCTGCCGGACGACCCATGCCCGACGGTCGCCAGCCGGTACCGGGTGGCTGGAACCGCCTTCACTTCGTGGTGGCCGACATCGCGGCGGAGGTCGAGCGTCTGCGCGCCGCCGGCGTCAGCTTCCGCAATGACATCGTGGTCGGTCCCGGCGGCTCGCAGATTCTCCTGGATGATCCTTCCGGCAACCCGGTGGAGCTGTTTCAGCCCGCCGGCAGATAGTCGCACCGGATCCGGTGTCGATCGGTTACTCTCTCGGCCACCGACGGTTGAGAGGATGGGTGATGAAGAGCCTGCTGATCTCAGGTTGCTCCTCCGGCATCGGCAGGGCGACGGCCCTGCACTTTGCCGGCAAGGGATACCGGGTGTTCGCCGGTGTCCGCAAGGAAGCGGACGCGGCGTCACTGACGGCCGCGGACGGCAGCGGCAACCTCGAACCCGTGATGCTGGACGTCACGTCGGTAGAGCAGTGTCAGGCAGTGGCCGACCTTCTGGCGGCAACACTCGGCCCGTCGGGCCTCGATGTGCTGGTCAACAACGCCGGCGTGGGCGACGGCGCGCCGCTCGAGTTCGTCGATCCGGAGATGGTGCGCCACACGTTCGAGGTGAACGTGATGGGACCGCTGCTGCTCACCCAGTCCCTGCTGCCGTTGATTCGTCTGGCCCGCGGTCGGATCATCACCGTCGGTTCGATCAGCGGCAAGCTCTCGGGCCCCATCAACGGCCCGTACAGCATGTCCAAGTTCGCGGTGGAAGCGTTCTGCGACAGCCTGCGCGCGGAGCTCGCCCCACAGGGCATCCAGGTCAGCCTCATCGAGCCGGGACCGGTGGAAACGCCCATGCTGCTCGGCGTGCCGGCATTGGTGGAAACCGCGAAGTCGACCCTGCCTGCCGAGGCCCTGGCGCTCTACGGCGACCAGATTCGCGGCATGGCCAACTACTTCGCCGCCCTGGGCAGGCGGGCCAGCTCGCCGCTCGATGCTGCGAAGGTGATCGAACGCGCGGTGGAATCGCGGCGGCCGAAAACGCGTTATCTCGTCGGCCGTGACGCGAAAATCGGCGCGGTGCTGAAGTGGCTGCTCCCCGATCGGGCCTTCGACTTCGTCAACGGCCTGCAGATGCGATAGCACGCCGCGCAGGCCGTTTGTCTCTCACGTCGCGGATTCCGCCTGGGCGGTAAATCGTGAAGACAGCCCGGCCACCTGAGCCGGCAGCTCGTAGCGGTGGGGCGTGTAGCCGGGCGCCATGCTCCTGAGCCTCGGTACCAGGCGCATCACGACGCCGAGCACGCGTTCCTGCAGGCGGATGCGGCACACCTCGCCGTGTCTCGCCACGTCCACCACAGACATGAGGCGGGTGCAGTCGGCGATGAACCTCGCCATGTGCGCCTGCGCCACCCAGCACATGCGTGCCCGGAACAGCCAGTCGCCGTAGAGGTGCTGGTAGATGTCGAAGGCGACGTTGCGGTGCTCGATCTCCTCCAGCATGTGCCAGGTCCACAGCTCGCCGAATTTCCGATCCGTTTTCGGGTGTCTGAGCGCGCCGCTTTCCAGCAGGTGCAGCGCACCCTGAGTGGTGTTGGCTTCGAAGCCTTCGACGAATCCGATCCGATAGCGGTCGTCCTCTTCCGTCAGCATGCGGTCGAAGTCGCCCCTCAGCCGTTCGTAGCGCTCCTTCAACCCCGGGTAATCCTGCGCGAAGATCAGCTGATTGAAACGCTCGTGCTGCTGGTAGTGCTGAGCCTCCTGGCGACAGAAACGGTCCACTTCTTCCGCGAGTGCCGGGTCGGTGATCTGCGGCAGTACCCGCCGAGCCGACTTGACGATGAACGGCTCGAGCAGCGCGACATAGAGCCCGAGACCGGTGAAGTGGTAGGACAGCATGGCCTGGCCGGCGATGTAGACCGGGTGGAAGCCCGCCTCGGGTACCTCGAAACGCATACGTCTGACGGGGATGGGGTGCATGGGGAGCCTCGCGTCCGGCCTGATGGGGACATGATCCGCCAATCGGGCGTCGGATGCCATCGAGCGGGCTCAGAGCTCGAAGAACCCCCGGATCAGGAAGGCCGACGACAGCAGAAAGCCCGTCAGCGGCACCAGCGGGTGGAAGTGGAGCGTGGCTGGAGGTGAGATTTCGCGACGCCTGATGCGCCAGAGGGAAAGATTGACCAGCGCGAAGATCACGAGCATCAGCTCGCTGGTGAGCATGGCCAGCCCCGCGAGACGTCCCCACAGGGCGAAAAGGAGGACAAGCAGCGAGATCGCGAGGGTCGCGAGCAGCGGAGTCCGGGTCCGTGCGTTCACCCGGGCGAAAAGGGCGGGCAGCTGACCGCGGGAGGCGAGACCGTAGAGCACGCGTGCCCCCATGATCATCTGAATGAGCGCTCCGTTGACGATGGCAAACAAGGCGATCAGACCGATGATCGTCGGGGATCGTCCGGTGTGAACCTCGTAGAGGGTGGCCAGCGGTGCGCTCGATGCCTGCAGCGCTTCCGGAGGCAGTGCGAGCAGCGCCGAGGTCATGAGCAGCGCGTAGATGACGGTGGTGATCGCCAGCGTCAGCACAATGGCGCGGGGCAGGGTGATGCGCACGTTCTTCACCTCCTCCGCAACATCCACCATGTCCTCGAAGCCGATGAAGGCATAGAACGCCAGCATCACCCCGAACACCAGGCCGGCCCACGGTGCGGACGCGGATCCGGGCAGGAACTCGGGCAGACGATCGGGCAGCGCAGCGAACGCGTCGACGCCTACCGCGACGACCAATAGCAGGCCCCCCACCTCGACGATGGTAATGAGCGCAGCAGCGATGACCGACTCCGCGATTCCCCATGCTGCCAGCAGCCCGATCAGCGGCACCACGACCATCACCACCCAGACGCGATCGACCGGAAAGAACACCTGCACGTAGCCCGAGAAGGCGTTGACGATGGCGGCAGACGAGACGACCGCCGTCAGCACGACAAGGAGCCCGACGAGCTGTGCAAGACGGACACTGTTGAACCCCCGCTGGACGTAGAGCGCGGCACCTGCCGCCCTCGGAAACCGGCCGGCCAGCTCGGCAAAAGTGCAGGCCGTGAAACCGGCGAGCACGGAAGCGATGAGAAACGACAGCGGGGCCCCGTAGCCGGCGACGCCCGCAATCTCGCCGATGAGCGCATAGATACCGGCACCGATCGTGGTACCGAGGCCGTAGAGCACCATCAGCGGCAGGTTCAGGCGGCGGCTGAGCGTCGTCGGAGTTGTTATCGACCGCTCCTCGTCCTCAGTAGTGGATGTCGAACGTCGTCAAGCCGGTCTGCAAATCGACAGCCGACGTGTTCACGCCGTCCACCCGCGCCAGTCGTGGGCCTTTTGCGGCCCAGCCCAGCATCTCCCGGACGGCGTCTGGCGAACCCTGGATCAGAAAGGCGACGGTGCCGTCGGGCTGATTGCGTACCCAGCCGGTAAGGTCCCGCGAGACGGCGGCGCGCTGGAATGACGCGCGGTAGGAGACCCCCTGCACACGTCCGCGGACGGTGTCCTCCACGGCCACGAGGTCCGGCCCGTCGGAGCTGCCTACAGCCACGCCCGCAGGCCGATCACGAAGGAGGTGATCGAGGTGGGCTCGCCGGCCTGTGCAGCGTAGTCTCGGGTGTCGCCGTAGAGTCGCTCCCAGTGGATGCCCAGATATGGGGCGAACTCCCGGCGGATCTCGTAGCGCAGCCGCAATCCGAGCTCCGAGTGAGTGACGCCGCTGCCGATGCCGAGATCCGGCGCGCTCTGAGCGCTGACACCGAGCTCGAGGCGCGGTTGCAGCACGAGCCGCTGGGTCAGAAGCAGGTCGTACTCGAACTCGCCGCGCAGGCTCACGTCGCCGTCGTCGCTCACGAACAGGGCCACGTCCGTCTCGAAGCGCTGCGGTGCGAGGCCCTGAAGCCCGAGCACCGCATAGCCGACGTCCGACTCACCGTGCCGCGCGTCGTAGCGCGCTCCCGCCTGCCAGCTCCAGAACGGCGTGAACAGGCGGCTGTAGAGCGCCTGGAACTCGGCCGTGTCGACCGCCTCACCGGCAGGACCTTCCCCCTCCGACTTCAGCCAGAGCTTGTTGTAGTCGCCGCCGTACCAGCCCTGCAGGTCCCAGAGGAAACTGTCGCCATGGTCGCCATCGCCGTACTCGAGCCGGTCGACGAGCAGCATGGCGTAAGGCTCGTTACCCATCATGTGGCTCATGGCCCAGTCGGACGGCTCACCGGTCGGATCTGCCCCATGACTGCCAGCGTGGGTTGCTTCGTCAGCACAGACCGTGGCGGCGAGCGTCAGGCAGGCGATGAGCGAGCCGAAAACCGGTAAGACCCGCATCACACCGACCCCGGCGATTCCGGCGCCACCCTGACCACCCGGAACATGCCCATCTCCATGTGGTAGAGCAGGTGGCAGTGAAACGCCCAGCGTCCCGGCTCGTTCGCCGTGATCAACAGGCTCAGCCGCTCGGCGGGTTTGACGATGACGGTGTGCTTGAACGGGAGCCGATCACCCTGACCGTTCTCGAGTTCCATGAACATCCCGTGCAGGTGGATCGGGTGCTCCATCATGGTGTCGTTGACCAGGATGAGCCGAACCCGCTCGCCAAAGGGAAAGTCGAGGGGACTCGTGACCTCGTGGAACTCCCTGCCGTCGAAGGACCACATGTAGCGCTCCATGTTGCCGGTCAGGTGGAGCTCGAAGGTCGTTGCCGGCTCGCGCCGGTCCTGCATGGGCAGAACGTTGCGAAGCTGCGCGTAGGTGAGCACCCGGTGCGCCTCACCCTCGAGGCCGGTGCCGCGCTCGGCGAGACGGTTCCGCTGCACCTCGGCCACCGCCGTGTTGCCCGGTCCGTGGTGGTCGGGTCCGTGATGCGCCACGACCGGCGAGATCTCGGGGTCCGGCATGGACATGGCATGCCCGGCGTGACCGTGGTGCGCGTGCGCCGAGTCATCCGCCGCCGGCATGGCTACCGGCGCATGGTCGCCACCGTGATCCATACCCATGTCGATCATGGTCCGGAGCGGCGGCTTGCGCAGTGCTGGTACCGCGGCTGTAAGACCCGCCGCTGTCGCCAGGGTGCCGCGCGCGAACCCGCTTCGGTCCATGGATTCCGCCATGATGGTGTGCGCCTGGCCGTCGGGCTCGACCAGCACGTCGTAGGTCTCCGCGATGCCGATCTGCAGCTCGTCCGTAACCACCGGCTCCACGTTCTGGCCGTCCGCCTGCACCACAGTCATGGGCAGGCCGGGCACACGGACGTTGAAGAAGGTCATGGCCGAGGCGTTGATGATGCGCAGCCGCACGCGCTCGCCGGGGCTGAACAGCCCTGTCCAGTTGGCGCCGGGATGCAGCCCGTTCATCAGGTAGGTGTAGGTCGCGGCGCTGACGTCGGCGATGTCGGTGGGTGTCATGCGCATGTTGCCCCACATCCAGCGATCCTGGACGGCCGCTTTCAGCCCGGATGTTTCGACATCATTGACAAAATCACGCACGGTACGGCGCTGGTAGTTGTAATAGTGGCTCTGCTTCTTGAGCCTGGCCAGGATCCGATGGGGATCCTCGAAGGTCCAGTCCGACAGCAGGATGACGTAGTCCCGATCGAACGCGAACGGATCCGGCGTTCGCGGGTGGATGATCAGCGGACCGTAGTGGCCGACCTGCTCCTGCAGACCGGAATGGCTGTGGTACCAGTAGGTGCCGTACTGACGGACCGGAAACCGTGCCTCGAAGGTGGCGCCGGGCCGGATGCCCGGAAAGGTTACCCCGGGCACCCCGTCCAGCTCGAACGGCAGCAGAATGCCGTGCCAGTGAACCGAGGTGTCCTCGTTCAGGTGGTTGGTGACCCGCAGCGCTGCTTCCTGGCCTTCCCACAGCTCGATCAGCGGGCCGGGAATGGAGTGATTGAGCGTGACGGCCGACGCGGCTCTGCCGGCGATGTCGATCTGCTCCCGACGGACGGCGATGTCGAGGGTGACATCCGCCGGCGCACCGCCCGGAACGCTCGCTGCCACGCCGGCGCTGGAGGCATAGGCCGGCAGCCGCACCGACGACAGCAGTCCGGATGCGAGCAGGGCCCGGATGAGGGCGCGGCGGTTGAGGCGGGGGGTCATGGACATGATGCGCTGACGGATTGTGTCATCCCGCGCGGATCCGGATCAAATGCTGCGGGCGGGTGTGCACGGAGATCCGGAAGTGAGGGGCAAGTCACGTTTCGGGTGTTGAGGCTGTAGTTAGGTGGGTGCTGACTTCTCGGACAGGAGCCGGTACATGGAGTTCCGTTTTCCTTTGGCCATCATCGCGGTCGCCATGCTCGTTTCCGGTTGCGCCAGCATGTCGGCGGAAGACTGCAGCGTTGCCGACTGGCGATCGATCGGCCTGTCGGATGGCCAGCGGGGAGAGCTGCTGAGCAAGGCCGATCGGCGCAGCAAAGACTGCGGCAAACACGGCGTCGCGATGGACCGCCTCGCCTATGAGGCCGGCCGCAACGAAGGACTGTCACGCTACTGCATCGAATCCACCGGCTACGAGCTCGGCGAGTCGGGTCGCGCCTACAACGGTGTGTGTGTCGAACACGGCGAGGCCGCCTTCCTGGCGGCATTCGATCGGGGCCGGGAATACCGGTCGTTCAGCATGGCAGTGGTATCGGCCGCGGACAGTCTGAGCACCGCTCACCGGCGTCATGATGAGCTCGACGCAAAGCTCGACAAGTACTGGTCGGGCTATCGGGACGAGGGGCTCACGGCGGAAGAGCACAACAACATGGTGCTCGACCTCTGGGCAGAGCGGAAATACCTCGCCGAAAAGGCGATTCCCTACTGGACGCAGGCTCAGGACACCGCCCAGCGCGAGCTGGACGACTACCGGCAGAAGATCGCATCCGGTGATCCTTCGCTTGGCTCCCTGCGGCCAAGCGACTTTGCGGGACCGGAACCCTATTCGGGTCCGACGAAGGAAGATGCGAGAGCCATGCTGCAGGAAGTCTTCAGCACGATCGGTCAGGCGAGCCGCGACCGCTGAGGGCGCATCATCCCGAGATGACCGTCATCCTGTGATGACGCGTCAGCGGTAGAAGACGTGGTTGCCGATCCGCGCGGTCTGGGTGCGGTTCCACGGCCGCCGGATGGCGGTGCTGTGGAAGAACAGGGCGCCCTTCGTCGGATCGCTGATCCGTCCGGCCAGCAGGTCCTCCGCGGTTCCCAGGGCGAGCGCCCATTGGGCCTGGTTGGTCGGACGGTCGCTCTTGCCGTCGCACCACCAGGAGAACTGGCACGGCGGTGTTTCGCCACCCTGGTAGACGACGCTGCAGTGATCGTTGGGGAACGCATGGCTCTTCACCCGGTTGTCGACCACGGCACCGACCGCCGCCATGCCGTCCCGTCCCTCGCCGCGCGCCTCCCAGTACATGGCGAGCGCCACGCAGTCCCGGGCGCCGGCGGCGACGGACGGTGGCAGCGACGACGGATGTCCGGCAGGTGGTTTCTGGCTTGCGCAGCCGGCGAGCAGCAGCGCGACGAGCAGAGCCAGCGACAGTGGGTGTTTCATAACATCGAAACTCGTTCCGAAACCCCCGCAGGGGCCACGTCAGGGACCACCATAACGAATTGCGCACAACGAGATGGGACGTGGGTCGCGATTGCGGCAACCCACGTACCCAGTGCCGGACGGATCAGGGTCGCCAGGGATCGTTGTAGTTTTCGGCCCCTGCTTTGCGGATGTCCGTCAGCCAGTCGCCGTCATAGGGCCAGTCCTCCGGACGATCCGGCGACGGACCCTGCCAGAACCGGGCCAGCGGCCCGTCCACGACCTGCTCGAGCGACCAGGCCTGGCGGCGGAACGTCCAGCTGTCCGGCACCAGCCGGTGGGCTTCCCGGAAGTGGCGCACGGCCGCGTCATGGTGGCCCCGACGTTCCAGCTCGCAGGCGAGCTCGAAGTGCGCGTGACCCAGGGCCACGTCCGCGTTGCGTGGACGCGATCGGGCGATCACCGCCTCCGGCGACAGCGCGAAGCGGCTCGCGGCGCCTTTCTCTACCCAGTCGCGCAGTGCCGTGTGATAGCTCTGGGCGTCCGCCCGGATCTTCACCGCTTCGGCCATGATCTCCTTGAAGCGCTGCGGCGTCTCCGCCGGCATGTCCGCTTGCGGTGTGGGTTCGCCCGGCTGCGGCGGGGCAGGCGCGGTCTCGGCGGGGCGCACGATCATGCCCGCTTCGTCGATCCAGATGCTCTGTGGAATGTTGGTGACGCCGAAGAGCTCCGCCAGCACGTGGTGGGCGTCGATCAGCGACGGGTGTTGAGGCTTCGCAGCCTCGATGAACGGCCGGCAGCCGTCGGCGCCGAGCGCGTCGAGGCCCACGGTCACCAGCTCGAATCCCTTCGGGTGCAGCTCCTGGCGCAATGCCTGCCACACGGGCAGGTCGCGGGAGCAGCCTCAGTAGGGTGCCCAGGCGTAGACGAGGACCTTCTGACCCCTAAGGCTCGAGAGGCGGAACTCCTGGCCGTTCAGATCCGGCAGCCGGAGGTCGGGTGCCTCGGCAGTGGTGAGCGCGCGGCCGCCGATGCTTTCCGGGCCGAGGGCCCAGAGACCGTGGGCCGGCTCCGTGACCAGTGGCAGGCCCATCTGCTCGGCCAGCGACGGCACATCAAGCGGGTTGCCCGGATCGGCCTTCAGCGGAATGCAGACCTCACCCTTGCAGGCGCCTTCGGGCTTGAGCTGCCAGCCAGTGCCCGCTTCGAACGCGGCGCGATCGGTCTTCGGCGATTCCAGGATCATGCGGTTTGTCTCCTTCCCTGATGTCTGACCCGAGCATCATGCACCGCCGCTTCGGTGAGCGACAAGATCAGACTTCCCGTCAGTCGAAGCCGACGAAGCTGAGCACCTCGTCTACCGGTCGGCGCGTGGAGACCACATCGTTGGCCGGAAAGTCATCGAGTGGGTAGCCCATGGCCACGCAGCTCATGATCACCTCGCGTTCCGGGATGCGTGCGTGCTCGCGTACCACCGGCGACTGCATGATGCCCTGACCGTTGATCACGCAGCCGAGTCCCCGCGACCAGGCGGCGTTCACCAGGCAGTTCACCACGGCGCCGCAGTCGAAGATGGCGATGTCGTTGTCGGTGAGGTCCGCATCGAAGGTGACGACGATGGAGACCGGCGCGTCGAACTGACGGAAGCCGCGCATCACCCAGTCCTGGCGCCGGGCTTTGTCTGTCCACTCGATGTCCATGGCCTCGAAGAGTTGTGCCGCGATCTGCTTCTGGCGCTCGCGGTGGATGCCCTCGTAAGGCCCGTGCATGCGGATCTCCCGCGACGCGGGCACGCCCGCCAGGTTGCGTTCCGTGTTGCCCCGGCGGATGCGGTCCAGCGGCTCGCCGCTGACCGCGTGCAGATGCCAGGGCTGGGTGTTCATGGAGGAGGGCGCGCGCGTCGCCAGCGAGACGACCTCGCGGATGACGTCCTTCGGTACCGGATCGGGCCGGAAGCCCCGGATGCTGCGGCGGCCGAGAACGACCTCGTCGAATTCCACTGTCGGTTACTCCTTCTCTGAGGTCAGGCGAATTTCAGATTGTCCTCGAGCAGCTTCTTTGCCGCCCGATAGTTGATCTTGCCGTTCTCGTGGCGGAAATCCGCGTTGGTGACGTGCACGTAACGCGGGTGCTTATAACGTGCGACGAAGCGGTCGAGGTGCGCGCGCAGCTCGTCCTTGGGAAGCGGACGGTCGTCCTGCGTCCTCAGCAGTGCCGCCACGGCCTGACCCCAGCGCTCGTCCGGAACACCGAGTACGGCCGCATCGATCACCTGCGGCATCTGCTTGAGCGCATCCTCCACCTCCTCGGGATAGACCTTCTCACCGCCGGTGTTGATGCAGTTGTTGCCGCGGCCGAGCAGCGTCATGGTGCCGTCGGACTCGATCCGGCACCAGTCACCGGCCAGCGAGTAGCGCACACCGCCGATGGTCGGAAAGGTGGCCGCCGTGCGCTCGGGATCCTTGTAGTAGCCGAGCGGCAGCGGACCTGCCTTGGCGAGCATGCCCGCTTCGCCCGATCCGGGCGTCACCTCCGTGAAGTCCTCACGGAACACCTTCACGTCGGGACCGAGCTCGAAGCGCCCGGTGCTGCCCGTCTCGCCGCGACGCGTGGTAGCGGCACCGATCCGGGAGCCTTCGGAGGAGCCGAGGGAATCGGCGAGCACGGCATTCGGAAAGTGATCGAGCAGGGCCTGCTTGTGCTGCTCGCTCCACATGGCACCGGCAGAAGAGATCAGCGCCACGGAAGCGAGGTCGTGTTCCCCCGGGTGTTCACGCAGACACCGCAACAGCGGGACGGAGAAGGCGTCCCCGACGATGGCCATGCGCATGACGCGGTTGCGCTCGATTTCCTCGAGGCAGATCTCTGCATCGAAGGAGCGACTCGGCAGGATCACCACGGTGCCGCCGCTGACCATCGTCGCCATCATGGTCGTCAGCCCGGTGGAGTGCATCATGGGCGCAGCGGGGAGGGCGACGGGCCAGGAGCCCGCCTTCTCGAGCGTTTCGATGTGTCCGCTGACGTCCTGGGCCGTGGTCATGCCGATGGCGGCGATCCGCGCTTTCGCCGGCCACATCACCGCCTTGGGATAGCCGGTGGTGCCGCCGGTGTACATGAAGTAGAGATCGTCGCCGGACCGATCGATACCGAGCGGTGCGTCATCACCCCGGCTGCAGGCCGCTTCGAAGGCGTGGGCAAACGCGGCGACGGGATCCTCACCTACCTCCAGGTAGGCACGCACCTTGGGCAGTCGGTCGCGCAATGCGGCAACGTGCGGCCGGAACTCCGCGTCGTAGACCACGGCCTCGGCATCCGCATTGTCGAGCAGGTAGTAGAGCTCGTGGTCCACGTAGCGGTAGTTCACGTTGGCGTGCACGAAGCGGCCCTTGGCGCAGGCGGCGAACAGTTCCACGTAGGCCGGGCTGTTGCGCAGATAGAAGGCGACCTTGCTGTCCGGCTCGAGGCCGAATCCGGCCAGCGCCCGGGCGAGACGGTTGGATCGCTGGTCGAGCTCACGCCAGGAACGCCGGAGCTCGCCGAAGACGATGGCCGTCCGCTCGGGAAAGGCCGTGGCGACCGCTTCGAAGAGATCGCCGAAGTTGAGGTCGGGAACGGTCTGGGTCATCGGGGCGGATTCCGTGCCGATTCTGTGTTAATGAACGCGTACTCATTGCCCGCCGCAGGCGGGACGAACCCGGGAGGCACCTGTGAACACCGTGAACATACGCGATGAAGGCGCGATCCGCATCGTCGAGATGGATCGACCCGAAGCGCTCAACGCCTTCAACAACCCGCTGATGGACGATCTCACGGACGCCTTTCTGGACGCCACGCGGGATACCGCGGTGAAGGTGCTGGTGCTCACCGGTGCCGGACGCGCGTTCTCTGCGGGGGCGGATCTCAAGGAGATGGGGCAGGCCACGGCGAAGCCGCGGCACGGCTTCGCGGGCCTGCTCGATGCGATCATCGATTTTCCGAAGCCTTTCTTCGTGGCCGTGAACGGGATTGGCGCCGGCATCGGCGCCACGATCTGCGGGCTGGCGGACTTCGCTTACATGGCGAAAGAAGCCCGGCTGCGCTGCCCCTTCTCGAGCCTCGGCCTCACCGCGGAGGCAGGCAGCACGTATCTGTTTCCCCGGCTCATGGGCCGTCAGCGCGCCACCTGGTTTCTGCTCGCCGCGGAGTGGATGACGGGGGAGGAGTGCGCACAAGCGGGACTCGTCATGGAAGCGCTGCCGCTTTCGGAGCTGATGCCGCGGGTGATGGCCCAGGCGGGAAAGCTGGCGGCGCTGCCACTGGCCTCGCTGGTGCAGACCAAGGCGTTGATCATGGACCCGATCCGCGAGCAGATCCGGGCGAGCTGCGCCGCGGAGAACGCAGGGCTGGCGGCGCTGGTCGGCGGCCCGGCGAACCGGGAAGCGCTGGCTGCCTTCCGGGAGAAGCGGTCGGCGGATTTCACCGGGCTCTGAACACAGGGGGCGTTCAGAGATCCACGTCCCCCTTCAGCAGCCGCTGCGCGATGGTGCGGTTCAGGATCTCGTTGGTGCCGTCCGCCACGTTGACGATGCGCAGCGCGTGCCACGCCTCGGTGAGCCCCAGCTCGTTAGTGAAGCCCATGGCGCCGTGGGTCTGAATGGCGCGGTCCACGGCGCGGAAACCCACCTGCACCGAGTAGGCCTTGGTCATGGACAGCTCTTTGATGGCGGGCTCGCCCCGATCCAGCAGCGTGGCCGCGTTGAGCCCCAGGAGGTGTGCGGCGTGCAGCTCCGTGGCCGACTCCGCCAGGGGAAAGGTCACCCCCTGATTGGCGGCAATGGGCGCGCCGAAGGCTTCCCGGGTGGCGGCGTAGTCCAGCGCCTTTTCCACGGCCCAGCGTCCGTAGCCCACTGAGCGCGCCGAGTTGTAGATGCGGCCCAGCGACACACCGTAGAGCGCCGCGGCGAATCCCTGGTCCAGCTCGCCCACCACCTGCCAGGGCTCGACTTGCACCGCTTCCAGCGCCAGCTCGGCCTCGTCACCGCCGATGTGCCCGAACAGGCGGATCACGCGCTGCACGACGAAGCCCGGCGAGTCCGTGGGGACCAGGAAGGCACTGATTCCGCCCCGCTTCTTCCGGGCGCGCTCTGGGTCGGTTACGGCGAAGACGATGCAGTAGTCGGCGACCGGGGCATTGCTGGTCCAGATCTTCCGGCCGGAGAGACGCCAGCCGTCGCCGTCGCGCTCCGCCCGGGTGCGGATCATGCTGGCGTCGGAACCGGCGTTCGGTTCCGACAGGCCGAAGCACATGGAGCGGCTGCCATCCATCAGTCCGCCGAGGATCCGGGTCTGTGCATCAGCGCTGACCTGCTCGAGCAGCCGACTCGGACCGAACGCCCAGTGGGCGAGGGCATAGAGCATCAGCCAGTTCTGAGGGCCGCAATGGTGGAAGAGGGCTTCCCAGCCGACGTAATAGGCGAGGTGACCGAGACCGCCACCACCGAGCGCCGTGGGCACACACATCTGGTAGTAGCCCGCCCGGGCGGAGGCGGTGCGCACCTCGCGGATCAGCGCGATCAGCTCGTCCGAAAAGCGCCCGTCTTCCCGGTAGAGCCGGCGGGGATTCTCGAAGAGCGCGCGGTGCTGCGCGTGCCGGGGAATCACCTCCCGATCGGCGAAGGCGATGAGTCCCTCCCGGGCGGCGATGACGTCGGCGGGCAGATCGAAGGCGATGGCGGTCATGGCGTTCTCCGGTGCGGCGTGAACAGTCTAGTGGCCGGATCGGCTTTCTGCCCGTTGCCAGGATGCCGTCGCCTCGGTGAATATGGCGGGGCACTTTTTCTGGGAGGTATGAAAATGATGCGAATGCTGACGATGTTACTTGCCGGGCTGCTGCTCACCATGCCGGTCCTTGTATCGGCCGCTCAGGATGACCGCCAGGAGCGGCGCGACGAGCGCGGCCGTTCGGACGAGCGCCAGGACCGTCGCGACTGCCGTCAGGAGGAAGGCCTCACCGGCGAAGACAAGCGGGAATGCAAGCAGGAAGAAGTTCGGGACGGTGTCCGCGGCCGTCAGAACGACGACGTCGACACCGACCAGTAGTCAGGGCCTCAGCGGGCTGGCTCGGTGCCGGCCCCTGCCCTCGACAGTCCGCGAAGGTAGAGTTCGATCTGGTCGGATCTTTTTAGATAGAACATCCGATCTTTAGCATAACTTGTTGAAAAATCTGGAACTTCCTGCCGGATTTGAGCGATGCACGATTCTGCTTCGGGGATTCTGCCCAGATAGGCGAGTGCCACCGCGCGGTGTGCGAGCGCCCAGAATTGGCAGTTCGGTGTGGCCAGCGCACGCTCTGTCCAGGCCTCCGCACGCTCGAAATCCCCCATGAACAGCAGCGCCAGTGCGCCGTAGGAATAGAACGCCCAGAGCTGAGGATCGTTCGGGCTCAGCGCGATGGAGCGCTCGAAATAGGGCATCGCTTCCTCGTAGCGCCCCTCGTAGGCGAGTGAATCGCCGAGGCCGCAGTAGGCCGCGGCGAAGGTGGGGTTCAGCTCGATGGCCTTCTCGTTCTCCACGATGGCCCGGTCGTATTCCCGCCTGGCCAGCAGGGTCCGAGCCCGCAACGCGTAGAACGTCGCGTTGTGTGGATCCAGCTTGAGCGCGGTCTCGCAGGCGGCCAGGGCCTCGTCGAGCAGCGTCTGGCTCGCGGGCGTGTCCCAGTAGACCATGCCGAGCACCACAGCGTATGCCCACCAGGCCCAGGCCTCGCCGAATCGCTCGTCCAGCGCCTGACTGCGTCTCAGCAGCGCCTGAGCCTCCCGGTTCGACTCGGCCGTGAACTGGTAGAAGTGATGGACGCCCAGATGAAAGCAATCCCAGGCCTGCAGGTTCTCGGGTCGTGCGGCCACCACCCGATCGCGCTCCGCAAAGCCGATTTCCGGCTCCAGCCGTGCCGCGATGGTCTCGGTAATTTCGTCCTGCACGGCGAAGATATCCGACAGCTCGCGGTCGTAGCGCTCGGACCACATCTGGTAGCCCGACTGAGCATCCGTCAGGCTGGCACGGATGCGTACTCGATTACCGCTCTTCTGCACGCTGCCCTCGACCACGTAGCGCGCTCCCAGCGCTTCGCCGAGTTGCGCCGCGCTCAGGTTGCTCTGCCGGAAGCTGAACGCCGTGTTGCGTGCGATGACGTGCAGCCAGCGGTGCCGGGAAAGATGGGCGATGAGGTCGGTGCTGACACCTTCGGAAAAATAGTCCTGATCAGCGTCCGTTGACAGGTTGGCGAACGGTAGCACGGCGACGGTCGGCCGATCCGGTCGGGTGGTCACGGCGCCCGGCCTGATGGAGGCGCCTCCGGCTTCTTCGGGGGTCCTGGCGGTGACGTCGGCCACGAACCGGAAGCCGCGCCGGTGAACGGTTCGGATCACCTCCTGGCGCTTGCCGTCATCGTGGAGCAGCGCCCGGAGCGCCTTGATGCGTCCGCTCAACGCCGCGTCGGAAACCACCCGGCCGGACCAGACCTGCTTGTTGATTGTTTCCTTGGTGACCGTTTCTCCAGCCGCGGCAAGCAGGACGCCGAGCAGAGCGAGGATCTGAGGTTCGGTGTGAACGATTTCCCCATCCTCCCGGAGCTCCAGCCGCCCGGGATCGAATTCGAACTGTCTGAAGGCGTAGCGCATGAGCAATTCTTCAGAGTTTCACCAAGTTTACTCCAGACAAACGTCAAGCACGCGAACGGTGAGTGTCTCACCATGGGCCCATCGCGCGAATGCACCGCGCCCGATGAGCAGGAGGAGAGAAGATGAGCACCCTTGAAACGCAACCGCAGAAGATTCTGATCAACTGGCGTGACGGCGCCCGCAATCCGGAGCAGGCGACGATCACGCTGATTCTTGCCGTGACCAGCTCGAAGACGTGCGAAACGGCCGTTTTCGTGGCCGCAGAAGCCAGCGAGCTGGTCCTGAAGGGGGCAGCGGAAGGCATTCAGATTGCCGGATACGAACCGCTGACGGATCTGCTCGAAGCCTTTCTCACCAATGGCGGCAAGCTGTGGCTGTGCCCGGCCTGCGTGAAGGCCAAGGGTATCGACGAGACTGCACTGCTCGATGGCGTGGAGGTGGCCGGCGCGCCACGCACCATGGCCTATCTGGCGAGCGGCGCCCAGTTACTGGCCTGATCCATCCCACTGACGGAGAAGACATCAATGAGCACAACGCGAGAAACCGGATCTGACGGGATTGCGACGGGCCGCGGGCCGCGCGTCGACCAGGAAGCGCTCCGTGCGCAGGTACGGGAAAAGTATCGGCAGGTGGCCATGCACCCCGAGGCCGAGTTTCACTTCCAGACCGGCCGCGCCCTCGCACAGCGGCTCGGCTACCCGGCCGAACTGCTTGCCGGGCTTCCGGACTCGGCCGTCGAGTCCTTCGCGGGCGTGGCCAATCCTTTTTCGCTGCGAACCATCCGGTCCGGAGAGCGGGTGGTGGACGCAGGTTCCGGTGGTGGCTTCGACAGCATCGTGGCAGCGCACCTGGTGGGTGATGCCGGTGAGGTCATCGGTGTGGACATGACGCCGGAGATGCTCGACAAGGCCGGTGCCGAGCGGGCGCGGCTGGGTATCAGCCACCTGAGCTACCGGGAAGGGCTGCTCGAGGCACTGCCCGTCGCCGATGCCTGGGCCGACGTGGTGATCAGCAACGGCGTGTTCAACCTCTGCGCGGACAAGCCGGCGGTGCTCGCGGAAGCCTTCCGGGTGCTGAAGCCCGGCGGCTGGCTGCAGTTTGCGGACATCGCGAACGGCAAGTCGGTTCCCGAGTCGGCGGTCGACAACATCGATCTGTGGACGGCGTGAATCGCCGGTGGCCTGCCGTGTGCGGGCTGGAGTGCGCTGCTGCAGGAAGCGGGATTCGTGGACGTGACCATCGGCGCGCCGGTGGACACCTTCGCGGGAACCACGGGTGAGGAGAACGCGCGGGCGTTCGCCGTGTACGGTCATGCCTTTCTCGCCAGGAAGCCGGGGTAGAGGGTTGGTACCGGCACACAACCTGCATGATTTAGGGTATGCCAAACCCAGGAGGTTAGACGTACGGTTTAATGGAGCTGTTTTACATTCTGGCGGTGCTGCTCGTGGTGACACGGGCATTCGGAGAGCTGGCCACACGGCTGCGCCAGCCGGAGCTGGTCGGACAGCTCATCGGCGCCATTCTGCTCGGCATTCTGGTGAGTCGTTTCGACGAGACGTTTCCGGTGCTGTCCCAGCTGACCGGCAACGAGGTGTTCGTCTCGCTGACGGACCTGGGCGTGTTCTTCCTCATGCTCATGGGCGGCCTGGAGATGCGGCCGCTGGATCTTCAGAAGGCCTCGGTGGACGCGTTCTGGATTGCGGTTGCCGGCCTGCTGATACCGCTGGGCGCAGGGTGTGTGCTCGGCTGGGTGTATCTGCCGGAGTCCGACTGGAAAACCGCCCAGGTGCTCTTCATCGGGACCGCGCTTGCCATCACGGCCATCCCGGTGGCGGTCAAGGTCCTCCAGGACCTGGGCCAGCTCGATACCAGGCTCGGCAGGCTCATCGTCTCCTCGGCCCTGTTCGACGACATCTTCGGCCTGATCCTGCTGGGTGTTCTCACCGGTCTGCTGAAGAGCGGGGAGATCCCGAACGTCCTGGGGTTTGCCGTGCTCGTGCTCAAGATCGTCGGCTTTCTGGTCGCAGCCACCTTGCTCGGGCTCTGGGTGCTGCCGTTCATCGGCAGGCTCGTGAAGCGATTCTGGATCGACGAGCTGGAGTTCTCCATGCTGCTGGTCATCGGTCTGCTCTTTGCCCTGATGGCAGAGGTCATGGGGCTGCATTTCATCCTGGGGGCCTTTCTCGCCGGGCTCTTCTTCACGAGACGCACCATTGGCACCGAGGTCTTCGAAGACGTGGAGTCCAAGGTCAACGCGGTGGCCACCGGTTTTCTGGCGCCGATCTTCTTTGCGTCGATCGGGCTGCACCTCGACGTGTCCGCGCTCTGGAACGTTCCCGTTTTCGTCGTGCTGCTCACCGGCCTCGCGCTGCTGACCAAGTTCCTCGGCGCGGGACTGGCGGCGCGCGCGGTCGGCATCGAGCGCCGCGAGGCCGCCGGCATCGGAATGGCCATGAGCGCGCGGGGCGCCGTCGAGCTCATCATTGCCGGCATCGCGCTGGAAGCTGGCCTGTTCCTGAAACCACAACCGGTGCCGCCCATCGTCGACAACCTGTTCTCCGCGGTCGTCATCATGGCCATCGCGACGACACTGATCATGCCCATCGGCATGCGCCTGATCCTGTCCCGGCGCGGCTCGGATCGGCCAGGCAAATCTTCAGGATGATTAGCGCATTATCTTCGTATCCATCTGAGATATAAGAGTATTCCTGGTCCGATGTCGGCCGGCTCCCACGCCTGGCGTTGCCGGAGCCGGCAACGGCCTTCACCCCCGCCGCGCAACGATGGCATGCTTGCGTCGTCGCTCACCGTTTGGGGAAGAAGGTGCCCGAGGCGCTCGCGGGAATCCGTATCTGTGACTTTACCGGTCAGCTTGCCGGCGCCGGGGCCACCAAGTGGCTCGCCATGTTCGGCGCGGAGGTGATCCGCATCGAGGACCCGACCCGCCAGGGTCGCTGGGACATCCTCCGCGGCGCACCGCCGTACAAGCCGGGCCAGTCCGGGCTCGAGGCGGGTGGTGGCTTCAACAACCACAACGTCGACAAGCTCGGGATCACGCTCAACCTTCGCACGGAGAAGGGAAAGGAGATCCTCACGGAGCTGATCCGGATCTCGGATGCGGTGACGGAGAACTTCGCGGCCGGTGTGCTCGAGAAGTGGGGATTCGGCTACGAGCAGCTGAAGGTCATCCGTCCAGACATCGTCTACGTGTCCAACTGTGGCTTCGGCCACGTCGGCCCCTATGCGCGCTACAAGACCTGGGGACCCATCGTGCAGGCCATTTCCGGCCTCACCTTCACATCCGGACTGCCGGACCAGCCTCCGGCGGGCTGGGGGTATTCCTACATGGACCACACCGGCGGCTACTACATGGCCATCGCCATCCTCATGGCCCTGCTGCACCGTCAGCGCACGGGGGAGGGGCAGTGGGTGGACCTGGCGTGCACCGAGGCGGGTGTGTCGCTGAACGGGCCTGCCCTGCTGGACTGGAGTGTGAACGGCCGGGCCATGCGCAATGCGCCGGTGAATTCCAATCGCAGCCAGTTCGTGCCCATGGCGCCGCACGGCATCTACCCTTGCGCCGGGGACGACGAATGGATCGCCATCAGCTGCCGCGACGACGGCGACTGGAAACTGCTGGCGACCACCATCGCCGAGGACTGGACCGGAGCGTATGGAGACGCCGACGCCCGTCTCGCGCGTCAGGATGCGCTCGACACCGCGCTCGGCGCGTGGACGGCGAAGCAGGACAAGTTCCGGCTCGAGGAAACCCTGCGCGCCCTGCCGATTCCTGCGTCCGCGGTGCAGAAGCCCGAGGAGCGCATCGAGCGGGACGCGACCACCGGCCGCTTCGGACTCTGGCCCACGGTCGCCCACACCAGCATGGGCGAGGTGCGGGTGGACGGGCAGCCCGTGCATTTCTCGAAAACGGACTGGCATGCCGAGCGTGGGGCACCCTGTCTCGGCGAGCACAACGAATCCGTGCTGACCCGACTGCTGGGTTACAGCGCCGACGAGGTCCGAACGCTGGCCGAAGAGGGCGTGCTGTGAGCGCCCTCGACGGTATCCGTGTGGTGGAGCTTGCCGGTGCGCCGATCGCCTGGGCCGGCAAGCTGCTGGCCGACATGGGTGCGGACGTGATCCTGGTGGAGCCGCCGGGGGGTGATTCGAGCCGGGGATTTCCGCCGTTCCTCGACGACGAGCCGCATCCCGAGCGCAGCCTGCACTTCTGGCACCACCACACCAGCAAACGCAGCGTGGTGTGCGACCTGGGTGACCCGACGGATCGGGACCGGCTACTCACGCTGATCGATTCCGCGGATGTGCTGCTCGAGGCGGAACTGCCCGGCCGGCTCGCGGACCTGGGCATGGACTACGACGTGCTGTCCAGGACCAACCCCGGGCTGGTGCACGTGGCGGTGACGTCTTACGGACGGAACGAGCCGGCGAGCCGGCTGCCGGCCACGGATCTGACGCTGATGGCGGCGGGCGGGCCGCCCTGGAGCTGCGGCTATGACGATCACGGCCTGCCGCCCGTGCGCGGCTGGGGCGATCAGGCCTATCACACTGCCAGCCACTTCGCCGTCATGTCGGCGCTGACCGCGCTGCTGCATCGGGGTGCGGGCGGAACGGGTCAGTTCGTGGACGTGTCCATCACCGCGGCGCTGAACGTGACCACGGAAGCGGCCAGCTACACCTGGCTCGTCAACGGCGGCACCGTCCAGCGTCAGACGGGCCGTCACGCCGCCATCAAGCCGACGGGCGAGACGCAGATGCGCTGCGCGGACGGCCGCTGGGTGAACACCGGCGTGCCGCCGCGCTTTCCCGCGGAGTTCGGCAGGCTGCTGGCCTGGCTGGAGAAGCTCGGGCTCAAGGAAGATTTTCCGGAAGCCGTGTTTCTCGAGATGGGTGCGGCCTGGGAAGGGCCGTTCGATCTGTCCCAGATCGGCAAGGACGAGACCATCACGGCCATCTTTTCGAGCGGCCGGGAGGGGCTGCAGCTCATTGCCAGCCGGATCAGCGCCTACGACTTCTTCATCGGCTGTCAGGAAGCGGGACTCGCCGTGGGCGTGATCTACAGCCCCGAGGAGGTCTTCGAGGATCCCCACTTCGTGGCCCGCGGCTATCCCACGGAGGTGCACCACGAGGATCTCGATCGGACGTTCCGCTATCCGGGCGCGCCCTATCGATTCACCGGCACCCCCTGGGCCATCGCGCGCCGACCACCGAAGCTCGGCGAGCACACGGAGGAGGTCTTCGGGCGGTTGTGAGATGCCAACCCCGGTGGCAAGGTAGCGCGCAAACGCAGGTCGGATGAGCACACCTTGACCGAGAACGTCATGCCCGCCGAGTGGGCACCGCATCAGGCGACGTGGATCTCCTGGCCGCACAACGTCGACACCTGGCCGGGCAAGTTCGAGACCGTGGAGCCTGTGATGGCCCGTTTCGTCGGCGTGGTGTCGCAGACGGAGACGGTGCGCATCAACGTGCTCGATGCAGCGCACGAGCAGCGGGTGCGCGGCTTTCTGGAAGGCCAGGCGCTGGCCTCGAACGTGGTCTTCCACCACTTCCGCACCAACGATGCCTGGTGCCGAGACCATGGCGCCATTTTCGTCAGGCGGCCCGGCCGGCCGTCGCTCGCGGCGCTCGATTTCCGGTTCAACTCCTGGGGCGAGAAGTACCCGCCGTACGACCTGGACGATGCGATCCCGCCGCAGATGGCCGATGCTCTGAACGTGCCCTGCCGGCGAGTGGAGATGGTGCTGGAAGGGGGCTCCATCGACGTCAACGGCGCCGGGGTGCTGCTCACCACCGAGCAGTGCCTGCTGAACCCGAACCGGAATCCAGCGCTGGACAGAAACGCCATCGAGGCCGTGCTTCGGGACGAGCTGGGTGTTTCGCAGATCCTCTGGCTGGGCGATGGCATCGTCGGCGACGATACGGACGGTCACGTGGACGACCTGACGCGGTTCGTGTCGGAGAGCCGGGTGGTCACGGTGGTGGAACCGGACGGCACGGACGAGAACCACGCGCCGCTCGCCGAGAACCGGGAGCGGCTGGAAGCCATCCGGCTTACCGATGGCCGCCGGCTCGACGTGGTCGAGCTCAGGATGCCGCGGCCGGTGACGTTCCGGGGCGAGCGGCTGCCGGCGAGTTACGCCAACTTCTACATCGGCAACCGGGTGGTGGTGATGCCGACCTTCCGTGACCCGGCCGACGAGCCGAACCGGCGACTGCTGGCCGCGTGCTTCCCGGACCGGGAGGTGGTCGGCATCGACTGTACGGATCTGGTGCTGGGGCTCGGCACCTTCCACTGCCTGACCCAGCAGGTACCTGTGTTTTAATTACCGCTGCCGCAGTTGCCGCAGCAGCCACGGTCGCCACGGACGGGGTGTCGGAGGGTCGGCGTCCCGCGGTGGGCAGTTCCACGGAGGCACCATCACGAAAATGACCAGCATCAGCGAGTTCGTCCATCACCACTACCGGCACTTCAACTCCGCTGCCCTGATCGATGCGGCGGACGCCTACGTCAGCCACCTGGATCGTGGTGGCATCATGTTCATGACCCTGGCCGGGGCGATGAGCACGGCGGAGCTCGGGCTGTCGCTCGCGGAGATGATCCGTCGCGGGAAGGTGCATGCGATCTGCTGCACCGGGGCGAACCTGGAGGAGGACATCTTCAACCTGGTGGCGCACGACCATTACGTGCGGGTGCCGAACTACCGGGAGCTCACCGCGGACGACGAGGAGAAGCTGCTGTCCCGGCACCTGAACCGGGTGACGGATACCTGCATCCCCGAGGAAGAGGCGATCCGGCGCATCGAGCACGTGATCCTCGAGGCCTGGTCGGCGGCGGACAGCAGCGGGGAGCGCTATTTCCCGCACGAGTTCCTCTACCAGATCCTCCGCTCGGGGAAGCTCACGGAGCACTATCAGATCGATCCCAGGGACAGCTGGATGATGGCGGCCTGCGAACGCAACCTGCCGATCATCGTGCCCGGCTGGGAGGATTCCACCCTCGGCAACATTTTCGCCGCGCACTGCATCACCGGCGAAATCAAAAACGTCCACACCGTCAGGAGCGGCATCGAGTACATGATCATGCTGGCCGAGTGGTACGAGGAAGCCTGCGCGGAGGCGCCCATCGGCTTTTTTCAGATCGGCGGCGGCATCGCCGGCGACTTCCCGATCTGCGTGGTGCCCATGCTGCAGCAGGACCTGCAGAAGTCCAACACGCCGCGGTGGGCGTATTTCTGCCAGATCAGTGATTCGACCACGAGCTACGGCTCTTACTCCGGCGCGGTGCCGAACGAGAAGATCACGTGGGGCAAGCTGTCTGCGGACACGCCGAAGTACATCATCGAGTCGGATGCCACCATCGTGGCGCCGCTGATCTTCGCCTGCGTGCTCGACCAGTAACCAGGAAGGATGTCATGAGCTCAGTCACGCCGAAGTCCAGAACCGCACCGGCGGCCGCCGGCATTGCCACCGATGAAGCGTGGACCGTGGAGGACGCTTCCGAACTCTACCGCGTGAACCGGTGGAGCAACGGCTTCTTTCACGTCAACGAGGCGGGCCACATGGCCGTCCGGCCGTTCGAGAGCAGCGACCTGTCCATCGACATGATGGACGTCATCGCCGAGCTGAGACGTCGCGGTGTCCGCTTTCCGACGCTGCTGCGCTTCCAGGACGTGCTGCGGGCGCGCGTGGAGCGGCTCTCCCGCGCGTTTGCGGAAGCGATCCGGGAATTCGACTACCAGAGTCAGTACCGGGCCATCTACCCGATCAAGGTGAACCAGCTCCACGAGGTGGTGGAGGAGGTTCTCGACGCCGGCAAGCCGTTCGGCCTGGGGCTCGAGTGCGGCTCCCGGGCCGAGCTCGTGGCGACGGTAGCCCATCTCGACTCGGACGATACGCCGCTGGTATGCAACGGGGTGAAGGACCGGCGGATGCTGTCGCTGGTGCTCTCCATGCAGGAGCTCGGCAAAAACGTGATCCCGGTGATGGAGAAGTACGCCGAGTTCGAGGAGCTCATGGACATCGCCGCGGAGCGCGGTGTGGCGACCCAGTTCGGCGTGCGCGTGCGCCTGCGAACCGCCGGCGCCGGCAAGTGGGCGGAGTCCGGCGGCTACCAGTCGAAGTTCGGTATCTCCCTGCCAGAGCTCCTCAAGGTGATCGAGCGCCTGGAAGAGTCGGACGCCGGCCACCGGCTGGTGCTCATGCACTTCCACCTCGGCAGCCAGATCGCCCAGATCACCCAGCTCAAGCAGGCGGCCAAGGAGCTGGCGCAGACCTATGCGGAGCTCATCAGCGCCGGACTGCCGGTGCAGTACATCGATGTCGGTGGTGGTCTGGGGGTGAACTACACCGGCGGCTTCGAGGAGGGACAGATCAACTACAGCCTCCAGGAGTACGCGAACTCGGTGGTCTCGGCCATCAAGGAGGTGTGTGACGACCGTGGCGTGCCGCACCCGATCCTCATGTCGGAGAGCGGCCGGGCCATGACCGCCCACCACTCGGTGCTGGTGGTGGAAGCCCTCGGCGCATTCCAGAAGGACCGGGCGGACCCGGACATCGCGCTGCCGGAGGATGCGCCGCGGACGCTGGAGCGGATGTACGAGCTCCTCGAATGGCTGCGCTCGTCGGGGGACGGGGAGATCAGGGCGCGGGAACTGATCGAGGCCTATCACGACGTGATCGAGTTTCACGAGGAGGCGCACACGCTCTACAACATGGGCTATCTGTCGCTGAAGCAGAACGCCATGATCGAGCGCATGTACTGGAGCAGCTGCGCGGCCATCCTGCGCCGTCTGCGCCTGCTGAATCCGGATCCGCTGCCGCCGGAGTTCGACCAGCTCCAGGAGCTGCTCGTCGATCACTACCTCATCGACTTCTCGGTGTTCCAGTCGGTGCTGGACCACTGGGCGATCCAGCAGCCGTTTCCCATCGTGCCGCTCGATCGTCTCGACGAGCGCCCCACCCGCAGGGGGCTGCTGGTGGACATGACCTGCGACTCGGACGGCAAGTTCACCGAGTACGTCTCCTCCAACGACGACAAGAAGTTCCTGGAGCTGCACCCGTTGGAGCCGGGCGAGCCGTACTGCCTCGGTATCTTTCTGGTGGGCGCCTATCAGGACATCATGGGGGACGCACACAACCTGTTCGGGCGCGTTACGGAAGCGCACATCTACGGTGATGCGGACGAGGACAAAAACTTCTGGATCGAGAAGGTGATCCCGGGCACCAAGGTGAAGGAGATCCTCGCTCAGGTGCAGTACTTCCCGAACAGCCTGCAGGAAAAGATGCAGGACCTGATCAAGGCCAAGATCGACGCCGGAACCATCCGTCCGAGCCGCGGCATCGCCATTCTCGATCAGTACATCGCCTGCTTCGAAGACGAGACCTATCTGGAAAACGACCCGAAGTCGAAGGGGCGGTCGCTGTGAAGACGGAGAAGACAGCGGTGCGTGTCGGTCTCGTGCAGATGCGCTGCTCGGACGATCCCGAGGAGAACGTGGCGAAGGCGCTGGCGCGAACCCGGGAGGCCATCGATCAGGGGGCGGAGGTGGTCTGCCTGCAGGAGCTGTTCCGCTCCCGCTACTTCTGCCAGAGCGAGGACGAACGCCACTTCGCGCTGGCCGAGCCCATTCCCGGCCCCACCACGGATGCCTTCGCGGAGCTTGCCGCGGAGCACGACGTCGCCATCGTCGCGAGCCTCTTCGAGCGGCGCGCACCGGGGCTCTATCACAACACCACCGCGGTGCTGGACGGGAAGCGCGGCTATGCCGGCAAGTACCGGAAGATGCACATTCCGGACGATCCCCGTTATTACGAGAAGTACTACTTCACACCGGGCGATCTCGGCTTCAAGACGTTCGCCACCCCCAAGGCCAATCTCGGCGTGCTGATCTGCTGGGACCAGTGGTATCCGGAGGCCGCGCGCCTGACCGCCCTGCAGGGGGCGGACGTGCTCTTCTATCCCACGGCCATCGGCTGGCATCCGGAAGAGGCGGACGACGTGAAGGCGGCCCAGCATGCGGCCTGGGAGACGATTCAGCGCTCCCACGCCATCGCCAACGGCTGCTATGTGGTGGCCGTCAACCGCACGGGGTTCGAGCCGGATCCGAGCGGCAAGGGTGGTATCCAGTTCTGGGGGCAGAGCTTCGTGGCGGCGCCCGACGGCCGCATCCTCTGCAAAGCACCGGTGGACGAGGAGGCGGTGCTGGTGGAGACGCTGGATCTCACCGCGATAGGCCGGCAGCGGCACGGCTGGCCATTCTTCCGCGACCGGCGGATCGATGCCTACTCGGCGGTCACGCAGCGATTTCTGGACGCGACCTAAGCGTTGACGCCGGCTGACGATTCCTCCTGCTGGACCACTACACGTCGAACAGCGTGAAACTCAGATAAAGATAAATTCCGTATGCAAGCAGCAGGAGACCGCCCTCGAATCGGCTGAGCCTGCTGCCGGTGTAGAGGAAGAGCAACAGCAGCAGTGAGGTGGCCAGCATGACCCACTGGTCGAAGTCCAGAATCCGTTGATGCACGGGGAGGGGCTGCAGCAGCGCGGATATGCCCAGGATCCCCAGCAGGTTGAAGATATTGCTGCCCAGGATGTTTCCGATCGCAACGTCGGCATGGCGCCGAAAGGCCGCGATTACGGAGATGGACAGTTCAGGCAGAGAGGTTCCGACGGCCACCAGCGTCAGCCCGATGACCGCCTCCGAGACCCCGAACGACTCGGCCAGGCCGACCGCGCCTCGCAGCAGCACCTGCGATCCCACGATCAGCAGCGCCAGACCCAGTAAAAGCGCCAACAACACCCCCAGCGTCGTTCCGGGCAGAAACGTCACCTCCTCCCCCTCGGCTCGGTGCAGCGACGCCGAAGGCGCCTGACCTGTGCGTTCGGTCCAGTACGCCCAGAGCAGATAAGCCGCCAGCACCAGCAGCAAGATGGCTGCGTCCGCTCTCACCAGCGCGCTGCCCCCGACGAGCAGGATGAACAGTATGCTCGCGCCTACCACGGTACCGCCGTCACGCTGCAGCACGCGTGGCGTCACCGTGAGTGGCGATATCAGCGCGCACAATCCCAGGAGCAGCAGGATGTTGCTGATGTTGCTCCCCACGACGTTGCCGATGGCAATGTCAGGCCGCTCGTGCACCGCCGCATCGATAGAAACGACCAGCTCCGGGGCTGATGTCCCGAATCCGACAATCAGCAGGCCGCTCAGCAGGGGCGATACGCCCAGCCGATTCGCTGCTGCCAGGGAGCCTCTGATCAGGGCTTCGCCGCCGACGGTCAGCAGCAGAACGCCACTGCCGACGAATAGTGCGTCAAGCACGATGTTGGGGCTCAATGCTCCGGTTCCGCCCGGGTATACGGCACCAGCTCATGGCTCGAGTGGCACGCCGTTCGCTTCGAGCCATTCGAGGCTGCCGCCGAAACGCACGACGCGGAACACCTCGGCCGCGCCGACGCCGAAGCGCCTGCCGAGCTCGCGGCTGCGTTCGGCAACCAGGCTCTCCACCAGAGGTGCGAGGTCGCCATCGGCCGCCTCGTCGAGCGCCGGCACCCGGTAGCCGGCCGTCCGGGCCTGCAGGCGGAGCTGGTGGACGATGTTGCGCAGCGGCGTTTCGTGGGCGAGCGCGGCAGCGGTTTTGCGGTCGAGGGTGGCGCTCACGTCCACCACGTCGGTGATCTCGCCCGGTGGCCGACCGTAGTACCACTGCTCCACCACGCCGTGAGGTGCCAGGCCGTCGGCCAGGTGTTCCGGATGGTGCTTGTCGAACTGGGCCGTCCATACCGCCTCGGCCACCGCCTGGCCCACCACCAGATGATCCAGATTGTCCTCGCCCGTGCCGGAGTGCGGGTCCACGCTCACCAGCGCGTAGGGGCGGTACTGGCGGACGAGCCGGATGAAGTGCGCTCTCAGCGCGACGCGGCTGGTATCGCCGAGCACGTCCGTGGGGAAGTTCAGATGAACGGTCTCTGCGACCCCGAGAGCGGCCATGGCCCGTTCGAACTCGGCGTAACTGCGCTCGATGGTCTCGGCCTCGCTGAGATTCACGGAATCCCAGCGGTCGTCGGTGACCCGCACGGCGATGAGCTGCCAGCCCGCGTCCGCCCACGCGGCCACGGTGCCGCCGATGAAGAGGGTCAGATCGTCCGCATGGGGCGAGATGAGCAGGATCCGGCGGCCGTCACCCCGCTCGATGGGCGAAACGACCGGCGAGGTTGCCTGGGGCGGCGTTTCCGGCGCACCGGAAAAGTCACAGCCGGTGGCGAACAGCGCCGCAGCGCAGAGCGGAAGCAGAGAGCGTGCGATGGCCATGGAAACCTGCCTGCCGAAAACGTGCAGTTTGCTTTGGCGGCAGCGCCGAATGAAGTGGCCGTGCCCGGCGAGGACTTTGCTTGACACTATTCCGTTTATGAGACTATAGTCTCAATAACAGATCAGAGTATCACAGGTGCGGCGATGGACCTGACGGCAGCAGAAATGGACCGGCGAATGGACGAACACTTCCGCTTCGAGGCGACGGACGATGTGGAGGGTGTTCTCTCGACCCTGGCCGACGATGTGGAGCACGACGTGGTGGGATGGCCCGATGGACCGAGCAGCGGACGCTCGGCGGCGCGTCCCTTCTACGAGTCGCTGTTCGCCGACCTGGCTGACGGCCAGACGGAAACCGTGCGCCGCCTCTACGGCCACGGTTTCCTGGTAGACGAGTCGGTGTGGCGGGGTCGGGCGCCGGGCCGGCCGTTCGGGCTGGAGGGACGTAACCGCCCACTCGAGTTCCGGCTGCTGCACGTGATCGAGTTCGACGAGCGGGGGGCCATCGGCCGGGAAAACGTCTGGGTGGATCTCGCCGCGATCGTGCGGCAGCTTCCTGCGCAGCCGGACCGATGAGCGGCACCCGCCAGCGGCAGAAGCAGCGCACCCGCAAGGATCTGCTGCGAGCGGCGGCGCGGCTGCTGGCGCGCGGTGTCAAGCCGACGCTGGATGAGGTGGCGGAGGAGGCCATGGTGTCGCGGGCGACGGCCTACCGCTACTTTTCGAACGTCGATGCGCTGCTGCTGGAGAGCACCCTCGATATCTCCGTGCCGGAGCCGGAGGCGCTCTTCGCGGAATCGGCCGGGGAAGACGTGGTGGCTCGGGTGCAGCGGGCGGACGACGCGCTGAACGCCATGATCGCGGAGCAGGAAGCGCCGCTACGGCTGATGCTGGCGAAATCTCTGGAGCGCTCCATCGGCGCGGCTTCGGCGGAGCACGTTCCGCTGCGGCAGAACCGTCGTACCGGGCTCATCGAGGCGGCGCTGGCACCGCTGCGCGGGCAGGTCCGCACGCGGGAGCTGAAGCTGCTCACCCGCGCGCTCGCGCTGGTGCTCGGAACGGAGGCCCACCTGGTACTGAAGGACGTGCTTCAGCTCGACGACACCCAGGCGCTGGCGGTCAAGCGCTGGACGATCCGCGCCCTGGTGAACGCGGTCGGCGAATCGTGACGGGTTGAGGTTTCAAGCGGCGGGAGCGTCTGCTGATCGGCCCATGTGGCCGCTCCCGCTCCCGCTTCCGACCCGGCCACGATACCCTGAGCGCGTGGGGGATGGAGGGGCAAATGTGAATCGATCGATCCTGCTCGCCTGGATGACGCACCTCTACACGGCGACCGGTCTGGTCTGTGCGGGCCTGGCGGTGCGTGCGCTGCTGGACGACCGGCCGCTGGATGTCTTCCTCTGGCTGGTGGTGGCCTTTGTCGTCGATGCCACGGACGGCGTGCTCGCCCGACGGGTCCGGGTGGACGTGCACACGCCCCACTTCTCGGGGCGCAAGCTCGACGACATCATCGACTACCTGAACTACACGTTCGTGCCGGTATGCCTCATCTATCAGCAGGCGCTGCTGCCGCCGGACTGGCAGCCGGTGCTCGCCCTGACGCTGATCGCGTCGGCTTACGGCTTCTGCTCGGACGCCGCGAAAACCGAAGACGGCTTCTTCACCGGCTTCCCGTCCTACTGGAATGTGGTGGCCTTCTATCTCTACTTTCTCTCGCCACCGGGGATGATTGCCGGAGTGATCGTCACCGTGTTCGCGCTCATGACCTTCTGGCCGGTGCGCTATCTGTATCCCACGAAGAACGCTGAAGGTCGACTGGTCGGGCTCGGTGGCGGGGTGCTCTGGGGCGTTCTCTGCCTCTGGCTGATCCGGCATCCCCAGGCGCCGCCGGCCTGGGTGTACGGCTCGCTCGCCTACCCCGTGTGGTACCTCGGCTACTCGTTCTATCTGCACTACCGGCGCAGCTGAGGATTGTCCGGATTGCTATAGTAGGCGCCGTTCTCCCCAGAGCAGACGGTGCCATGCGTGCACGTATCCTTCCTTTCCTGTGGCTGATCGGCGGCGGTCTCACCGCTCCGCTGGCGGTTGCCGACCGGGCCGACGTGCCGCTCGCCCTGGAAACCCGGCTCATCGAATCGACCCTCCGCCAGCAGGTCTTCACGGGTGCTGGCCAGAGTGTGCGGATCAACGACGATCGCACCGGCTGCCAGTTCCTGGAGCTCAGAAATCCCCGTCTCTCGACGCAGCCCGGGCGGCTGGTGACCCGGACCAACGCCTGGGCACGGGTCGGGCGGCCGGTCGCAGGTCGCTGCATCCTGGCGCTGGACTGGCAGGGCGAGATCGAGTTCACCCAGACGCCGGTGGTTGGTCCCGACCAGAAGAGCCTGATCATCCGGGTCACCCACTGGCGGGCGCTCAAACCCGACGGCAGTACCGACTCGCTGTCCACCACCGTCGGCGGCTGGCTGGATCAGTTCCTGCCACCGTCGCTGAAAGAAGCCCGCATCGATTTCGCCCGGCCGGTCGATCAGCTCAAGGAGTTCCTCGCGCTCATGCTCGGCAACGCCGCGGACGGTGCCGGACGGCTGAACGACGTCAGGATCGAGCGCGTGTCCGTCGGCGATGGCACGGTGGGCGTGACGCTGGGCGTGGACTACACCCCGCTGGCACTGCTTGCGGCGGCACCGGAGAGCGTGCTGACCCCGGCGGAGATCGAGCAGCTCGAACGCCGGCTCGACGACGTGGACGCCTTCTTCACCTACACGGTGAAATCCGTCGCACGAACGGCCGGCATGGAAGACACGACCCCGATGCTCGACGTGCTCGTGGAGCTGCGCCGGGAGCTCATCCGGATACTCGGTGAGGAGCGACGGTCTCAAGAGGATCCGGCCAGACAGCTCTTCCTGGATGCCTGGGAAGGCCTGACACCGCTGCTGACCGCGGCGGCGGCAGGACAGGGCAGCGACGCGGAATCGCTGCGTTATCTCACCTTCGTCGGTGCCGGCGACGCGCTCAGGGCGCTGGATCAACTGGGCCCTGCGGCGGGCGTGGAGGTGTCGAGTGCGGGGCTGCGACGTCTCGCGCGGATCCTGCTCCCCGAGGATCCGGCCGACCCGCTCGAGCATCAGGACGGTGTGGACGCCGAGCTGCGCGCCTCGTTCGGCTTCGGCGCGCCACTGCCGCCGCCCGAGTACCTATTCGAAACCTCCTTGCAGAGCCGGCTGCCGACGACCGGGGAGCTACTCGACGGGTTCCTCGATTTCTTTTTCCCGTCCGTCGTGGCAGCCGCCGGGTTCGATCCCACCGTGGCGAAGCGGCTCAACAGCTGGGTGCCGAAGACGGCTGACGTGAGCGACTATCTGCCGCTGGTGCAGAAGGTTCTCGCGCATGCGGTGACGGAGCAGCTGCGCGCCAACCCATTGGAGGCGAAGTATCAGGGCGTGTACCGGCAGCTGGTGTTCGCGGCGGCCTGGCAGGAGAGCTGCTGGCGCCAGTTCGTGGTCAAGGCGGACAAGCGGGTACCGATGCAGTCCAGCACCGGCGACATCGGCATGATGCAGATCAATCCGAAGGTCTGGCGTGGCTTCTACGACCTGCAGGGCCTGCGCTGGGACATCGTCTACAACGCCCGGGCCGGGGCCGACATCCTGGAGCACCACCTGAACCGCTATGCCATCGCGAAGAAAGAGGACGTGAAGACCGGCTCCATCGACAATCTGGCCCGGGCCAGCTACGCCGCCTACAACGGCGGCCCGCGCCAGTACGACCGCTACCGCCGGGCGGACACGCCGGCGGATGCGAAGAAGATCGACGCGCTTTTCTATGAGAAATTCCGGGCGGTGAAGAGTCGCGGCGAGCTGGCGGTGAGCGCCTGCTACGGCCGCTAGCACCGCGGTGATGCCGAAGCAGACGGCTGGCGGGGAAAGTACGGACTGACGATCGAGCCTGCGCGTTTTAAGCTGAGTTTAAGTTCAAGCTTACGGAGCGAGCTGTGGTCAGCCCCATCAGACGACTCGTTTTCGCAGCCACCGGTCTGCTCCTGGTGGTCGCCTGCGCCTCGACGCCAAGGATCAGCGTGGTTCGGGATCCGGGTGCGGATATCGCCGGTTACCAGACCTTCGCGTTCTACGAGCCGGTCGGCACCGACCGGCCCGACGGCACGGGTACGGTTCTCAGCCAGAACCTGAAGCAGGCTGCCCGACGCGAGCTCGAATCGCTGGGCTATGCCTACGACATCGCGCATCCGGACCTGCGTCTGAACTTCTTCGTCGAAACGCGCGAGGTGATCGAAGGCTACCCGGGCCCTGACGTCGCGGTGGGTTACGGCTACTACCGGCATCCCTACGGCGTGTGGAGCGGCTACTACACGGACATCCGTCAGTACACCGAGAGCACGCTGCACGTGGACGTGGTCGACGAGGAGAGAAACCAGCTGGTCTGGGAAGCGGTATCCACGGAGCGCTTGCAGGATCACGACCTGACCTACGAGATGGAAAACGTGAGCAGCAGCATCGCTGAGATATTCGCGGACTTTCCGCTGCGTCGGCTGCAGTAGCGTCTCGCCGCCGCATCAGCCCTGGCGCCAGGGGAGGGTGGTCGTTGCGATCATTTCCGGCAGCACGTCGGCTCCCTGGTGATAGGCCGGGCGCGCACACTGGACACCCAATCTTGCGGCCACCTCTGCGAGCACGTCCGGTGCGTAGCAGTAGTCGGTCAGCCGGGTGAGCGCGGCGGCACCGCCGGACACACGTAGTACGTCGTGCAGCAGGCCGTCTCGCATCAGGATCACCACCGCCCGACCGTCGAGCTCGGCGGTCTCCGCCCTGAATCCGCATGCGACGGTGGGCTCTGACCACATCCGGCTGCGACCTCGGCCGCCGCCGACGTTGCAGACCACGATCTGCAGCGTTTCGGCCATCATCGCCAGCACCCGGTCCACATCCCGGGTATTAGCGTGAGCCGATTGTGCCGGACGCGTTCGGGAGGCTGCGGCTCCGGGTCCTCCACCTCCGGCCCCGGCGGCTGCGGCTCCTTCACCGGTGGCGGTGGCTTTTCGTCAGGCGGGTGAGGTGGCGGCGTCTCCGGCTCGTCGTGGTCTCCGGGACGCCCGATCGCCGATGCCGTTGGAAATCGGTTCATCGTTCGGCGTGTGCCTGCGCTGCTCCGTGGTACGCAACTTGCACCCCATCAGGGACAAAGGCAAATCAACGGAGGGTATGTCAGACAATGAGCACAGGAAAATCCGGCTTCGGGCAGGCCGCGAAGGCGAGGTGGCGTCTCCTGTGGGTGCTGCCTGTTCTGCTGACGGCCTGTGACGAGCTCGGTCCGGGCGCCAGAGGGGAGATCCCGACAACGGCGCTGCAGACGGTGGGGGACGACCGCGCCTGCGTGCCGCTCGATGACATGACTGCCGCCAGACCGCTGGACGACGTCGGTCTGCGTGTGCTGCTTCGTGATGGGACCGATTGGCACAACAACCTGCGCGGCCTGTGCCCGATGATGCCGGCGATGGATGAGGTGGCTTTCGTCACCGAAACCGGCGATGCGTGCGCGGGCGATCAGCTCCTGCTGCTGCAGCGCTCGCAGAGCATCGCGCGGCTGGCAGGGACCTGCGTGCTGGGTCGATTCGTTCAGCAGTAACTGGCTCGGTCAGTCGGACTGGAACTCCCGGATCGGACGCCAGAATCGCCAGATCAGCGCGGTGGCGACCACGGAGATCAAGCCGCCGAGCATCATGGTGTTGGCGGCACCAATGGCGCCTGCCCACACGCCTACCCAGATCGTGCCCACGTTATTTGCCGTCTGCGCCGCCAGGATCATGAGCGCGAAGGCGCGCCCGCGCATGTGATCCGGGGTGGTGAGCATCACCGTCGTCTGGCGCACGGCCACCGTTACCGCGTCTGCAGCGCCGAGCGCGGCGATCATGAGTGCCCCGAACCAGAGCGTGGTGGCCGCGCCAAAGCCGAACAGGATGAAGCCGTAGGCGAAGGAGGCGTAGAGGACGAGCATGCCCTTCTTCCGGTACCACACCAGCGTCAGGGCGAGAAACGAGCCGAGAATGGCGCCGCTGGAGTTGGCGGCACCGAGCAGGCCCGTGGCGCTGGCGCCGCCGGCAAAGAGGCCGAGCGCCAGCACGGGCAGGATCTCCCGGTAGAACGATGCCACGGTGATGCCGGCGTCGAGCAGAAACAGGCCGGGCAGGATGGGGTGCCTGGAGACGTAGCGGAGCCCGGCGACCGTCTGCTGCACCCTCGACTGGGCTGGCTGGTCGGTGATCTCGGCACGCCCGGGTGCCCGGATGGTGATCGAGACCAGCGCGGCGACCAGCGAGATGCCGCCCGCGAGCAGAAAGGTGGCCGACAGGCCCTGCTGCACGGCTACGGCCGCAAAGATCAGCGGGCCGACGATGGCGCTGGCGTTCTGGGAGGCGGTATCCGTGGAGGCTGCCAGCATCAGCTTGTCCCTGGGAATGACCACCGGCACCAGCGCCGAGCGGGCAGGGCTCGCGAACATCTGAGAGGCGGCGGTAACGGCGATGCCCACATAAACCATGGCGGGCGTCAGGAGTTCCTGGCTGTTCAGGACCCCGAGGGTGAGCAGCACCACGGCTGTGGTGGCATGCGCCAGGCCCATAAGGCGTTTCCGGTCGAGCTGGTCGGCCAGGGTGCCGCCCCAGAGCAGCGCCGGAATCTGCACCACCAGCTGCACCACGCCGATCAGGCCCACCAGGTAGGCGGACCCCGTCTCGTCCAGCAGCCACTGGGCGGTGCCGAGGATACGCATCCAGATGACGATGGAAGCCGTCACCAGCACGGTCCAGAGCAGGCGGTAGTCACGGTACCGGAAGGCGTCCCAGGGGCGTCGCGGCCCGACGGGATCGGCGGTTTCGGTGCTTTCGGTCATGGCGGGCCTGCAGTGGCGGAGGCGAGAGCATACGGCATCCGGCCCCGTCTGCCGGGCGCGGATTTATCTACAGAAAATTGTCATTTTCTGCGGCGGTAGATGGCCTATAGTTGGCTCCGGATCCTTACATCGTTCTGCTTTACAAGAGGTCGCAGCCATGTTCGATAAACGCAAGGAAACCAGCCCCCCCGACAGCGCTCCCGGCACGAGCACGTTCAATCCTCCGCCTCGCTCGGAGACCCCTGCAGACGCTTACAACACGAGGAATACGGCAGTGATCGGATCGACCATCAGGATCAAGGGCGAGGTCAGCGGTGACGAGAATCTGGTGATCGAGGGTGCTGTCGAGGGCTCGGTGGAGCTGTCGGGGCACGACCTCACCATCGGCCAGAAAGGGCAGGTGAAGGCCAACCTTTCCGCGAAGACGATTCGTGTGGATGGTCAGGTCACCGGCGATGTGACCGGCACGGAAAAGGTGATCATCACCAAGTCCGGCAGGGTGCTCGGCAACATCGTGGCTCCCAGGGTGACCCTGGAAGACGGTGCCAAGTTCAAAGGCTCCATCGACATGGATCCGGGTGAAAGCAGGACGGCATCGGCAACTGTGCCTCCGAAGCGTACCACCGGACCGGCAAAGCCGGAGGCGGTGGACGACAGGCAGAGCCAGACCGGCGGCTGAGAGCCCTATCTCCATGCTCACAAGAAAGCGGACGGCGTCATCCGGCGCCGGCGGCCCGCGTGCCGAACCGGATGCCGTCGCCAGCCGGTTGCTCCCCATGCTGCTGGAAGGCATCGAAAATCGCGGCCGGATTCAGGTGCTCGACGCGGGCCCGGGCGCCCAGAGCACGGTGGACTTCTTCGCGGGCTACAACGCCCGCATCCACTTCACGGACCTGCTCGGCTGCGAGCTGCTGACGGATCCACCCGAAGCGCCGGATACCCGTGCTGCGGCGGAAGCGTTCACACGCTATCTGGATCTGCCGGATGACCTGATCTTCGATGTGTGCCTGTTCTGGGACACGTTTCATCACATCGACCTGATCGCGCTGGAAGGCCTCTCCCGGGCGCTCGCACCGCATGTCGGTCCCGGGACGCTGGGGTACGGATTCGGTGCCCTGCATGCCGGTGCCCGGGCAGGTGACCCGACGCTCAACAGCGGCCGGGGGCACTACCGCTACGGGATCCTCAGAGGGACGCACCTGCTGCTGCGTCCGGGAGAGTCGGGCACCCGCTACCACGCGCACACGCAGCAGCAGATCACCGAGCACTTCGCGGCGCTCACCATCCAGCGTGCGACCCTGCTCCAGGAAGGCCGGCTGGAGTTACTGTTCGCGCGGCCCTGACCTCACTTGAAGCGTGCTGCAGCCCGCTCGAGATGATTGGAGAGGGTGGACCAGGCGCGCTCGAAACCGTCGGAGAGGTCCACCAGGGCGTCCTCACCCGCCTGGCGGATCTCGTCGATGCGGTTCTCGAAGGTACGGCGATGGCGTTTGACCTCGGCGAGCTCCTCCTGAACCTTGAGCTTCAGCTCCGCGTTGGCGACTTCGGATTTCGCGTGCAGGCGTTTGACCTCCGCGTCGAGCTGCGACAGGCGGGCTTCCGCCTTCTCGATCATGGCTTCCTTCTTGGTCATGGTGCTTACTCTCCTGATTTCGTCACTTACCCGGAGTCACGCAACTCCCGTGCCAGGTGATTCAGTCGGGCGGATGAACAGGACATCGCACGGTGCGCTGGCCAGTGTCGGCTCGGCGTGCACGCGTCCGAGCACTCGGTCCCACCAGGTCTTGTTGGTGGATCCCATCACGATCAGGCCGGCATCCATTGCCCGTGCGGTGGCGGTCAGCACCCGATCGACATGACCCTCACGGATGACCACGTCATCGAGCGGGATGCCATGCTCGTCGATGAAGTCCAGCACCGCCTCGCGGTGGCGGTGAGAGACCTGCGCGCGCACCGTGCTCAGCGCCTCGCCCGAAAACGGCGCGCGGCCAGCGGCCGGAAGGGGCAGCATGGCTTCGTAGCCGCCGAGCATGTTGGGCACCAGGTAGGCGTGCACGGCAAACAGCGGGCATTCGAACTGATCCGAAAGCAGCTTTGCCGTGTCGAAACACTCGTGATCCAGCTCGAACTCTTCACCCGTTTCCTCGGCGAAGAAGGTCTGGTCGATGGCTGCAACGATGCCGCTGGACGGATCCCGCTGCGCGTCCTGCGGCACGAACCACAAGGGTGTGCGCGCCGTGCGGACCAGATCCCAGTCGGTGGTGGAGAGCAGGCCGAGCAGGTAGGCGTGCTCGCCATTGCGCTTCAGGATAAGGTCTGCCTGCCGGGTGTCCGTGGTTTCGAGGATGCAGCGGCTCTGGTCGTGACTCCAGACCGTCTCGCTGAGCACCTCGAGACCCGATGATGTCCGTATCTCCTCGCACAGACCCTCCTGGGCAGCGCGGTAGCTGGCCATGAGCTTCAGGCGCCCCGCATCGATCGATTCCCGTGAGGCGAGCACGCCGAATCCCAGCGTGGGTTCGTAGGCGACGCGGAGTAGTATCAGCGCGGCATCGAATTGACACCCCAGCGTCACCGCACGGTCGATGAGCGGATCTGTCATGCTCCAGTCGGACTCATCCGAATCCAGCACGACCAGAATTTTCTGAAGTTTCATCGCAGCTCCTCGGCTCGCTGTCGCGCGCCTGCGCACTCGCACACCTGCGCAGCGGCGGCGGCCGTAGTGTGGTTGTGTGGGCTCTTCTGTTCGTTATGCAGACACCGTGCCGAAACCCCAATCGACGAGAAATCCCCGGCGAATGGGTTCGTGCCACGCGGGCAACCGCGTACCGCGCAATAGTGCACCGGTCGTTTGCACGGACATCGGTGCCCGGGCATCGACGTACGCTGCCGTGCCTGCGGGCAGATTTTTCACGCCACCTTGTAGATCTTACAAAGGCGAAACGCGCCACCCTCGGGTGGGTCTGCGCGACGGTGTGGCATGGCGTTTGCACCACCCATCCGGTAGCCGGGTGGCCGATCGGACGATCCGGTGGCACTCACAACCGCTGAAATGCGCTAACACACAGGAGCAACCTCCATGTCATTCAAGCTGAAACCCCTTCCGTATCAGGAACACGCGCTGGAACCGGTCATCGGTCGAGAGACGGTGTCGATCCACTACCATAAACACCACGGCGGGTACGTCGCAAAGCTCAACGATGTGCTGGACGGGAATCAGGCCGCGCAGCCGCTGGAATCCGTCATCGAGACGGCCAGGGAGCAGGAGGACAGAACGGTCTTCAACCTGGCCGCTCAGATCTGGAACCACGATTTCTACTGGACGTCGATGACGCCGGAGACGACGTCTCCGGATGGCATCATGCACGAGCATATCGAACAGGCATTCTCTTCCATGGCCGGCTTCGAGGAAGCATTCAAAACCGCGGCCCTGAACGAGTTCGGCTCCGGATGGACCTGGTTGTGCTGGAACCGCGATGCGGCAAAGCTCGAGGTGCTGTCGACCACGGATGCGGTCCTGCCCCGCCCCGACTCCTGCGTGGCGCTGCTGACCCTCGACGTCTGGGAGCATGCCTACTATCTGGACTACCGGAACGATCGGAAACGCTACATCGAGCAGTTCCTGGCGAAGCTGATCGACTGGCAGGTGGCTGGAGAGCGGCTGGACGCCGCGCTCAGCGCCGCCACGCGCTCGAGTCTCCGCCAGGCGGCGCGGTGAGCGCCTTTCCGGGTATCCCGGTCAGCTGAACTCCGGCTGGCCGGGTGCCGGGCTGTCGGTCCCCAGGCGTTCACGGGCCCGGTGGATCCGCTGCAGCAGCCCGGCGCGCGTGGGTCCGACGGGACCACCTTCCTCTTCTTCCCGCATCTCGGCGCGGACGTCGCTTTCCCAGATCCTCAGGAGGCGCAGCCTGAGCGCTGCCGAGAGGTCATCACAATCCGCCAGGGCGGCGGGTGATCCGAAAACGGCTTCGGGATTGACCATGGCCGTCTCAAGGTCGATACGCGACTCACCGGTGAGCGAATCCGTTGCGGTTTCTGCTGCGCGCTCGGGGAGGATCACGACGTCGCAGGACGATCCGGTCAACACCGGCTCGGCGTTGACTGGTTTCAGCAGGCGCTGAAGCCGAGTCAGATTGCGTGCACCCATGACGACCAGGTCCGACGCGGTCGATTCGACCACCTCCGCGACGGCATCCACCAGGCGTCCGGGACGCACTATCACCCGTTCCTGGTCGATCCCGAAAAGCCGCGCAAAACCCGCGATGACCCGCTGGTGGTGCTCGGCCACCTGCGCCTGCCGGTCCTGCGTTGGTGCCGGGCCCGCCAGAGGGGTTGCTTCCGCTGGGTAGGCCACCGCGGTGGGCGGGTACTGGGGAGGCAGATAGGTGTGCAGAATCGTGTTGCTGGCCGAGCATCCGGCTGCGATCAGATTTCCGAGACTGCAGACGTCGTAGTCATGGGCGCCGGTCACCTCCTCAGGGTGCTCGCTGCTGCCGAGGGCGGTGAGCACATGGCGGATGATCGATTTGTCACCAGAGCCGACCACGTACCAGATCGGTATCCGGGCCTGCCTGAGCAGCTCCCAGTCCGGGTGCTTCGCCAGCCCCGCGAAGAACCGTCGGGAACTGCCTGACTTCAGCAGCAGATCGGGTTCGATCTCACGAATGCGATCGAGCATCTCGTCTGCTTCCTGTGGTTCCCACACTGCCAGTGGGGTTGCCGGGATTCCCTGCGAGTCGAGCCGGAGACAGAATTCGTCGAGTCGCGTGGCAACGTGATCCACCACGCTCTCCGCTTGCGGGCCATATGGATGGCGCGCCGCCTTCGGGGTGTCGGCACAGGCCGCGTAGAGAGTGACCCGACATCCGAGCGCTGCAGCGACCGCTGCGGTGCGCCCGAGCAGGGGCGTGTGCCGCGGATCCTCCGCCTCGAGCGTTGCCGCGTCGACCACCACCAGCAGGTGTTCCAGGCGGCGCCGTTCCGAATGGCTGGCGGGCCAGCCCAGCGACGACCTTGCCGGGTCGTAGCTTCCGCTGTTGCTTCTGTCCATGGCGTTTCTCCTGTCGGTGTTCAGTGCCTGAACAAGAGGCAGCAATATGCATGCCGACTTCTCAGTGCCCTGCGCGCGGGTTTCTGGTGATCCCGGAGAAAATGCAATCCGTCAGCTATCCGCTTACAGTACGGAGGTGCTGCGCCGGTGTGCGGCGATGCTCTGCAGAATCAGCGACAGACAGTCGCCAGGAAAACGACGACAGGAAATCGAGGAGAGTCAGATGTTGAAACACTTTACGATGTGGGTACTTGCAGCGGGCATGGCGGTCATGCTCGGCGCCTGCCAGCAGGAGGAGTCGGCCACTCAGGAAGCCGTGAAGAGCCTGCAGGAGGAGGCCGGCGACGCCATGGACAAGGCTGGCGACGCGATGGAGGAGGCCGCTGCGGCAACCCAGGACGCTGCTGATGCTGCCATGGAGCAGGCCGAGGCCGGCATGGAGCGCGCGACGGAGGCCGCCAGAGACGCAGCCGAAGAAGCCGAAACCGCTGCAGCGGAAGCAATGCAGGCTGCGGATGAAGCAGTGGACGAGGCGAAGAAAGCCGCCGAAGAGAAGGTCGAGGAGATGAAAAAGCCGACGAGCTGACGTCGACCCGGTGCGGGCGGTGGCGTGCCCCCTGGTCAGTCGCCGCCCAGCATCCTGTTCGGGTCCAGGAGCTCGTCGAGTGCCGACGGCTCCAGCACACCCAGGGACAGCGCCGCCGCACGGATGGAGGTGTTTTCCAGGTGGGCTTTCTTGGCCACTTCCGCTGCCTTGTCATAGCCGATGACCGGTGCCAGCGACGTTACGAGCATCAGGCTGCGTTCGCGCAGCGCCTCGATCTGCGCCAGGTTGGGCTCGATCCCGCGAGCGCAGCGTCCCTCGAAGCTCGCCGTGGCATCGGCCAGCAGCCTGATACTCTGGAGCACGCTGTAGGCAATCAGCGGCTTGAAGGTGTTCAGCTGCAGGTGGCCATGCGTTCCCGCCACGGCCACAGTCGTGTCGTTGCCGATGACGCGTGCGCACACCATGCACAACGCCTCGCACTGCGTGGGATTCACCTTGCCCGGCATGATCGAGCTGCCGGGCTCATTGGCCGGCAGGAGGATCTCGGCGATGGCCGTTCTCGGCCCGCTGGCCAGCAGACGGATCTGGTTGCCGATGTGCATGAGCGCCACCGCCAGCGTTCGCAGCTGACCGCTGAGCTCGACGAGCGCATCGTGGGCGCTCAGCTCGGCAAACCGGTTCTCGGCTGCGGCAAGCGGTAAGCCGGTGATGTGTGAAAGCTCGGCAATCGCCCGCTCGGCAAATCCACGCGGAGCGTTCAGCCCGGTGCCGACAGCCGTGCCGCCGAGCGCGACCCGGGCGAGCCGGGGCGTACAGCCTGCCAGTGCTGCCTGCGCACCGTCGAGCTGGGCCACATAGCCGCTGAACTCCTGGCCGAGGGTCAGCGGTGTCGCGTCCATGAGGTGCGTTCTACCGGTTTTGACAATGCCGTTCCAGGATCGGGCTTTGGCGTCCAGGGTTTCCCTGAGTCGTGCAACGGCGGGCTTGAGCCGGTGTTCCAGCTCCGAGAAGGCCGCCACATGCATGGCAGTGGGAAAGGTGTCGTTGGAGCTCTGGCTTGCGTTCAGCTCGTCGTTGGGATGAACCCGTTTCTCGGTCCGGAAGTCGCCGCCGAGGATCTCCGTGGCGCGGTTGGCCAGCACCTCGTTGACGTTCATGTTGGTCTGCGTTCCGGAGCCGGTCTGCCAGACGGACAACGGGAATGCATCGTCGAACCGGCCGGCAAGCGCCTCGTCGCAGGCCCGCAGGATGGCATCGGCGTGGTCCGGATCGATCACACCGAGCGCGGCATTGGCGATAGCGGCCGCCTTCTTGATCGCCGCGTAGGCCCGGATGATGGCAAGCGGCATCCGCTCCTCGCCGATGGGGAAGTTCTCGAGGCTGCGCTGCGTCTGCGCCCCCCAGTAAGCGTCGGCGGGTACGGCGACGGTGCCCAGGCTGTCCTGTTCGTTGCGTGTCCGGGTCAATCTGTCCGCTCAGTGATCGCCGTGGGCGATGGGTTTATCGGTAAACAGGTAGTCCTTCAGCTCCTTGTCGAAGGTCGGGTCCCGACGCCGGATCCACTCGAGCACCATGGCGGCATGCTCCTTCTCCTCGTCCCGGTTGTGGGCCAGGATCGCCCGCAGCTCCTTGTCTTTACAAGCGTCCACCCGCTGGTTGTACCAGTCCACGGCCTCCAGCTCCTCCATGAGCGAGACGATGGCGCGATGCATGTCGCGCGTTTCGTCTGACAGTTCGGCAATGGGTTCGTGGTAGCCTTCGTTGGACATGACAATTCCCTGTTTCAGATTGCGCGGTAGGATCTGGCGCCATTCTGCCAGCCCGCCGCGCACGGGTCATCCGGCGGGACGCGCAGGCGCAGCGGGAAGGAAAACGGCCGACGGGCAACGGCCGGTCGGGAGGATCACCCGATGATGGCGGCAGGTGACGGTCCCGCGCCAGCGCTGACGCTCTACGAGAAGCTCGTCAACGAAGAGGACGCCAGGATCTGCGCGGATATCTCCGACGCAGCCTGCCGTGAGGTGCCGGGAAATTTCCTGCTCATTCTGGCGACCAGTGTGCTGACCAAGCTCGGTGATGCGCTGGCGAGTCCGAAGACCGTGCTGGCGTGGATCACCACCGCGGTCGGTGCCCCGGCAGCCGTGCTCGGGATGCTGGTGCCCATTCGCGAGTCAGGCTCGCTGATTCCCCAACTGCTCATCGGGGGATACGTCCGTGGTGTCGCCGTGCGCAAGTGGGCGTGGGTGATCGGCAGCCTGGTTCAGGGGGTTGCGGTGCTTGCCATGGCATGGACGGCGCTGCACCTGACCGGCGCGGCGGCCGGATGGGCTCTGGCGGGCCTGCTCCTGCTCTTCAGCCTGGCACGGGGCCTGTGCTCGGTGGCTGCCAAGGACGTGCTCGGCAAGACCATACCGAAAGGCCAGCGGGGCCAGCTCACCGGCTGGTCGTCGTCGGCCGCCGGGCTGGTGAGCATCGGCGTCGGTTTCCTGCTCATGACGATTCCGGTGGCGAACCTGGGCACCGGCGTTCTGGTGGCGCTGCTCGTTGGCGCCGGTGGGCTCTGGCTGGTCGCGGCCGCGCTCTTCACCGGCGTCACGGAGCAACCGGGCGAAACGGATGGTGGTGCCAGCGGCATCCGCCAGGCAGTGGATGCGCTCGGTCTGCTCTGGAACGACCGTCCGTTCGCTCGCTTCGTGACCGCCAGAGCTCTGCTCATGTGCTCCGCGCTCAGTGCGCCGTTCTATGTGGCGCTGGCGCAGCAGCAGGCGTCGGCGGGCATCGGAACCCTGGGCGCCTTCGTCGTAGCGGCCGGAGCGGCAAGCCTGTTGAGCGCGCCGGTGTGGGGGCGGTTCGCCGACCGCTCGAGCCGCGACGTGATGTTCTGGGCTGGCTGCCTGGCGGCGGCCGTCGGGGCTGCCGTCTTCGCACTCGAGCGGATGCTGCCGGAATCGCTGGCTGGCGGCTGGCCTGTGCCGCTGGCGTATTTTCTGCTCAGCATTGCCCACAGTGGTGTTCGCGTCGGCCGCAAGACCTACGTGGTCGATCTGGCTGCCGGCAACCGGCGGACGGACTACGTGGCCGTGAGCAACTCTGTCATCGGGACGCTGCTGCTGATGGTGGGTCTGATGGGCCTGCTTGCAGACCGGCTTGGTGCAGACGGCATGATCGGGCTGCTGGCGTTGATGGGGGCGGCCGGCGCCCTGGCCACCCGCCGCCTGGAACGGGTCTGAAGATGGGTGCGGTACTGATCCTTGACCACGACGACAGGCACGCCTCGGCCCTGGCGGACCTCGTCGAATCGCATGGTTTCGAGGTCCTGCGATACGGGCGACTGGAGGACGCGCGGGGCCTGCCCGAAGACGCCGTGCTGGCTCTGGCGTTCGTCACTGTGGAGTGCCCGGACGGGTCGGGTCTGGACTTGCTGGAACATCCGGCAATCTGCAATGCGAACGACATCGTCCTGATGAATGCCACCGATGTGCCCGAGCTCGTCAATCTCGGCATGGAGGCGGGTGCCGCGTACTTCTTCTGCAAACCGTTCGATCCGGAAATCGTCGGCAACCTGCTCGCCGACGTGGCGGAGGAGTCAGAGGGAGAGGCGACCGGCCTGGAACTGGAGACACCCATCGATCAGTTCGGGCTGCTGCGCGGCAGCTCTGCGGTCATGCACCGTCTGTATCGGGTCATGCGCAAGGTCGCACCCACGGACACGAGCGTCCTGCTCGTTGGTGAGTCGGGCACGGGAAAGGAGCTCGTCGCCCGGACTCTCCACCTGCAGAGCGAGCGCTCCGAGGGGGCGTTCGTGACGATGAACTGCTCGGCGATTCCGAAGGAGCTGTTCGAAAGCGAGCTGTTCGGGCACGAGAAAGGCGCGTTCAGCAGTGCCCACAGACGCCATCTGGGCTACTTCGAGCGCGCGGACGGGGGAACGCTGTTTCTCGACGAAATCACCGAGATGCCGCTCGAGCTGCAGGCCAAGCTGCTCCGCGTGCTGGAGTCGGGTCACTTCCGCCGGGTGGGGGGTGAGGAAGATCTCCACAGCGACGTCAGGATCCTTGCCGCCACCAATCGCGAACCCGAAGCGGCCATTGCCGGGAACCTGCTGCGGGAAGATCTCTACTACCGGATTGCCCGGTTTCCGTTGTTTCTGCCACCGCTACGGGAACGCGACCAGGATGTGCGCGGTCTGGCGCTCTACTTCCTCAACGAGCTCAACACCGCGGGTGGCGGCTCCGTGGGCATCACGGAGGAGGCGCTGGCACGCATCGAAGCCTGCGCCTGGCCCGGAAACGTCAGGGAGCTCTCGGCGGCGATGGAGAGAGCCTACATTCTGGCGGAAGGCGACATCGAGCCAAGGCACCTGGACGGTCTCGACGAGCGTCCGCTGCCGCCCGACTACATCCGTGTCGCTGCTACCGCATCGGTGGACGAAGCGGAGCGCAAGCTCATCCTCGCGGCGCTGGAAAAATATCGGGGTGACAAACCGGCGGCTGCCGAATCGCTCGGGATCTCGCTGAAGACGCTCTACAACCGATTGAACGAGTACGCCGAGGGCGAGGATCCGCCGCGCTGATCCGCGCGCGCATGCTCAGCGCTGCTGCAGCCGCTCGATCTCTTCCAGGAGATCCAGCGCCAGCGCCGCGCCGGGCCAGTTGACACCCAGGTCGCGCACCAGACGCAGCGCCCGCTTGGCACGCAGCAGCGCCTCGCCGTGGAAGCGCCAGTCCGCCTGATCGGCGATCGGCTCGATGACGCCTTCCTCGACCATCTCGACAACGCGTCGCTGCTCCACGCCGCAGGCGCTGCAGAACTCCACCAGGGTGAACGTCGTCCGGGTATCCAGCACGACCCCGCTCAATTCTCGCTGTCTGTCCTGGGTCATGGTGCCCCCTATACTCCCAGACCCTGCCGCGGATTCGGCGAGCCGGTCTTGTCGAGCTCCTCGTAGAGCGCACGGGTCGCCGCATCCGGCGCTCCCGGCACGACGATCTTCAGCTCCACGATCTGGTCGCCAGGCGTGCGCCCGGGCAGACCCCGACCCTTCAGACGCAGCTTCCTGCCGGAGCTGGAGCCGGGGGGAATCTTCAGCTCCACCGGCCCGCCGAGCGTCGGGGTTTTCACCGTACGACCGAGCACCGCTTCCGCCGGGGTCACCGGCAGGGTGAGGTGGATGTCCCGGCCCTCGGCGGTGAAGGCGGGATGCGGTGCGAACTCCACCGTGAGGTAGAGATCACCGGGTCGGGTGCCCGCGCCGAGACCGGGTCCCCCCTGTCCCTCGAGGCGGATCCGCTGGCCGGCGGTGATGCCCTTCGGGATGGTCACGTTGAGCATCTTCTTGCGGCGGGACACCCGGCCGTCGGACCCCATCTCCGGTACCTCCAGGGCGATCTGCCGGGAGGCACCCTGAAAGGAGTCGGTCAGGGAGATCTGGATGCGGGCACTCACGTCCTCACCGTTCATGCGTGCCTCGCGATAGCCGCTGAATCCGCCGCCGAACGGATCCCGTTGCTGACCGCGCCCGCCGAACAGGGTTTCGAAGAAGTCGCTGAAGTGCTCCGCGCCGCCGAAATCGTCGCTCGTGAACGTGAAGGACGAGCCGTCCCACCCCGGAGGCGGCTGGAAGTCCTGGCCCGCTTCCCAGTTCTCGCCGAACTGGTCGTAGGCGGTGCGCTTCTCGGGATCCTTGAGGACCTCGTAGGCTTCCTTCATCTCCTTGAAGCGGGCCTCCGCGTCCGGCTCCTTGCTCACGTCCGGGTGGTATTTGCGGGCCAGGCGTCGGTAGGCGCGCTTGATGTCCTCCGCACTCGCGTTGCGGTCTAGGCCGAGGGTCTCGTAGTAGTCCTTGAATTTCATCTGGAAACGGCGCGATCCTCCGGCGCAGGTTGCCGGCCTGATGCACATACTGTGGGCGCCGGCACGAAAATCAAGACCGGGCCGCGAGCCCGGGCAGTCAGCCGCGCGCTGCCGGCGGGTCGTTCCAGGTGCGGATGTGAACGTCGCGCTGGGGGAACGGGATCTGGATGCCGTGCTCCTTCAGTCGATCCCACAGGCCCATCATCACCTCGCTCCTGACATTGGCCATGCCGTTCTGCGGGTCGGTGATCCAGAACCTAAGATCGAAGTTGACCGAGCTGTCGCCGAACTCGATGAGATTGCACACCGGCGATGGCGTGTCGACCACCCGGCCTGCGGCCGCTGCCGCTTCCGTGGCGAGCGTCTGCACGAGCTTCAGGTCCTCCGTGCCGTACGCCACCCCGAACGGCGCGTGCAGGCGCACGAACTTGTCGGATCTGGACCAGTTGGTGACCCCCTCGGTGATGAAGCGGTCATTGGGGATCAGGATCTCCGTGCCGTCCCGTGTCCGGATGGCGACGTAGCGTGCCTGCATGGCAGTGACCCAGCCGAACGTGTTGTCGATCTCGATCACGTCGCCGGGCTTGATCGAGCGGTCGGCGATCAGCGTGAAGCCGGCGATGAAGTTCGAGGCGATCCGCTGCAGGCCGAGGCCGATACCCAGACCCACCGCGCCGCTGAAGACGGCCAGCGTCGCCAGGTTGAAACCGGCGATCTGCAGCGCGATCACCAGCGCGACGACGGGCAGGGCGATGGCGAGGATCTTGGAGATCATCGCCTTCAGCGAGGGGCTCAGCTCCTCCACGGCCTCCAGGCGCTGCTGCAGCAGCCGGGAGAGGGTGGTCGCTCCCCAGAACAGCACGGCGAAGTAGAACAGGGTGCGGATGACGTCGAGCAGGCTGAACTCGATGGGAATTCCGCCCTCGCCCTTGCCGAGCGGAATCGCGAGATCGCGCATCTGCTCCACCACCGGCCCGAGCATGCCGAACGCGTCCAGCGCCGCAATGGGCCAGGCGACGTAGAAGGCCAGGCGCGACCAGAAGCGGGAGCGGATCACCAGGGTGACCATCCGCACCAGGATGAACGCGTTCATGAGCGCGAGGGCGGCGGCTACCCAGTCCATCGGCTGGCTGGCGCTGCCGAGGCCGATACGGATGACCGTCAGCGTCAGGTAGAGGGCGATGGGCGTGGCGAGCTCCGCCAGCGCGCCGGCCAGACGCTTCAGGAACGGCGTCTTCATCCGGCTGGTGAGCTGCGCGTCGATCAGCCGGCGCAGCCTGGGTCCGAAGATGATGGCCGGCACCAGGGCGCCGAAGATCAGGCCGATCTGGATGAGGACGCCAGCGTTGAGGAGATAGGTTTCCGCCCAGTCGACGAGCGCCATCAGCGCTGCGGTCACCTCGTCCGCCGGCAGCACGTCCTCGAGCACCGATTCCTCTCTGGCCTGCATGTCTGTCTGGCGCCCGGTGATCTTTCTGGGACGCGCTCCGGTGTCCGGTTCAGGTGGGGAAGGGCAGTGTACACCGATCCCCGGAGCCGGGAGAGGCGCAGGCAGCCGGGACGCGGTGCCTCGAGCGTTGCTCTTCTTGTCTGGTGGTGACAGTATTCGCGCTTCGCATCGACTGGTGGACCGACCCTGGGGAGGTGTCGTGTCCGTTTCCATACGCAAGAACAGCATGAACGCCGACCCGGATCGCATTGCAGACGTCCGTCATCGCGTGCAGGACGGTGTTCTGGTGGTGGAGCTCGTCGGCCGGGCGAGCGTCCGCCTGCTGATGAGCCACGTAATCGAGCATCTGGACGCGTGGACCGGCCACGACCGGCTGATCTACGACTTCCGCGGCTGGGACGTGAGCGCGCTCACGGCGGACTCGCTGCTCGGCGTCACGGGAGGCTTCAAGCCGGTGCATGACGTCCGCAGCAGGGCCCGGGCAGCGCTGCTCATCCGCCCGCATCTGGAAGAGCTCGCCCGGATTCTGATTGCCGTCTACGAGTCGGAAGGTCAGCAGGTCGAGCTCTGCTATTTCTTCGAAGAGCCCGAGGCGTTTGCCTGGCTGAAGCAGGCCTGAGGGCCTTCAGCTGTAGCGGGCTTCGAAGGGTTCCGAAGGCCCGGAGCCGGCCTCGGCGAGGCTCACCTTCAGATCCTCGAGATACTCGCCGACCACCCCCCTGTGGAAGGGAGACAGCATCAGGTGCAGGGCCGGGGGCTTCGTGGTGAGGCTCGTGAACCAGCCCTTCCTGAACATCTGCCGATAGACACCGAAGACGTCTGCCGAGGTGTGGGTGAAGGCAACGATGCCGAGCAGAGGCGCACCGAGCACCTCGAAGCCGAGTGCGCGCACACCGTCCTCGATGATGCGCCGCGCTTCCGTAACCTGGGCCTGCTTCTCCCGGTATCCGGCCACGCCCAGATAGTTCATCACCGCCCAGGCTGCGGAGATGGCGCCACCGGGCCGGGTACCGGCCAGCGTCGGGGTGACCATCCGTCCACCCGGCCAGTCCGCCTCGTCGAAGGTCATGAAGGCGTGCAGCGACTCGTCGCGATAGAGCACCGTGGAGGCGCCCTTGGCGCAGTAGCCGTACTTGTGCAGGTCCGCCGACATGGAGCACACGCCCGGCAGCTCGAAGTCGAACGGCGGTACGTCGACGCCGTTCATGCGCACGAAAGGGGCGATGTACCCGCCCACACAGGCGTCCACGTGCAGCCAGAGGTTCCGTCCGGCGGCGATCTCCGAGAGCGGCTCGATGGGATCGATCAGACCGTAGGGAAAGCTCGGCGCGGAGCCGACCAGCATGATGGTGGAGGCATCGCAGGCCGCCTCCATGGCGGTGGTATCCGCCAGCAGGTCGGCGCCGACGGGAATCCGCCGTACCTCGAGATCCATCAGCTTCGCGGCTTTGTTGAAGGCCGGGTGCGCGGAGAAGGGCATGACCAGATTGCCCTGGCCGGTGAGGCCGCGCTCGGCACGGGCGTAGTCACGGGCGGCCTTTACCGCCATGGTGATGGAGTCCGTGCCGCCGGAGGTGATGGTGCCGCGCCCACCTTCCGGGGCATGCAGCAGCGACAGCCCCATGCCGACCACCTCGTCCTCCATCTGCTTGAGGCTGGGAAATGCCAGCGGCCCCAGACCGTTCTCGGACATGTAGAGGGTGTACGCCTCCTTCTGCACGGCGGCCACGTCCTCACCGGCATTGAAGACGTAAACGGCCGTTCTGCCGTCGCGCCAGCGGGCATCGCTGCCGCCGCGTTCGATCATCTCGGCCTTCAGTGACGGCCAGTCCCGGCCTTCATCGTTCATCTGCATGCGCATGTTTGCCCCTTCCTGCCGCGCTCAGGCGGCTTGTGCCTCGACTGCCTGGAACAGCCGGGCTCTGTCCCGTTCGAACCGGCGCCCTGCCATGAAGAACAGGGGGATCGCCGACAGTGAGATGACCGTGAACCACAGCAGCGCCGACGTGTAGGGGGCTTCGTGACCGCGATCGATCAGCCAGTCCACGTAGACGCCTGCCGTGCTGACCCCGATGGCCACACCGGCCATGTTCAGGAGCAGGATGTAGAGCGCCACCACCGTGGCGCGGATCTGCGGCGGCACCAGCTCCTGGACCGTGGAGAAGGTGGGGCCGTAGAAGCAACCGAGCTGGAAGAAGCCGATGAACACGCCCAGCCAGAACCATGCCGTGTCCGGCGGCACGAGCCGGTAGGCGATGCTGAAAGGCGCCAGCACCAGCATGATCCAGAACAGGAACATGGGCCGGCCGAGCCCCGTGCGCCGGAAGAACCAGTCGCCGCCGATGCCGCCGAACAGGTTGCCGAGCAGTCCGGCCACGATGCCGATCCAGCCGGTGATCTGGGCGATCTCGGCGCGCTCGAAACCCCGCTCCTGCACGTACCAGAGCTGGTCGAAGGTGGCCGCACCCAGGATGAAGTGGAATGCCACACCGCCGCTGATGGTCATCAGCAGGGCGGGTGACGTCTTCAGCGCCATGATCAGGGTGCGGGGAATGTCGGCGAACGACTGACGGGGAGCTCCGGCCGGCGCGCCGAGCAGATGCTGGCGGGGTGTCTCGGGCATGAACCACATGGCGACGGCGAAAATCACGCCGATGGCGCCAAGCAGGTAGAAGCAGTTACGCCAGCCGATGGCCGGCCCGAGATAACCCACCACCAGCAGGCTGGCACCGACACCGATGGGGACGCCCATGTAGTAGAAACCCGAGGCGAAGCCGAGGCGATGTGCCGGGAATCGGTCCGCGATGAGCGACATGGCCGTGGGCGTCATGATGGATTCGCCGACGCCGATGAACATGCGCGGGATGGCCAGGCTGACGAATCCCTTCGCGGCGCCCGACAGCGCCGTGAGCCCGCTCCAGGCGGCGAGCCCGACGGCGATCAGCCGGGTGCGGTTGGTGGTGTCGGCGAGCGCGCCCATGAAGAGCCCCGCGACGGAATAGAAGAACAGGAAGAAGAGCCCGGTGAGCAGCCCGAACTGGGTGTTGGTGAGACCGAGATCGGGGACGATGAAATTGGCGAAGCTGGCGAGGAGCTGCCGGTCCACGAAGTTCATCACGTTGAGCAGGGTGAGAAAGCTGAGAAAGGCGTAGCTGCCGGCACCGACCTTCAGACGGTCTTCCACGTTGTCTCCCTACCCCTCGATTGCCTGTCGAGCATACGCATCTCGCCAACCTGCTGCCAGCCGGCGGCTGCCAGCCGGCGGCTTCCAGCGAGCGGCTGAGCCGGCCGATGCGGGTCGACGGGTCAGAGCCAGACGATACGTTCGAGCAGCAGCAGCTCGCAGGAACCGTTGCCGGTGTCGGTACGGGATCGGGACGAGCGCCAGCGCCAGCCGTTCTCACCGTAGATGTCCACCAGCTTCCCCGTGAGGCGGATCATGTCGTGCCGTTTCACCCGCTCGAGCTCCCGGGCGACCAGCTCGTTGGCCGGAACCATGTGCATGTTGGCGCTCTGGGCGATGATCCGGGACTTGGGAATCGGGTAGTCGTCGGACCGCCAGCGGTACCAGCGTCCGCCCTGGCTGATGTCGATGCGGGTGAACACCGCCTCGTCGGCCATCTCGCCCCAGCCGAGCGCCAGGTCCGTGGGGGAGAGCGTCGCACCGGCATCCAGCCGGTAGTCCTCCCGGGACAGGACCCGCGCCTCGAGCTCGAAGGCTTCCGGATTGCTGATCGTGAATCCGGGAAACTGATAGGAACCGTCCGGCAGCACGACGGCGTCGCTGTCCGGTGTGGAAAACACCCACCAGGCGATGATGCCGCAGACGATGAAGATCAGGGTTCTGGCCATGTCGATTCCGGCAGCGTCGGAACGGACACGCGTGCTCGCCTGTCCGTCTGCGCTGCGAACGTCGATTGTGCCTGCCGTGACGCCCGGTTACTGAGACCTGGTTCCGGCCGTGGGCAGTGGTGCGGCCCGCCGGCTCAGACGTACGGCAGGATGTCCCGGCCGACGCGCTCGATGACGTCGAAGCGGGTATCGAAGTTGGGCAGGATCATCACCTGGTTGAGGCCGCCGGCCTCGAGGCCACGCAGGCGCTCGATGAGGGTGTCGCGCGGCCCGATCATGCAGGCGGCCGAGAGCACTTCCGGGGTGAGGAACCGTTCTTCCTCGGGCAGCACCCAGCAGTTGTGCCCGGCATGGATCCGCTGGTGGCGGCGCTCCTCGGGTACCGACTCGAGCAGGGCAGTGTAGTCGTCCCAGATGCCGGCCAGGTGGTTGGGCGGCTGATGGCCGAAATTCCGGTACTGATCGTAAGCATAGTGCACGGCGGCCATGGCCATGGCACCGCACTCGGACTTCGCCCGCGGCGAGTCGAGCGGCTCGTCGTCGTCCAGCACGACCATGGTGGTCAGGGCGGTGGTGTAGTAGTTCTCTCCCGGGGTGAGCGTCCTGCCGGCGTCGCGGGCGCCGGCCTCCACCATGTGCCACATGCTGGCCATGGAGGTGTCGCGGGCCGCGCCGATCACGGCGCCGTCGCCGTAGCGTCCGGCCAGCGCCAGGCTCTTCGGTCCGAATCCGGAGATGTAGAGCGGGATGGGGTCGGCGAAATTCACGAAACCCTTGTCGGGCATGATGTGCCGGATCGGGTGCACGTCGCCGTCGAGCTCGAACTCTGCTTCCTCGCCCTTGAGCAGCGGGATCAGGATTTCGAGGTAGCGTTCGAACTCGCGGATGCGCTGTGGCGGCAGACCCATCACCCGCCGGGCCGTGTTACCCGCACCGACACCGAAGAAAGTCCGCCCGGGTGCCAGGGCGTTGATGGTGGCGATGCCGGCGGCGTTGACCGGCGCCGGCCGCGTGCCGCTGACGGCCACCCCGGTGCCGAGCCTGATACGGCTGGTGCGCACGGCGGCGAGCGCCAGCGTCGCATAGCAGTCCGACCACAGCATCTGTGAGTCGGCGAGCCAGGCGTGGCTGTACCCGAGCGCTTCCGCGCGGACGATGTAGTCGATGTCGCCGATGTGCGATGCGACGCAGATGCCCAGATCCATGTTTTCCTCCCCGTTGAGCTGTTTGTCAGTTTTCGAGACGCCGGATCCAGCCATCGGATTTGCTGAGCAGGTAGAGCTCGCCTGCTGCGTCCTGGCCGAGTCGCAGGTCCACCCGCAAGCCGGGCGCGTAGGTGTCGGGGATGCCGGCCACCGCCTGGAGCGTGCGCCTCTTGCCGTCGATGAGCAGGGCGAGCTCCCGGATGACGGCCGGCTCGCCGGGTGTCAGCCCCTCGGTTTCGATGTAGAAAAGACGGCCGCGGACGAGGTCGGAGAAGACGTACAGGCCCCGAAGCTCCGGAATCCGGCGGCCACGATAGACGAAGCCGCCGCCCGTGGCGCTGCCCTCGTCGTGATCGTACTGGGCCACCGGGTAGACGAAGGGCTCCGGGTCCGCTGCCGGTCGCGGAAACACCGGGCCGGGCTGCATGCCCGGGTAGGCCCAGGCCGTGGCGAACGTGCCTTCGCGCAGCCGCCAGCCGTAGTTGGCGCCGCGCACCCCGAGATTGATCTCCTCCACCTGGTTCTGGCCGATGTCGGCGATGTACATCCATCCCGTTTCCGCGTCCCAGGAGAACTGCTGGGGATGACGCAGGCCCCAGGCCCAGATCTCCGCCGCGTGGCGGTGGCGGTCGGAGGCCGGGAGGGCGGCGAACGGGTTGTCGGCGGGAATGCCGTAGCGGGCCGGATGGGTGCCGCCGAGGGGATCGATGCGGATGATGGCCCCCAGTGGCTCCGCCGTCGACTGCGCGTAGTTCCTCGGGTCGTTGGCGGCGCCGCCATCGCCCAGGCAGGCATAGAGCAGGCCGTACTCCGCATCGCCAGGCTGCGCGGTGGGGTTGAAGGCGAGGGTGCCGATGTTGTGGTTGGGTGCGAACTGGCCGATGCGGAAGACCTCCCGGGAGGCGCCGATGAAGCGCGAGGCGCCCGGATCCGTGGTGGTCCACTCGCGGATCACGCTCTCGTGGCTTGCCGCGTCGTCGTCCAGGTAGTCGGCGGTGCCGGTGTCCGAGCGGGCCGAGTAGGCGGTGTACAGCTTCCCGTAGCCCGGGCGCCCGGGGCGCGCGAAATCCGGATGGAAGGCGAACCCGGCCAGGCCGGATTCGTTGGGAAACATGGCGTCGTCGAATCCGAAGCCGCCGTACTGGCGCAGATCCAGGTAGACGGTGGGCTCGGCACCGCGGGTATCCGTCAGGTAGAGCAGCCCGCGTGTGTCGTTGAACACCAGCCGCTCGGCGCTGCCCGGAATGGGTGCCAGGGACTGGATCCGCGCCCAGGCATCGTTGGCCCCGCGCGTGCCGCTGTCCGTGGTCTTCGGTGCGCGCACCAGCGCCGTGGCGCGCAGGACGATGTCACCTGGAAGAATGGATTCGGGAAGGGGATCGCTGATGGGCTCGACGGCTTGGGCGGCCATCGCGTTCAGGCAGAGCGCGCCGGCGAGCACGACGGCCAGCGCGCGCGTCTGCTGTCGAATCGTTGCAGGCATGCGAACCGATTGCCGCTCCGGAACAGAGCGGCAATCTATCAGGCAGTGCCCGGGCCGGCCAGCCGCAGGCTGCCGGCTCGCGTCAGGGTCGCGTTTTCAGCACCTCGTTCGAGTAGGCACTCTCGTTACCCTGCGCGTCGAGCGCGGTCATGGCCACGTAGTAGTCGCCGGAGGCCAGGTTGAGCGTGTGGCTCGTCGCCCCGGCCGACGGTACGTCCACCATGTTGCCGTAGGCCCGTGACTCGGTGCCGTAGTAGATCCGGTAGCCGGCCAGGTCGTTGAGCGTGGTGCCGTCCACGTTCTCGGTGGGTGCCACCCAGCTCAGGCTCACGGGGCCCACGGCGTCGACGTTGAGCATCTGCATCACGTTGCCACCGGGGCCGCTGCAGGTCAGCGAGAAGGTGCTGGCCGCATTGATGGGCCCCACCTGCTGGGAGCCGCTTGTCGACCGGCTGCCCGACCAGGCGCCTCCGGCCGTGCAGGCCGTGGCGTTGCTCGAGGACCAGCTCAGCGTTACGCTGCCCCCGGCGTTGACGGTCTGCGACGACGCGCTGAAGGAGAGCGTGGGCGCCTGGGCATTGACGTTCAGCGTGGCGCTTGCCGTGCGCGAACCGCCGTCGCCTGTGCAGGTGAGCTGGTAGGTCGTGGTGGCCGACGGCGACACGGTGGTGCTGCCGCTCACGGCCCGCGTGCCGCTCCAGCCGCCGGACGCCGTGCACGCCGAGGCATTGGTGGCGGTCCAGGAGAGGGTCGTCGAGCCACCGGCGTCGATGGTGCCGCTGGCCAGGTTCAGGGTCACCGACGGCGGATCCGCCGGCGCCGCGTTCACCTGCACGGTGACCGACCGGCTGATGCTGCCGCCGCTGCCCGAGCAGCTCAGGTTGTAGGTGGTGGTCTGTGCAGGCGTCAGGTTGAGCGAGCCGCTGGTGCCGCGGCTGCCGGACCAGCCACCGGAGGCCGTGCAGCTCGTGGTGTCCGTACCGGACCAGGAGAGCGTCACCGACTCGCCTTCGGTGATGGTGCCCGGCGATGCCGTCAGCGTGAGTGTCGGTGCGGGCGTTTGCACCGTCACGGTCACGGTGTCCGTGCCGCTGCCGCCCGGACCGGTGCAGGTCAGGCGGTAGGTGGTGTTGGCGGTGGGCGACAGCGACTGGGTGCCGGACGTGCTCCGGCTGCCGCTCCAGCCGCCGGACGCCGTGCAGGTGGTGGCGTTGCCCGTCGACCAGCTCAGCGTGGTGCTGGATCCCCGGTTGATGTTGAGCGGTGCGGCGTTGAGGTCGACCACCGGTGCCGGCGCCGGCTGGATCACGGTGATGGCCCGGCTGGCGCCGATCTGCCCTCCCGGGCCGGTGCAGCTCAGGGTGAACGTCACGTCCGAGGTGAGAGGCCCGACGCTCAGGCTGCCGGAGACCGGCCGCGATCCGGACCAGCCGCCGGAGGCGGTGCAGCTCGAGGCGTTCCCCGCCATCCAAGACAGCGTCACGCTCTCGCCGGCGTCGACCGTGGTCCGATCGGCGCCGAGGGTGAGGGTGGGGGCCGGCGCGGGTTCAGGATCCGGCTGCGGTGCGGGATCCGGCTGCGGTGTGGGTTCGGGCTCGGGCGTCGGGTCCGGTGCCGGGGCGGGACTCGGCGCGGGCGCAGGGGGTGCCGTCACGTTGACGAACACGCGCCCGGTGACCACGCCGCCGCGGCCGGAACAGCTCAGCACGAACTCGGTCGGCGCGGTCAGCGGCGCGGTTTCCACGGAACCCGTCAGGCTCTGCTCGCCGCTCCAGCCGCCGTCGGCCAGACACCGCTCCGCATCGGTGGTTGCCCAGCTGAGCCGGGTGGTCGAACCGCTGGTCACGCTCGTATCGTCAGCGGCAAAGGACAGCAGGGGGTCCCACGCCGGTTCCGACTGGCGTGCCGCCAGCTCGGCAATCCGGCTATCGTCGGCCAGCGCGACCGTTTCCGGGAGGTCGGCGAGCGTATTCTGGTGCGTCGCGGTCAACACGGACTGCAGCTGACCGCGGGCGGTATTCGGCGTCGCGTCCTCGAGAGCCAGAGCCAGCTCGAGGAGCTCGCTCCGGTCGAGCAACTGCAGCACCCCCAGCGTGTCCTGTGTCTGCTCGATCAGGGTTTCCGTGGGTGCAACGGTCATCACGCTCTGCGCGGAGCCGGGCAACACCGCCTGCAGCGCGTCGTCGAGCCGGGCGACGGCATCCTGCCCGTCCACCTGCAGCGTGCCGCTGATGACTTCCACCCGTACCGCTGCGGCGGTGGCCTGTGCCGTCAGCGTGGTACGCAGATCGGAGCGCGGGCCGAGCCCGTCCAGCCGTCCGTCAGCCAGATCGCAGGCGATCTGCTCGAGCACCTGATCGTTGTCCGGCGGTGTGGCCGTGGCAGCAAGTGCGGCCGACGTTCGCCGCACCACCTCGCCGAGGGCTTCGTTGGAAAGCAGAACCGTGCCGATGTTCTGCTCCGCCACCGGTTCGTCCATGGGACTCCCGATGCGCGATCTGTCCCAGCCCAGGTCCATGGTGGCGGCGATCAGTTCCCAGGCTTCACTCAGGTTGTCCGGTGTCAGCTCCCCCATGCACTGGGCGGTCCGCACCGCGAGCGTCGTGTAGGGAGATGCGTTGAGGATCACCGGGCCGGACTCGAAGGTCGCGCCGATCAGCTCGAAGTCCGCGGGGCGACCCGTGACCAGGTCGGTGCCCCCGGAAACGCGCAGCATCACGGGCAGCGGCGTGCCGTCGGGGATCTGAATCTCGTAACTCGCGCTCTCGTCGCTGGTGCCGGTGAGAACGATCTCGCCGGTGGCGTCTTCCACCAGGAGGTCCGCTCCGACGATGGGGCCATCTCCGACGCTACCCGAAAGGATCAGTCCCTCGCTTTCGGTGTACTCCCGGCTGCTGCTGCCCGTGCAGGCGGCGAGCAGGATAAATGCTGCGCAAAGGCAGGCCTCGCGGCCGCCCCATGTCCCTATGGGGGGCCGTCCCTCTCTCTTTGGTCCCACGGTCGTCTCTCCGCTCTTATTGTCAACTGCAGCGGCACAGCGGTGGGTTCGGTGCCGCATAACGTAAGAACGGCTCAAGTATCCCCGGCTATCCGATGTGTTCGCCGTGAGGGACTCGACAGAATTGACCCGAATGTAAGGAGATCGGATTTCTGTGACCGACGACACGGAGCGTTGTCGGACAGCGGCAGTGACGGCACGCGGAGCCGGCACAGCATCCGGGCTTCGTCGGCGTCCGCGAAGCGGGTACCATCTGCAGCGATCGGATCGACGCCGGGAGTTCACATGAGAAGCAGGGAGTTCACATGAAAAAATGGTTCACGCTGGGAGCAGGGATTGCGGCCGTGCTCGTTGCCCTCGTGGTGACGGGCGCGGAACAGGCTGCGACGGAGTCCGCCGAAACCGCGGCCGATGCTGCACAGCCTGCGCAGGAAGAGAGCGGCGCCGAGGATCGCTACGCGGAGCTGGTCAAGGAGGATGGTGCGTTCCAGGAGACCTGGCTGCTGCCGGGCGTCAACTTCGGACAGTTCGACAAGGTGTACTTCTGGGCAGGCCAGTTTCAGTACCGCGACGTCGGTCCTGCCAAGCGAACCCGCTCCACGGTGATGAGCACCCGCAACGAGGAGTTCGGCATCAGCGAGGAAGACCGGAAGAAGTTCGAAGAGATCATTCGGGAGTCCTTCGCGAAGGAGTTCGGGAAGGCGAAGACTTTCACCGTCATCAACGACATCGATGCCGTGGACAGCACCACGCTGATCCTGCGCGGCGCGCTGCTCGATATCATTTCGCGCGTACCGCCGGAGTACATCGGACGCTCCGACATCTACCTGTCCAGCGTCGGCGCCGCCACCTTCGTTATGGAGCTGATCGAAGCGCGGTCCGGCAACGTGGTTGCGCTCGTCGCCGAACGCCGGGAGGTGGACACCCTCAACACCCGTGGCGGGTTCGCCACGCCTGCCAATTCCGTGACGATCATGGGGGACATCCGCCGCTGGGCGGGTGGGCTCGCCCGCCGGCTCAGGAGCGCACTCGACAAGGCAATCGGCAAGAACCTGACGTCGTGAGCCGGACGGCAGACTTTTTCTGCCGGGCTCTGCTGGCGCTCGTCATGACGGGCGGATCCGGATTCTGCACCGTCGCCGCCATGGCGGGGGAGGTGGAGGACGGTGCTGAGGATGGCCGCCTGGCACAGAGCCGGACACTGGTGGCGGATTTCGCCGGTGACCTCCTTCAGGCGCTGCAGCAGGCCCTGGAAACGGGTGGTCCGATTGCCGCGATTCCGGCCTGCCGGGATCTGGCGCCGGAACTGGCCTCCGCTGCCTCGCGCGCCTCGGGTGCCGCAGTCGGGCGGACGAGCCGGCGTTTCAGGAATCCCCTCAACGCGCCCGAGCCGTGGCAGGTCGTGGTGCTCGAGACCTTCCAGGTGCAGATGGCCACCGGCGTCGCCGCGGTGCCCGAGTACTTCGACGTGGCGGAGGATGGCAGCGCGCGATACATGAAGGCGATCGTGCTGGGGCCGCCCTGCGTCGTCTGCCATGGCAGCACGCTGTCACCCGAGCTCGAGGCGCTGCTGGATGCACAGTATCCGCACGACCGCGCACGGGGCTACTCGGTTGGCGATCTGCGAGGCGCGTTCACCGTGTTCTGGCCGGCGCCCGGAGAGGGCGGCGGGGCGCGCTAGAGCCGGTAGCGGGCGCTGAGGGTCATGGCGTGCGTGAGGTAGGTGGTGGTGACGGTTTCGCCGTCCGTGCGCTCGAGGGTGAAGTGATCGCTGAACAGGCCGCGATAGTCGGTGCTGACTGTCCAGCGACGGGAGAGCGCCAGGTCGATGCCCAGTGCCCACTGAACGATCCACGGATTCACGGTGTCATCGATGAGCGCTGAGCGGTCGGCCGCGACGTCGATCTCGTAGCGGATACGGGCCGCACCGAATCCCAGGCTGACGTACGGGTCGATGGCCCGTCCGGGTCGGAAGCGGTAGCCGGCGTTCAGGCTCAGGCTGTCGCTCACCACCCGTCCCCTGGTTCGGGTTTCCTCGACACGGGTGTCGTAGATCTCCATCTCGTTTCTGCGACGGGCGGCATCGAGCTCGAACCGCCAGCGTCCGGAGAGCTGGTATCCCGCGGCGCCGCCGATCATGGGGCCGATGTCGAAGGCGTCGAACTGCCCCTGGGTGTACTTGAAGTCACGGTCCGGTGCCCAGCCGCCGCCCAGCATGCCCGAGAGATAGAAACCGCTGCCCGCCACGTCCGTCAGGTCCGGTGCGGACGGCCACGCATAGCCGCCCGGCTGGTAGCTCAGGCGCAGCCAGCCCGAGTGCATCGCCTGGCTGCTTTTGATCGGGCCAGCCTCGACGGCTTCGAGCTCCAGGTCCGGTGCCCGCCAGTACCGGTACTCCACGCCCAGCCCCAGATGTCGGCTGACGGGCACCGTCAGCCCGGCCACGGCCTGATAGGCGAAGGTCCAGGTGCTGTCGTCGATGAGCGGGGTTTCGCTGCCGTCGGCCACCTCGTACTCGATGAAGCGGAGATCCACTTCTGCAGCGCCGATGCCCACGCCCAGGTAGGGCCGCACAGCAGTGCCGATGAGGAAATCGTGGTAGGCACCGAGCAGTATGCTCGTGATCGAGAGCTCGTCGTCGCCCCGGCTATCGAGCTCCACGTCCGTTCCCCGGACGTAGAGCACCTCCGGGGCGTTGTCCGTGCGCACGGCCTCGAGCTCGAAGCGCCAGCGGCCGATGCCGCTGAGGCCGGCGGCCAACGAAGCCACGGACGGATTGAAGTCGTAGTCGATGACGGCAGCGGCGCCCTCGATCACCAGCGGCTCGGCATAGCTCCAGCCGAGGCCCACGGAAACGTAGAAGCGTGGCACCGTTGGATCCTCCGCCGCCTGCACGGGGAGCGGTGCGATGCACGCAAGTGCTGTGCACAACGCACCGATTCGTCTGCGGTGGACCATGACCGAAGCGCCCCCGGCCACCTTCAGTCGGGCAATCCGAGCACCCGCTTGGCGATGATGTTCCGCTGGATTTCGTTGGAGCCGCTGTAGATGGACGCGGCACGTGTCGACAGGAACGTGCGCGTCCACTCCCGCTCCTCGCTGTCGAACGCGTCGCCCGACCAGCCGTAGCCGCGGGTACCGCGGATCCGACACATGAGATCGGCCTTTTCCTGCTGCAGCTCCGTGCCGTACATCTTGAAGATGGATGTGGCCGGACCCGGTGTGCTTCCGTCCTCGGACTCCTGCACCGTGCGGCGTTGTGTCAGACGGAAAGCGTGGCTGTTCATGTTGTGGGTGAGCACCTCGCTGCGCAGCGCAGGATCGCCGATGCGGCCGTCGGCATCCCGGCCCACATAGTCGCCGGCCACTTCCTGGAGGCTGCCGCCGGGGTCGCGGTTTCTCGCTCCGACCAGCGACGCCATGCCGGATCGCTCGTGCTGAAGCAGACGCTTGCCGACGCTCCAGCCCCGATTCGCCTCGCCGACCAGGTCCGCCTTTCTGGCGATGGCGTTGTCGAAGAAGGTTTCACAGAACGGCGAGTTGCCGCTGATCAGGCGGATGGGTTTCACCGTCACCCCCGGCTGGTCCATGGTGAGCAGCACGAAGCTGATGCCTTCGTGCTTGGGGGCGTCCGGATCCGTGCGGACCAGGCAGAACATCCAGTCGGCGAACTGGGCACCGGAGGTCCAGATTTTCTGGCCGTTGATCACGAAGTGGTCGCCACGATCCTCTGCGCGGGTGCGCAGGCTCGCCAGATCGGAGCCTGCGCCGGGCTCGCTGTAGCCCTGGCACCAGGCGACCTCGCCGCGGGCGATGGGCGGCAGATGACGGGCCTTCTGATCTTCCGTGCCGAGCTCGAGCAGGGTGGGGCCGATGAGTCCGGTGCCCATGCCCATGAGCGGTGGGCGGGCGTCGATGCGGCGCATCTCCTCGACGAGGATCACGAACGCCTCGGTGGTGAGTCCGGCACCACCGTACTCCGCCGGCCAGGTGGGTACCGTCCAGCCCTTCTCTGCCATGCGCTCGAGCCAGAGGCGCACATCGGGATCGTCGATGGGGATCCGGGTGCTGCCCGTGGGTATCTGTCCCTCGCCACGTGCGCCGGGCGGGCAGTTTTCCTCCAGCCATGCCCGGGCTTCCAGGCGGAATTCATTGCTGACCATCTGATCCTCCCCGTGATCGGTCGACCGCCGATGATAGCGCCTTTCCGCTTCCGTAGCCTACGCGGCATTCGTTGGTATAGTGATCGCGAAGTTGAGGGGGAAGGGTCATGGGCGAGCATCCGCTGGTGGCGGCGTACCGGGCGTTCGCGCCTGCGTCGGCGGCATTGTCAGAACGGGCCCGGGCGGTCTTCCCGGGCGGCGACACCCGCTCCAGCGCGCACTTCGCCCCCTATCCGCTGGTGATGGACTCGGGCCGCGGCTGTCGTCTGACGGACGTGGACGGCAACGTGCTCCTCGACTTCATGAACAACTTCACCTCGCTCATCCACGGGCACGCGCATCCGGACGTGGTGGTGGCCATCGAAGCGCAGGCGCCCCGCGGATCCGCCTACGCCGCACCGAACCTCGCCCAGATCGAGCTCGCAGAGCTGATCGCGGCGCGCGTTCCATCGGTGGAGCTGCTGCGGTTCACGAGCTCGGGCACGGAAGGCACCCTGATGGCGATCCGCTGTGCACGGGCGGCGACGGGCAGGCAGAAGATCATGAAGATGGAAGGCGGCTACCACGGCAGCTACGAGCTTGCCGAGGTGTCGCTGGTCGCCACGCCGGACCGCCGCGGTCCCATCGAAGCGCCGGTGTCGCTGCCCGTGGATAGAAGCTTCCCGGACAGCGTGCTCGCGGACACCGTGGTGTGTCCGTACAACGAGTCGGGCCACGCGGAGCATCTCATCGACGCGCACGCGCACGAGCTTGCCGCCGTGATCGTGGAGCCCGTGCTGGGCTCGATGGGCATGGTGCCGGCGACCACCGGATTTCTCGAGACGCTGAGGCGAGCCACGGCGCGGCACGGCATCGTGCTCATCTTCGACGAGGTGATCACCCTGCGCCTGGATCCCGGCGGCGCACAGTCTCTGCACGGTGTGATCCCCGATCTCACCTGCATGGGCAAGATCATCGGCGGCGGGCTGCCCATCGGCGCCGTCGGCGGCCGGCGTGAGCTGATGCAGTTGTTCAGCCCGGAGCAGGACAACCCGGTCATGCACGCCAGCACCTTCTCCGGCAACGTGCTGACCATGGCGGCCGGGCTCGCCGCCATGCGCGCCTACACGGCCTCGGAGGTGGCGCGCATCAACGCACTCGGCGACCGGCTCAGAGCCGGCTTCAACGAGGCGTTTCTGCAGGCGGGTATCCGCGCGCAGGCGATCGGCCAGGGCTCCGTCGCCAACATCCTCTTCACCGACGCGCCGGTGCGCTCGGCGCGGGACTCGCTGCCCGGTCTTGGCGGAGCCGGCCACATTCCGAGGCTCCTGCACCTGACCATGCTGCGTCATGGGGTGATGTCCGCCAGCCGGCTCATGTACTGCACGAGCACCGCGATGACCGAAGTCGAGGTGGATCAGGCCATCGGCGCGCTGAACGAGAGCCTCCGCGAGCTGCGTCCGCACATCGCCTCGGAACGGCCGGCACTGCTCGGTGCGTCGAGGTGAGCCGTCCGGAGCAGCCTCAAGAATTCCAGCCCTGGTACCGCAATTACGCGCTGGGACTGCTCTTCATCGGCTACGTGGTGAACTTCATCGATCGCTCGATCCTGGCGATCCTGCTGGAGCCCATCAAGCTGGACCTGGAGCTCAACGACACCCAGCTCGGGCTCCTGGGCGGTCTCGCCTTTGCGCTCTTCTACACTACCCTCGGCATTCCCATCGCGGCGCTCGCCGACCGCTGGAGCCGGGTGAAGATCCTCTCCATCGCCATGGTCGTCTGGAGCGGCATGACGGCGCTGTGTGGCCTGGCTCAGAACTTCTGGATGCTGCTGCTGGCGCGCATCGGTGTGGGGGTGGGCGAAGCCGGGGCGAGCCCGCCGAGTCACAGCCTGATCTCCGACTACTTTCCCATCGAGAAGCGGGCGACGGCTTTGTCCATCTACGCGCTCGGGATTCCGTTCGGATCCATGGTGGGCAACTTCGTCGGCGGCTGGGGTGCCGAGGCGCTGGGCTGGCGGCAGACCTTCGTGCTGGTAGGCCTGCCGGGGATTCTGGTCGCGCTCTTTATCTGGTTCACGCTGCGGGAGCCGCCGCGGGGCATGGCCGATGCCCGTCGGGAGGCGGCTGCCCCACCGCAGGCGGGCACCGATCCCTCCGGGGCGCTTCGCGACCAGGCGGCGCCCGGCGTCAAGGAAACCCTGTCGCTGCTCTGGGCGCGGGTGGCCTTCCGGCACCTGGCGTTCGCGGCGGGGCTGCATGCCTTCGTCGGTTACGGTGCCGGCACCTGGAACGCGCCGTTTCTGATCCGCAGCCACGAGATGCCGATCACACAGGTGGGCTCCTGGCTCGCCCTGATCAGCGGCATCGGCGCCATCGGCACGTTCCTGGGCGGCTTCCTGGCGGACCGGCTCTCCGAGCGCAGCGGCGATCGCCGCTGGTATCTGTGGGTGCCGGGCTGGTCGACGCTGATCATGGTGCCGTTTCAGTTCGTGGCCTATCTCTACGGCGGCATCTGGGCCGTGATTCCGTCGCTGATGGTGGTGTCGATTCTGGGTGGGATGTACCTGGGGCCGTCGTTCGCCATGACCCAGGCGCTGGTCACGCTGCGCATGCGGGCGGTGGCATCCGCCATCCTGCTGTTCGCACTGAACCTCATTGGCATGGGGATGGGGCCCTACCTGGTCGGCATCGCCAGCGACCTGCTGGCGCCCAGCATGGGTCAGCAGTCACTGCGTTACGCGCTCTGCCTGGCCGTGGTGGTCAATCTGTGGGCGGCCTGCCACTACTTCCTGGGTGCGCGCTCCGTACGGCAGGATCTGGAGGCCACCGAGGCGCTCAACGCGGCAGCCTGACCGCCCGGACGAAGGTGTCGAGGGCGATCCCGCCGCTGCCGCCGCCGTGACCCGGATCCGCCGTCACCGGCCGCTCCACCACCCGGGCCGTGTCGATGCGGAAGCCGCGCAGGGCGGCCGCAATGGCCGCGGCGTCCGGCAGGAACTCCGGGTTCTGCGGCCCACCCACACCGTGCTCGATGTTGCTCGGATCGTGGCCGATGTAGAGAAAGGTGCCTCCTGGCGCGACGACCTCCACGAGCCTCGGCAGCCAGAGCACCCGCTCGGCCGCATCCGTGTGCAGGTAAAGGATGCACACCAGATCCCAGGGGCCGCCGGTGGGCGTCTTCCGGGCCAGATCGACCACCTGCCAGTCCACGTCGACACCCCGTCTGCCGGCGATCCGGCGGGCCTTGGCGATGGCCACATCCGAGAAGTCCGCGGCCGTTACCGTCCAGCCCTGCTCTGCGAGCCACAGCGCGTTGCGGCCTTCGCCGCACGCCGCGTCCAGCGCCCGCTTCGGCGCCATTTCCGTCACTTCCTGCTCGAGCAGCTGGTTGGGACCGGCCGACCAGACCAGCTCGCGGGCGCCGTAGCGTTCGTTCCAGCGGGCGCGGCGGCTGTTCGAATCGTCCATCTCCGGGTACCTCGGTGTGGGCTGTTCATCTCTGTGTTGAGGGTATGATGCGCCGCGAGTTGGAAACAATGTCTGGCAGTCACGGGATCTCGTTCATGACCAATCAGAAACCGACGGGCATCCGGGGCGGGTGCTTCCTGGCATGGGCCCTGGCGTGGGTCCTGGTGATGACGGCGCTGCCGCCACGCGCCTTCGCCGAAGAGGGGATCGTGGAGGAGATCGTCGTCACCGGCAGCCGCATCAAACGGATCAACGCCGAAGACGCCAATCCGCTGGTCGTCATCACGACCGACGACATCCGGGACGTGGGCTACAACAGTTTCCAGGAGGTTCTGGCATCCCTCACCCAGAACTCCGGCGGCTCCCTGGATCAGCAGCAGGTCTTCGGCTTCACGCCGGCCGCCTCCGCCGTCGACCTGCGCGGCGTGGGCATCGGCCGGACGCTGACCCTGATCGATGGTAAGCGGACGCCGAAGTACCCGATACCGGCGGGCGGCACCGACAACTTCTCCGATACGGCCAACATCCCGCTGGCTGCCATCGAGCGGGTGGAAGTGCTCACCACCGGGGCTTCCGCCATCTACGGATCCGACGCCATGGGCGGGGTGGTGAACATCATCACCCGGGAGTTCTACAACGGGGCCAACCTGGATGTCCGCTACGCCGACACGGCACACGGCGGACTGGAAACCGCCGCTTTCAACCTCATGGTCGGCACCGGCGACGACGATCGCAGCGTGCTGTTTCTCGCCGAGTACGAAATCCAGGACGCGCTTCGGGCCAGGCAACGCAACAACTTCGACGACCTGGGTTCCGACCTGGCCTATGGTGGTCTCGGCAGCTACAGCGCTTACGGCAATTCCCTGGTCGAGCTCACCCCCCCGGACTATGACGCCCAGATCGTCACGCCCCTGCAGGAGCCCGAGTGCGGCGATCGCGGTCTGCAGACGTGGAATGATGGCCTGCATACCTACTGTGGCTTCGACCGCTCCACGCGACGGGACCTGTTCCCCGAGCGCGACCGGGCCTCGTTCATGGCGAAGTTCGACTACGCGTTCAGCGACGCGCTCGAGCTGTACGGCCGACTGGATTACACCTGGTCCAACACCTACATCACCATCGAGCCGATGTTCACGGACGACTACACGTTCTACGTGGACATGGACGAGAACGGGAATCCGGATCCGGGCTTCGTGACCGGCGAGGTGGGCCCCACGGGCAGCACGGCGCGTTTTCCCAAGGCCGCGGCGTTCGGGGGCGACTTCGCCGGCGCCACACCGGAGACCATCGCCTACTACGCGCGCCGCATGATCGAGTTCGGTGATCGTCGCCAGGACGCGGACGTGAACAACGCCGCCGCGCTGCTCGGCGTGCGCGGTGAGGTGGGCCGGTGGTCGTGGGATGCGGACTGGTCCTACATGCGCACCCGCTACGAGGACAAGCTGATCGGCTACGCGAGCGCGGACAGCTACTTCGCCTACCTGACCTCCCCGCCGTCAGGACGCTCGGCCTTCGATCTGATGACGCCGGAAGAGGTGGCGGCCGTCAGGTACACGCCGTTCAATGACGCCGAGTCGACCATCAACCAGTTCAGCGTCACGGTGACGAATCCGGGCCTCTTCGAGCTGCCGGCTGGCGCCGTCGGCTTCGCGGCCGGCGCGGAGCACGCGAAGGAGTGGTTCCACAACACCTCGGATCCCGAATCGATCAGAGGCGCCATCCTGTCCACGGGCGGGTCCTCGGGCAAGGGCAGCCGGGACTACTCCGCCGTGTACGGCGAGATGCTGATCCCGGTCATCGACAGCATCGAGGTCCAGGCGGCGCTGCGCTACGACGACTACAGCGATTTCGGCGACAACTGGGCGCCACTGATCGGCGTGCAGTTCCGGCCGACGGGGTCCGTGCTGCTGCGGGCCAACTGGGCGAAGACCTTTCGCGCGCCGGACCTGCAGCGGGTCTACGGGGATCCCACCCTGGCCTTCGAGCAGGTGACCGATCCCTACGCCTGCGAGTACCAGGGCGGCAGCATCGGACCGGACAGCCCCTTCGCTGCCTGCCGTGGCGAGACGTTCGTGGACGTCTCCATCGGCCCGAACCCGGATCTCGATGCGGAGCAGGGCGAGAACTACGGCGTCGGTGGCGTCTTCCAGAGGGGCGGCTTCGATGCCTCCATCGACTGGTGGCACGTGGAGGTCGAAGACATCGTCAACGACCTGTCTGCCCAGACCATCGTCAACAACTACGAGACCTACGCTGCCCTGATCGAGGCAAGAGATCCTGTCACCCAGGAAGTGGTGGCGGTGAACGCCACGGCGCGGAACCTCACCTTTCAGGAAACGGAGGGCGTGGACTTCTCGCTCGGCTATCGCCTTCCCTGGGACGACTGGGGGCAGTTCGAGCTGCGCTGGCGGGCGACGTACATGATCCGCTGGGAGGAGCAGTTCGACGTCACCTCGGCCGTGGTCGACGTGCTGCACGACGACCGGGTGCCGGAGTGGCGCTGGAATCTCACCACCAACTGGATCCGGGGCCGCTGGGGGGCAACGCTGTTCGTCAGCTACATCGATTCGATGAACGCGCTCTTCAACGAGCTCTACGACCAGACCGACGACGTGAAGCTCGGCATCGATGCCTGGACCACGGCGAACGTGTCCGCCTACTGGACCAACGACGCGCTCCGCGTCCAGGCCGGTGTCAACAACGTCACAGACGAGGGCCCGAATCCGGACGAGACGGATGCCTGGCCGTTCTACCCGCAGGAGTACCACAATGCCATCGGGCGTCAGTACTATCTCAGGGTTTCCTACGACTTCGGCCGCTGACGACGCCGCGACAAGGAGGTGCACATGATCATCGATCTCTCCATCTATCTGGAAAACGACGTGATCTCGGATCCACCCGGCATGAAGCCGGAGATCACCTACTTCAATCATCGGGACACACCCGAGCAGGTCACAGCCTTCTTTCCCGGGCTCGAGCCCGGCGAGCTGCCGGACGGGGAGGGCTGGGCGGTGGAGCGGGTCAAGCTCAGCACCCACAACGGCACCCACCTGGACGCGCCGTATCATTTCCACTCCACCATGAACCGGGGGGAGCGGGCCATCACCATCGACGAGGTGCCGCTGGACTGGTGCTTCAAGCCCGGGGTGAAGCTGGATTTCCGACATTTCGAGGATGGCTATGTGGTCACGGCGGAAGACGTGGCGGCGGAGCTCGAGCGGATCGGCCACGTGCTGGCCCCGCTCGACATCGTGCTGGTGAACACCGCCGCCGGGTCGGCCTACGGTGGTGACAATTACGTGAACACGGGCTGCGGGATGGGTTACGAAGCCACCATGTACCTGCTGGAACGCGGCGTGCGGGTCACCGGCACGGATGCCTGGTCCTGGGATGCGCCGTTCTCGCACACCGCAAAGAAGTACGCCGAGTCCCACGATGCGAGCCTGATCTGGGAAGGGCACAAGGCCGGCCGCCACATCGGCTACTGTCACCTGGAGAAGCTGCACAATCTGGAGTCGCTGCCGGCGCACGGCTTCACCGTGGCCTGCTTTCCCATGAAGATCCGCGGCGCGTCGGCCGGCTGGACCCGCGCGGTGGCCATCATGGGTCACGACAGCTCAGGAGTGAACCGGACTTGATGGGCTCTTGAAGGATCCGCGGTTGCCGCGCGGCAACCGCGCCGCTACATTGCGCGTCACCAGGTGACGGGAAGTCGGTGCGATGCCGACGCTGCCCCCGCAACGGTGATCGAGTCAACTCCGTGTCAGCGATGCCCCCACGGGCATGCGGCCACTGCGAGCAATCGCGGGAAGGCGACACGGCCCGGTCCGCGACGGCGCGTGAGCGCGCGCTAGCGGATCCCTCGTCAGCCCGGAGACCGGCCTGGACTCACCGCGCAACTGCTGCGCGTCCTGTCCTTTCACCGGTCACGCGGGGATGCGTGACGAGGAGGCGCCCATGACTCATCCCTCTGTTCGTTTCACTGTGGCGGCCGCGCTCTGCGGCGCCGGTCTGTCGCTCACCCTGAGTTCGCCCCCGGCCCGGGCGGATTCCGCCGCGGGACCGATCGAGGACATGGTGGTGACGGCCAGCCGGATCCCCACCCGCGCGGACACCGTCGGCAGCACCGTGTCGACGGTGAGCCGGCCGATGATCGAGCAGCGCGAGGCCGTGCACGGGGCTGCCGTGCTCCAGGATGTGCCGGGACTCGCGGTGAGCCGGCTCGGGGGCTATGGCGCCCAGACACAGGTGCGTGTACGCGGGGCGGAGGCGAACCAGGTACTGGTGCTCATCGACGGCGTGAAGGCCAACGATCCGGCAGGGTCGGACGAGTTCGACTTCAGCACCCTGACGCTCCATGACGTGGAGAGCCTGGAAGTGGTGCGCGGGCCGCAGAGCGCGCTGTGGGGCAGCGAAGCGACGGCCGGCGTGATCAACATCACCACACGCCGGGCGGAGGGCCCGCTGGCGGAAGGCTTCGTCGAGGGCGGCTCGCGGGACACGCTCTACACCGGCTTGCGCCTCGGCACCGGCGGCCGGCACGGCGGCATCGTGCTGAACGCGGCCTATTTCGACACCACCGGCGAATCGGCAGCGGCAGCGGGTACGGAAGACGACGGCTATGAGAATCTGACGGCGAGCGCCTCCGGGCGGTGGCTGCCGGATTCCCGCTCGCGGCTCGCGTTTGCCGCGCGATACACGGCGGCGAAGGTGGCGTTCGACGGCACCGACTTCAGCACCGGCCTGCCCGCGGATGCGGACCTGGTCAGCAGGAACGATTTTCTGACGCTGATGGGAGAGGGCGGTCTGACCGTTCTCGACGATCGCTGGGACCACAGCCTCCGGCTCACCTGGCTCGCCACGGACCGCGAGCAGGAACGCGACGGCGACTGGGAGAGCAGCACCGGCGCGGACAAGCTCGGAGTCTACTATCAGTCGACGCTGTCGTTCGCACCGGCGGATCAGCGGCTCGTCGTGGCGCTGGATTATGAGGACGAGCGTTTCGAGCAGCGGGGATTCACCGTCTTCGACGACCCGAACCAGGATCAGAAGCGCAGGAAGCTCGGCTGGGTGCTGGAGTACCTGGCCACCCCGCTGGCGGGTCTCGACCTGTCCGCCAGCATCCGATTCGACGACAACAGCGACTTCCGGGACGTCACCACCTACCGCCTCACGGGCAGCTACCGGTTTGCCGACACCGGCACCCGGCTGCATGGGTCCTACGGTACCGGGCAGAAGGCGCCCACCTTCATCGAGCAGTTCGGCTACTACGTCGACAGCTTCATCGGCAATCCGGACCTGAAACCCGAGCAGACGGCGGGATTCGATCTCGGCATCGAGCAGCCGTTCGGCGCCGGTCGCTGGCGGGCGGGGCTGACCTGGTTCAACGAGCGGCTGACCGACGAGATCGTCACCACGTTCGACCCCGGATCGTTCCTGGCCACGGCGGACAACCTGTCCGGCAGGAGCCGCCGTGAAGGCCTCGAGGCGACACTGGCGGCGGAACTGACGGCTGCGCTGACGGCCACGGCCAGCTACACCTATGTCGATGCCACCCAGCCCGACGGCGCGGCCGAAATCCGGCGCCCGAGGCACATGGCGGCGGCGGGCGCCCACTACCGGCTGCTGTCCGGTCGTGCCGGAGTCAACGTCAATCTTTCCTATTCGGGACCGCAGCGGGATACGATCTTCCCTCCGCCCACCTACGCGCAGGAGACAGTGCTGCTCGACGATTATCTGCTGGTGACGCTGACCGGCCGGTTCGCTCTGACCGATCGGCTCGACGTCTATCTGCGGGCCGACAACCTGCTCGATGAGGCCTACACGGAGGTGGTGGGCTACCGCGCGCCCGGACGATCGCTGCACCTCGGCCTGCGCTTCGGGGCGGGCCGCTGACCGGCGCGGCGCCATGACCGGTGCGGGCGCCCCGGCGCGCCGGCGCTGGCTCTGGATGGGTGCCGGCGCGCTGCTGCTGATGCTCGCGGTGCTCGCCTACGACGCCTGGCGGATCGAGGCGGTGTTCGAATCCGAACCGCCGGGCGCGGTGGTACGGATCGACGGTCGCGGTCTCGGGGTGACCCCGCTCACCGTGACGCTGTCGCCGGGTCGCCATCAGGTGACGCTCACCCACTCCCACTTCGAGCCGGAGGTCCTCCCTCTGGACGTGAGCCGCGGCGATCGGGTGCAGCGGACGGTTACCTTCCGGCGCGGTGTCGGCCGCTTGTCCCTGCTCTCCAACCCGCGGGGTGCCTGGGTCGAGCTCGACGGTCGGCGGCTGGAAGGGGTCACGCCGCTGCAGACCGATGCTCCGACCGGACCGGTCACCGTGCGCATGGGGCTCGCCGAACGGCGGCCGCAGGAGAAAGACGTGATCGTGCTGGCCGATCAGATTCTGGAGGTGAACCTGTCGCTCGACATGGATCCCCACGGATCGCTGACCGTGGTCACCTCACCGGCGGACGCGATGGTCCGCTTTCCCGAGCTGGAGGTGGGCTATCGTCCCGGCGTGCGTCTTCCCATCGGCGAGCAGCTCATCGAGGTCTCGAGAAACGGCTTCGAAACCCAGCAGATCCGCTTCGACGTCCGCTACGGGGACAACCACACCCGCGTCGCTCTGACCCGGGCTCTCGGCGCGATCCGGGTGCGGACCAACCGCCGGGATGCGGAGATCCGGCTGGCGTACGAGGGTGCGGACGGACGCCGCACCACGGTCCCCTACGAGGACGGGATGCGCTTGCCGGTGGGGCCGGTGGAGGTGACCGCCCGGGCGCTCGGGTACAGGACAGCGTTCCGGACTGCGGATGTGGTGCGCGAGGGCGTGAGCGTGGATCTGACGCTGGCTCCCATGAACGTGCGCGTCGGCGAGACCTTCCGGGATCCGCTCGTCGACGGCGGCGAGGGACCGCTCATGATCGTGGTGCCACCCGGTCGATTCGTCATGGGGACGCCGGGGGGCGTGCCGAGCGTCACGCCAGCGACGGAGCGCCTCCTGGCGCAGCCCTTCGCCATGTCGGTGAACGAGGTCTCAGTCGCCGAGTACGCCCGCTATGCGACGGCGGCAGGCGCCCGGCTGGACGACCGGCTGATCGCGGCCGACGAGCCGGTGCGTTACGTGTCGTGGGCGGAGTCCGTGGCCTACGCCGACTGGCTGTCCCGCCAGACCGGCCAGAGGTACCGGCTGCCGACCGAAGCGGAGTGGGAATACGTGGCCCGCGCCGGTTCGGTCACGGACTACTTCTTCGGAGACGATCCTGCACGCCTGTGCGAGTTCGCCAACATCGCGGATCAGTCCAGCAAACGGATCTTCCGGGAGTGGTCGGTGACGGCCTGCGACGACGGTTTCGGCAGACTGGCCCCGGTGGGGTCTTTCCCGCCGAATCCGTTCGGGCTGCACGATCTGCTCGGCAACGTGGCCGAGTGGGTGCTCGAGTGCGGGGTGCCACCCTACGACGGGGCGCCGGAGGATGGCAGCGAGGTGAACCGTGGCCAGAGCTGCGACACCCACGGCATTCGCGGCGGCGCCTGGGACAGCCAGGCGGAGGCCGTGCGCTCGGCTCGACGCGCCTTCTCCCGGGACAGGGGGGACGACAGGGGCATCCGGCTGGTCAAAGAACTGTGAGAAAGATGATCTATCTTTCTGATAAATAGGCAAATAACGAAAAAGGGAGGGGGGTTCAGATCACCGTTTCCCGCATCATCCGCTCGAACAGCTCCGCCGCTTCACTCTTCGGGCTCAGCCGCGAGAAGGCGATGCTGACCCGATGGTCCGACATGCGAATCACGCCGTGCAGCACCTCGAGGCCGTCCTCGTCGATGGGGGCGTCCTCCTGGTAGATCACCGGGTGGAAGGCATCGCTGCAGCGGACCAGGTCCTTGATCAGCTCCCAGTCGTCCGTGACGTAATGCGGCTGGGGGGGCGGCAGGTTGTGGTGCACGTAGCGCTGGGCAATGTCGGAATAGGTGGGGTCCACGCTGGTGGGCAGCACCACCGGATAGCCGAGGATGTCCGCTTCCAGGGGCTTGCGCATCTGCGTGACCGGATGATCCCGACGGACCAGGCAGCCGTTTGCCAGCTTCTTCAGGCCGATGATCTCCAGGTCCCGCCAGCGCTTGAGATAACTGGACGTGCTGAGCAGGCAGGTCAGCTCGCCGTGCAGGAGCCTCGGACACAGCTCCTGAACCGTACCGTTGACCACCTCGATCTTGATGCCGGGATACTCGCTGGCGAGCCGAGTGAGGGCCGGTCGCGCGTACGGCAGCCAGGCGGCGGGCGCCACCCCCAGCCGGAGCCGTCCGGTGATCCGGTCGCGGGTGTGGCTGACGTCGGCGATCAGGTCTTCCACCTCACCGAGAATCTGCCAGGCCCGCTCCACGAACCGGGTTCCCACTTCCGTGAGCTGCATGCCGCGGGGCAGTCGATGAAACAGGCGGGTGCCGAGGAGGGCCTCCACCTCGCCGATGCTGCGGGTGAGTGCCGGCTGGGTGAGCCCCAGCGTTTCGGCGGCGGTGGTGATCGATTCCGCCCGGGCCACCTCCACGATGTAGCGAAGTCGCTTCAGGTCGATCTGGGCGCGCATCTGCTCCCCCCGGTTCGGGCGGTATCAGAAAATGTTATGCAAAGGATAACAATCCGTATTGCACTTAATGTCAATAGGTCTTCGCAAATTCCATCCGTGCGTCGGACACCGTCGTCCGTACCCGGCGGGGCTACACTGTGACCATGGCAGGGAACGAACGCAGGCTGTCGCTCCTCATCGAGCTCGAGGACCGTCCCGGGCGCTGGAGGCCGCACTCGGGATCTTCTCCCGGGAAGGCGTCAACCTGACCCACATCGAATCCCGTCCGGCGCGGGGCGGAACGTTCGATTTCTATGTGGACTGCGAGGGTGACCGCCGGGACGCCGCGGTTGCCCGGGTGCTCGAGGGGCTCGAGCGAACGGCAGTGAAGCTGCTGGTGCTCGATCGGCGCGAGGTGCCCTGGTTTCCGCGGCACATCAGCGAGCTCGATCGGGTGGCGGCGCACACGCTGGATGCGGGTGGCGCGCTCACCTCGGACCATCCCGGATTCCAGGATGCGGGCTACCGGACGCGCCGCGCCGAGATCGACGCGCTGGCGCGCGCGTATCGCCACGGTCAGCCCTTGCCCACCGTCGCCTACGATGCCGCGGAGATCGCCACCTGGCAGTCCGTGTACGAGCGGCTCTCCTCCCTGCACGCGCGGTACGCCTGTGATGCCTACCGCCGCGCGGTCCGGGAGCTGGAGCGCGAGTGCGGTTTCGGTCCGCAGCGCATCCCGCAGCTCGCCGAGGTGAGTGCCTTCCTCGGCCTGCGCACGGGCTTTGCCATCCGGCCGACGCCCGGGCTCCTGCATTCACGCGACTTTCTGGCCGGACTGGCATTCCGTGTGTTCTTCGCCACCCAGTACGTGCGCCACCACTCGAAGCCGTTCTACACGCCGGAGCCGGACATCTGCCACGAGCTGATCGGCCATGCGCCCATGTTCGCGGATCCGGCCTTCGCCGACTTCTCGCAGGAAATCGGGCTCGCCAGCCTCGGGGCGAGTGACGAGGACGTGGAGCGGCTCGCCCGCTGCTACTGGTACTCGGTGGAGTTCGGGCTGCTCGAGGAGGAGGGCGCGCGCCGGGCTTTCGGCGCGGGTCTGCTGTCGAGCTATGGCGAGCTCGCCTATGCCTGTGAGGGTGGCGCCGCCGGCCGGCAGGCGCCTGCGTATCTGCCCTGGGATCCGCAGCGTGCCGCCATTCGCCCGCACCCGATCACCGACTTCCAGCCCGCCTACTTCGTCGCCCGGTCGCTCCTGGATGCGCGGCTGCAGATGCAGGCTTACTGCCGGGCGCTGCCGAGGCCGTTCTATGCCCGCTACAACGGCGTCACCCAGCGGATCTGGGTGGACAGGGCCGTGCGCCGCCAGCCTGTGGAGCCGTTGTGATCTCGATTCACGTTGTTCATGCGAGGCAACCGAGGCGTTCCCGGACTGTTGTTTTGAGCCAATTCGCAGAGCCGTTTCTACCGGTGCGTTTGCCAGGTGTGTGGTAGAAACGGCTTTGCGTCAGCCCCGAAAAGACACCCTCATCCGCCGGGCCTGATGAACCTCAACTCACCCTCCGGTGTGCGCTCAATCCGATAACCCAGCTCGTGCACCGCCCGGTGGTGCCGGCTGCATAGGAGCACCAGGTTATCGGGCCTCGTCTCGCCACCCTGCGCCCAATGCTTGATGTGGTGGCCCTCTACATACCTCTCCTGAGAGCATCCAGGAAACTGGCAATGCCGATCCCGCGCCACCAGGGCTCTGCGTGTGGATGGCGGAATGGCCCGCGTTTTGCGCCCCACATTGAGCGGATCACCCCTGGGATTCTCGATGATCGTCAGCAAGCCCCCATCGCAGGCCAGACGCCGGACCGTTTCCGGATGCAGACGCGTTCCCGCGTATATGGACTCCCCCTCGATTGCAGTAGTCGATGATGCTCAATGGTTAGACTGCTCACGTATATCCGGTCTCTCTGTCGTGCGCTTTGCACGGGACCTTGATGGGCTATTCGCAC
>JBFWZA010000014.1:0-160533 GCA_050185825.1 Pseudomonadales bacterium | reverse complement strand
CTCATGCGACCACCACCTCCCGGAACATGCCGGAATCCATGTGATAGAGAAGGTGACAGTGCCAGGCCCAGCGTCCCAGCGCGTCGGCGCTCACAAGAAAGCTCACGCGCTGAGCGGGCTGGACGCTGATCGTGTGTCTGCGTGCCATAAACTCGCCTGTCGGGCTCTCGAGCTCGCTCCAGAGCCCGTGCAGGTGCATGGGATGGGTCATCATGGTGTCGTTGACGAGCACGACCCGCAGGCGCTCTCCGTACGGGAAATGCACCGGCGTGGACCTGCCGAACTCGAGGCCGTCGAGTGACCACGCATACCGTTCCATGTTCCCGGTCAGATGCAGCTCGATCTCCCGGCCGCCGTCCCTCGGATCGATAGGCCCACCGATGGTGCGCAGATCCGCATAGGTCAGCACCTTTCGCCCGTTTCCACGCAGCCCGACACCTGGGTCATCCAGGTTGGTGCGCGGGAAATCCACCCGCATGTCGACGCTGGGGCCGTACTCGGAACGGGCATGATTCGCCCGCACGGGTTCGGCGCTCGCCATCTTCATACCGGCATGGGCGCTGTGATCCATGCCGGGCATCTGGTGTCCGGGCATCTGGTGGCCGCCATGCCCCATGGCACTCATGTCGTGGCTCGTGCCATGAGGCATGTTGCCCATCATGTCGGACATGGCGAGCCACTCACGCTCGTCGAGATCCGGAACCGGCGCCGCGAGTCCGGGACGGGTTGCAAGCGTGCCGCGCGCGTAACCCGTCCGGTCCATGGATTGCGCGAAGAGGGTGTAGGCGTCGTCGGTCGGCGTGACGATGACGTCGTAAGTCTCCGCAACGCCGATACGGAACTCGTCGACGGTCACCGGCTCCACGTTCTGGCCATCCACCTGGACCACCGTCATCTTCAGACCCGGGATGCGCACGTCGAAAAAGGTCTGGGCCCCGGAGTTGATGAAGCGTAGCCGGACCCGATCGCCGCGGTGGAACAAACCGGTCCAGTTGCCGGCCGGGGTCGCACCGTTGGTCAGATACGTGTAGGTGTATGCGGATATGTCGGTGAGGTCCGTCGGATTCATCCGCATCTCGTTCCACATCTTCCGTTTCGCGAGCGCCGTTCGAATACCGTCTGCGGATACGTCGCGGAGGAACTCGCCGGCTGTAAGCTGATTGAAATTGTAGTAGTCACTCTGCTTGCGAAGCTTCGCAAAGACCCGCATCGGATCTTCGTCGGTCCAGTCCGAAAGCTGAATCACGTAGTCGCGGTCGGCGCGAATCGGATCGCCGCCGACAGGGTCGATGATGATGGCGCCGTACATGCCGGTCTGTTCCTGGAAGCCGGAATGGGAGTGGTACCAGTAGGTGCCGCTCTGCCGGACGGGAAACCGGTAAACGAATATCTCTCCCGGCGCGATGCCCTGAAAGCTGAGTCCGGGAACACCATCCATCTCTGTCGGTAGCAGGATGCCGTGCCAGTGAATCGAGGTGTAAACCGGCAGACGGTTGGTGACACGTAAGGTCACGGTGTCGCCCTCCCGCCAGCGGAGTGTGGGCGCGGGGATCGAGCCGTTGATGGTGGTCGCCATGCTCGGCTCGCCGGTGAAGTTCACGGGCGTCTCGGCAACCACCAGGTCGAATTCCGTGCCCGAGAGCACCGGAACGTCGCGTGGCGGCGGCGCAGCAGCGGCAGCGAGACCCGGCGCCAGGCTCAACATTGTCCCTGTCGCCGCTATGCCCTGAACGAAGCGCCTTCGGGACAGGCCGGGCACGCCCGTTCGGCCTGGAGGTGTGACTGTTTTCATCATGACTCCTACTGATGTGTGTGGGCCGATTCGTGATCATGGTTCTCGCTGGCCGAATCTGGGTGCCCGTGATCGTGTTCCGGTACGGCATTCGGATGTCCGGCAGCGTCGCCGCCGACCTCGTGATCGTGGCTCTGTCCGCCTTCCCCGGTTCCGTGGTGACCGCTGCCGGCGGCGCTCGCCAGCAGCGACCGATAGGCTGCCGGGTCGAGCTCTGGCAGCCTTGTCATCAAGGCAACCACCGGCCAGATCTCCGCATCGTCATGCGTCTCGCCCCAGGCCGGCATGCCGGTCATCCGGATGCCGTTTCTGGTTACCCAGAAGAGCTCGGCCGGGCTCATGTGCTCCGCGGATTCGGCCAGGTCCGGGGGAGACGGGTTCAGACCCTGCCCCATGGCGTCCGGCCGCGTTCCTGGAGCGCCGTGACAGCCGACGCACATCGCCTCGTAGTCGTTGACGCCCGCACGCACGAGCGCAGGATCGCTCAGGTCCGGCACCACGACCTCACGGGCACGACGCTCGATGGATGCGTGGGAAGTCGTACTCAACAGCCAGGCGACCGGTCCGCTGTGCGGCGAGAGCGCCGCGACATCGTAAAGGCCTGAGTACGCAAAGCCGATGGCGCCGGCGATGACGACCACGGCCCCGATGAGCAGAGTGAGTAGTGTTCTCATGGTGTTCCTCTCGATGAATTGACGGGCGCAGCACCTGCGCGTCCAGCATCGACCGCCGCAAGGCGCCTCTCCCGGCAGCGGAAGAGCAGGCGTTCAGCGGTGGTCGGCAGTTCAGGCGCGTTTTGGGGGTCTGAAGAGCAGTCGGGGCAGCGGAGCGGCGATCAGGTCGACCGCTTGCTCGTGACGGACGGACGAGGTGGCGAACACCGTGAGGCGGACCGGTTCGGATGCACTGACAACGCCCCCGGGCGAAGAACAGAACGCATGACAACTGACGCCGCATGCACAATGATCGTCATGGGCGCCGTCAGCCGGAACCGATACAGAAACGTGCCTCCGAGGCGACTGCATCTCTCGTGAGGCATGATCGCAGTGACCGGCCATAACCCCGCTACGGGCGCCGATCGGTCCGGTCGGCGATTCTCCAACCGAATCCAGCTCGCCGCCCAACACGGCGCCGGTCACCTTCTCGGCTGGTTCCGACTCGCCCATGCCCCGCGGACACGGCCGGGGCGAGCCGGCCCAAGCGGACTGCACCAGCAGCAGAACGAGCACGCCAGCGACGAGTTTGCGCACGGATTCCATGGCGCGCAGTCTAGGGACTTTCCCCAGGGATACCAACCATCCGGCTCTGCGGCTGCGCGGAAGGTCGCACCGGTGATGCGCTACGAATCAATCTGGTCCTCCCGCTTTGCCACCTCCGCATACACGGCGGTGGTTCCATCACTGTTGATCTGCAGAACCTGGTAAGGCGTGAATCGGCTGCCGGACTCCATGCCCGGACTGCCGACCGGCATGCCGGGGACCGAAAGCCCGACGGCACCTTCTGGCGGATGCGCCAGAAACCGCTTCACGAAGCGTGCCGGCACGTGCCCCTCGAAGAAGTAACCGTCGGCTACCGCGGTGTGGCAGGACTGGTACTCGGCAGCGATGCCGTGCTTCGCCTTGACCGGCGCCAGATCATCCAGGTCGTGGACCGCCACCCGAAACTCCGCAGGATCGAGGTGATCGATCCAGCCGCCGCAGCAGCCGCAGGACGGGCTCTTATAGACGTCCAGATGCAATGCGTTGCCGCCCGACATCGAGGCGGAGCCCTCAGACGCAGCCTCACACGCCGCGAGGCCGGTGAGCACGGCGAGCACGGCGAGCAGCCGCGTTGCCTGGATCCGAGCAATCGAATGTTTCATCAACACTTTCCTGTGACACGGGATGTTCTGGGTTGGTTCCAGCCTGGAGCCTGCAACCTGCATACAGGTCAAGCATGCGAAGCTGCGGTCCGACGCTAGATCCACTTGACCTATATGTTAGTTACAGGTCATAGGCTGTGCACTCGCAGCTAAATTGTCTATCAATCCACCAGGAGTCGGTATGCAGGTTGCCAGGGTACTCTTCGTCGTCTGTCTCTCCGCGGCGTTTCTCTGGATGAATGCCGGAGCTTGGGCCGCTGAAAGGGATATTCCACCGAACCGGTTGGGAGTGGAGGCCGCCGTCGAGCAGGCGTTCGCGGCCAATCCGGGACTGCGGGAAGTGCAGACGCGATACGATGCGCTGGCAGCTCTGCCCTCTCAGGTGGGCACACGGCCCGACCCCATGCTGAGTCTCAATGCCCAGAATTTTCCGACGGACACCTTCGCCTACGATCAGGAGCCCATGACCCAGGTCCAGCTGGGAATATCACAGCAGCTTCCCTTCCCGGGCAAGCTCGCGCTCCGGGCTGAAGCGGCGGAATACGATGCAGTAGCGGCCCGGCACAACGTGGCGGAAGCGCGCCTTTTGCTCGAACGTGACGTCCGCTCGCTCTGGTGGGGACTCTATTATCTGGACAGATCACTGGACATCGTCGCGCGCAACCAGGAGCTGCTTCGGCAGTTCGTCCGAATTGCCCAGACGAAGTATCAGGTGGGAGACGGGCTGCAGCAGGATGTGCTGCTGGCCCAGCTCGAGCTCTCCAAGCTGCTCGATCAGGAGATCATGCTGAACGGCACACGGCGCATGGAGGCGGCTAAGCTGAACCGGCTGATGAACCAGCCGGGAGACGTCCGGCTCGAACTGCCGGAAACCGTCGGTCTGACGCTGCCGGACGTCGCCACCGAAACGGACCTCTATCACCGTGCGGAGGCCAACCGGCCGTCGCTGGCCCGGCAGCAGAGCCGCATCCAGGCCGCGCAATCGAGGGTGGCGCTGGCGAAAAAGGATTACTACCCGGACTTCACGGTCGGGGCCGCCTACGGGTTCAGGTGGGGAGAGAATCCCGGCATGGGAGAGCGTTCCGACCTGATGTCGCTCGGGGTGAGCGTGAACCTGCCGATCTACCAGAACCGGAAACGCGCCCAGGCGGTAAGCCAGCGGGAGAGCGAGCTCAGCGGCGCCCGATACGCCCTGGCCGACGAGCTGGATCAGTTGCGCTCAGAGATCACCCAGGGCCGGGCGCTCTTCAGCCAGGCACGGGATCAGCTCGAGCTGCTCGAGACCGGCATCATCCCGCAGGCACGGCAGACGGTCGAGTCGATGCTGGCGGGATACCAGGTGAGCGAAGTGGATTTTCTGAACCTCGTGAGAAGCCAGGTCACCCTGTACAACTACGAGACGCTCTACTGGCGCTCTCTTGCAACAGCCAACCAGACGCTGGCCCGGATCCGGGCAGCGGTCGGCGGAGAAATCGGCGTTGAATAGTCATCGGCCCCCGGGTTTTCTGGTCCTTCTGCTCGCCACCCTGGCAACGGGTGTGGGGGTCGGATGGTGGGTATCACATCTGCTGTCCGGACCGGACACCACCGTTGAACAAGCGGCCGACACCGCCAGAAAGCCTATTTATTATCGGAATCCGATGAACCCCACCGTCACTTCCCCGGTGCCGGCGAAGGACGCGATGGGCATGGACTATGTCCCGGTGTACGCGGACGATGCCGCCGGTGACGCTACGATCCGCGGAACTGTCAGTATCGACCCGGTCGTCACCCAGAACATCGGTGTGCGCACCGCCGTGGCCGAACGCTCGACGATGAGCCGGGTGGTCCGCACGGTGGGACGCATCGACTATGCGGAGCCTCGCATCGCGCGGATTCATCCCAAGGTCGCGGGTTGGATCGACACCATGTTCGTGGACACGACCGGCGAAGCGGTGAAAACGGACACGATCCTGCTGTCGATCTACTCGCCCAGACTCGTGTCCAGCCAGGAAGAGTACCTTCTGGCGCTGAAGAACTTCGAACAGCTCGAGAACAGCCCGTTCGATGACGTGCGGGAAGGCGCGCGGGAACTGCTCGAAAGCTCTCGAGCCAGGCTCGAGCTGCTGGACGTGCCGGCGCATCAGATTGCAGAGCTCGAGTCCTCCCGGCAACTCAAGAAAACCCTCCACATCCATTCCCCACGCCCCGGCATCGTGATGAGCGTGGGTGCGCGACCCGGTCAGCATGTCACGCCGGGCACGGAGCTGTACATGATCGCCGATCTGTCCGTGGTCTGGGCCTACGCAGACGTTTTCGAGCACGAGCTGCCCTGGATTGCGGTGGGCGATCGGGTGGAGATCACTGTGAGCGGCCTTCCGGGCAATGTGTTCCAGGGATCTCTCGAGTACGTCTACCCCTATGCACAGGCAGACACCCGGACGGTAAAGGTCCGACTCGCCTTCGACAATCCCGACCTGCTGCTCAAACCCGAGATGTTCGCGGAGGTCGTGATCCATGCCGGCCGCCAGGAAGATGCCATCGTCGTGCCCGCCGAGGCGATCGTCCGTTCGGGGGCCAGCACCCAGGTGTTCGTCGTCCGCGCACCCGGAAAGTTCGAGCCCAGGGTCGTCGAGACCGGGCTCGAGTCCGACGGGCGCGTCTCCGTGATCGACGGCCTGAAGGCCGGTGAGGAGGTGGTCACGTCGGCACTGTTCCTGATCGATTCGGAGTCCAAGCTCCGGGAAGCCGCGGCGAAGATGGTGGAAGCCGCTGCCGGTAGTGATGGAGACCACGGGGCGGATACCCACAGCGGGCATGCGGGCCACGATCGATGATCGAGTCCATCATCAACGGCTCGCTGAAGGACCGCTTCATGGTCCTGGCTGCCACCGCGCTGATCGCAGTAATCGGTGTCTGGGCGTATGTGACGGTGCCGCTCGACGCCATTCCGGACCTTTCGGACGTGCAGGTCATCGTCTTCACCGAGCACCCGGGCCAGGCTCCTCAGGTCGTGGAGGATCAGGTCACCTATCCGCTCACCACAGCTCTGCTCGCGGTTCCCAAGGCCCGGGTCGTCCGCGGCTACTCCTTTTTCGGTCTGTCGTTCGTCTACATCATTTTCGAGGACGGAACCGACATGTACTGGGCACGGTCGCGGGTGCTGGAATCGCTGAACTACGTGAGCAGCCGGCTGCCGGTTGGGGTCAGGCCGTCGCTCGGACCGGATGCCACGGGTGTCGGCTGGGTTTACGAGTACGCGCTGGTGGACCGCACCGGCAAGCACGACCTCTCCGAGCTGCGCTCGCTGCAGGATTGGTATCTGCGATACCCGCTGCAGACCGTGGCGGGCGTCTCGGAGGTGGCATCAATTGGCGGTTACGTGCGGCAGTATCAGGTCGAGGTGGATCCGAACGCCCTGATGGCCTACGGCATCCCCCTCAGTCACGTCAGCTCGGCGATCCGCCGGTCCAACAACGACGTCGGTGGAAGGCTGGTGGAGCTCTCCGAAACGGAGTACATGGTCCGCGGTCTCGGCTACGTGAAATCACTCGACGACCTGAAGAGCATCCCCCTGAAGGCGGACCGGTCGGGCACACCCGTGCGTCTGCAGGATGTCGCCCGGATTCAGATGGGCCCGGAGCTGCGGCGGGGGCTGGTCGACCTCAACGGTGATGGGGAGGTCGCTGGCGGCGTGATCATCATGCGCTTCGGCGAGAACGCCCTGGCCACCATTCAGGGCGTCAGGGAGAAGCTCGCTCAGCTCGAAGCCGGATTACCGGATGGTGTCGAGATCGTCCCGGTGTACGACCGGGGAGACCTCATCGAGCGGGCGGTCACCAGTCTCAACATCTCGCTCGCCCAGGAGCTCGCCATCGTCAGCCTGGTGGTAGTGGTGTTTCTGCTGCACGTGCGATCGGCACTGGTCGCCATCGTCACGCTGCCGCTCGGCATTCTGATGGCATTCATCATCATGCGCTGGCAGGGGCTGAATGCGAACATCATGTCGCTCGGCGGGATTGCGATCACCATCGGCACCATGGTGGACGGCGCCATCGTAATGGTGGAGAACGCCCACAAGCACCTGGCTGAAGCGGCTCAGAAAAAAGGTGCCGCGCTCACGGCCAGCGAACGCTGGACGGCCGTTCAGCGCTCGTCGCGGGAGGTCGGGCCAGCCCTGTTTTTCTCGCTGCTGGTGATCACAGTCGCATTTCTGCCGATCTTCTCGATGCAGGCGCAGGAAGGCAGGCTCTTCCGCCCGCTGGCCTTCACCGCCACCTACGCCATGGCGAGCGCAGCCGTGCTCTCCATCACGCTGGTGCCTGTGATGATGGGTTACCTGATTCGTGGCCGGGTGGTGCCTGAAGACCGCAATCCGGTCAACCGGCTGCTGCACAGGCTGCACGCGCCCGTGCTCGGTGTGGCCATGCGCTGGCGCTGGACGACGCTCCTGGCAGTGGCATTACTTCTGACCGCAACCTACTTTCCGCTATCGAGGCTCGGCAGCGAGTTCATGCCGCCGCTCGATGAAGGCGACATTCTCTACATGCCGACGACGTTTCCCGGCATATCGATCACCAAAGCCAAGGAGCTGCTGCAGCAGACCGATCGCATACTCGCCGGCTTTCCGGAGGTGCATCATGTCTTCGGAAAGGTCGGGCGCGCGGAAACCGCCACCGATCCGGCACCACTCTCGATGATGGAAACGACCATCCGCCTGAAACCCAGATCGGAGTGGCCGGATCCCGGCAAGACCACCAAGGAGCTGATGGACGAGATGGATCGGGCGATCGTGTTTCCCGGCGTCGCCAATGCCTGGACCATGCCGATCAAGACCCGAATCGACATGCTCTCCACCGGCATCAAGACCCCGGTGGGCATCAAGGTCTCCGGCCCGGACCTGGTCGAGCTGCAGCGCATCTCCGCCGACATCGAGCTGGCCATGAAGTCCCTGCCCGAAACGCTCTCGGCGTTCGGGGACCGCGCCGTCGGCGGCTATTTTCTCGACTTCGACATCCGCCGCGAGGCCGCGGCCCGCTACGGGCTGACGGTGGCGGACGTCCAGGACGTCATCCAGAGCGCCATAGGCGGCATGAACGTCACTCAGACCGTGGAAGGCCTCGAGCGCTATCCGGTGAACCTCCGCTATCCGCGTGATCTCAGAGACAACCTCGATGCCTTGAAACGGGTGCTGATCCCGACGCCGACGGGCGTGCAGATCCCGCTGGAGGCCGTCGCAGACATCGAGCGCCGCAGAGGGCCGCCTGTCATCAAGAGTGAGAACTCACGCCCCAATGCGTGGATCTACGTGGACATGAAGACATCCGACATCGGCGGATTCGTGGCCAAGGCGAAAGAAGTGGTGGCCAGGGAGGTTAATATTCCGGCGGGATACACACTGGTCTGGTCCGGGCAGTTCGAGTACATGGAACGTGCCGAGGCCCGGTTGCGAATACTCGTGCCCGCAACGCTGCTGATCATCTTCTTTCTGCTTTACCTGCACTTCCGGAACGTCACGGAGCCCCTGGTCGTCATGCTCTCCATCCCCTTCGGGCTCGTCGGCGGGATCTGGCTGATATGGAGCCTGGACTACAACATGTCGGTAGCCGTTGCAGTGGGATTCATTGCGCTCGCCGGCATGGCGGCGGAGATCGGCGTGCTGGTGCTCAGTTTCATCGACGGTGAGATCAACCGTCTGCGTGCTGAGCATGCGGGCGGCCTGAGCAACGAGCAGATCCGTGAGGCCACTCGATCCGCGACAGCCCTGAGAGTGCGTCCCATCGCCATGACGGCGATCTCCACGATGGCGGGTCTGGTGCCGATCATGCTGAGTTCCGGCACCGGATCGGACGTGACCCAACGCATCGCGGCCCCCATGCTTGGCGGCATGCTGACCGTTCTGCTGCTCAACCTGGTCGTGCTACCGGTGATCTACAGTCTGGTTCTGCAGCGCCAGGAGCGTTCACGCGCAACCACGGAGACCGGTGACGCTACCGATACCCCGATTGCCCGATAGTTAAGGGGAGTTCCGTCAACGGGTACAGGTCATGACGGCGAGGGGTATTCCCCTCAGCCCTCGGTCATCGATCAGCAGGTGGTGGCAACCGGTCAGCTGCCGACATCCGCATGAACTCCAGGTGCCAGACCTGCAGCTCCGCCAGCTCCTGCATCCTGTTTACCGCGGTTTCCATCCTGGCCTGGTGGAGGTCGCTGTCGACGTCCGTGCCTGCCTTGTATTCCGCACGCTGCTCGATTGCCCGACTGTTGTGCAGATGCCGGGGGACTTCTGGACGTACCTCCGGCAGCAGCTCCTCATGAAACCGGACCATCGCCGTTCGCAGCTGAGTCATGAACGCGGCCATCTGATCCGTGCGCAGCTTGGGATCGTCTTCGTCCGAAATCGAGATTCTGAGAAGCCGCAGGTCTGCGATCTCCTGAGCCAGCCGGGCATCGATGCGTTCAAACATGGTGGGGTACGGCGTGGCGGCATTCGTTGACACCACCTGCAGAGCCATTGCAGTCCCCACAACGGCCAGAAAAAGAAAACTGGCCACCTTTCTACGCCCCAGAACATTACTCACCACGCTCTCCACCGGTATTCCGACAGGTTTGATGTTGCAACCTGTCACCAGGGTTGAGGTCAAGCTTCCAGCATTCGGACGACAAGGAACCGTCTCGCCCCGACACATCGTCAGCTTGACCTGTATGCAGGGCTCAGGTTGTACGTTGACAGTGGCTTTTACACTTCTACAGGAGAGTCGCCATGAAACTGATTCTTGGATGGGTGCTGGCCGGGGTGTTATTTGCGTCCACCGGCTTCGTGCGTGCGGAGGAAATCGAGGATGCCGCCACAACCGCGGCTGTCGTTGACGACGAGTGCGAGGATCCTGGCTACCGCCACGACCATCGCCAGCAGAAGGGCCTCCCTTCCGGAAAGCCGGATTGCAAGGCGCAAGCCTCGGACACAACCGAAGATCCGGATGCACCACGAGGTCATGATCACCGCGAGCAGCACAAGCACCAATAACAACGTAAACAAGGATCAACAATGTCTCTGAAATACCTTCATACCACGATACGTCTGCTGACGATGTTTCTCATCGCCGGTCTCGCCGTCGTAACGCAGGCGGCAGAGACGGATGCAGACCGAATTGCGTCGCTGGAGGCAAGGGCGGCGGCCATGGCCGCCGAGCTGGAAACCCTGCGGCAGGAGCTGAAAAACGCACAGCAAGGTGCAGCTGCCAGCAGCGAGACCGCCCTTCGCCGGGATGTCGACAAGGCGATCGCGACCGCCCAGGCAGCGGAGAAAAACTCCCGCGAATGGAAGGAAAGCGCCGGTGTGACTCATCTGGCCGGGTACGCCTCCGCAGACTACATGGATGCGGAGGGCGAACCGGGATACTTCACCGCAAATTTCAATCCCATGTTCCACTACATGTACCGCGACATCGTGCTCTGGGAGTCGGAGCTGGAAGTGGAGGTCGACGAAAACGGCGAAACCGAGGTCGGGCTCGAGTACAGCACCATCGATCTTTTCCTCAACGACTCGCTCACACTGATGGCCGGAAAGTTCCTCAGCCCCCTCGGGCAGTTCCGTCAGAACCTGCACCCCTCCTGGATCAACAAGCTGCCCTCGGCACCAGTCGGCTTCGGCCATGACGGCGCTGCTCCGGAAGCCGAGATCGGGCTTCAGGCGCGCGGCGGTATCCGGATCGGTGAAGCGAGCCGGTTCGGTTATTCCTTGTACGTCGGCAACGGGCCGAAACTGGAAGTGGAAGACGGAGAGATTCACGGCATAGAGACCGGTGGATTCGCGGGCAACAGCGACGACGAGAACGTGTTCGGCGGCAGGCTGTCGTTCCTCCCCATCCCGAGGCTGGAATTCGGGCTGTCCGGCGCGATCGGGAAAGTGGTCATCACCGAGGCAGACGGCGAAGACGTCGAAGGCGACCCGTCGCGGGACTACGACGTGCTCGGTGCCGACGCCTCATGGCAGCTGGGCAGCCTCGATCTGCGAGCCGAGTACATTCAGCAGAAAATCGGCAGTGACGATCTGAGCATGGTCCCCGAAGGCGGAACCTGGGAGACCTGGTACGCACAAGGTGCGTATAAATTCGGCCGAGGCAAGTGGGAAGCCGTCGCGAGGTATGGGGACTATTCCAGTCCTCACCCGGATCAGGACCAAGAACAGGTGGCTATCGGGCTCAACTATCTGATCGCACCACACGCGATCGTCAAGCTCGGCTACGAGTTCAACGACGGGCTGTCCGGCGAGCTCACCGATGCGGATCGCCTGCTGCTTCAGCTGGCCTACGGGTTCTGAGCACACAGGAGAGTTCATCATGAAGGGAACCAAAATCATGCAGTCTGCTTTTTTATTGCCGGCACTCGTTGCTGCCGCCTTGGCGCTCCCAGCGGCTCGCGGGGTCGCCGCAGAACCCGGCCCGGATACCGCGGCCGACCCGATGCAGTTTGCGCGCGGCGCCAAGTCCTGGTCGGAAAACTGTGGCCAGTGCCACAACGTCCGTGACCCTAAGGAGCTACGGGACGATCAGTGGCGCGCCGCGGTCGCCCACATGCGGGTGCGCGCCAATCTTACTGGTGAAGAAGCGCGCGACATTCTGGCCTTTCTCCAGCAGAGCAATTGAACATGAAGCGTCTCCAGAAAATCGGTTTGCTCGTCGCTCTAGCCGGCAACGGCGCGGCGCACGCCGATGCCGTGGCCCAGGGTACCGCGATCTACAACCAGACCTGCATCGCCTGCCACGGCGCCAACGGCAAGAGCCCCATACCGGGCATACCGAGCCTGAACGACCCGAAAGGTCCGCTCAACAAGTCCGATGACGTGCTGTTCCGCAGTATCCGCGATGGCATGCAGCGCCCCGGCGCCGCGATGACCATGCCGGCGAAGGGTGGCAACCCGGCCATCTCGGACCAGGACATCGAGGCAGTGATCCGATACCTCAGGAGCGCGTTCCAGAGCTGAAAGCACTCTCCCGCAGACCGCCCTGATCGCGCGCTGCGTTCAGGGCGTTGTTGCATCCAGAGGCCAAAAACGCCGCATGGCCAGAAACGTAAAAGACGTTGACCAGCCGATCAGCACCAGACCGTTCAGCGCCTCGATCCCGCTGATGATTTTCAGGTGACCCACGGGTACCACGTCGCCGAGCCCGAGCGACGTATACATGACGATCGAGTAGTAGAAGTAGTCCATCGGTGTATCACCCGGAGTGCCCGACAGCTCACCGACCAGCAGCGAGTGTTCCAGCACCGAGTAGGCGACCGCGTAGAGGGACACTTCCGTCAGATGCGCGAGAAATATGGCCATCATCGCGACCAGAACCGGCACTCTGCTCTGTGGAGAGCAGCGGCAGAGATAATCCGATATGCCGCGAAGCGCCCAGAAGTGGATGATGATCGTCGAGAGCAGCAGCACAAAGCTGAGAATCGTGGCGTAGAGCATTACACCCCCGGGCAGTACGCAAGATGCGTAGCATTCTACGGGAAAGCCCTGATATCCATTGGTCCCGACGACACGCAAAACTGTTAATGACGATAGGAAGGGTTGAAAGGCAGTCGGTGATGGTCACGAATCATGGAAAGGACAGACAGCGGTGGCGTTCGATCGCCAGGCTGCTGGTGGTACTTTCGTGGCTCGTGGTCGCTGCGGTGCCCTGTGGGATGCTGCCCCAGGCTGCACAAGCATCTCAAACGGTAGCCATTGCAGCTCCCGAGCTGCCGCATGAGGGTTGCCTGACGCCACCCGCGCCTGACTCCTCTGCATCGATGAGCCAGTGCTGTGATCAGGTTCTGCCGCTCAAACCCGATGGCGGTGACCTGCCTGAACCACAGCAGCATGCCGCCCTCCTGCCCGCCGCATGGGCTGCACCACTGCACGGTGGGCCCGGCGTCCTCGTTTTTACAGCCCTTTACCAGTCACCCGGCTCACGACTCCCGCCATACCTGGTGACCTTGAGACTCCGGATCTAGACCGTCCCCTCCGCTCCACCGCCGCGAGGCGGTTCGTTCGCAACTCCATCCGTTTCGAAAGATGAGCAAGGAGAACTGTCATGAGTGAAGCTGTTCAATCCAATGGGGCCGGTTCGCTGCACGTTGCCGAGCTTGCGGCCCGCGCGGGAGTGACACCCGCAACCATCCGCTACTACGCGCGAATCTCACTTCTGAACCCGAACAGAGAGCCCGACAACGGCTATCGGCGCTTCTCGTCCGACGACCTGCACCGCGTCGAGTTCATTCGAAGGGCACAGGGGCTCGGGCTCACCATCGGTGATATCAGGGAGATACTGGACACCGTCAGCCACGGAAAGGTGCCCTGTCACCAGGTGAGGGAACTCGTTCAAAGCCGCCTTCACAGCATCCGGGACCGGATAGCGGAGCTTCAGGAAACCGAGGTGCGGATCGAGCACGCCCTGCAGGTATGGCAGGGTATGCGGGGAGAGACCGCCTCCGATGGTGAGATCTGCCCGTTGATAGAGCGACTGAGCTGACACTTTCCGAGTGAGCGGCGGCCTGGGTGTTGCTTTCGTTGATCGCAAACCAGGCCGCCTGGCTCGGGCTGCATCGAGCCACCTCGATCGTCGCATGAATGACACCAGCGTCTGCTGGAATGCGCGCTCTGTAGTGACCGGGCTCCTGGGGTTCGTGGCTGACAATCGCAATGTCTGCCGCATAGATTCCATGTCCAATCGCCCAGACGTGCAGATCGGTTATCCGATCCGTTGACGAGCCTTCCACAGCCCGCCGGATGGCTTCGATGGTCTTTCCATCCGCCTGGTGGTCCAGAAGGACCCGCGAAGAAGCCCGCTTCGGGGCCAGCACCCGGGTGAGATCTCAATCGAGTCTGTTCGGACAGACTGACCAGACGTCTCCGGTAACCCTGATACAAGGACACGCTCTCAACGCCATAGGCATCGCCCTCCTCCACCGGAGGCCTTGATCCTGCGCCTCAACGCTACCGTCTGGGCTTTTTGGGGAACTTTTGGATGCTGGCATTGCTCGAATCAACAACCGGGTGACATCCGCCTATACCATTGCTATGTTCGCAACATGATCCGCTTCACCTCTCTGCTCCGCAGCTTCCTGCTGCTGACGCTGGCCGCCGGACCGCTGCAGGCCCAAACGGTGCTGCTGTGCCAGATGATGGAGATGCCGCGGCAGGAGACCTGTTGCTGCCATGACGAGGAGACCGCTCGCGAAGCGGACGCGGACACGACCTGCGATCGGCCGTCCTGTCACACGACTCCCCGAGCGGAAGTGAATGGATGCTGCGACCAAGCGGTCGAAGTCAGCTTTGAACCCGACGCCGCTTCACCCTTCGCCAAACCTGCGATGGATCGCGCCGACCTCGATCTGCAGATTCCGCTGCTCGTCACCTTCGAGCTGCAACCGCCGCCGTCACCTCCGGTAAGGATAGTTACGCCGCCTCGGGTGTCCGTCGCGACCCCACTCGGCACCCACCTCTACCTTCGGACCGAGCGCCTCCGAATCTAGGATCTTTCCCTTCCGTCGTTGTCCGCACCGACCAGCGGTCTGGCGGACGATTTTGATACGTCAGAAGAGGAAAGATACGCGTGTTCAGTCACATCACCCGCCAGGGATTCGCAATCGGCGCCCTGGTTTTTGCAGCGGCGGGCGCGGCATCGCCCGACATCACACTACCGGCCCACCAGGCCATCACGGAAACGGAACTGGTTGCCTGGGTTCTTGAAGCGAACGCCAACCTGGCATCGCTCCGGGCTGCGGCCGAAGCCGCCACGTTCCGCATCAATCCGGCAGGATCACTCGACGACCCTATGCTCAGCTATGGGGCCGCGCCGCGAACCGCAGGCTCCGGGCGCTTCAATCAGCGCGTCGAGTTCAGTCAGCGCATCCCCTGGCCAGGGACCCTGAAAGCACGGGAGGCCGTGGCGGGTTTCGAGGCGGCGGCGGTCGAGGGAAGCGTCGATGCCCTTCGGCTCGAGGTGGCTGCGCAAACCCGATCGGCCCACGCCCAGTGGCGCTTCGTTCACGAGGCGCTGGCCATCCACCACGAGACGCAAGCCCTGCTCGATGAGCTGATCGCCACCGCGGAGACTCGTTATGCCGCGGGCAGGGCGCTGAAACAGGACGTGCTGCAGGCGGAGGTGGAGCGCGCCGGCCTCGACAACGAGGAACTGCGCCTGCGTCGCCTGCAGACGACCGTGCACGCCCGCATCAACGCGTTGCTGAACCGCGCGCCGGACACACCGCTGCCGCCGGCAGCTCCGAGCGCCAGCGTGGCGGCGCCGCCCGCCTTCGAAACGCTCAAGGCCCTCGCCCTCGCCCAGCACCCGGAGCTCGAGCGACTCGATGCTCGTGTGTCAGCCAATCAGGGGCGCATCACGCTGGCAGAGAAGGCTTTCTACCCGGATTTCCAGCTGGGGGTCGGTTACAACGGCTTGTGGGACGAGCCGGACAAGCGGCCGATCCTCGGCGTCACCGTCAATGTCCCCCTGGATCGCGGCAAGCGCCGGGCCGCCCTGGACGCCGCCAAGGCCGAGAGCCGCGAAGCCGAGTGGGCGCTCAGCGACCGCCGCGCACAGCTGCTGGCAGATCTGGCGCAAGCCCGAGCGGAGGTCCTCGAGGCGCACCAGTCGGTGCAGCTTTACCAAGCCGAGCTCGTGCCGCTGGCCGCCGAGTACCTAAACGCCGCCCTCGCCGACTACCAGAGCGGCACGGGCGCCTTCCTCAACGTCATCACTGCCGAGCAACGCAAACTCGCCACTGATCTGGCGCTGGCCCGCACCCGAGCCGACTATGCCGCCCGCCTCGCCGAGCTCGACCGCGCCGCGGGCGTGATTCCGGGACAAAGCAACACCTCGGCGGGAGAACAACCATGAACCGCGGCGCACTCATCACGAGGTTCAGCATCGCTGCGCTGGTCCTCACGAGCCTTGCGATCTACGTCGCGACGCGAGATGACGACAGGGCGGACATCCCCATCGCGGCCGGCGGGACGCCGATTGGCGGTGCCGATCAGCCATCGGCTGCCGGCGACGCTCTGCCACGCTACCGCGCCGGTGATCTGGTGCTCGGTGTCGACATCGACCCCGCTACCGCCCGGGTCGGAGAAAACCGTCTCATCGTCGAAATTCGTGACCAGGGTGGAAACCCGGTCACCGACGTCGATATCGATGCGTTCGCACAGATGCCGGCCATGGGCGCCATGCCCGCGATGCGCGCGCCTGCTGATCTCGAGCAGGTGACACCCGGCCGCTACGAAGGCTCGATGAACCTGTCGATGCGCGGCGAATGGCCGCTGACCATCGCTATCGATCATCCGGAAGGCCAGGAAGACCAGCGTCTGCAGTTCGACCTGGCAACCGACCGGGAAGGGCTCACGATCGCGGCCGGCGGTGCCCCGATGGGCGGCGCGCCGGCGACCGCCGATGCCGCCAACGCCGTCACCATCGACAGTCGCCGCCGGCAGATGATTGGGGTCGAGACCGGCGAGGTCACGCATCGCGACCTGACCAAGGTGATCCGCGCCGTGGGTGAGGTGACCTATGACGAGCGCCGGCTCTCCCACATCACCCTCAAGTTCGACGGCTACATCGGCGATCTCAAGGCCGACTACGTGGGCGCTCCGGTGAAGCAGGGCCAGGTGCTGTTCACCGTCTACAGCCCGGAGCTGCTGGCCGCTCAGCAGGAGTACCTGGAAACGCTGAAACGGCGCCGCGATCGTAACTCCGACGACCCGGTAATTCGCGCCGCGCGCCAGCGGCTGCGCCTGTGGGACATGGCGCCGAGCGAGATCGAAGCGTTGGAGCGCCGTGGCGTGCCCGAGGACTACGTACCCATCTACGCGCCGCGCAGCGGGACGTTGATCGAGCGCAACATTGCCGACGGCAGCGCTGCGCCCCAAGGGCGGACGCTGCTCACCATCGCCGACCTCTCCACGGTGTGGGTGGACGCGGACGTCTTCGAGGCCGATCTGGCGCTGGTCCGGGCCGGCATGGCAGCGACGGTGACTCTGCCCTACGTTCCCGGCGAAGCCTATCCGGCGACGGTGGAGTATGTGTACCCCTTCCTGGACGGGGACAGCCGCACCGGCCGCGTACGTCTCTCGCTCGACAATCCCGAGGGCGTGCTGAAGCCGGATATGTACGCCGAGGTGGCACTTCAGGCCGACCTCGGCCACCGGCTGGCCGTGCCGGAGGAAGCGATCATCGTCGCCGGTGACAGCCGGGTGGTGTTCGTCGATCTCGGTGACGGCCGGTTGAACCCAGTGCGCATCAAGACCGGCTTCCGCGCCCAGGGCTACGTGGAGGTGCTCGAGGGTCTGTCGCTGGGCGATACCGTGGTCACCTCCGGGAACTTTCTCATCGCGGCCGAGACCCGCCTGAAAACGGGGATTCAGCAATGGTGAGCGGCCACGGCAACACTTCGAATCACGGTCCGCTGGAGAAGCTGATCGCCTTCTCGGCGCGGAACTGGCTGCTGACGGTCATGCTGGTGGTCGCCGCCGGCGTCTGGGGCTACCGCTCGCTGGTCAACGCCCCGCTGGACGCCATCCCGGACCTCTCGGATGTCCAGGTGATCGTCTTCACCGAGTGGCCCGGGCGCAGCCCGGATCTGGTGGAAGATCAGATCACCTATCCGCTGACCACGACCTTGCTCGCGGCGCCCAACGTCCGCTTCGTGCGCGGCCAGAGCTTCATGGGCCTGTCGTTCGTGTATGTGATTTTCGAGGACGGTACGGACATGTACTGGGCGCGTTCCCGCGTACTCGAGTACCTGAACTCCGCCACCCCGAAACTCCCAGAAGGTGTACGTCCTACCCTGGGTCCCGATGCCACGGGGGTCGGCTGGGTCTACCAGTACGCGCTGGTCGACAAGAGCGGTAAACAGAGCCTGGCGGACCTTCGAAGTTTCCAGGACTTCAACCTGCGTTACGCGCTCGAAGCCGTGGAAGGCGTCGCCGAGGTCGCCTCGGTGGGCGGCTTCGTCAAGGAATACCAGATCAACGTCGACCCGAACAAGCTGGCCTCGTACGACATCCCGCTTCAGAAGGTGATGGACGCCGTGCGCGCCTCCAACAACGACGTTGGCGGCAGGGTGCTCGAGGTGGCCGGTCATGAGCAATTCATCCGCGGCCGCGGCTACGTCAAGTCCGTCGACGACCTCGAGAAGGTCGTGATCGGCCTCGGCGATGGCGGCGTACCCATTCGGGTCGCGGACGTCGCGTCGGTGAGTCTCGGCCCGGTGATGGCCCGTGGCCAGGCCGATCTGAACGGTGAAGGGATCACCGTCGGCGGCGTCGTGGTGATGCGTTATGGCGAGAACGCGCTCGACGTCATCGACCGGGTCAAGCAGCGTCTCGACGTACTGCGCGCAAGCCTACCGTCCGGAGTCGAGATCGTGCCGGTCTACGATCGTTCGAGCCTGATCGAACGGGCCATCGACACCCTGCGGAGCACTCTGATCGAGGAGATGCTGATCGTCTCGTTGGTGATCGGTGCGTTCCTGCTGCACGTGCGCTCCGCCTTCGTGGCGATTCTGACGTTGCCTGTCGCCATCCTGCTGTCGTTCATCCCCATGTTTTACCAGGGGTTGACCGCCAACATCATGTCGCTCGGTGGGATCGCTGTCGCGATCGGTGCCATGGTGGACGCCGCCATCGTCATCATCGACAACATCCACAAGCGCCTCCAGGGCGATTCCCACCTCACCGGCGAATCGCGCACCCGGGCGATCATCGAAGCGATGCAGGAGGTGGGACCCAGTATCTTCTTCTCGCTCCTGATCATCACCGTGTCGTTCGTGCCGGTGTTTGCGCTCGAAGGCACCGAGGGTCGCCTGTTCAAGCCCCTGGCCTTCACCAAGACCTACTCGATGTTCTTCGCCGCCTTACTGTCGGTGACGCTCATCCCGGCGTTGGCGGTGCTGTTCATCAAGGGCCGCATCCGGGGCGATGACCACTGGCTCACGCGCATGCTCAAAGCCGCCTACATGCCGATCGTGCGATTCGCCGTGCATTGGCGCTGGCCGGTAGTCATCGGCGCCCTGCTCTCCTTGGCGGCGACGGTCCCCGTCTACCGCAGCCTCGGCAGCGAGTTCATGCCGCCTCTCAACGAAGGCAGCATCCTCTACATGCCCACCGCGCTGTCTGGCATCTCCATGGCCGAAGCCACCCGCGTCATGCAGACCATGGACCGCGAGCTCATGAGGTTCCCTGAAGTGGAGCGCGTGTTCGGCAAGGTAGGTCGTAGCACCAGCCCCACCGACCCGGCGCCGCTGTCCATGATCGAGACCAACATCATGCTGAAGCCGGAGAGCGAATGGCGTGAGGGCATGACCTGGGACAAGCTGATCGGCGAGATGGACGCCGCCATGCGCTTTCCCGGCATGCCGAACATCTGGTGGATGCCGATCCAGACGCGCACCGAGATGCTCGCCACCGGTATCCGCTCGTCACTCGGCATCAAGGTGTTCGGCCCGGAGCTCGGTACCATCGAGTCGACCGCCGTCGAGATCGAGCGGGCGCTGCTCGAGGACGAACGTACCGCGCCGTACACCCGCAGCGCCTTTGCCGAGCGCGCCACCGGCGGCTACTTTCTGGACTTCGACGTCGACCGCGACGCGGCGGCTCGCTTCGGATTGAACGTGAGCGACGTGCAAACCGTGATTGAGGCGGCAATCGGCGGCGCCCGGGTCGGCGAGACCGTCGAAGGCCGGGAGCGCTACGGCATTCTGGTGCGCTATGCCCGCGAGTACCGCGACAACCTCGAGGCGCTCGAACGGGTGTTCGTCACCGCCGCGAACGGTGCCCAGATTCCGATTACCCAGGTGGCGGACATCCGATTTCGCACCGGAGCACCCATGCTTCGGAACGAGGATGGTCAGCTCGTCAGCTTCGTGTTCGTGGACGTCGGTGACGCCATTGGTATCGCCGACTACGTGGCGCTCGCCCGCGACGTGGTGGCGGAGACGGTCGACATCCCGGCCGGCTATCGCATCGACTGGGCAGGCCAGTTCACCTACTTCGAGCGGGCCAAAGCGCGCCTGAGCGTGCTCGTGCCGCTCACCCTCTTCGTGATCTTCTTCATGCTTTTCATGCACCGGAAGTCGCTGACCGAAACTCTGGTGGTGATGACGGCCTTGCCGTTCTCGCTGATCGGCAGCGTCTGGCTGCTCGCGGCCCTCGACTACAACCTCAGCGTCGCCGTGGCGGTCGGGATGATCGCGGTGGCCGGCCTCGCGGTGGAGTTGGGGCTCCTGATGATGCTCTACCTCGACCTCGCCTGGCGAGAGTACCGCGAGGAAGGTCTGATCCACAGCCGGACCGATCTCAGCGCGGCCATTGCCGTGGGCGCCAGCCACCGCATCCGGCCCATGCTGATGACCGGGCTCGCGCTGTTTATGGGGTTGGTCCCAATTATGTACAGCACGGGCAGCGGCGCCGATGTCATGAAACGCATCGCGGCCCCCATGCTCGGCGGCGTGGGATCTGCCTTGATTCTGGTGCTGATCGTGTTCCCAGCCATCTTTTCGTTTTGGCGCGGACGTGACCTGCCGGCCCCGGTATCGGGGCGAGGTGATGTGCAGTCCACCGCAGATCATGAGGAAGGCGGTCTATGAGGTTCAGGAACCGGTTAGAACCCACGTTTTTTTTGCATTCGGGTCAGAAGTACCCGCTAACAGGAGGATCGAATCATGAATACAGGTATCAACCGAGAACTGCGGGCCGGCCTGGTCGGGCTCGCGCTGACGACACTGCTCGCCGTGGTGCCGGTGGCGGCCGCTCCAACCGGGTTGCCATCGGATGCCCGCCACGGCTCACCGTGGCAGGAGGTCCCTCACCGCCACGGGCCACCCGGTAAGCGCTGGATCCATCGCTACGCCCACCCGGCCCCGGAGCCGGTGGTGTCCATCCGTCCGAAGCAGTATGGGCCGCCCCATATCAGCGCACGCAGCCGAACGCGAAGCAACAGCGACTAGAGCGCGCCTGCAAGGACTGGGTGCCGCGGCGCACGGCATTCTGCTGCCGTTCCGGATGGACGGCGTAGCCGGTGATTGCCGTTCTGGTTCTGCTCAACCGCGACCGTCGGAGGCAACGCTGCACATCATCCTCGACAATCACAGCGCGTATTAGACGAAGGAGATTTGCGATTGGCTGGAGGCCAGGCCCTACATCCACTTCCACTTCACCCCCACCAGTGCGTCTTGGCTCAATACCGTCGAGGGTTGGTTCGCTCAACTCGAGCGCCGCACCCTCTATCTGGTGCGTCGCGTGAATGACGCCAGCATCGTGCTCATCTCGCCCGAAGCGACCGGAGGATGGGGCATGCGGGCATCGGACCGCCAGGGCACTCGTCAGACAGCCGCTGTAATGTGCGTTCCATTCTTCGAAGATCGGAAATTTTGGCCCGAACATCTGCCAGATGAGTGTCGGCAATATCTTTCACACGATCACACGATACCTGCTCTCGATCGACGAGTGACAGAAGCTGGCGAATCTCATCCATAGTAAAACCGAGTTCTCGGCAGCGACGGATGAAGAAAAGGCGTTCGACCATATCGGTGGAATATAGCCTGTTCCCACCTTCCGAGCGGTCGGGTTCGGGTAGTAATCGCTCCTTCTCATAGAAGCGGATGGTTTCCACTTTGCAACCCGTCTGTTCGGCCACCTTGCCGATCATCATTCTGATGTCTGACATGGCATGAATGCCCCTTGCATCTGTAGTCACTACAGATACTAGTCTAAGCGCATGAAGAGTACCTGCGAAATTTATTCCACTATCACTTGCCCTGAGTGTGAATACGTGTGCAAGGAAACAATGCCGACTGATGCCTGCCAGTTTTTCTACGACTGTGCGAGATGCGGTGCGCTACTCCGCCCTCTCGCGGGCGACTGTTGCGTGTTTTGCTCCTTCGGAGACGTACCGTGCCCTCCGATGCAGACGCAAGCGCAGTGTCGTGGGTGATGCGAGACCAACATCACACCCCAGCACTAAGCGATGGGGTCTTGCTGCCCTTCCCAGCGTCGGCGTTGCAGTGCTGCCGAAGCTCACCTGCCCGCTCTGCTGGCCAGCGTATACCGCGGTGCTGGGTTCGATCGGAATCAATTTCGTTGACTACACGCCCTACCTGCTGCCTACGCTGACAGTCTTTTTGGCAATCACGCTGTGGGCTCTCGCCTATCGGGCGGAAGCGAGACGTGGCTACGGTCCACTGGCGCTAGGTGCGCTCGGAGCCGGAGCAGTCCTGACAGGGAAATTTGTACTTGAGACCGATCTCGCCATGTATACCGGGGCGGGACTGCTGCTCGGCGCTGCGCTCTGGAATCTGTGGCCAGGTAGTCCTCAGAAACAATATTCATCAATCAACCAAGGAGCCCACCATGGCTAACAAACGACATATCGAGATATTCAGTGCCGGATGCTCGGTATGCCAGGAGACCGTTGACCTGGTTCACAGCATCGCCTGCCCATCATGCGAGGTCAGCGTACTCGATATGCAGGACAGCGCTGTTACTAAACGCGCCCGTACTCTGGGCGTTCAATCTCTACCAGCGGTCGTCATCGATGGTCAACTGGCGGACTGTTGCGCGGGTCGCGGAGTCGATGAAGACACGCTACGTCGAGCGGGAGTCGGCCGGCCATTGCCGTAAGCTGGAGCGGTCATTTTCGTGTGCGGGCAGCAATCCGCGTATCGGCCCGCTAGCTGTGGATTGCTTGGTGACCATGTAAATCTGCCACCTCCGACATTGACAGCAGCGGAATTACGCATGAACATTCGAACATTCATTCATACGTTTACGCCATGAACATGCGAAATGTAGTTGAAGACATCAACTCAGGTCCTTCGGAAGCTCAGGTTGCTCATGTCGCTGACCTCTTCCGGCTCATGGGTGATCCGACACGCCTGAAAATCATCCTGACCTGCCTCAAACAACCCATCAGTGTGGGCGAAGTGGCGGCGGAGCTGAACGTTTCGCCATCACTGGTCAGTCATCATCTCAGGCTCCTGCGGGCCGCACGGGTCCTTCGCGCTGAACGGCGAGGCAAACAGATCTACTACTCCGCACTCGACCAGCACATTCAGTGCATCATCGACGACATGATGGCTCATGTGATCGAGCCTACATCCCTCGAGGAAGCCGACTGATGCCCGGTTGCACCGATTGCGCGAACGACATCCCGCACTCCGACGACACCACTTTTCAGCGCGTCTTGTGGGTTGCTTTGATCGTGAACGGCGCCATGTTCGGCGTCGAAGTCGTGGCGAGCTTTATCGGGGATTCCATCTCACTGCAGGCCGATGCGTTGGATTTTCTGGCGGATTCCGCCAACTACACGATCAGCTTGTTCGTCGTCGGCATGGTGATCACGGCACGGGCAAAGGCGACTTTCATCAAAGGCGCAACGATGGCGGCGTTTGGCTGCTGGGTGATTGGCAGCGCTGTCCATCGGGCCTTAACAGGTAGCGCTCCGGATGCGGGCGTCATGGGAGGTATCGCGCTGCTGGCACTCACCGCCAACGTGGCGGTTGCCGCCCTGCTCTACCGCTTCCGGCAGGGTGACAGCAACATGCGCTCCATCTGGCTGTGCAGTCGCAACGATGCCTTGGGGAATCTCGCCGTCATCGCAGCCGCCGGTGGCGTCTTCGCCACCGCCACCAGATGGCCGGACCTGATCGTGGCCGCCATCATCGCCGCATTGAACATCAGTGCCGCGGTGCATGTGATTCGCCTTGCCGTTACCGAACTGGCAGAAGACAGAGCACCCAGACCCGATCACGCTCAGCATTCGGCACACATGAACGCGAGCGCAGGGTAGAACCCAATGCTGCATCGGCTCATCATCCGACTCACCGCGCTGTGCATTCTGCTCACGAGCGTCGGTGTCGCCGCCGAGATTGAGTTACCTGATGCACACAGCCTTTCCGCGGATCAGGTTGTCGAGGCTTCTGCATCGATCGTGCTAGATGCGCAGGCAGATTCCACTGATAGACAGCATGATGATCATTGCTGCCACGGCCATGTGATGGCTGATCCAGGTACTCCTTTAACCTCCGACCCGGTCGGATTGCGTCCCGTCAAACGCCTTGTTTCAGTCAGTGCCGACAGCCTCGCCTTCAGTCCACCTGTCCGACCTCCCAAAAACCCTTCCTGACAACAGTCACCTGACCCGTTAGTCATCATCCGGTGCGTTCTGCACCGGCGGTTAACTCTGGAACAACAACATGACGAGACATATTCGAGCGCTCGTGCTGCCGCTGGCTAGCCTATTCTGGACTGCTCAGGCGTGCGGTGCGGCAGACTCCCCATACACCCCTCCGACCCTACCGGCGCTGAGCGTGTTCGTCGAAACAGTGGTCGAAGACAACCCCCAGGTGCTGGCTGCCCGAGCAGCTCTGAATGCTGCAACTGCATTTAAGTCTGCGGCCGCCCGACCCTTGTACAACCCGGAAATCGGGCTTCGAGCCGAAAACGCCGAGTCCGATACCCGAGCCGTCGAGATAGCCCAGACCGTCGATTGGGCTGGCAAGCGCTCCGCCCGAACCGCCGTTGCCGAGTCCGGGCGACTGAGCGCCGAGGCCGAGTACCGCGCTGTACGCTGGGCCATCATGACCGAGCTGCTCGAGGGGCTCGCGCTCCATCAGACCAGCGCGGATAGAGGCACTCTGGCCCGGACCCGTTCAGATCTGATGAGCGACTTCGCCGCCCTGGCGCAGCGACGGTTCGATGCCGGCGATCTGACGCAGGTTGAGCTGGATCTGGCGCTTCTTGCGTTCAGCCAGGCCCGCATCGAACTCGCGACCGCAGCCGCAGAGCTGGCCGCCTCCCGGCAGGCGGTGCGCAACATCACGCCGCGCTCGGAACCAGCAGCGTGGCCCAATGTGCCCGCCGAGCTTCCCGAGCTGCCGGGTGAACGGTCGAATCTGGAGGACATGGTCCTCGAGCTGCCGGAAGTGCAGGCGGCGCGCCGTCGCGCCGCCGCCGCGGAGGACCTGATCGAGCTGAGGCGCCGCGAGCAACGCCCGGACCCCACCGTCAGCCTGTCCGGCGGACAGGAAGGTGGCAAGAACCTGGTGGGGTTGACGCTGTCGATGCCACTCTACATTCGCAACCGCTATCGCTACGAGGTGGACGCTGCGGCTGCCGAGCATGACCTGGCACAACGACTTGCGGACGATGTGCTGCAGCGCGCCTACGCGCGGCTGGTGAGCGCCGCCGAACGCTACCAGCTGTCGAACGCCGCCTGGGTCGACTGGGAGCGCACGGGGCAGTTGAGCTTGAGACGCCAGACGGATCTGCTGCGGCGCCTGTGGGAAGCGGGTGAGCTCAGCACCACCGACTACCTGGTGCAGCTGCAGCAGACCCTTGATGTGCGCGACAGCGCCCTCGATCTCAGATTCGCCCTGTGGCAAGCCTGGTTCGAATGGCTGCAGGCCTCGGGCAGTTTGGATGCCTGGCTGGGAATTACGCCATGACGAGACAACCAAGATTGATGGAGACGTTCATGAACGGGAACTGGAAGTACTGGGCGCTGTGCCTGGCTGTGCTGGCGCTTTCGGCCGGTCAGGTTCAGGCTGCGGAGGGCGGCCACGGCGACCACGAACGCGAGGAAGCTGCGGGGGCAGTCGAGCTGACTGCCGACGAGCGGCGAGAGGCAGGTGTCGCCATCGATCGAGTGGCACTGCGCGCGCTCGAGGAAACGCTCCGTGTACCTGGTGAGGTCGTGGTCAATGCGTATCAATCGTCCCGCGTGACGCCACGCATCACCGCTCAGGTGATGGCTCGCCACGTCAAGCTCGGCGACCGGGTAGAGATAGATCAGCCGCTGGTCACCCTGTCGAGTGTGGCCATGGCGGAAGCCCAGGGTGCGTTGATCGTCGCCGACCGCGAGTGGCAGCGGGTGAAATCGCTCGGGCGGGCTGCGGTTTCAGAACGACGCTACACGGAAGCGCAGGTCTCCCAGCAGCAGGCGTTCGCCACGGTGCTCGCCTACGGCATGACACAGTCACAGGCGGCGGCACTGATGAGCGCCGGAGATGCCAGCAAGGCAGACGGCTCGTTCGAGCTGCTGGCGCCTATGGCCGGCACGGTATTGAGCGACGATTTTATTGTCGGCGAGCTCATCGAACCTGGTCGGATACTGATCGACATCAGCGACGAACGCGTCGTATGGATCGAGGCACAAACGGCGCCGGGGTCAGCCCCCGAGGTTGCCGCCGGTACGCGCGCACGCGTCAGCCTCGATCGCACCACCTGGCTCGACGGCTCGGTGATTCAGCGCCACCACAATCTGGATGAGACGACGCGTACTCAAAGGATTCGGATCGAGGTCGACAACCGCCTCGATCGTCTGCATCCGGGCCAATTCGTGGAAGTCGAGCTCACCACCGGCAGCAGCGATCCCGTCCTCGCAGTGCCGAACGCAGCGCTGACCATGATCGATGGGCAACCAACGGTGTTCGTGCTGGAAGGTGAGAACGAACTGCATCCCCAGGTTATCGTGCCCGGCCCGACCGTCGGTGGCTGGACCGTCGTACGTGAGGGTCTCAGCGACAATGATCCAATTGCCGTCACCGGCGTGTTTCATCTGAAGTCGCTCCTCCTGAAGTCTTCCCTTGGCGAAGGCCACGCGCACTAGGAGGCGACATGCTGGAAAAACTCGTCGAAGCGTCCTTACGTTATAAGTTTCTGGTGCTGATCGCGTTCGGCACCGTCGCCTTTCTCGGCTGGCGCGCCGTCGTTTCGGTACCCATCGACGCCTTCCCGGACGTCACCCCGGTGCAGGTGAACATCTACACCGAGTCGCCGGGACTCGCGGCGGAGGACGTGGAGCAGCTCCTCACCTTCCCCGTGGAGTCCGGAATGGCCGGCCTGCCGAACGTCCAGCAGATCCGCTCGGTGAGCCTGTTTGGTCTGTCCTATGTGGCTGTCTACTTCGAAGACGACATGGACATCTACTTCGCCCGCCGGCTGGTCATGGAACGGTTGCAGGAGGTGGGCGACCGCCTGCCGGAAGGATACGGTACCCCGGAGATGGGCCCCAACACGTCAGGCCTCGGACAGGTGTTCTGGTACACCCTGGAGCGAGCGGACGAGCAGCTCAATGCCGGCATCAGCGACATGGACCTGCGGACGCTGCAGGACTGGAGCGTGCGGCTGATGCTGCGTACCGCACCGGGGGTCGACGACGTGATGTCCTGGGGCGGTCAGGAACGGCAGTTCCAGGTCGTCATCGACCCGCTCAGCCTGATCAAGTACGACCTCACCTACTCGGACGTGATGAGTGTCATCGAGGCGAACAACCGCCAGGTGGGTGGTCAGTACGTGAACATCGGCGCCGAGCAGTTTCTGGTGCGTGGTCTCGGACTGGTCGCAAACGCACACGACATCGGTGCCATGGTGGTCAAGGTGGTGGACGGCACGCCCGTTTACCTCCGGGACATCGCCCGCATCCAGGAAGCCGGTGGGCTGCGATTCGGCGCCGTGACCCGGGACGGCAAGGAGGTGGTGCTCGGTATGGCCCTCTCCCGCATCGGAGAAAACGCCGCCAACGTGGTGGAAGCGGTCAAGGAGAAGGTCGACATCGTCCGATCGGCCCTCCCCGATGGGGTGACGCTGCGAACGGTGTACGAGCGCACCGATCTGGTCGATGAGGCCGTGTCCACCGCCGTCAGGGCGCTGGTCGAAGGATCGCTACTGGTCGGCATTGTCCTGTTCCTGTTCCTCGGCGAGATCCGTTCGGCCCTGGTGGTGATCGCCGCCCTGCCGCTAGCCATGCTCATCGCCTTCATCTTCATGAACGAAGCTGGCCTGTCGGCCAACCTGATGTCGCTCGCCGGGCTCGCCGTGGGCATCGGCATGATGGTCGATGGCGCGGTGGTGATGGTGGAGAACGCGTTTCGGATCCTGGCTGAGCGACGCGCCGAGGGCGGCCCGGTGGACCGAACGGCCGCGGTGCTGACCGCCGCCCGAGAGGTCGCCAATCCCATCGCCTTTGCCATTCTCATCATCATCGTGGTCTTCCTGCCGCTCTTTGCCCTCGAGGGTCTGGAGGGCAAGCTGTTCAAACCCATGGCATTCAATATCAGCTTCGCCATGGCCGGCTCGCTGCTGCTGACACTGACCCTGATACCTGTGCTCGCGGCCATCATCTTGAAGCCCAAGGAGGAACGGGATACCTGGCTGGTGCGGGTGATCAAGCGCCGATATCTGCCGCTGCTGTCCTGGTCGCTGGCCAACAAGCGGGCCGTGGTCGGCGGCGCTGCAGGACTGCTGGTCGCAAGCCTCGCACTGTTTCCTCTGCTCGGCAAAGAGTTCATGCCGCAACTCGAGGAAGGCTCGATCATGTGGCGGGTCACATCGATTCCGTCTGCATCGCTGGAGCAATCCATCGCAGTATCGAAAGACATCGAAAACGCGCTGTCCGAGTTTCCGGAGGTTGTCACTACGGTGGCCATGATCGGCCGGGCCGAGAAGGGCGAGACCGCAGACGTCAACTACATGGAGATCTACACCGAACTCCTGCCGGAAAGCGAGTGGACCAGCAACCGGGACATCGGCGAGCTGGCGGAAGCCATGCGGGAAACGCTCGAGACGGTGGCACCAACCGCCGTAGTCGCTTTCACGCAGCCCATTCAGATGCGCGTCGAGGAGCTGATCTCCGGGGTGCGGGCCACGCTGGCCGCGAAGATCTATGGCCCGGAACTGGATGAGCTGGAGCGATTAAGCCAGAAGATCAAAGGCACCATTGCCAACGTACCCGGAGTCGCGGATCTGTCACTGGAGGCCAACGCCGGTAAGCCGCAGATCCGCATACAGGTGAACCGTCAGCAGCTCGCTCGCTATGGCCTCAACGCCGACGACGTGCTCGATGTCGTGCGCACGGGCATCGGCAACGAACCCGTTTCGACGCTGATCGACCGCGTACGCCGATTCGACATCACGGCACGCCTCGACGACAGCTCGAAGGAATCGTTGCAGGCGATCCAGCGTATTCCCATCAAAACGGGGAACGGCGCCATCGTGCCGCTGTCTGCGGTTGCCGATATCGAGATTGCTGAAGGCTACTCGTTCGTGCGCCGCGAGCAGCTGCAGCGCTACGCGGTCATCCAGATGGACGTGCGCGGCCGCGATGTCGATGGTTTCGTGAGCGACGCCAACTCGGCCATCGAGGCAGAGATCGACCTGCCACCGGGATACTGGATCGAGTGGGGTGGTGCGTTTGAGAACCAGCAGCGAGCGCTCGCACGGCTGTCGGTGATCGTCCCCCTGACGATCTTCTTCATCTTCGTGTTGCTCTATACGGCATTCAACTCGGTTAAGTACGCCGTGATGATCATCGCCAACGTACCGTTCGCCACCATCGGCGGCCTTGTCGCCCTGTTCATCAGCGGTCAGTACGTCTCGGTGCCTTCCGCCATCGGCTTCATTGCGGTATTCGGTGTCGCCATGCTGAATGGGATCGTGCTGGTGAGCTTCATCAATGAGCTGCGCGAGAGCGGGCTTGCCGTGGGCGAGGCCGTGCGCCGGGGTGCCGAGCTGCGGCTGCGGCCGGTGCTGATGACGGCCAGCGTGGCCATCCTCGGTCTGGTGCCGATGCTGTTTTCCTCCGGGGTGGGTGCGGAGACTCAGCGACCGCTGGCGTCCGTGGTCGTCGGCGGGCTCATCACCTCGACCCTGCTGACACTCGTTCTGTTGCCCGTCATCTACGAATGGATCGAAACCCGTGGCATCCGCTACGCCGGAGATGCTTCATGAACTATCGCGAAATCAAAGCCTATGTGCATCGCAACCGCATCGCGGATGTGGTGGGTGCGCTCTATGACGCCGGCTTCCGGCAGATGACCGTGATCGATGTGGAGGGCCTGCTGCAGGCTCTCGACAGCCAGGAGCAGCGCTATTCCGTCGAGATCGGCAAGAAGGTCATCACCGAGGTCAAGCTCGAGCTGGTTTGCGCCGACGAAACCCAGACCGCGGAGGCGGTCGCATTGATCCGCGAGCATGCACGCACCGGACAGCCGTCGGCCGGCTGGATCTACGTCAGCGAGATCCGCTCATGTGTGGAGATCAGTGAATGACATGACCTGGCCACCGATCGATAACTGCTATCGTGAGCGGACTACCGGAGGTTGAGCGGCGGACCGGGAAGTGCGATCTTTGATCATCGAATCATGACGCGAGCAGGCATGTCCGATTCCGAACGCGTACCGGTCGCCACCGATTTACCGGACCCCTGGACCACGCCGCTCGAGCGACTCGACGTGAGCGACAGCCGCCTCTACCAGCTCGATGCCTGGCGGCCGTACTTCGAGCGTCTGCGTGCCGAAGACCCGGTGCACTACACGCCGGAGAGCCCCTTCGGGCCCTACTGGTCCATCACCACGCACAAGGACATCGTCGCGGTGGAGGGTAATCACGCGGTGTTCTCCTCGTTCCCCACCATCGCCATCGGCGACAGCCCGAACGACCAGTACATCGAGAACTTCATCGCCATGGACCCGCCCAAGCACGACCAGCAGCGCAAGACCGTGGCGCCGGTGGTGGCGCCGCGGAATCTCATGCTGCTCGAGCCCGTGATCCGCGGCCACGTCACGGACATCCTCGACAACCTGCCCGCCGACGGCGTCGAGTTCGACTGGGTGGACCGGGTCTCGATCGAGCTCACCACCCGCATGCTGGCCACGCTTTTCGACTTCCCCTTCGAGGACCGCCGCAAGCTCACCTACTGGTCCGACATCTCCATCGGCTCACCGGAGACCACCGGCATGGACGAGGGCTTCAGCATGGAGGAGGTGCAGGCGGGCCTGAACGACATGGCCACCACGTTCATGGGGCTGTGGGCCGAGCGAGCGGCTGCCGATCCGCAGCAACGCAACGATCTGATCACCATGCTCGCCCACGGTGAGGAAACCCGTGACATGATCAACCGGCCGCTGGAGTTCCTCGGCAACATCATGCTGCTGATCGTCGGCGGCAACGACACCACCCGCAACTCCATCTCCGGCGGTGTGCTGGCGCTGAATAGATTCCCGGAAGAGTACGACAAGCTCCGCGCGAATCCCGACGTGATCCCTAACATGGTCTCCGAGATCGTCCGCTGGCAGACGCCCGTGCTGCACATGCGCCGCACGCTGAAGCAGGACTTCACCTTCGAGGGCCGGCAGATGAAGGCCGGCGAGAAGGTGGTGCTCTGGTACATCTCCGGCAATCGTGACGAGGCGGCGCACCCGGATGCGGACCGACTGATCATCGACCGGCCCGATGCCCGCAAGCACGTCTCCTTCGGCTTCGGTATCCATCGCTGCATGGGCAACCGGCTGGCGGAGATGCAGCTTCGGGTGCTGTGGGAGGAAATCGTGTCCCGCTTTCACGCCATCGAGGTGACGGGCCCGGAGAAACGGCTGAAGTCCAACTTCATCCGCGGCATCCGCGCCCTGCCGGTGCGTCTCCACCGGCACTGAGCCTGCTGCGAAGCCGCAGCCCTTGACCTTCCAGTTGCTGGAAGGTGTAACGTTCGGATCCAGTGCAAGAAACCTGGAGCCTGACCATGAGTGGCTGCCATCACGATCCCCACGATCACCATCATCATCCCCGCAGCGGAGAGTCGGACGCCGGCGGCGCCACCGCCATAGATCCGGTGTGCGGCATGACCGTCGACCTGGCGGCCGGCAAACCGAGCCACTCCTACGCGGGGGAAACCTGGCACTTCTGCAGCGAGCGGTGCCGGGAACGTTTCGTGGAGGACCCGTGGTTCTACGCCTCCGGGCGGCACGAGGACCAGCCGGAACCGGAGCATGCCGCCGCCACCTACACGTGCCCGATGCATCCGGAGATCGTCCGCGACGAGCCGGGGAGCTGCCCCATCTGCGGCATGGCGCTGGAGCCGGTCTCGGCGGGAGGTGACTCCGGTCCGAATCCGGAGCTCGTCGACTTCAGCCGCCGCTTCTGGGTGAGTACCGCCGCCGCGGTACCCCTGCTGATTCTGGCCATGGGACCGATGTTCGGGCTGCCTGCACGGGACTGGCTCGGAGAAAGGATCGCCGTCTATCTGGAATTCGCACTGGCCACGCCCGTGGTGCTCTGGGCGGCGTTGCCCTTCTTCCACCGCGGCTGGACATCCGTGAAGACCCGTCACCTCAACATGTGGACGCTCATCATGCTCGGGGTCGGCGCGGCCTACGGCTACAGCGTGATCGCCACCTTCCTGCCGGGCCTGTTTCCCGCCGAGGTACGGGCCCACGGCGGTCACGTGCCCGTCTACTACGAGGCGGCCGTGGTCATCATTGCCCTGATCTTTCTCGGCCAGGTGCTCGAGCTCAAGGCCCGGGAGCGGACGGGCGACGCCATCCGCGCATTGCTGGACCTGGCACCGAAGACGGCTCGACGGATCACGCCGGACGGCGATGAGTACGACGCGCCTCTGGCCAACATCCTCGCCGGCGACCGGCTGCGGGTGCGGCCCGGGGACAGCGTGCCCGTGGATGGCACGGTGCTCGACGGCCATTCCTCCGTGGACGAGAGCATGGTGACCGGCGAGTCCATTCCGGTGGAGAAGTCGGCCGGCGACGCCCTGACCGGCGGCACGCTCAACCGTCAGGGCACGCTGGTGATGGAAGCCTCCCACGTCGGCGGCGACACGGTGCTGGCGCGCATCGTCGACCTGGTGAGCTCGGCCCAGCGTTCCAGAGCACCCATCCAGGGCCTGGCCGACCGGGTGGCCGCCATCTTCGTGCCCGCGGTGGTCGCCGTGGCCGTGATCGCCTCCGGTGTCTGGCTCGCCATCGGCCCGGAGCCGGCCCTGATCTTCGCCCTGATCTCAGCGGTCACGGTGCTGATCATCGCCTGCCCCTGTGCTCTCGGCCTCGCCACACCCATGTCCATCATGACCGCCACCGGCCGCGGCGCCCAGGCGGGCGTGCTGATCCGCGACGCCACGGCGCTCGAGCGCATGGCGCGGGTGGACACGCTGGTGGTGGACAAGACGGGCACACTGACCGAGGGTCACCCTGAGCTCACCGACGTGGTGGCGCTCGACGGCTTCGACGAGGACGACCTGCTGGGGGTGGCCGCGTCGCTGGAACGCGGCTCCGAGCACCCACTCGCGGAAGCCATCGTCGCCGGGGCCCGGTCCCGGAACGTCGCCCTCGAGGAGGCGGCGGATTTCTCCAGCATCAACGGCAAGGGCGTCACCGGCTCGGTAGGTGGCCGGCGCATTGCCCTCGGCAATACCCTGCTCTTCGAGGAGCTGGACATCGAGTTCGCCGATCTGGACGCCCGGGCCGACACGCTGCGGGAGGGCGGCAGGACCGTCATGCTGCTGGGGATCGACGGTGCCCCGGCCGGGCTCATCGCGGTGGCGGATCCCATCAAGGCCTCCGCGAAGTCGGCCATCGACGCCCTGCACGCGGCAGGACTGACCGTGATCATGGCCACGGGGGACAATGCCCGAACCGCCCGCTCGGTCGCCGAGGCGCTCGGGATCGACGGCGTCCATGCCGGTGTGCTGCCGGAGGGCAAGAAGGACCTGATCGACGGGCTGCGGCGTGACGGGCACACCGTGGCCATGGCAGGCGATGGCATCAACGACGCGCCGGCACTGGCCGCCGCGGATGTGGGCATCGCCATGGGCACGGGCGCCGACGTGGCGCTGGAGAGCGCCGGCATCACGCTGCTGAAAGGCGATCTCGAGGGCATCGTCCGGGCCCGGCATCTGTCCCGGGCGGCACTGAAAAACATCAAGCAGAACCTGTTCTTCGCGTTCGTCTACAACGCGGCGGGTGTACCGATTGCCGCCGGCGTGCTCTACCCGCTGACAGGCATGCTGCTTTCGCCCATGCTGGCGGCACTGGCCATGAGCCTGTCCTCGGTGTCCGTGATCGGCAACGCGTTGCGATTACGGCGCGTCGAGCTCTGAAAGAGGAAGCACCATGAACATCGGCGAAGCGGCGAAGGCCACGGGCCTGCCCGCGAAAACCATCCGCTACTACGAGGACATCGGCCTGGTGAGCGCCGAGCGCGGCGGCAACGGCTACCGCAGCTACGGCGAACGGCACCTTCACCGGCTGGCGTTCCTGCAGCGGGCGAGGAGCCTGGGGTTCTCCATCGACGAATGCCGGGAGCTGCTTTCCCTCTACGACGACCGGCACCGGGCATCGGCCGACGTGAAGCGCATCGCCACGGAGAAGGTCCGGGAGATCGAGGTCCGGATGGCGGCGCTTGCCGCCATGCGCGACACCCTCAAACATCTGGCGGAACACTGCCACGGCGACGCGCGCCCCGACTGCCCGATCCTCGACGACCTGGCGCACGGGCCCAACTGAATCACCGGCTACCCGTTGCACCCGCAAACCGACAGCCTGCGCCTCGGCGCCACCTGGATGTGCGTGGCCATGTTCATGGCCGCCTGTGTCGACGTGGCGGTGAAGGCCGTTGCCGGCAGCTACGGCACTGCGCAGATCGTGCTGCTGCGGATCGTCCTGTCGCTGCCGCTGGTGCTCGCGTTCTGTCACCTGCAGGGTGGGCTCCGCTCGCTGCTCACACCCCGCTGGGGCTGGCAGTGTTATCGCGGGCTGCTCGCAGCGGGCGCCAACTTCGGATTCTTCTATTCCCTCTCCGAGCTGCCACTGCTGACCGCGGTGCTGCTCGCCTACATCTCGCCGGTGCTCATCGTGCTGCTGGCACGACCCCTGCTGGGCGAGCACATCGGCCTGCACCGCTGGCTCGGGGTGGGCGCCGCCTTCGGCGGCGTGCTGCTGATGATCGGTCCCGGGGTGCCGGGTATCCGTCTCGACGAGCCCCTGTCCGGCCCCGCTCTGGGGGCGATGTCCGTGCTCGCCTCGGCGCTCTGCTGGGCGCTGCTGTCCCTGTCCAACCGCCAGCTCGCCACCCGCGAGAATCCGGCCGTGATGCTCTTCTACACGCTGCCCCTGAGCGGCCTCATCGCGCTGGTTCTGACAATTGACGAATGGGTGCCGCCCGCCACCGCCGACTGGCTCTGGTTTCTGGTCGCAGGCACCTGCGGCGGCGCCATTCACTTCAGCGTGGTGCTGGCCTACCGGTATGCGCCCGCCGGTGCCATCGCCCCGCTCGAGTACACCAACCTGATCTGGGCGGCACTGGCCGCATTCCTGCTGTTCGGCGAGGTGCCGAACGTCTCCGCCGTGCTGGGCGGGACCGCCATCATCGTCGGCGGCTACCTGGCGCTGCGCGCCCGGGGCTGACGTCCCGGGTACGTGAAGTCCCCATAGCGCGCCTCGCCGCTTTCGGTGGCAGAATGGACGTCCCCCAGACTGGAGATGACCTCTGATGACGCTTACACGGATGTTGATCCCAATGCTCTTCGCCCTGCCCGCCGCCCAGGCCCTCGCCGACAGACCCTACTTCGGCGACACCCTGACCTTCCGTCTGGGTGGCATGGAGCAGAAGGCGGATGTGTCCCTCTCCTCCACCCGGGAAGACCGGCCGAAACGCACGCTGGATTTTTCCGATCTCGGCCTGGACGACAAGTCGAGCACGCTGTACGCCGGCCTGTCCTGGCAGTTCTTCGATAGCTGGGGGCTGGACGTGAGCTACTCCAGCTTCGATTCCAGCGGCTCGGAGACGGCAACCGAAGACGGCAACTTCGGCGACATCGAGTGGGACGCCAGCGCGACCCTCACGTCCAACTACGACCTGGATCTGTACATCGTCGACCTGCACTGGGACTTCATCAACACCGGCGAGACCCACGTCGGCGTCGGCCTGGGTCTGCACATCGCCGACATCGACACCGGCATCGGCTTCACGCTGACCGGCACCGTCAACGGCCAGCCGGTGGTCGTGGACTCCGGCGCCGAGTCGGTGACGGTGACCGCTCCGCTGCCCAACCTCCTGGTGCGGGCCGGCCATCAGTTCGGCGACAACTTCTATCTCGGATTCTCCGGCGGCTGGTTCTCGCTGAACTACCAGGACATCGACGGCGAGCTGCTGTCTGCACGCGCCAACTTCGAGTGGCGACCGGTTCGGCACTTCGGCGCGGGTATCGGTTACCAGTACGTGAGCGTCAAGGTGACCGAGGATGACGGGGACACCAAAAACAGGCTGGACAACGATATCTACGGCCCCGTGCTTTACGTAACCGCCGGGTTCTGACCACACGCATTCGTGCACCAGGGAGGGTAAGATGACACGCAACAATCCGATGGCGGCCTGCGCCGCGATGGCCTTCGCGCTGCTTGCGGGCAGCACTTCCGCAGCCGAGGGCAATCCGCCAGGACTCGCACCACCGACACCGGAACAGGTGAGCGGCGCCTTCCCCAAGCGGCCAGACTACTCCCCGTACACCAGCAGCCGCATCCCTACCCGGGTGTACTTCGGTGATACGCATCTGCACACATCCTTCTCCATGGATGCGGGTGCCTTCGGGGCGCGGCTGACGCCGGACGACGCCTATCGTTTCGCGCGGGGAGAAGAGGTGACCTCCAACAGCGGCCAGCGGGTGCGACTCTCCCGGCCGCTGGATTTTCTGGTGGTGGCCGACCACTCCGACGGTATGGGTTTCTTCCCCCTGATCTTCAGCGGTGATCCCTCCATCATGGCCAACGACCAGGGCAGGAAGTGGCACGACATGGTCCACTCGGGGCAAGGCGCCGAGGCCGCCATCCAGATCATCACCGGATTCGGTGCGGGCACCCTGCCGAAGGAGATCATGCCCGTGCCCGGCTCCAAGGCTTATTCGAACGCCTGGGCGAAGACCATCAAGGCGGCTGAGGACGCCAACGAGCCGGGGCGCTTCACGGCCTTCATCGGTTACGAGTGGACATCCAACACCGGCGGCAACAACCTGCACCGGAACGTGGTCTATCGGGACAACGCCGACAAGGCCGCGCAGATGGTGCCGTTCACCACCATGAAGCCGCTCGGCAGCGACAATCCCTTGGATCTCTGGGCGTGGCTCGAGAACTACGAACAGACCACCGGCGGCGACGTGCTGGCCATCGCGCACAACGGTAATCTCTCCAACGGCCGGATGTTCCCGGCGGTGGAGGCCTTCGGCAGGAAGCTGACCCGCGAGTACGCCGCAGAGCGCGCGAAGTGGGAACGCCTGTACGAGGTCACCCAGACCAAGGGTACGGGCGAGTCCCACCCTTACCTCTCGCCCAATGACGAGTTCGCCAACTTCGAGCTCTGGGACAAGGGCAACCTGGATGGCTCCGTCGCCAAGACCCAGGACATGCTGCAGTACGAGTATGCCCGGGAAGGGCTGAAGACGGGTCTCAAGCTCGCGAGGTCGCTCGGCACGAATCCCTATCAGTTCGGACTCATCGGCTCGAGCGACGCGCATACCGGTCTCGCCGCCATGGAGGAGGAGAACTTCTTCGGCAAAACCGCGCCTCAGGAGCCGAGCGCGGAGCGGATGACCAATACGTTCGTCAGCAATCCGAAGACCGGCGTGACGGTCATGGACTGGGAAGTCGCCGCATCCGGCTACGCTGCCGTATGGGCAGCCGACAACACCCGTGAAGCGCTGTTCGATGCCATGGAGCGTCGCGAGACCTACGCCACCACGGGCTCACGCATGGTCGTGCGCTTCTTCGGCGGCTGGACCTTCACTGCGGAAGACGCCTACGACCGGCTGCCTGCACACGTCGGCTATGCCAAGGGCGTTCCCATGGGCGGCGAGCTCGCGAACGCACCCGGCAGCGCCGCAGCACCGAACTTCCTGGTCGCCGCCCTGCGCGATCCGCTCGGCGCGAACCTGGACCGCATCCAGGTGGTCAAGGGCTGGCTGGACGCCAAAGGTCAGGTTCAGGAAAAGGTCTACGACGTGGTGTGGAGCTCGCCGGATACGCGCAAACGCGGCACGGACGGCAAGGTCCCGGCGGTGGGCAGCTCGGTGGACGTAGCGCGGGCCACCTACACGAACACCATCGGCGCTACCGAGCTCATCACCGTGTGGACGGATCCTGAATTCGATCCCGAGCAGGCGGCGTTCTACTACGCGCGCGTGCTGGAGATCCCCACGCCTCGCTGGACGGCCTACGATGCGGCGCGCTACGGCACCGAGCCGCTACCCGGCACCCGCATGACCATCCAGGAGCGCGGCTATACGGCGCCGATCTGGTACGCCCCCCGGTAACAGGCTAGCGCCCGATCGTCGACCTGCCGAAGATGTTACCCACGCGCAGGAAGTACTGCTCACGGCCGCCTTCAGCGGCGGCCAGGCCGATGTAGAGCGGTCCGATGGGTGATCGATAGCCGAGAAAGACGCTGCCGTTCAGCAGCCCGTCCTCGTAGATGTCACCCGCGCTTTCCGCGACCCCGCCGTATTCCACCGTGAAGCCGGCATACGCCGGCAGCAGTCCCGAGCCGGCAAAGTGATACCGGTAACTGCCGAGCACCATGGAAAAATTCGAGCCCACCAGCTCGTTGTGGGCATACCCGGACATGTGCGCGAAGCCGCCTGCGCGGAACTGAGCGTAGAGCGGTGCCTCACCGGAGAAGGTTTCGTAATAGCGGAACCCGCCCACCAGCGTGTGGCGGCCGAAGGTCCTGGCGCCGAATACGTCCGTTTCGAGCTGATCGTATTCCGCATCCGCGCCCAGCCAGTCCTGGGAGCTCGCGACGTACACCCGACCGTACAGGCCGTGACGAGGGAAGTAGCGATCGTCCATCCGGTCGAGTGAGTACACCCCGAAAACCTCACCGCCATCGAAGTCGTAGCCGCCCTGCGCCGGTGGCCCGACCCTCACCTTCACGTCACCGGTGAAGCGGCTGACGCCGACCGCCGCCGATGCCACCAGGCCGAACTCCCGGCCCAGGCTGATCGCACCCCCGTACTGGTTGATCTCATCACGCGTGAGCGCGTTGCCGTCTTCGTCGTAGGTCGTCAGCACCTGCTGCTCGAGCGACAGGCGCGGCTCCAGGTAGATCTTCAGGTGCGGATCGAGGTATTTGTACAGATAGGCGAAAAGCCCCGGATCCTGTCCGACCTGGGTGATCACCCGAAGCTCACTGCCGTAGCCGTCCACCGCGGTATTCAGATAGCCGAGACGAACGTTGACCTCGCTCATGTCCCGCCCGCCGTAGTAGTCGAGACCCCACTCCAGCAGGTGTGTGCCGCGGTCGTCCTGGCCGGCATGCACGATGATGCCGCTCTCGCCGTTCTCCTGCACGACCTCGTAGCGCACGAGCTTCATGAAGCCAAGGGCATAGATCTGGCGGATATCCCCGTCCAGGGCTTCGACGTCCAGCGGCGCTCCCTCCTCGATGTTGAGATGCCGCCAGATGACCGAGTCGTCGAATCGCGACCGGTTGTCGAGCCGGACGAACCGGATGACGGGGTCCGGCTGAAGTCGGCTGATCTGACGTGCCTTGTAGGCTGCGTACTCGGCTTCCGGTACGGACAGGGCCGCCAGCTCCGCCCGCTGTCCGTCGGCAGCCTGAAAGCCGATCCGGATGCCTTCCGCGGATTTGGCGAAGTCGGCGCTGCCGACCTCCTTGCCGAGCGGCGGCGTGATCAGCACGTCCCGATCGGTCAATGTGGCGAGTTGCTGCTGGCTGTTGGTGTTGACCAGCATGTTCACGAGCTGACCGATGATGTCGAGTGAGGTGGTGAGCCCGTCCCGATCGGAGAGGCCACTGCCCACATCCACCACGATCAGCACGTCCGCACCCATGTCGCGGACCACGTCCACGGGCACGTTGTCGACGATGCCCCCGTCCACCAGCAGATGATCCCCGACCTCCACCGGATCGAACACGCCCGGCACCGACATGCTGGCACGCATGGCAACCGCGAGATCGCCCCGACTCATCACGACCTTGTCCGATGTCACGATGTCGGCGGCAATCGCCCGATACGGAATGGGCAGCTCATCGAAGTCCTCCGTCTGCACCCGTTCCTTGATCAGGCTCTCGAAAACGAAGCTGACCTTCTGCCCGGCAATCACACCCGGTTTGAGCAGGGCTGCGCCTTCACCGATACCGAGCTTGGGACCGAACAGCGCCAGGTTGTCGTCCTTCTTGCGGCGATAGGGCTGATCCTCCCGGTCGGTATCGTCCACGAAGAGGTCGTCCCAATCCATCCCGAGCATCACATCCTCGAGCTCGTCGGCCGTCATGCCGGTGGCATACAGCGCCGCAACCAGGGAGCCAATGCTGGTTCCGGCCACGCAGTCCACCGGAATCCTGAGCTCCTCCAGCACCCGGATCACCCCGATGTGGGCGCTGCCCCGGGCGCCACCGCCGCCGAGCACGAGCCCGATGGTCGGCCGGTCCGTCTCCGGCTTCAGACAGGAGCCGGCGGGAGTCCCTGCGGCTGCCGCCAGCATCGGGATGACTGCGGTCAGGAACGCCGCCAGCACGACGCCAGCGTTCACGCCTGTTTTCATGATCGTTTCTCCACCGGTCGGGTGAGGCTGGGAGTTGGGTCTGTCGGAGGGAGCCTCCGGGCCGGCGCTATGATGACACCCGGACCCGGGCGGGTCAGCCCGGCTGTTCCACCTGTGCCAGATCGCCGAGGTAGCGCTGCTTGAGGTCGCGGTAGTTGCCGTAGCGCGCGGCCCGGCGGAAGCTGTTCTGCGCCTCGTCCAGGTCGCCGAGCTTGTACTCGGTGAGGCCCTTGAGGAAGTGGAAACGGCCGTTGCGGTACTTCAGGCCGATGGCCGCGTTGATCGCTTCCAACGCCTGATCGTAGTGGGCCCGTTCGTACTCCACCTGGGCGATGGCGTAGTGGTAGTAGGGGTTACCGTCCCGGTAGCGGCGCGCCCGGGCCTCGTAGCGTTCCGCCTCCTCGAGATTGCCCAGCAGATAGTGTGCGCGGCCCAGCCCGGACACCGCGCCGCGGTTGCCCGGATCCTCGTGCAGCGCGATGCGATAGGCACCGAGCGCCTGGGGATAAGCCTCCTGCTTGGCGTAGAACGCCCCCAGGTTGATCCACAGGTTGGCGTTGTCCGGATCCAGCTCGATGGCTTTTTTCAGGTGGACGAACGCTTCCCGCGAGTCTCCCGAGCGCAGCAGGCTGATGGACCGGTTCGCGTAGAACAGGGCCGCAGCCTCCCTGTCCGAGATTTCCCGGCGCGGATAGTCCGGCTCCGGCAGCACGTCGTTGAAATCGACGGAGGTCTCACGGCCGTAGATCGGATCGAAGCCGAAGCCGCGCATGACCACATTGATGTGGGTGTAGCGGATGATGTACCCGGCATCCGCATCCCAGCTCGGTGGCACGTCGACCATCTGGTATCGCGCTTCCAGACCCGCACCCCGGGCGAGCGCGATGAACAGGTTCGTGTAGGAGAGGCAGTTGCCCGATTTGCGGGCGAAGGTGTCGGACGCGGTGCGGGTGATGTCGGCCACGTAGCTCTGGTTGAAGTAGCCGTGATCCGCCAGGCCCTTCAGCAGGCGGCGGAACTTGACGTTCGGCATGCGGGTGTCACCGACGACGGCGGCCACGAAGGCCTGCATCTCGTCGCTGGCCGCCAGGATATCCAGCTCCGGCAGCGTGTCCGTGGCGACCGGCTCACCGAACACGGACTCGCCGCTGAGCAGACTCGCGCGATCCGGGAGCGTTCCGGGGCGCAGATCGGCCGTACTGCACGCGCTCGTCAGCCCCACCGCCAGAAACACGGCGGCCAGTCTGACGCATGGCAGGCGTGCGACCCTCAACGACCTCTCTCCGTTTCCCCCCGGATGGTAGCGCCGGGGTAAACGTTGGACAACAAACGGCCGCCGACGATCCCTGTCGCGGATTGTCGGACAGCACCCGATCCCGTCGCTTCGCGCGGACTGGTCCCGTTTGCACTGCCCGCACGGTTGCGGGAGGATGGCAGGCACGGGAGAGGTGACGAGCCGGGGTGAGGCTCGTCCTGCGGAGGTCGCGCGTGACAGGCGTGAAAAGCGTCAATCGCGCACGGGGCACACGTCACGTGAGCGTGAGGCACATCGAACCAGCTCGCAAAGCGACAGCCTGTTCCAGGCTGGCTCGACGCACGGGCCGATCGTCCGTGCAGAGCACGTTTCTCGCCCTCGCCCTCCTGGCCGCACTGACCGCCCCTCCGGCCGAGGCCGGCGCACCCTACCGCTTCGACGATTCCGGCTACCTGGGCGATGCGTTGCTGATGCCGGAATGGTCCGCCACCATGGAGCGGGAACGGGCGCAGGCGCCGGTTCTGGACGCCTGCCTGGACGACGAGCAGCGCTGTCCTTCCTACTACCGCGGGCTGCGACGACTGCTTCTCGGCGCCGGGGCGCTGGACGCACGTCGGCAGATCTCGCTCGTCAACCACTACGTGAACCGCAAGCGTTACCACGACGACCGGACCGAGAAGCTGAGCACCCCGCTGGCCGACGAGCCGCTTAAGTACCGCAGCCGCTGGGCGACGGTGGAGGAGTTCGTGCGCCGCGGAGGTGACTGCGAGGACTATGCCACCACCAAGTACTACCTGCTCCGGCGGCTCGGATTTGCCGTGGACGATCTGCGCGTGGTGGTGACCTGGGACGGTGAGTCACGCGGGTACCACGCCGTGCTGGCGGTGCGCTTCGAGGGCAGCGTGCTGCTGCTGGAATCCGACAACTCCATCCGGCGGGGTACCAATCACCGCTACCGGTTCATCTACTCGATCAACGAAGACGCGATCTGGGACCACGCCGGTTCCGGACAACCCGAAGAGGAGACCCGAGCATGAGAACGCTGATCTTCACCGCGCTGTGTGCCCTCACCGGCATTCTGGGTGCGGGAGCCGCATGGGCCGATACCACCACGGCGGTGGTCAAGGTCTATTCGCTCGATGTGAAGGAACGCATCCAGAATCTGGAGCTGATCGACGTCACGGCGGAGAAACCCGCGGGCGACCAGACCGCCGCCCTGGAGCCGGATCTGGAATCGATCCTCGCCGAGGTCGCGGCGCTCGAAGAAGAGGAGTAGCGATCGCGCGTCGACCGGCTCAGGTCGGGTCGAGCGGTTCGCACTGTCCGTACTCCACGAAGATGGAGTCGCCCTCGTGGGCATCGGTGGCGCCTGCGAACGTCCACCCGCCCACGGCAGTGCGCGTGAACCGGAGCGACCGGGCATTGAGCAGCATCATCTCGGATGGCGGCAGGTTCACGCAGCTGAATCCGTAGTCGTCGTTGCCCCCCCGCACGCGACGGCATTCGAGCTCCGTGGCTTCCTCCACGACACCGCCCTCCTCTGTGGGCAGCTCGCGCGTCAGCGTCAGGTAGAGATCCGCGCTGCTTTCGTCGCCGGCGAGATTCATCATGAACACCAGATTCGTCTCCAGCCGGAACGACTGTGGATGAAACAGCGCCGGCTCGTAACGCTCACCATCGTCCGGATAGTCGTGGAAGCCGCCCGTCTGCTCGGCCGTGCAGTGCATTGCGGGCAGCGACGGCGACTCCGGCGGCGCAACGGTTTCTGCCCGCAGTGGGCAGGCTGCGAGCACCAGGCCCACGCCGACCCAGCCCATCCACATCGCCCGCCGGCGATCACTGGCTCTTCCGCCATCGAACCTGCTTCTGCGCTTCATCGCCCGCCCGCCGGAAACCGTTCTGAGACCAGCTTACCGGCAGCGCCAGGACATCGGAAATCGGTACCCCTCGGTACCTCCCTGCTCCTGGCGATCCTGCTGCTCTGGGCCGTGGACGCCGGCGCCGGCCGGACGCTGGGCCGCTGGTGCGCCACCGAGACAGCGGACTTTCACCTGCTGAGCGATCTGCCCGAACAGGAGCAGGCCGGACTGCTCGAGACGCTGCGGCGCATCGGGCCGGTGGCGGAGCCCCTGCTTCCCGGCACGCCGGTGAGCCAGCCTGCCGCGCTCAAGATCATCGTGTTCAGCGGCCGGGACGACTTCCGCGCGCTGACAGGCAAGCGCAAATTCGCCGCTTTCATGCAGCCGTCACTGCAGACCAACCGCCTGCTGGTGGGCCCCACCGGCTCGAGCCTCACGGGCACCATCCTGCACGAGTATGCGCACTATCTGCTGCGCAACCGGCTGGATGTGAGCCTGCCCCTGTGGTTCGACGAAGGCCTGGCGAGCGTGCTCGCCGAGGCCCGCTTCGACGACTCGACGGTGACGCTGGGCGAGCTGCCTCTTTCCCGGCTCCAGAGCCGTGTCAGCGACCCGCCGGAAGGTCCGCAACCGCTCGGCATGCTGAACAGAACCCTCTCCGCGACCGCCATCGAGGACTGGCACCAGTCCCGGATCGAAGCGTTCTACGACTGGTCGTGGCTGCTCGTGCACTATCTGTATTTCGAGACGCTGGAAGCCGGACCCATCGCCGGTTCGCCCCTGGAGTCGTTCCTGTCGGAACGGGACACATCGCTGCCCGACTTTCTGGGCGAGACCCCGAAATCGCTGCTGCGCACCCTGCAGCGGTACGTGCGTTCCCGCCCCCGGCAGGTCGAGCGAGCGAGCCCCGTCGTGCTGGCGGGCGATGCCCGGCACGCCTGCCTGAGCCCGCTCGACCGGGACCTGGAGCTCGCCCGAGCCGTGCTGGTGCAGAATCCGGAAGGAGCGCTGGACCTGATCTCGCCCTGGCTCGAGCAGCGGCCCGACGACGTCGACCTGCTCGTCGTTCGTGCCCGGATCGCCCAGGCAGCCGATCAGCCCGACGAGGCGCTGATCTTCTCCGAGGCCGCGCTGGCTCTGGCCCCCGATCACGCCCCGGCCAGCATCCTGCTGGCGGACCTCACCGTGTGGGACTGTCTGCTCGAGCTCGGCGAAGCCTGCCGCGACCGCTGGGTGCAGGCCCGGACGCTGTATCAGCGCGCCCTGCGCCACGACCCCAGCCGCTTCGACGGCGTGCTCGGGCTGGGGCTCGCCTATCTGTACACCGGCAGACCCGGCGAAGCGCTGAACTACATCCGGGTGGCATACAGCCGTGCACCCTGGGCGGCGCTCGCGAACTATTATCTCGGGGAATCCTATCGGCTCATCGGCGACACCCGGGCTCGCGGCTACCTGATCAACGCCCGCAACTGGGCCACGGAGCCGGTCTGGCGGCTGCTCGCCGAGGAATCGTTGCGGCGGATCGATCAGGGCGGGGTCGACCCGAGTTCAGATCTCCAGTGAGCGCCTGAACACCCGCTGGTACTGACCCTCGACCCCACCCCGGACGCTGATCTGGATGGAGAGCTCGTCTCCGTCCGCCGAGAGCTGCCAGACCTCCATGGCCGAGATATCGGGCGCTTCCGAATAGATATACAGGCTGCCCTCGCGCCATCCCGCCCGCACTTCCCAGACACCACGGCGCCGTTCGCCCCAGGTGACGTCCCGATAGCTGCCGCGGTCGTACTCGATGCCCATGGAACGGGCATCCTGCTCGATGTGCATCTCCCGGGAAACCAGCAGCGGGAAGTCCTGCTCGATGAAACCGCGGCCGCGCGGCTGCGTGCCGCTGGAGCGGTTCGCGTCCAGCACCCAGCGCCCGTTCAGGTCGAACTGCTCGGGCGCGGCCCCATCCAGCGGCACGGAACCGCACCCCGTCGCCAAAGCCAGCAGCACGGCAGCAGGGAGCGTCACGAGGAGGCGGTGATACCCGCGGCTGCGCCCCGGATTCGCCATCAACGGGGGTCCCTGATGGTGACCGTACCCTGCGCCATGGCGGCGAGCCGGCCATCGTTGTGCACGTCTATCCTGACCACGGCCTGAGTGCGGCTCAGGTTGACGATCTCCGCCCGCGCTTCCACCGACCCTTTCGTCACGGGCGCGGTCAGATTGATCTTGAACTCCGTGGTTGCCGCCCACTGCCCCTTCTTCATGGCGGGATAACACACACAGCCCAGCATGTGGTCGCAGAAGGCGCTCAGCACCCCGCCGTGCATGTTGCCCATGGGTGTGAGCAGCTCGTCGCGCACCTCGAAACCGCCGGTCATGGTGCCCGGCGCGGCGGCCGTGATCTCGATACCGAGAAACTCGATCAGACCGCCGCCCCCTCGAGAGCCGATGAATCCCTTCGCGATCCGTTCGTCGAAAGGAATCTCTTTGTTGACCACGGTGCTCATTTCACGACCTCCAGTATTGCTCTCGGAATCATGGCGACAGACGTCAGAACTCCGGCACCAGACAGGAATGAATGGACTCGTCGTCCGGGATCTCGCGGGCCAGCGTCCTGATCGCAAGCTCCGCGTCCGCGAGGGTGAAGTCGTGGGTGTGCATCAGGCCGACAGGCACCCGCCCGGACTCCAGCAGACGGATCGCGCTCCGGTAGCCCGTGGAGGTGACGCCGATGGCACCCATGATGCGGATTTCCTTCATCACGATCAGATCGGAAACAAGCCCTTCCACGGGACGGAATCCCTTGACGCCGGCCAGCACCACCCGACCGCCCGTGCGGACCATGGACAGCGCATCCACCACCGGCCGGGTCGCATAGGAGCTGACGTCCACGACGACGTCCGCACCGCGGCCGTCGGTGAGCTCCTTCACCCGCCGCACGGCGTCCTCATTGTCCACGTCGATGGTGTGATCCGCACCGAATGCCCGGGCCAGCTCGAGCTTTCTGGCGTCCGCGGCCAGCCCGGTGACGATGATGGTTCCCGCCCCCACTTCCCGGCAGGCGATGACGCTCGCCAGGCCACGCTGGCCCGGCCCGAGAATGACCACCGTGTCGCCCGGCCGGGTCTCCGGCATCTCCACCGCCCAGCGGAATCCCGCGCCAAGCGGGTTGAACATCACCGCGATCTCAGGGCGCAGGGCGCTGCTCACCCGATGCACCACCGAGTTCGGGTGCAGGTACATGTACTGCGCGTAGCCCCCCCAGAGACCCGGCGCCTCCGTGGTCGGAATGTACGAATAGATCTTCCGCGTGTCGCAGAGGTGGTAGCTGCCGCCCAGGCACCGCTCGCAGTGCCGGCAGGAGATCATGGTTTCCACGGCCACCCGATCGCCCACGTCCACGCCCCAGCGCGCGGCGGCCCGATCACCGATCCGGGCGATGGTGCCGAGCGGCTCGTGACCGGGCACCACCGGGGTCGGGGTGCGCAGCAGGCCTTCGAACTGCTCGTAGTCGCTGCCGCAGATTCCGCAGGCTTCCAGCCTCAGCAGCGCCGAGTCCGCATCGATGTCCGGAACGGGCAGATCCCTGGGCATGAGCGTTCGCTTGCCTGTCTGCACCATGGCGAAGGCGGTCTTCGGAATGCTCACCGTTCCCCCTGTGATAGTCTCATCAAGACTATGACGGTTGGGGAACGGGGGCAAACTTGACGCCGCCGTCCGGATTCTCCGACTTCGTTTCCGTTCAGGGGGATCATCAGGAACATGCGGACGAGATCTCAGGTCATCGTCGTCGGCGGTGGAAACGCGGCACTGAACGCCGCGATCAGCGCCGCCGCGGAAGGTGCCCGCGTGACGCTCCTCGAGCGGGCGCCGGAATCGCTCGCCGGCGGCAACTCCCGGTTCACGGCCGGCGCCATGCGGGTGGTGTACGGCGGTGTCGAGGACCTGAAGGTGCTGATGCCCGATCTGACCCCGGACGAGATCGCCCGCACGGACTTCGGCAGCTACAGCGCCGGCCAGTTCTACGACGACCTGGGACGCGTCACGCACTACCGCATCGACCCGGCGCTTGCCGAGGTGCTCGTCGAGCAGAGCTTCGACACGCTCGCCTGGATGCGCAGCGAAGGGGTGCGCTTTCTGCCGCTTTACGGACGTCAGTCCTTCGAGGTGGACGGTCGGGTCCGCTTCTGGGGCGGGCTGACCGTGGAGGCCTGGGGGGGTGGTCCGGGTCTCGTGGAGTCCCTGACCACCATCGCCCGGAAGCGCGGCGTGATCGTCCGCTTCGGCACACGGACGACCCGGCTGATCGTCGAGCAGGGCCGGGTCCGCGGTGTCGACGCCGAGACCCCTGACGGGCCGGAAAGCTTCCACGCCGACGCCGTGGTGCTGGCCTGCGGCGGGTTCGAATCGAGCCCGGACTGGCGTGCCCGCTACCTGGGCCCCGGGTGGGATCTGGCCCGGGTGCGCGGCACCCGCTTCAACACCGGCGATGGCATCCGCATGGCGCTGGACATCGGCGCCGCCGCCCGCGGCCACTGGTCCGGCTGCCACGCCGTGGCCTGGGACCTGAACGCACCGGAGTACGGCGATCTCTCCGTGGGTGACGGCTTCCAGAAGCACTCCTACCCGCTGGGTATCCTGGTGAACAACCGGGGCGAACGTTTCCTGGACGAAGGTGCGGATTTCCGCAACTACACCTATGCCCGATACGGCGCCGAAATCCTGGCACAGCCACAGCAGACGGCCTGGCAGATCTTCGACGGCAAGGTCCTTCCGCTGCTGCGCGACGAGTACCGGATCCGCGAGGTCACCCGCGTGCGCGCCGACGATCTGGCCGGCCTGGCCGCAAAGATGGACGGGGTGGACGCCGGCAGGCTGCTGGAAACCATCGGCGCCTTCAACAGGTCTGTGGACGTGAGCGTACCGTTCGACCCGTCGGTGAAGGACGGCCGGGGAACGACCGGGCTCGCAGTGCCCAAGAGCAACTGGGCCAACCCGCTGGACACCCCGCCCTTCGAGGCCTACGGCGTGACCTGCGGCGTGACGTTCACCTTCGGCGGCCTGCACGTGGATGCCGGCGCCAGGGTCTGCGGCCAGGACGGCCAGCCCATTCCCGGCCTCTACGCGGCCGGGGAGCTGGTGGGTGGGCTGTTCTACTTCAACTATCCCGGCGGAACCGGGCTCACCTCCGGCGCGGTGTTCGGCAGGATCGCCGGCGCCGGGGCGGCGGGCGGCTGACGCTGCCCCGCGAACCGGCTCCAGGAGCCGACCCGCGGGGCGCCGGGCGGTCAGTCCGTCAGCCGGATCCGCGCTTCGTTCAGCTCGATGGTGCGATCACCGATGCCTTTGACGTTGGCGAGGTCGTAGATGTCCCGGAACGATCCGTTGGCATCCCGATACTCGACGATGGCCTGGGCGCGGGAGAGGCCCACCCCGTCGAGCACGGCGGCAAGGGTTTCCGCGTCTGCCGAGTTCACGTTGACGGAATCGGGCTCGGCGAAGGCGGGGTGCGCGAGGCACAGTGCCGTCAGGGCCAGGGCGCCGAGCAGGGTTCGAAGTGACATGCGTTGCTCCTAGGTTTGGACAAGGGGCCGCTATGCTCCGTCCTCCGGCAATGCTCCGGCAGCAGCCATTCGCCAGCGTCGGCGTGCGCGAACCCGGCGTCCAGCCGTCAGACGTCTTCTTTCTGGTTCTGGATGATGGGCTTGATGCTGCCCCAGGTCCGACAGCTCGGGCACTGCCAGATCAGGGTCTTGCCGCTGAAGCCGCAGTTCCGGCAGCGGTAGGCGGGCTGGCGCTGGAGGAGCGACTGGGAGAACCGCCGCACCAGAGTGAGCTGCTCCGGCGGCAGCGGCTCGCCGCTGCGGTCCAGCCGGTTGAGCAGCATGACGAAGCCACCGAGGCTCGGGTTGCGCAGCAGCTGCTCGACCACGAACGCGTTCGCCGCCTCGGTTCCGGACTGCTGCTCCACATCCCGGCCGAGCCGCTCCACCACCGGCAGCACGGGCGCCTGCCTGAGACATCCCTTCAGGTAGCTGATGAATCCGGCCTGATCATCCAGCTCGTCGCTCGCCGCCTGGTAGAGCGCCAGGGTTTCCTGGGCGAGCTCCGGGTCCAGATCGCGGACCCGGGTGAGCTGACGCTGCACCTCCCGGTAGCGCTTCTCCGCAAACGCGACCTCCGCGCCTACCAGGGCAACCCGGGCACAGCCCGCATCGAATCGGCTGGCCTTGCCGACCGCGGCCCGGGCACCACGCAGGTCGCCGGCGGCCAGCGCTCTGGACGCCAGCTCGCACTGGAAGTGCGCCAGCTGGCTGTGGAAGCGCCGGTCGTGGCGGGCGAGCTCCCGACCGATGGCCACCGCGCTCTCCCACTCCTTCTCGCGCTGGTAGATCTCCAGCAGCAGCTCCTGCGCCGGCTTCTTCTCGGCGCCGTTTCTGCCCGCCAGCTCCTTCAGCAGATTCTCCGCCCGCCCCAGGAGCCCGGCCACCAGATAATCGCGCGCCAGCTCGAGCTCCGTCTGGGTGCGGCGCTCGGCAGACAGCACCGGCCGGGCCAGCAGGTTCTGATGGATGCGGATGGCCTTGTCCACCTCACCGCGGCGGCGCACCAGGGAGCCGAGCGCCAGGTGCGTGTCCACCGTGTCGTTGTCCACGGCCATGCTCTCCACGAAGGTATCGATGGCCAGATCGTGACGCTCGTTGAGCAGGTGGTTGAGGCCCTTGAAGTAGTCCTCGGCAATCATGCCGACCTCACTCGGGCGTGACCGCCGCTCACGGCGACCCAGCAGGTAACCGATTCCCAGCGCAACCACCAGCAGAAGGTAGAGGGCGACGTTGTCAGGCATTGTCGTCGGGCATCGTTGTCAGGGGGGATTCAACAGGCTGCTAGTCCTGCAGGGAGAGACTCCGTACCCGATGCAGCTCCTGTTCCGCGTGGCCGAGCTGCTTCGACAGCTTGCGGTTCTTCAGGCTGAGGCGGGTGGTGAGCACGGTAATCGCCAGGAGCCCCAGCAGCAATCCCAGACCGAACGCCGCCAGCAGCCACCAGAAAACGCTGAGTGACGGTGTCTGCCAGGAGAGAAACTGAAGGACCACCGGCTCCTGGTTGACCGCCAGCGCGGCGAGAAAGAAGGCAACGACAGCGAGGGATACCCAGAACAGTCGTGACAGCCAGCTCACCGCCCGGCTACTCGATTCGGCCGCCCGGTGCCACGGTGCCGACCCGCGTGTCCGTGCCGTCCGCGGAGGCGCCATCGGCGTCCTCAGCCGGCACCTGGTCGCGCTCCATGCTCAGATTCACCCGATCACGCAGCTCCTTGCCCGGCTTGAAGTGCGGCACGTACTTGCCGGCCAGCCCGACGGATTCGCCCGTTTTCGGGTTGCGGCCGATTCTCGGCGCCCGGTAGTGCAGGGAAAAGCTGCCGAAGCCGCGGATCTCGATCCGCTCCCCGGCTGCCAGGGTCTCCGACATCTGCTCGATGAGCGTCTTCACCGCGAGCTCCACGTCCTTGACGGACAGCTGGCTCTGCTTGGCCGCGATGATCTCGATGAGCTCGGATTTGGTCATGGACGGATGATAAAGCTTTTGTCTTTGATTTTTATAGCTTTTTTAGTCCCATTTGTATGGGTCTTTTGCGCCGCTTGGACGCGCGGCCCGGGTCTCCGGGCCGCACGCGGCGGGATCAGCTTTCCGCGTTCTGATCCATCTGCGCCTTGATCAGGTCGCCCAGCGTCTGGGCTCCCGGGCGCTCCGACTCCTTGCTGCGATGCTCGCGAACGGCTGCACGCTCGTCGTCGATGTCCTTCGCCTTGATGGACAATCCCACGGTCCGGTTCTTGCGATCGATGCTGATCACCTTCACCTCGATCTCCTCACCCGCGGTCAGCGCGTTGCGCGCGTCTTCCACGCGATCGATGCTGATCTCGGACGCTTTCAGGATGCCCACCACATCTTCCGCCAGGTCGATGATGGCTTCCTTCGGCTCCACCTCACGGATGATGCCTCTGACGATGCTGCCCCGATCGTGCACCGCCGTGTAGTCGGTGAACGGATCCTGATCGAGCTGCTTGACCCCTAGCGAGATGCGCTCCCGCTCCGGGTCCACGGAGAGGATGACCGTTTCGATCTCCTCGCCCTTGGAGTAGCGGCGCACGGCCGTCTCGCCGGGCTCGTTCCAGGAGATGTCGGAAAGGTGCACCAGCCCGTCGATACCACCGTCGAGACCGATGAAGATACCGAAGTCGGTGATCGACTTGATCTTGCCCGAGATACGGTCGCCCTTGGCATGGGTGACACCGAACTCTTCCCAGGGATTGGGCCGGCACTGCTTGATGCCGAGGGAGATGCGGCGGCGCTCCTCGTCGATGTCGAGGATCATCACCTCCACCTCGTCGCCCACGTGCACGACCTTGGACGGGTGAATGTTCTTGTTGGTCCAGTCCATCTCGGAGACGTGCACCAGGCCTTCCACCCCTTCCTCGATCTCGGCGAAGCAGCCGTAGTCGGTGAGGTTGGTGACCGTGGCCATGACCCGGGAACCTTCCGGATAGCGCTTGGTGATGGAGACCCACGGATCGTCGCCGAGCTGCTTCATACCGAGGCTCACCCGGTTCTTCTCGCGGTCGAACTTGAGGATCTTCACATCCACCTCGTCGCCGACCGTGACCATCTCCGACGGGTGCCGGATGCGGCGCCAGGCCATGTCGGTGATGTGCAGCAGGCCGTCCACACCGCCGAGGTCCACGAACGCCCCGTAGTCGGTGAGGTTCTTCACGATGCCCTTCACCGTCTGGCCTTCCTGGAGCTGGGACAGCAGCGCCTCGCGCTCGTGGCTGTTCTCCTCCTCGAGCACCGCGCGGCGGGAAACCACCACGTTGTTGCGCTTCTGGTCGAGCTTGATGACCTTGAAATCCAGGGGCTTGCCTTCCAGGTGGGCCGTTTCCCGCAAGGGGCGGATGTCCACCAGCGACCCGGGCAGGAACGCGCGGATGTCGGAGATGTCCACCGTGAAGCCGCCCTTGACCTTGCCGTTGATGATGCCCGTGACGACTTCGTTCTTCGCAAAGGCGTCGTCCAGCATCGACCAGGATTCGGCACGGCGTGCTTTCTCGCGGGACAGGCGGGTTTCTCCCCAGCCGTCGTCCACCACTTCCATGGCGACCTTCACCTGGTCGCCGACCTTCAGGCTGAACTCGCCAGCCTCGTTCACGAACTGCGCTCTCGGAATCACGCCTTCGGACTTCAGTCCGGCGTGCACCACCACCCAGTCGCTGTCGATTTCCACCACCGTGCCGGTCACGATGGAACCGGGGGCCATTTCGATGGTGTTCAGGCTCTCCTCGAAGAGCTCGGCAAAACTTTCACTCATGACTTGATCGATTCTTCCCCACCGGCCGGCATCGTGCGCCGATTGCGCAGGGGCCGGTGTCTGTTTGTAGGCATGGCGGGACCACGCCGGGGTTCAACACAGCGCGGTCAGTTCAGGCGTCGGTTCCGGGCTTCGTTGAGCACCCTGTCCAGCACCTCGTCTATCCCGAGGTTGGTGCTGTCGATGATCAGCGCGTCCGGAGCCGGCACGAGGGGAGAGACCGCGCGCTCCTTGTCTCTCGCGTCCCGTTCTTCCAGGTTCGCGAGAAGGGCGCGGAAGTTAACACTCAACCCTTTGTTTTTCAACTGGTTATAACGACGCTCCGCACGAACCCGGGCGCTCGCGTCCAGATAGACCTTGAGCTCGGCATCCGGAAAGACCACCGTGCCCATGTCCCGTCCGTCCGCCACCAGGCCCGGCTGACGGCGCATGGCGCGCTGGGCGGCGAGAATCGCGCGTCGTACTGCACCCAGGGCGGCCACCCTGGACGCGGCGGCGCTCACCGGCTCGGTGCGGATTTCCTCGGTCAGGTCGTCGCCGTCGACGTTGACCACACCACCTTCGAAGCGGATATCCAGCCCCACCGCCATGGCAGCGAGCGCTGCCTCGTCATCCAGCGGAATGCTTCTGGCCAGGGCGACGGCGGCGACGATCCGGTACAGCGCGCCGCTGTCCAGCAGGTGCCAGCCCAGGCGCTCGGCCACGAGCGCGGCCACCGTGCCCTTGCCGGAGCCGCTCGGCCCGTCGATGGCGATCACAGGCACCCGGCTGCTCATGGCAGCCGCTCCCGCCGGGTGCGGGCCTGGGCAATCAGCGCCCGGCAGCGATCCAGGTCGCCGGTCTCCAGCGCCTGCCGGAATGCCTCGAGGTGGGTCTCGAAAGTGTCGAGCGCGGCCAGCAGCGCCGGCCGGTTCTTCGCGAAGATGGCCGTCCACATGTCCGGATCGGAGCCACCGATCCGGCTGAAGTCGCGAAAGCCACCGCCGGTGTGGGTCAGGTCCGCATCCGCGATGCCCAGCAGATAGGCGAAGGCGATGAGGTGGGGCAGATGGCTGGTCCGTGCATAGATCGCGTCGTGAAGCCCGGGCGGCATCTGCTCGACCACGGCGCCTGTCTGCTCCCACCAGGTGCGGACCCGCTGCAGTCGCGCCGGATCCGTCGCCGCCACGGGGGTCAGGATCACGAGCCTGCCGGCGAAGAGGTCGGCACTGGCCGCGGCCGGACCGCTGCGCTCGAGCCCGGCGATGGGATGCGCCGGCACGAAGTTGTGCGGCACGGTGCCGAGCTCTGCCTCGATCTCCTCGAGGACGGCGCCCTTGACGCTGCCGGTGTCGAATACCGTCCCCGGATGCTCCGCGAGCTCCACCACCCAGGGCGCGATGTGATCGCTCGGACAGGCGAGCAGCACGGCATCCGCGGTGTCCGGCACCGCCGCGACACGGGCATCCGCCACGCCGTTCGCCAGCGCGTAGGCCACGTGGTCGTCGCGTGGATCGAGCACCGAGATGCGGGAGAAAGCAGATCTGGCGGCCAGCGCGAACGAGGCCCCGATCAATCCGATGCCGACGATGGTCAGCTCACCGGCCAAGCTCAGAGCCTGGCTTGCCGAGACGGTGTCAGCACGCCGCCAGCACGCGTCTCAGCGTGGCGAGGAATCTGGCATTTTCCTCGGGCAGACCGACGCTGATCCGCAGGTGGTCGGGCAGACCGTACTCGCCGATGGGACGGACGATGACGCCTTCCTTCAGCAGCGTCTGATAGGTCGCCGAGGCATCCGGCACCTTTACCGCCAGAAAATTGCCGGCGGAGGGTATGTACTCGAGTCCCAGCTCCTCGAAGCCGTGGATGAGCGCCGCCTTGCCTTCCCGGTTCAGCGCCCGGGAGGTGCTCACGAACTCCTGATCGGCCAGCGCCGCCTCCGCCGCGGCCAGGGCCAGCGCGTTGACGTTGAAAGGCTGGCGGGCGCGGTTCATCAGGTCCGCCACCGCGGGGGACGAGACCGCGTAGCCGATCCTGAGCGCGGCCAGTGCGTGAATCTTCGAGAACGTGCGGGTGACGATGAGATTCGGATAGCGCGCCAGCAGCGCGATGCCATCCGGATAGTCCGGCTCTTCCACATACTCCGCGTAGGCCTCGTCGAGCACCACCCAGACCCGCTCCGGCACCGCCTCCAGAAAATCGACCAGCGTGGACTTCGTCACCCAGGTGCCCGTCGGGTTGTTCGGGTTGGCCAGAAAAACGATGGCCGTGCGCTCCGTGATCGCCGCCGTCATGGCGGCCAGATCCGCGCCGTAGTCCTTTGCCGGCACCTCCACGAGCGTGCCGCCGCAACTCACCACCGCCAGCCGGTAGACCACGAAGGCGTGCGCCGAGACCACGGCTTCGGCACCGGGCAGCACGGTGATGCGCGCCGCCAGGTCGAGCACGTCGTTGGAGCCGTTGCCCAGCGTCAGCTGCCCGGGCGCGACGCCGAGCGTTTTCGACAGGGCCGCTTTGAGCGCGAAGCCGCCGCCGTCCGGATAGCGGGACAGCTCCTCGGCGGCCCGGGCCAGGCGCTCGCGCACCAGCGGTCCCGGCCCCCGCGGATTCTCGTTGGACGCCAGCTTGATGATGTCCGTGATGCCGAGTTCCCGGGTCAGCTCGTCGATGGGCTTGCCGGGGCGATACGGGGTGAGACCGGCGATGCCGGGGTGCACGGGGCCCTTCAGCGCGTTCCTGGAATCGTTTGCCATGGTCAGACCACCGCCTGCGGATAGGAGCCGAGCGAGCGTACCTCCATCGCCACCTTGCGCACCTCTTCCAGCACGCGCTGGGTGGCTGCCTCGCTCTGGTGGCCGTCGAAGTCGATGAAGAAGACGTAGGACCAGGATCCGGACTTGGCCGGGCGGGTCTCGATTCGCGTCAGGCTGATGCCGTGGTGGTGGAACGGGCCGAGAACCTGGTAGAGCGCACCCGGCTCGTTGCGCGTGGAGACGAGTATGGACGTCTTGTCACGGCCGCTCGGACCCACCTTCTGCTTGCCGATCACCAGGAACCGGGTCTTGTTGTCCGCGTGATCCTCGATGTTGCTCGCCAGTATCCGCAGCCCGTAGCGTTCGGCCGCCATCTCGCCGGCGATGGCGGCGCGGTGCTTCCCGTCCGCCGCGTCGGCCACCAGCCGCGCGGCCTCCGCGTTGCTGTTTACCGGGATGCGCGGCACGCCGGGATAGTGCGCGTCCAGCCAGCCGCGGCACTGGGCCAGGGACTGGGAGTGGGAGACGATCTCCTCGATCGGCGCATCGCCCGCGTTCATCGCCACCATGAGCGCATGATGAATGGGCAGCTCCACCTCGGCGCAGATGACCAGATCGGAATCCATGAAGCAGTCGAGGGTGTGGTTGACCATGCCCTCGGTGGAGTTCTCCACCGGCACCACCCCGTAGTGAACGCCGCCGGACTCCACCTCCCGGAACACCTCGTCGATGGACGCCATGGGCCGGGTGCGGGCAAAGTGACCGAACTGCTTGATCGCCGCCGTCTCCGTGTAGGTCCCGGCGGGGCCCAGATAGGCGATCGTCAGCGGCTGCTCGAGACTCAGGCAGCAGGAGATGATCTCCCGGAACAGGCTCGCCAGCTCCGCGTTCGGCAGCGGCCCCGGGTTGTCGGCCTGGATCCGCGCCAGGATCTGCGCTTCCCGCTCCGGCCGGTAGAACACCGGCGTTTCGCCGCCGGACTCCGCCAGCTTGATCTCACCGACCCTGAGCGCACAGGCCGCCCGTTCGTTCAGCAGCCGCGTGAGCTCGCGGTCGATGCCGTCCATGCGCTCGCGGACGGCTTCCAGCGTCTCGAGCTTGCGCGGGTCAGCCGTGGTCATTCTCGAACTCGGCCATGAAGGCGATCAGCGCGTCCACCGCGGCCTCGGGCACCGCGTTGTAGAGGCTGGCGCGCATGCCGCCGACGCTGCGGTGGCCCTTCAGGTTGGTGAGCTTCGCCGCCTCGGCGCCGGCCAGAAACGCCTTGTCGAGCGCCGGATCGGGCAGCGTGAACGGAATGTTCATCTCCGAGCGGTTGGCCGCCGCCACCGGCGAGCGGTAGAAGTTGCCGGCGTCGATGGCCGCATAGAGCTTCGCCGCCTTGCGCCGGTTCGCCTCCGCGATGCCGGGCAGCCCACCCTGCTTCTTCAGCCACTTGAACACCAGCCCGGCGAGATACCAGGCGTAGGTGGGCGGCGTGTTCGACATCGAATCGGCGTCGGCGTGCACCTGGTAGTCGAGCATGCTCGGCACGCCAGGCCCGGCCCGACCGAGCAGGTCCCGGCGCACGATCACCACGGTGAGCCCTGCCGGGCCGATGTTCTTCTGGGCACCGGCGTAGATGAGGCCGAAGCGGCTCACGTCCACCGGGCGGGAGAGGATGTCGGACGACATGTCGGCCACCAGCGGGCAGTCGAATCCGTCCGGCAGCGCGTGAAACTGCACACCGCCGATGGTTTCGTTCGAGCAGATGTGCAGGTACGCCGCGTCCGGTGAAAACGTCCAGCTCGAGAAGTCCGGAATCCGGTCGAAGCCCGTCCCTTCCGAGCTCGCCGCTACATTGACGTCACAGAAACGGCCGGCCTCGCTGATGGCTTTCACGGACCAGGCGCCGGTGTTCACGTAGTCCGCTCGGGCAGCGCCGTCGAGCAGGTTCATGGGCACCATGGCGAACTGGGTGGTGGCGCCGCCCTGGAGGAACAGCACCTTGTAGTCGTCCGGCACGGCGAGCAGCTCGATGAGGTCGGCTTCCGCCTGCTCGGCGATCTCGATGAAGGCGCTGCTGCGGTGGCTCATCTCCATGACGGACATGCCGGTACCGCGATAGTCCAGCATCTCGGCACTCGCCTGCTCGAGCACTTCCTCGGGCAGCGCCGCCGGTCCTGCAGAGAAATTGAACACCCGGCTCATGATCCTTCCGACTCCTCGTCCTCTTCCTGCTCCTCGATGCGGGCGATGCCGACCAGGCTCTCCTCGCCGCGAAGACTGATCAGCCGCACGCCCTGGGTGTTGCGTCCCTGCACCGACACCTCGTCGACGGCCGTGCGAACCAGGGTGCCCATGTCGCTGATCAGCATCAGCTCGTCACCCGGGAAGACCTGCACCGCACCCACCAGATCGCCGTTGCGCTCGCTCACCTGCATGGCGATCACGCCCTGGGTACCGCGCCCCTTCACCGGGAAATCCTCCACGGCGGAGCGCTTGCCGAAACCGTTCTCGCTGGCCGTGAGCACGAAGCCGTCCGGCTGCGGAATGATCAGCGATATGACCCGCTGGCTGCCCTTCAGCTTGATACCCCGTACGCCTCGCGCCGTGCGGCCCATGGCGCGCACGTCCGATTCCTTGAAACGGACCGCCTTGCCGGAGCTGGCGATGAGCAGCACGTCGCTCGCACCATCGGTGAGCTTGGCGCCGATGAGGGTGTTGCCCTCCTCGAGCTCCAGCGCGATGAGCCCGGAAGACCGCGGCCGGCTGAACTGCTCGAGCGGCGTCTTCTTCACCGTGCCGTTGGCGGTGGCCATGAAGATGTAGTGGTCGTCGTCGTACTCGCGGATGGGCAGGATCGTGGTGATGCGCTCCTCCGCCTCGAGCGGCAACATGTTGATCAACGGCCGGCCCTTGGCGCCGCGGCTCGCCCGCGGAATCTGGTAAACCTTGAGCCAGTAGACCTTGCCGAAATTCGAGAAGCACAGCACCGTGTCGTGGCTGTTGGCAATGAGCAGGTGCTCGACGAAATCCTCGTCCTTCACCGCCGTGGCCGCGCGCCCGCGGCCGCCGCGCCGCTGAGCCTGGTAGCTGTCCAGGGGCTGAGTCTTCGCGTAGCCCTGGTGGGAGATGGTGACCACCAGGTCTTCCTCGGTGATGAGATCTTCCACCGACAGGTCTTCCTGGGTGGAGAGGATCTCCGTGCGGCGCTCGTCACCATAGGTGTCCCGGACCTCGGTGAGCTCCTCACGCAGCACGCTGAGCAGGCGTTCCTCGGAATCGAGGATGTCGGTGAGATCCGCGATCTCGTCGAGCACGCCCTGATAGTCCTCGATCAGCTTGCCCTGCTCGAGCGCCGTGAGGCGGTTGAGCCTGAGCTCCAGGATCGCCTGCGCCTGCTCCTGAGACAGATAGTAGAGCCCGTCGCGAAACCCGAACTCCTCGCCCAGATCTTCCGGACGACAGGCGTCGCTGCCGGCCCGCTCGAGCAGCGCCTGCACACCTTCGGACGCCCAGCCGCGGCCCATCAGTGCCTCGCGCGCCTCCGCCGCCGCCGGCGAGGCCTTGATCAGCTCGATCACCTCGTCGATGTTGGCGAGCGCCACCGCCTGACCTTCGAGAATGTGGCCGCGCTGACGGGCCCGCCGCAGCAGGTAGATGGTCCGCCGGGTGATGACCTCGCGCCGGTGCTGGAGGAAGGCCTCCAGCATCTGCTTGAGGTTGAGCACCCGCGGCTGGTCGTCGACGAGCGCGACGCAGTTGATGCCGAACACGGACTGCAGCTGCGTCTGGGTGTAGAGGTTGTTGAGCACCACCTCGCCAGGCTCACCGCGCCGGAGCTCGATGACGATCCTCAGGCCGTCCTTGTCCGACTCGTCCCGGAGCTCGGTGATCCCCTCGATCTTCTTTTCCTTGACCAGCTCGGCAATCCGCTCGATGAGGCGTGCCTTGTTCAGCTGGTAGGGAATCTCCGTGATGATGATGGTGTCTTTGTTGGTCTTCTCGTCCTCAATCACCTCGGCGCGGGCCCGCACGAAGATCCGGCCCCGGCCGGTGCGATACGCCTCCACGATCCCGGCGCGGCCGTTGATGATGCCGGCAGTAGGGAAGTCCGGGCCCTGGATGAATTCCATCAGCCCATCTACCGAGAGCGCCGGGTCGTCGAGCAGTGCCAGCGCGCCGTTGACCACCTCGGTGAGGTTGTGAGGCGGGATGTTCGTGGCCATGCCCACGGCAATGCCCGAGCTGCCGTTGATGAGCAGGTTGGGTACCCGGGTGGGCAGCACCTCGGGCATGGACAGGGTGCCGTCGTAGTTGGGGACGAAGGACACCGTCTCCTTGTCGAGATCGGCGAGCAGGTCCGATGCCATGCGGGCCATGCGCACCTCGGTGTAGCGCATGGCCGCCGCACGGTCCCCGTCGATGGAGCCGAAGTTGCCCTGTCCGTCCACGAGCAGGTAGCGCATGGCGAAATCCTGGGCGAGCCGCACCACGGTGTCGTAGATGGCCGTGTCGCCGTGCGGGTGGTACTTACCCATGACGTCACCCACCACCCGCGCAGATTTCACGTACGGCCGATTGAAGGTGTTGTTCAGCTCGTTCATGGTGAACAGCACCCGACGGTGCACGGGTTTGAGGCCGTCGCGGACGTCCGGCAGCGCCCTGCCGACGATCACGCTCATGGCGTAGTCGAGGTAGGACTGCCGGAGCTCGTCCTCGATGTTGACGGGCAGGATCTCCCTGCCGCCCGGCCCCTGCGGGCCGTCGCCACCCGGCGGCTGCGGCGCGCCGGGACCGTTACTGTCCCCGGTCATATCCCCGGTCATATCCCCGGATGCATCAGCACCGTCCGTACCGACGGGATCGGCGTCGGGCTCCAATTCAGACATAGATTCGTGGACTCTTGGTCAGCAATCAGCAATCAGCCAATCAGCCGTTTTCAGCGCGCGTGTTACGCGTGGTTTACGTGCTCCGGGCCGGACTGGAAAAACGCCGAATTTTACCACGAAGCGCGTATCGAAACGTAACTTTCGGGACTTCCGGTATACTCGCGCCATGCCGCCCCAGAGCCCTTCCGGAAGCCTTCGAGAACCCGTCGACCTGCTGCTCCATGCGGCCTGGGTGCTGCCGTTCGCGACCGATTCAGACATCGGCGAGCGCGAGAACGGCGCCGTGGCGGTGCGTGACGGCGACATCGTCGCCCTCGGCGGATTCGAAGAGCTGACGACGCGCTTCGAAGCCCGCAATACCGTGACCCTGCCTGATCACGTGCTCATGCCCGGGCTCGTCAACGCCCACTGCCACGCCGCCATGACCCTGCTGCGCGGCTCCAGCGAGGACGCGCCGCTGCAGCGCTGGCTCACGGAGCAGATCTGGCCGCTGGAGGCCCGGTGGGTGGACGAGCACTTCGTCCGCGACGGCATCCGGCTCGCCATGGCCGAGATGATCCGCGCCGGCATCACCTGCTTCGCCGATATGTACTTCTTTCCGGAGATCGGCGCCGCGGAGGCACGCCGCGCAGGACTCCGGGCGCAGATCGCCTTCCCCGTCATCGAGTTCGCCAACGCCTGGTGCCAGAACAGCGAGGAGGGTTTTCACAAGGGCCTCGCGCTCTACGACGAGTACCGGAACGACCCGTTCGTCGACATCGCCTTCGGCCCGCATGCCGCCTACAGCGTCACAGAAGACGATCTCGACAAGATCCTCATGTACTCCGAGGAGCTCGATGCCAACGTTCACATCCACCTGCACGAGAACGGCGCCGAGCTCGAAGAGAACGCCCGCCGTTACGGCACCTCGGGCATCCGCCACCTCTACGATCGCGGGCTGCTCGGGCCGCGCCTGCAGGCCGTGCACGTCACGAGAATCAGTCCCGAGGAGATCGACCTGTTCGTCGAGACCAACGTTCAGGTCGTGCACTGCCCGACGTCCAACGCCAAGCTCGCCAGCGGCATCTGTCCGGTGGTGCCGATGAAGGCGGCGGGCATCAACGTCTGCCTGGGCACGGACGGCGCCGCCTCGAACAACGTGCTCGACCTGTTCGGCGAGGCGCGCCTGGCCTCGCTGCTGGCGAAGCTGGATCAGGCAGACGCCGCGGCCCTGCCGTCCGCCACCGCGCTCGCCATGGCAACCCGGGGTGGGGCGGCCGCGCTCGGCAGGAGCGATCGCATCGGCAGACTGGCGCCCGGCATGGCGGCAGACCTCATCGCCGTCGACATGCGGGCCATCCGCCACCAGCCGCTCTACGATCCCGCCGCCCAGCTCCTGCACACCGGCAGCGCCTGCTCCGTGAGCCATGTCTGGGTGAACGGCGAGTGCCTGCTCGACGACGGGCGTCTCACCCGCATGGACGAGGCGGAAATCGTCGCCAGCGCTCGCCAGTGGCAGCAGAGGATACGACCCCGATGAGCAACGTGGATCCAAGAGAGATCCGGAAGTTCGAAGCCCTGGCGCATCGCTGGTGGGACCCGGAGGGAGACTTCAGGCCCCTGCACGACATCAATCCCGCGCGGCTGACCTGGATCGCGGAGAAGGTGGGGCTGGAAAGCGTGCGTGCCGTGGACGTGGGCTGCGGCGGCGGCATCCTGGCGGAGGCCATGGCCCGTGCGGGCGCTACCGTCACCGGCATCGACATGGCGGACGCACCGCTCTCGGTGGCACGGCTGCACGCCCTGGAGTCCGGCACGGAGGTGGAGTATCTGGCCTCCACCGCGGAAGCGCTGGCGGCGGAGCGTCCCGGCAGTTACGACGTGGTCACCTGCCTGGAGATGCTCGAGCACGTGCCCGACATCGCCTCCACCGTGCGCGCCTGCGCGGATCTGGCGAAACCCGGTGGCGCGCTCTTCTTCTCCACCATCAACCGCAACCCGAAGGCCTGGGCGCTGGCCGTGGTGGGTGCGGAGTACGTGCTTGGTCTGCTGCCGCGCGGTACGCACGACTACGCGAAGTTCATCAAGCCGCACGAGCTCTCCGCCGCGGTCCGGGCGGCCGGACTCGAGGTCGTGGAGATCCGCGGCATGCGCTACAACCCCTTCAGCCGCAACGTCTCTATCTGCGACGACGTGGACGTCAACTACCTGCTGCACGCCAGGAAACCCACGGATGGCTGACTATCCGGAGCTCGATGCGGCGCGCTCCGGCTGGCGTTACGCGGCGCCGGACGGCTGTCTCGACGGCAAGGTGGTCCTGGTCACCGGCGCCGGCGACGGTATCGGCCGCGCAGCGGCGAAGACGTTCGCCAGCTACGGGGCAACGGTGGTGCTGCTCGGCCGCACCCGCGCGAAGCTCGAAGCCGTATTCGACTGGATCGGCGAGGCGACGGGACGGGAAGCCGTAATCGTGCCCTGTGACCTCACCGCCTTCGCCGACGAGAACGCCGCGGCACTCGCCAACGCCGTCGGCGAGGCCTTCGGCCGTCTGGACGGGCTGCTGCACAACGCTTCCCTGCTCGGCCCGAAGGTGCCCATCGCCCACTACCCCACGGCCGACTGGCAGCGGGTGTTTCAGGTGAACGTGCACGCGACCTTCCTGCTCACCCGGGCCCTGCTGCCGCTGCTCGAAGCGGCGGAGTCGGCGTCGGTGGTGCTCACCTCCTCCAGCGTCGGGCGCAAGGGGCGCGCCTACTGGGGCGCCTATGCGGCATCCAAGTTCGCGGTGGAAGGGCTGGCTCAGATCCTCGCCGACGAGTACGAGCACACGGGCAGGCTCAGGTTCAACAGTCTCAATCCCGGCGGCACCCGCACCGCCATGCGCGCCGCCGCCTACCCGGGAGAGAACCCGGGCGACGTGCCGCCGCCGGAAGCGCACATGGACCTCTATCTGTATCTGATGTCCGATGCCTCACGCAGCGTGAACGGCAGGCAGCTCGACGCGCGCGACTGGTCGCCGGCGATTCTGGAAACCTAGGGCGCGGCGATCTCCGGATACGGTATCAGCGCGGACGCTTCCTTCTTTCCCTTTCCACGCCGCTCCTCGCGCTGTCTGCCACCAGTGGTGGGCAGGGTGGGTGCCGGCAGCTTCAGCACCCGGTAGAGCGTTCTGATGTCGTCCTCCGAGAGCTCGATCCAGTGCCCCCGGGTCACCTTCGAGGGCAGCACCACAGGACCGAAACGCACCCGCTTCAGGCGGCTCACCATCAGGTGGCAGGACTCGAACAGCCGCCGGATCTCGCGGTTCTTACCTTCCATCAGCACCACGTGATACCAGTGATTGGTGCCGCGGCCGTTGTAGTACTGGATGTCGCTGAAGGCGAGCCGCTCGCCCTCGTCGACGATGCCGTCGATCAGCCGTTGCCGCTGCTCCGTGGTGAGCACGCCGTTCACCCGCACCGCGTATTCGCGATCGAGCCCCGTGGAGGGATGCATCATCCGGTTGGCGAGCGAGCCGTCGTTGGTGAGCAGCAGCAGGCCGCTGGTGGCGATGTCCAGCCTGCCGATGGAGATCCAGCGTCCGCCACCCGCACGGGGCAGCTGATCGAAGATCGTGGGTCGGCCTTCCGGATCGCTGCGGGTGCAGACCTGCCCCACCAGCTTGTTATAGAGCAGCACGCGGACAGGGGTTTCGCCGGTCTGCCGGCGGCGGACCGGATTGCCGTCGACGAGAATCAAGTCGTCCGGACCGACCCGCTGGCCGATGTGCGCCGGCTCCCCGGCAACCACCACCCGGCCGGCCTCGATCCAGCGCTCCATCTCGCGGCGTGAACCCAGACCGAGATCCGCCAGGACCTTCTGCAGTTTCTCGCCGCCGCTGTCGGCGTTGGTGGTCACGTCAGTGCGAGGAGGTGGGCAGCTTGAGCACCTTGGCGCTCCGCTGCTCCGGGTCCGACTCCAGCATCCCGTCTTCTCCGGTTTCGCCGTCGAGCTCGGTGACCACGTCCACGACGTGTACGGCCCGCGCTTCGTCGTCGGCCGACTCGGCCGGCGCTTCATCGGCCGCTTCCGCACCGGCGCGGAAGCGGGCACTGGCCGCGTCCGCCTGCTCGAGCGCCGCGGCGAGCTCGGCATCGAAGTCGCCACTCTCGAGGCCGCCGGCATCGTCATCGCCGTCGACCTCAGCGACGTCGCTGCGGCCCGCAGCCAGCAGCGGCTCCACTGCGTCGTCCGCCGTCGCGCTTTCCTCGACCGATTCCACGTCTGCGGTCGACGGATCCGCCATGCGCTCTTCCGGCTCCTCCACCACCAGCGGCTCGATGAGCGCCCGGATTTCCGCGAGCGGCGGCAGCTGATCGAGACTCTTCAGGCTGAAGTAGTCGAGGAACTCCCTGGTGGTGCCGTACATGGAGGGTCGCCCGGGCACCTCCCGCTGTCCCACCACCCGGATCCAGCCGCGCTCGAGCAGCGTGCGCATGATGTTCTGACTGACACTGACGCCGCGCACCTGCTCGATGTCGCCGCGCGTCACCGGCTGCTTGTAGGCAACCAGCGCCAGGGTCTCGAGCAGCGCCCGCGTGTAGCGGGGCGGCTTCTCCTCCCAGAGGCGGCTGATCCAGGGAGAGAGGTCCTGACGCACCTGATAGCGGTATCCGGATGCCACCCGGGCGAGCTCGTAACCCCGACCGGCCGCTTCCTCCGTGAGCGTCTTCAGCACCTCTCTGAGATCCGTACGCAGAGACTCTTCCTCCACCTCGTCCGGACGGAACAGCTTGGCAAGCTGGTCGATGGTGAGCGGTTCGTCCGCGGCCAGCAGTGCGGCCTCGACGATGTTCTTGAGCTTAAGGGGCTCCATGGGAGGCTTCTCCTGCAGCGCGCACGTAGATGGGCCCGAAGGGCTGGTTCTGAACAAACTCGAGGAGGGATTCCCGGAGCAGCTCCATGATGGCGAGGAAGGCGACCACCACGCCGAGGCGGCCTTCGTCCGGCGTGAACAGGCTGGTGAACGGTACGAAGTCCGTGGACTCGTTCACCCGGGCGAGAATGCCCGACATCCGTTCCCGCACGGACAGCGGCTCCATCTGCACGTGGTGGTGCTGGTACATGTCCGCCCGCTTCAGCACCCGCGCCAGGGCGATCAGCACCTCCTTGAGATCCACCTCCGGATCGGCGTGCTCACTGACCAGCTTCGGCCGGCTGGCGCGGGCGAGGTAGAGATCCCGCTCGAGCCGCGGGATCTCGTCCAGGTTTTCCGCCGCCGTCTTGATCTGCTCGTACTCCTGCAGCCGCCGGATCAGCTCGGCCCGGGGGTCGTCCTCGTCGTCGTCCGCCTCCACCGGGCGCGGCAGCAGCATGCGCGACTTGATCTCCGCCAGCATCGCCGCCATCACCAGGTACTCACCGGCCAGCTCGAGCTGCATGGCACTCATCAGCTCGATGTAGCTCATGTACTGCTCGGTGATCTCGGCCACCCGGATCTCGAGGATGTCCAGGTTCTCCCGGCGGATCAGGTACAGCAGCAGGTCGAGCGGCCCTTCGAAGGTCTCGAGAAAGACCTCGAGCGCATGCGGCGGGATGTACAGGTCCTTCGGCAGCTCCTGTACCGTTTCGCCCTGGACCAGCGCCAGGGTGAGCTGGCCGCCCTCCTTCTGCCGGATCTCGTGCAGCCGGTGCACCTTGCCGCCGGGTGCCGGCTCCGCCGGCAGCACCGGGGCTTCGTGCTCGGTTTCGCTGATGGTTTCTCTGCTCACGGGCGTCTCCCCTCTATCCGGCACGCCAGCTAGCCGCCGATCCCGACAGCCGCACGCACTTCCTCGATGGTTTCTCTGGCCATATCGCGGGCCTTCTCCGAGCCGTCCCGGAGAATGGCGTGCACCAGTCCCGGATCCTGTTCGAACTGCGCCGCCCGCTCCCGGCGCTCGGTCTGCTCCCGGGTGATGGCGTCGATCAGCGGCCCCTTGCAGTCGATGCAGCCGATCCCGGCGCTCCTGCAACCGTCGGCTGCCCAGCGGCAGACCTCCTCGTCCGAGTAGATCCGGTGCAGGCTGAACACCGGACAGACGTCCGGGTTGCCCGGATCCTGGCGCCGCACCCGGGCCGGGTCCGTCTGCATGGTGCGGATCTTCTCGCGGGTGGACTCCGGCGCCTCGCGGATCTCAATCACGTTGTTGTAGGACTTGGACATCTTCTCGCCGTCGAGCCCGGGCACCTTCGCCTGCTCGGTGAGCAGCGCCCGGGGTTCCGGCAGGATGATCCGGCCGCCGCCTTCCAGATAGCCGAAGAGCCGCTCGGTGTCGCCGATGGACAGGTTCTGCTGCTCGGCGAGCAGGGCCCTCGCCTTCTCCAGCGCCGCCGCGTCACCCTGCTCCTGATAGGCGCGCCGGTGCTGCATGTACAGGCGGGCGGCTTTCTTGCCCATCTTTTTCACCGCCGCTTCGGCCTGCTCCTCGAAGCCCGGCTCCCGGCCGTAGATGTGGTTGAAACGCCGCGCCACCTCCCGGGTGAGCTCCACGTGGGCCACCTGATCCGCCCCGACCGGCACGTTGCCTGCGCGGTAGATGAGGATGTCGGCCGACTGCAGCAGCGGGTAGCCGAGGAAGCCGTAGGTCGACAGGTCCCGGTCGTTGAGACGTGCCTGCTGATCCTTGTAGCTCGGCACCCGCTCCAGCCAGGAGACGGGCGTGATCATGGACAGCAGCAGGTGCAGCTCGGCGTGCTCCGGCACCTTCGACTGCACGAACAGCGTCGCGGCGTTCGGGTTCACCCCCGCGGCCAGCCAGTCCACCGCGGTGTCGAACGTGTACTGCTCGATCTCTGCCGTGTGCTCGTAGTTGGTGGTGAGGGCGTGCCAGTCCGCCACGAAGAAGTAGCACTCGTACTCGTGCTGGAGGCGGACCCAGTTCTTCAGGACGCCGTGATAATGACCCAGATGCAGACGACCCGTGGGTCGCATGCCGGATACCACCCGCTTGCTGAATTCAGTGCTGCTCAAGGGGAAACCTTCTGTTCGGAAAGGGGACTGATGGCGCTGGGCTGGGTGGCTGCAATGGGGCGCATTATGCCCCTTTTTGCCGGCCGGATCAGGCCCTGATCCACCGCCTCAGACGTACGCCCCGGCGCCCTGCCGGACCACCTCGCCGCCGGGCACCGTGAGGTCCACCACCGTGGTCTGCTCGACCCCGCAGAAGCCGCCGTCGATGATGAGGTCGACGCTCTTCTCGAGACGCTCGCGGATCTCCTCCGGATCCACCAGGGGATGCTCCTCACCCGGCAGGATCATGGTGGTGGTCATCATCGGCTCGCCGAGGGCCTCGAGCAGCCCCAGGGCGATGGGGTTCGCCGGTACCCGCAGGCCAATGGTCTTCCGCTTCGGGTGCACCAGGCGCCGCGGCACTTCCCGGGTGGCCGGGAGCAGGAAGGTGAACGGGCCCGGAGTGAGCCGCTTGAGGATCCGGTAGGCCGCGTTGTCCACCCGGGCGTAGGTGCCGAGCTCTGAGAGGTCCCGGCAGAGCAGCGTCATATGATGGTGCTTGTCGAGCCGGCGGATCTGGTGGATCCGCTCCAGCGCGCTCTTGTCGCCGATGTGGCAGCCGAGCGCGTAGGTGGTGTCCGTGGGGTACACCACCAGCCCGCCACGGGTGACGATGGCGGCGGCCTGATCCAGCAGCCGCTGCTGCGGGTGGGTCGGATGGATGCTGAAGTACTGACTCAAAGCCGGCTCTGGGGCGGTTCGCGCAATCGCGTTATTATCGCACCAAACCCCATAAGTCCCGAGATGAGTCAGCTTCTAGATTTCGTGCCGGTCGCGGTCTTCGTGATCGTCTTCTTCCTGTCGGACATCTTCTACGCCACCGCAGCACTCATGGTGGGCGTAACGCTCCAGGTGCTCGTCTACCTGGTGCTGAAGAGACCCGTCAGCCGCGAGCTGAAGATCACGTTCTGGGCGAGCCTGATCTTCGGTGGCCTGACGCTCGCGTTCCGGAACGAGACTTTCATCCTCTGGAAGCCCACCATCGTCAACTGGCTGCTCGCCGGCATCCTCGTGGGCAGCCACTTCTTCTCCAGGAAGAACGCGCTGCACCACATGCTCGGCGCCCAGATGTCGCTGCACGAGGACGTCTGGAAGCGACTGAACTTCGGCTGGGCCGCCGGATTCTTCTTTGCCGGCGCGCTCAACCTGGTGGTGGCCTACAACTTCTCCCTGGATTTCTGGGTGAGCTACAAGCTCATCGGTGGTTTCGCCCTCACCTTCCTGTACATCGCGATCACCATCGGCTACCTGGCCGCCAAGGGCTATCTGCAGGAGCCGAAGGCCGACGGTGCGGTGGACCCGGCAGACCGGGCCTCCCGTTGATCCCCTCCCCCCGGACATTCACGCAAGCACACGGACCATGACAGCCCAGATCACATCCACCAGATACCCGACCCGGTCGAAGACCGTCAGCCTCTCCGCCACGCTGCTGGCGGCCGTGCTGGCCGCACTGCTGATGCCGAACCCGACCCGCGCCGAGACGGCCTATATCTCCGATGTTCTGACCGTGCCGCTGCGCAGCGGGCCGTCCACCTCCAACCGCATCCTGCATCGCGGCCTGCCGAGCGGCACCCGGCTGGAAGTTCTCGGCCGCGACAGCGACAGCAACTTCGTGCAGATCCGCACGGAAGGCGGCATGGAGGGCTGGCTGCCGGAGCAGTACCTGGTCAGCCAGCCGATCGCCCGCGACCGGCTGGCGGCGGCGAGCAAACGCATCGAGGAGCTCAGCAATACCGTGGAGCGGCAGAAGCGCGATCTCGCCGCACTCGGCTCCAGCAAGGGCGAAGCGGAGCAGAGCAACGCGGACCTCGAGGCGCAGGTTGCCGAGCTCACCCAGGAGCTGGCCGAGATCAGACGTATCTCTGCGGGGGCCATGGCACAGAACGAGACGAACAAGGAGCTCGTGGCGCTGAACGAGCGCCTGCGCTCCGAGGTGGACGAGCTGGTCGCCGACATCGCGAAGCTCGAGGACAACGTCCAGGAACGCTGGCTCATGATCGGCGGGGGGCTGGTGCTCGCCGGCCTGGTGCTCGGGGTGGCGATCAAGGCCCGGCCCCGACGCTCGGCATGGAACTGAGTCGCCGGTGACCGTTCTCTCCGTCAACGTCAACAAGATCGCCTGGCTGCGCAATGCCCGGGAGGGCGGCACACCCGACGTGCTGTGGGCGGCGCGCACGGTGATCGGCGCCGGCGCCGCCGGTGTGACGGTCCATCCACGGCCCGACCAGCGCCACATCAGGCCGGCAGACGTGCACGATCTCACCGAGCTGCTGCGCAAGCATCCGGCCATCGAGTTCAACATCGAGGGCAATCCGTTTGCAGGCCCGAGAGAAAACGGCTACCCGGGCTTCGATGCGCTCATCGAGTCCGCACGACCGGCACAGGCGACGCTGGTACCGGATTCCGACAACCAGCTCACCTCCGACCACGGCTGGGATCTCTCCGGCGACACCGTGCGACTCGAGGATTGCATCGCGCGCTATCAGGCGCTCGGCGCCCGGGTGAGCCTGTTCATGGACCCGGTGCCGGAGCAGATCGAGCGCGCCAGGGCGACGGGTGCGGACCGCATCGAGCTCTACACCGGTCCGTTCGCCGATGCGTTCGCCGCCGAGGGCGCTGCGGGAGCGACCACGCGCAGCCTGTTCGAGCGTTACCTGGAAGCCGCCAGATTCGCGAATCAGATCGGTCTCGGGGTGAACGCCGGCCACGACCTCGATCTCCACAACCTGGTGCTGTTCCGGACCATCACCGAGGTGGCGGAAGTGTCGATCGGCCACGCGCTCATCAGCGATGCCCTGAAGATGGGCCTGGAACGCGCCGTGCTCGCCTATCTGGACGTGCTGGCCGGGATCCGACCCACCGTGCTCGGCTGAGGGCACCGCCCGACGGGCTATCCGCGGGGTCGGCTCTGTGGCTACACTGCGCGCCATGCACCACCAACGACTGCTGCCGCTGATCTCTCTCCTGGCCGGATTGACGGCAACCCTGATCGGCACGCTGGCGAGCCCGGCCGGCGTCGCCGCTACGACCGAGCCCGCCGGCAATCCGCGGGTCCGCCTGGAGACCAGCCTCGGCAACATCGACATCGAGCTCTATCCCGACAAGGCGCCGAAGTCCGTCGCGAACTTCCTTGCGCTCGTGGACGACGGCTTCTACGACGGGCTCATCTTTCACCGGGTGGTAGCAGGCTTCGTGATCCAGGCCGGAGGCTACGACGCGGCGCTCACCTACCGCGACCCGCCGGGAACCGTGGTGAACGAGTCCGGCAACGGCCTCAGCAACCAGAAGTATTCCGTCGCCATGGCCCGACTGGCCGATCCGGATTCCGCGGACACGCAGTTCTACATCAACGTCAAGCACAACCCGCATCTGGACGGCTCCCGGGTCCAGCCCGGCTACACGGTGTTCGGCCAGGTCATCGCCGGCCAGGAAGTGGTGCACGAGATCGAGCTGGTGGACACCCGCCTGGAGGCCGGCATGGCCGGCGTGCCGGAGACGGACGTGGTCATCGTCCGCGCCCACCGGCTCTGACGGTACCGCCTTCCCGGACAGCCGGGTTCCCGTCATCACCGCCGCCCGGTATGATGCAGCGCTTTTTCCGGCGCCGGCACCGGCTGCCCATCGGATCCGGCAGACTGTCGAGGCACGTCGGCCACCATTGATTCACCAGCACTCGAGACCACGCGATTACCATGAGGACGTTTTTCATTTTTGCGGCTAGCGCGCTCCTGCTCGCCGCCGTCACCGTAGAACTCTCCACCCGGCTCTGGCCGGGCAGCTCTCTTGCCCTGTTCATCATCGCCACCCTGGCGCTCTTCGCCCAGGGTTACCTCTGCCTGCGGTTCGCGCCGGCTGCGACACCGGCAGTGCGGGAGGACCGCAAGCCCAGGACAAAGGCCGCCGACAGCACCGCCAGAGCGCGCCGGGAGGCTCGTCCGAAACCGGCCGCCGAGCCGACGGCCGCCACTTCCGGACCCCGGGAGTCCGGCACCGTGAAGTGGTTCAACCGCACGAAGGGATTCGGCTTCATCGTCCGTGAGTCCGGAGAAGAGATCTTCGTTCACCAGCGCTCCATTCGCGGCGACTCGGAAGACGGGCGGCGCAGGGCGTCGCTCAAGGACGGCCAGGCCGTGACGTTCACCGTCGCCAACCGGGACAAGGGCCTGCAGGCGGAAGACGTCGCGCCGGCCTGATATCCGAGTGAACCTGCGCACCCTGCTCAACGACCGCTTCGCCCGGGCGTTCGCCCGGGTGACCGGCAGCGATGCCGCGCCGCTGGTGCAGCCATCCGGGAGACCGGAGTTCGGCGACTACCAGGCCAACGGCGCGATGGGCGCCGCGAAGGCGCTGAAGCAGAATCCACGGCAGATCGCCGAGCAGGTCGTGGCCGCCGTCGAGGCGGACGATCTGGCCGAGCGGCTGGAGGTCGCCGGACCGGGCTTCATCAACATCCACCTGAAACCCGCCTTCCTCGCCGGCGCCCTGAAGGCGCCGCCCGTGGAAGCGGTAGCCGCGGCCGAACGGGTGGTGGTCGACTACTCGAGCCCCAACCTCGCCAAGGAGATGCACGTCGGGCATCTGCGCAGCACCATCATCGGCGACGCCATCGCCCGGGTGCTCGCCGCCCTCGGACACACCGTCATCCGGCAGAACCATGTCGGGGACTGGGGCACGCAGTTCGGGATGCTGCTCGCCCACCTGGAGGAAACCGGGGAAGGATCGGACGAGCTCTCCGACCTGGAAGTGTTCTACCGCGCGGCCAAGCAGCGCTTCGACGGCGATGCGGGGTTTGCCGAGCGGGCCCGCGCCAAGGTCGTGGCCCTGCAGGCGGGTGAGCCGGAAACGCGCACGCTGTGGCACAAGTTCATCCGCATCTCGCTGTCACACTGCCAGGCCACTTACGACCGCCTCGGTGTGACCCTGACGCTGGCCGACGTGATGGCCGAGAGCGCCTACAACGACGACCTGCCGGCGGTGATCGCCGACCTGGAGGCACGGCAGCTCCTGACCGTCTCGGACGGTGCCCGCTGTGTGTTCCTCGACGAGTTCACGGGCAAGGACGGCAGGCCGCTGCCCCTCATCGTGCAGAAGTCCGACGGCGGCTATCTCTATGCCACCACCGACCTCGCCGCGGTGCGCTACCGCTCCCGGCAACTGGAAGCAGACCGGGCCCTGTACCTCACGGACGCCCGCCAGGCCCTGCACTTCCGTCAGGTGTTCGCCGTCGCCCGCGCCGCCGGTTTCGCTGGCAACGGCCTGTCGCTCGAGCACCAGCCGTTCGGCAACATGCTCGGCGCCGACGGCCGGCCATTCCGGACCCGGGACGGCGGGGTGGTGAAGCTCGCCGATCTGCTCGACGAGGCGGTAGCCCGCGCCTACGCCCTGGTTGGCGAGAAGAACCCGGACCTCTCGGAGGCCGAACGGCGGGACGTGGCAGACGCCGTGGGCATCGGCGCCGTGAAGTACGCGGACCTCTCGAAGAACCGGACCAGCGACTACATCTTCGACTGGGACCAGATGCTGTCCTTCGACGGCAACACGGCGCCCTATCTGCAGTACGCCTACAGCCGCATCCAGAGCATCTTCCGGCGCTCGGGTCTGGACGATGCGGTGCTGGCGGGCGAGATCCGGCTCGAACGTGCGGAGGAGCGGGCGCTGGCCGTGCTGCTGCTGCGGCTGCAGGAGGTGCTGGAGCAGGTGGCGCGTGAAGGGTATCCGCACTTCCTGACGATCTGGCTCTACGATCTGGCCGCCGCCTTCACCCGCTTCTACGAAGCCTGCCCGATTCTCTCCGAGGCGGATCCGGTGAAGGGCTCACGACTGGCGCTGTGCTGGATCACGGCAGAACGGCTCAAGCTGGGTCTGGATCTGCTCGGCATCCGCACCGTCCCGCGAATGTAGCGGGACGCGTACCGCGTATGTAGCGGTTTTCCGGAGCCTGGAAACAGAACCGGCGCCAGAAGGCGCCGGTTTGCGTTTGCAGGTCAGTCTGTCAGGCCAGGCTCAGGCCATCGCCGCAGCTTTGTTCGGGATCGCGTAGGTCCGCAGCTCCGCCACGAAGTCCTTCAGCGCCTGAATACCTGTGGCTTCCGCGTCGAGACACCACTGCTTGAGCGCCGCCAGCATGTCCTCGGCGTTGCCGCCGCGCTTCGCCCAGACGGCCTGCAGCCGCTGCCGGTACTCGTAGATCGTCTTCAGGTTCGGGCTCTGGCGGGTGAGCTCGTCGATCCGGGTCTGACCGGCGTCGTCCACCAGGGAATCCTCCCGCGTAAGCACACGCCTGGCCTTGCGGATCACGCGGGCGGAGGCGTCGAGCTCCTGCTTCACCAGCGGCTTGACCACGTTCTCGGCGTAGCGTGCCATCACCTGGAAGCGGTTGTTGACGACCGCCCAGGCGGTGTCCAGATCCAGCGTCTGCTTGCCCGGCACGGTGTGCGCGACCGGGCCCGTGCTCCGCGCCTTGGCCAGCCCCAGGGTTTCGAACAGCCGGATCCAGAACCAGCCGATGTCGAACTCGAACCACTTCTGCGACAGCTTGGCCGAGTTGGGATAGGTGTGGTGGTTGTTGTGCAGCTCCTCGCCGCCGATGAGGATGCCCCAGGGGACGATGTTGGTGGCCGCATCGGGACACTCGAAATTGCGGTAGCCCCAGTAGTGGCCGATGCCGTTGATGACGCCGGCGGCGAAGAACGGGATCCAGATCATCTGCACGGCCCAGACGGTGAGACCGATGACGCCGAACAGCGCCAGGTCGATGATCATCATCATCGCAATCCCGCCGATCGGGAAACGGCTGTAGACGTTGCGCTCCATCCAGTCGTCCGGACAGCCGGCACCGTAGCGCTTCAGGGTCTCCTGGTTCGCGGCCTCCACCCGGTACTCCTCGGCACCGGCCCAGAGAATGCGCTTCAGGCCCTTGATCTGCGGGCTGTGCGGATCGTCCTCTGTTTCGCAGACGGCATGGTGCTTGCGGTGGATGGCCGTCCACTCCAGCGTGGTCATGCCGGTGGTCATCCACAGCCAGAAGCGGAAGAAGTGCTGCAGCACCGGGTGCAGAGTGAGCGACCGGTGCGCGGAGTAGCGGTGCAGGTACACGGTCACCGAGACGATGGTGATGTGTGTCAGCACCAGGGTGGTGACGACGAGGGCCAGGGGCGAGAGGTTCAAGAGCCCGTGGCTGAGCCAGTCCAGAAAGGCATTCACCGATGGAGGTCTCCGTATGGCGCGCTATCCGTGAGCGCGGGTAATTCGACGAGGTGGTACGGCGGGGTGTCCAGTGCCCAAAATTCTGACAAGAGACTCCCGAAAAAACCAGCCTGAGCCGGCAATGTTTTCAGCGCATCGTTTTCAGCGCATCGTTTCCCGAGCATTGTTTTCAGTTTAGCCACTCGCTGCCGGTCCGAACGGGACAAAGGCAGCGCATGACGCGCGCATCGTGTCAAAATTGGGGCCACCGGACCCGGATTCAAGTCAAATCGGAAGGCGATTGTGACCCGCTACACCACCCTCATCGACCCTTCGACCGCCCTGGAGGCGGGAAATTCCGTCAAATTTCTGGACTGCAGGGCCAGCCTGGCCGATCCGGACCTGGGCCGACGGGCCTATCTCGAGGGCCATATCGCCGGTGCCGGCTACCTGTCTCTGGATGACGACCTGGCCGCCGCACCCGGGCGCGGCGGCCGCCACCCGCTGCCCGACCCGGAGGCGCTGGCCGCGAAGCTCCGGGCGCTGGGCATCAACGATGGGGATCAGGTGGTGGCCTATGACGATGCCGGCGGCGCGTTCGCAGCAAGGGCGTGGTGGTGCCTGCGCTGGCTCGGCCACGAGGCCGTGGCGCTGCTCGACGGCGGGCTCGCGGCCTGGCCTGTGCCGCTGACCGTGCAGACCGCAACCCCGGTGCCGGGAGATTTCTCCATCCGCCCGTCGCTCACCCGCACCATCGACGCCGCGCGCCTGGCCGCTGAGCTCGCTGCCTACACGCTGGTGGACGCCCGCTCGGAGCCCCGCTTCCGGGGTGAGGAAGAGCCCATCGACTCGGTGGCTGGTCACATCCCGGGCGCCCTGTGCCGGCCGTTCCAGGACAACCTCGATTCGAACGGCCGGTTCCGCTCGCCGACGGTGCTCGCCCGGCGGTTCCCGGCCGAAGGCAAGATCGTCTGCTACTGCGGCTCCGGGGTGACGGCGGCCCACAACATCGTGGCCATGCGCCACGCCGGCCTGCCGGAGCCGATCCTCTATCCGGGCTCCTGGAGCGAGTGGATTCAGGACGTCGCCCGGCCCCGCGCCACTGCCGGGCAGTGATCGAGCCGGCGGACCTGATCTGGCGGGACGGCCAGCCCTACTCGCGGACGTTTGGCGACATCTACCACGACCGGGACGGCCGGGGCGAGGTGGAGAAGGTGTTCCTCGCGCCCGCCGGTTTCGACGCGCTGCTCGCCGCCCGCCAGCCGCTGCAGGTGGGTGAGCTCGGCTTCGGCACCGGGCTCAACTTCGCCGTGACCGCGCGCCTCTGCCTGGCGGCGGGTGTGCGTCTGCACTTCGTCAGCGTCGAGGCTGCGCCGCTGAGTCTCGAGGATCTGACCAGGGTGGTCAGGGACCGCAGAGCCGACGAGCCGGTCTACCAGGAGCTGCTGACGATCTACCCGCCGCTGCTGCCCGGCTGGCACCGGCGCCGGCTGTACGACGGCCGCATCACGCTCAGCCTCTTCTTCGGGTCGGCCAGCGCGGGGCTCTCGGATCTGCTGGCGCAGGACTTCCAGCCCTTCGATCTCTGGCTGCTGGACGGCTTCGCCCCGGATCGCAATCCGGACATGTGGGATGACGCCCTGCTCGCCGCCATCGGTCGGACGGCTGGACCCGGGGCGCGGGTCACCACCTTCACGTCTGCAGGCCGGGTGCGTCGCGGCCTGGCCGCTGCCGGGTTCGAGATGCGCCGGGTCGACCAGCGGCCCCGTAAACGCGAGAGCCTGGCAGGCGTATTCACCCGTGCGGTTCCCACCCGACGGCCGCCGCCCGAACGGGTTACCGTGGTGGGTGCCGGAATCGCCGGCGCGGCGGCGGCCCGGGCGCTGGCCGAGTCGGGCATTGCCGTCCGGGTCATCGAACGCCAGCCGATCCCGGCTGCCGGTGCCAGCGCCATTCCCGCCACGGTCATGCACCCGCGCCTGCTCCACGACGGCAGCGACGTCGCGGCGCTGAAGGCAATCGCCTACGCGCACGCCCTGGCCGCCGTGGCGCGGTTCGCCGACCAGGCGGACACCGGCGTGTACAGAACCGGGGCCCTGCAGATTCCCGCACCCAACTACCCGCCGGAGCGACTGCAGGCGGTTGCGCAGGCCTACGCCGCCAGCGGACTCGGCGTCCGGCTGCTGGAGGCCCGCGAGGCGGCAGAGGTCGCCGGCTCCACGGCGCTGACGGTACCCGGTCCGGTGCTCTGGTTTCCCGACGCCTGCCTGGTGGACACACCACTGCTGACCCGGACCCTGCTCGACCATGCGGACATCGAGCTGGCCACGGGTGAGCCCGTGGACGGCTGGCCGGCGGGACCCACGGTGCTGGCCTGCGGCCTCGACGCCCGCCGATTCGAGGGCGCCGGCTATCTGGAGCTCGGTCGCGTCCTCGGTCAGCTCGACGTGTTCCGCACGACAACGCCGGCCCTCGCCGCACTCGCGGTGCCCATCGTCGGCAACGGCTATGTCACCCCCCTGCCCGGGAAGGAAAAGCCTGGGAGGGAAAAGCCTGGGAAGGAAACGCCCGGGAAGGAAAAACCCGGTCACGGCACGCCGACGACGCTGATCGCCGCGGGTGCGACCTACGAGTACCAGGCCTGGCCGGAAGGTCAGGCCACCCGGCGCAATCTCTCGCACGTGGAAAGGCTCTCCGGCGACGGGGCATCACCGGAACGTTTCTGCCGCGGGGAAAGGACCGTGTCGTCCGATCGCAATCCGGTGGTGGGGTCCCTGTTCGACCTCGCAGCGCAGATCTGTGTCGACCGCTTTGTCAGCCTCGGTCACGGCTCCATGGGCACGGTCACCAGCCATCTGGCGGCGGATCTGCTCGCCGCCCGGATCGGCGGCGACTTCGAGGCCCTGGGCGCCGACGGGCGCGCCCTGGTGACACCGCTGCGCTTCCGTCACCGTCAGCAGCGACGGGGCTACCGCTTCGGCGCCGTGCCCTGATGCACGGCCGCCGAGGGCGTTCTACATCTTGAACTCGCGGACGTTCATCACGCTGTCGATGCCGCAGATGCCGTCGATCAGGGACGGCGCCGGCTCGTCGGCCACGTCGATGAGGTTGTAGGCCACGTCGCCGCGGCTCTTGTTGATCATGTCCACCACGTTGATCTGGTGCGCGGCGAGGATGCTCGTCATCTTGCCGAGCATGCCCGGCACGTTGCGGTTCGTCACGGCCAGCCGGTAGCCGCCCGCGGGCTCCAGGCTCACCGCCGGAAAGTTCACAGAGTTCTGGATGTTGCCCGTCTCCAGGAAGGAAACGAGCTGGTTGGCCGCCATGACTGCGCAGTTCTCCTCGGCTTCATCGGTGCTGGCACCGAGATGCGGCGTCAGGCGCACCCGGGGGTGATCGGCGAGTCCCGGCACCGGGAAGTCGGCGATGTACATGCCGACCCGCCCGTCCTTCATGGCCCGCATCAGTGCCGACGCGTCCACGATGGGCTGGCGCGCGAAGTTGAGCAGCACGCTGCCCGGCCGGAACGAGCGCAGGCTCTGCTCGTTGATCATGCCTTCCGTCTCCGGCAGCAGCGGCACGTGCAGGGTCACGAAATCGGCCCGGGAGAAGAGGCTCGGCAGGTTCTCCATGCGCTGCACCTCCGAGGGCAGCCGCCAGGCCGCGTCCACGGAGATGGCAGGGTCGTAGCCGAGCACGTCCATGCCGAGATCCAGTGCCGCCCGGGCCACCAGCGAGCCGATGGCGCCGAGACCCACCACCCCCAGCGACTTGCCGTAGAGCTCCCGCCCCTTGAAGCGTTTCTTCTCCGCCTCCACCAGCCGGTTGAGCTCCGCCTCGTCGTCGATGCCTGCCAGGCTCTGCACGAACTGGATGCCGCCCACCACGTCGCGGGCGGCGATGAGCAGCGCCGCCAGCACCAGCTCCTTCACGGAGTTCGCGTTCGCGCCGGGGGTGTTGAAGACGACGATGCCGTGCTCGGTGCAGGCCTCCACGGGGACGTTGTTCACCCCGGCCCCCGCACGCGCCACGGCCTTGAGGCTCGGCGTGAGCTCCGCCGCGTCCAGCTTGTGGCTGCGCAGCAGGATGGCGTGCGGGTCGCGGATTTCCGAGCCCACCTCGTAGCCGTTGCGCGGAAAGCGCTCGAGGCCGCGCACGGCAATCTGGTTGAAGGTCTTGATCTTATACATGGCTGTGCTCTCGCTGCGCCCGCCCGACCGGATCAACCGGCGGCCCGGCGGATGGTGTCGATAATGAGGCCGACCGAATCCGGCGCCGAAAAACCGGCGATTCTGCCAGAACCCGCACCCGGGTCGTGAAGTATTTCATCCACCGCGCTCACCAGCGAGTCCGTATTCAGATCCTCTTCGGCGATCACGCGGCTGTAACCTTCCGCCGCCGCCCAGGCGGCGTTCTCGATCTGGTCTCCGCGGCTTGCCCGGCGCGAGAGGGGCACCAGCAGGTTGGGCTTGTGCAGGCTCAGCAGCTCATAAAGGGTGTTGGCACCCGAGCGCGAAACCACAAGATCCGCGGCGGCGAGCAGGTCCCCCCAGGCTTCGCGGACGTACTCGAACTGATGGTAGCCGGGCACGTCGGAGTTCACCGTCTTGCCGGGACCACAGACGTGAACGATTTCCGCCCGGGCCGTGAGCGCGGGCAGCGCGTCGCGCACCACGGCGTTGATCCGATCCGCACCCAGGCTGCCGCCGGTGACGACGATGACGCGCCTGCCCTCGGCCGCGCCGATCAGCGCCCGACCCCGGTGGGCATCACCCGCGAGCAGCGCCGGGCGCACCGGCGAGCCGGTGTGGACGAGCTCGCCCTTGAATCCAGTGGGGTGGGTGACAGGGAAGCTCACGCACAGACTCCGCACGAACGGCATCGCCAGCCGGTTGGCGAGCCCGGGGCTCAGATCCGATTCGTGCGCGACCACCGGCACCCGCCAGCACCAGGCGGCGAACACCACCGGAAAGCTGACGAACCCGCCTTTCGAGAACACCACGTCCGGTCGCAGCCGCCCCATCAGCACCAGCGCCTGGACGATCCCGACGAGCACTCGGAACGCGTCCAGGACGTTTTCCAGGGACAGGTACCTGCGCAACTTGCCCGCGGCGATGGCATGAAACGGCACACCCAGCGGGGCGACCAGACTCCGTTCCAGCTCGCTGCCGCTGCCGATGAAATCCACCCGCACGCCCTCAGCCAGGAAGGCCTCCATCACGGGCAGGGTCGGCACCACGTGCCCCGCGGTGCCGCCGCCCGTGCACAGCAGATGCTTCACAGCGCGAGCTCGGCCTTCACGAACGGCACCGTGATGCGCCGCTGCTCCGCCAGCGCCCGGTCATCCAGCACGGTGAGCTGCGCGAGCAGCGCCGGCAGGGACCTGGGACCCCGGTGCAGCCAGTAGTCGAGCACACCGTCGGAGAGCACGAGCCCCCGCTCCCTGGCCTTCACGGTGAGTATCCGGCGCAGTCCGGCATCGTCCGGCGGCGCCACCGCGAACGAAGGCAACGCGCGGCACCGCGACTCGAGGTCGGCGAGCGCGAACGGCAAGCCGGCGGGGCCGCGCCCGGCCGAGAGCAGCAGCGCCCGGCGGGCGTCGAGCTGGGTCTGATAGAGCCCCATGAGCCCGATCTCCAGCTCCCGCTCGCCCAGCCAGGTATCCACATCGTCCACGGCCACCAGATCCGCAGTCCCTTCGAGCAGCTCGGGATTGCGCGGCAGCCCGGCGAGCGGCAGATAACGCGCGTGCCCGCCGCGGGCTTGCGTGGCCTGGCAGGCACCCTGCAGCAGATGACTCCTGCCGCTGCCCGCGGGACCCCACAGCCACAGGCCGGGTGTTGCCGCACCCGCTGCCAGCTCGCGGATCCGGGTGAGCAGCTCCGCGTTGGCACCGGTGTCGAAGTCCTCGAGTCGATTCAGCGTCGGCACCTTGAGGGGAATGGTGAGCTGGGGATGCGCCTCAGTCATGGAAGCGCTGCCGGGTACCCGCCCGGCCGTGCCGGATCGCCTTCGCGCCCCAGGTGATCACGTAGTCGATGCCGGACACCAGGCCCACCACCGCCAGCACGTAGAAGCACCACGGATCCACGGTCTCGAGCGCCACCTCCGACAGCCGCCCGAAGCCGCACAGGCCGAGCAGCAGCAGAAGCAGCATGACGATCTGCGCGGCCGTGTTGGCCTTGCTCACCAGTGTGGGCGCGAACTCGATCGGCGCGAAGAACAGCCGGTAGGCGCCGGCGCCGGCCATGATGATGGCGTCCCGGCCCAGCACGATGGCGGCCACCCAGACGGGAATGTGGCCCTGCACCGTGAAGACGATGAACATCACGGCCACCAGCAGCTTGTCGGCAATCGGGTCCATGGCGGACCCGAAGCGGCTGATCCAGCCGAAGCGCCTCGCCAGCGCGCCGTCCAGCGCATCGCTCGCGCCGGCCACCGCCATCAGCACCAGCGCCTCCACGTAGCGGCCTTCCACGAGGAACCATGCCGTGGGCAGCACCAGCAGGATGCGCAGCACGGTTATGACGTTGGGCAGCTGGGACAGGTTCAGCTCAACCACCGCCGCGCCAGACCAGTCTGAGATCCGCGCCATCGATCATGGCGAGCTGATCGTCGAAGAGCTGCCGGTCCCGCTCGAAGGTTTCCAGCAGTCGGGCGGCGTCGGCAGGAGTATCCACGACGATCCACAGCCGGCCGTCACGGATGCCCGATACCCCGACGTTCTGCACGAACTCGAGGCTTCTCAGGTAGCCGAGCAGCGCGCCGTAGTGGTCGGGGCTCGCCACGCCGGAGACGGAGAGGGCCACCTGACCCGCGGCGCGGCCGTGCACGACCCGCCGTTCGGCCAGCTCGTTGGTGAGCACGTCGACGATCTCGCGACCCTGCGCGGCCAGGTCCGGCCCTTCCGTGACATAGGGCACCAGCACGCCGTCCACCCAGAACTCCCAGTCACCCTGCCAGGTGCCTTCGGCCAGGGGCGTGATCCGGCCGAGCAGCACCATGTCGGCACCGTAGCGGGTCGAGGCGGGATCGATGACCTGCGACAGGCGCCCCCAGACCGCCGCCGGATCCACCGCCAGCTGATCTTCCAGGTCGAGCAGGGGCAGGTTGAGCGGCAGTCCGCGCACCCGAGCTTCCTCCTTCAGGCCCTTCACCAGAGGCACATCGCTGGTGGTGCCGACGATGCTGCGCCCGGTGTCGTCCTGCACCACCGCCCAGACCAGCACCCGCTCGCGGCTTGCCCGCCAGATGGGCAGGTCGGCGCTGCGGATCAGATTCAGCACCGGATCCGGATCGAACTGCACCACCAGGCGGAGACCGTTCTCGCCCGCCGCCACCGCCTCGTCGTCGACCGCGAAGTGAAACTCGTTGTAGTAACCGTCCGGCGCGGCCAGCGCCTGGCCAACCTCCGGTGTGCGCGGCACGTGGGCCAGCCCGGTCAACCGGGAGAGCAGGACCACCAGGGCCTCCGACGAGCCGCGACGGCGCTCCCCGTCGGACTGGTTGGTCACCGGTACCGACACCTCATACAACCACGGCACCACCTCCACGGCCTGCACGGCGCCGAGGGGCGAGAGGATCAGAAGCAGTGTGAGCAGGCTGCGCAAAACGGCGCCCCGTCCGGAATTCGAGGGCGGCAAGTTTACCGAATTCGAAATATCAGGTCTGGTACACTCTCGGCCCGCGCGGACGGCCCCCAACGGCGCTGCGCGCGTCCCGTTCAGCGAAGGATTCTACCCCTTGAGCGACTCCACACAGACGCCGCCATCGTCCGGTCTGACCTATCGGGACGCCGGTGTGGACATCGACGCCGGTGCCGAACTGGTCCGGCGTATCGGCCCGGCGGCAAAGGCCACACGCCGACCCGAGCTGCTCTCGGGACTGGGCGGATTCGCGGCGCTGGCGGAGCTCCCTTCCCGCTACCGGACGCCGGTGCTGGTGACCGGGACCGACGGCGTCGGCACCAAGCTCAAGCTCGCCATCGATCACAACCGGCACGACGGGGTCGGCCAGGACCTGGTCGCCATGTGCGCCAACGACGTGCTGGTCACCGGCGCCGAGCCCTTCCTGTTTCTCGACTACTACGCCACGGGCAGGCTCGACGTGGACGTGGCCGAGCGGGTGATCAACGGCATCGCCAGGGGCTGCGAGCTCGCCGGCTGCGCGCTGGTGGGCGGCGAGACCGCCGAGATGCCGGGCTTCTACCCGGGCGGCGACTACGATCTGGCCGGGTTCTGCATCGGCGTGGTGGAGAAGGACGCCATCGTCAGCGGCGCCGGCCTCACCCCGGGTGACGTGCTCATCGGCCTCGCCTCCAGCGGCCCGCACTCCAACGGCTACTCGCTCATCCGCCGCATCATCGAGAAGACGGGCACCCGGCTCAACGATGCCCTGCTCGATCAGCTCATGGCGCCGACGCGCATCTACGCGAAGGCCGTGCTCGGCCTGCAGTCGGCGCTCACCCTCAAGGCCATGAGCCACATCACCGGCGGCGGGCTCACCGAGAACCTGCCGCGGATGTTCGAGGACAAACCGCTGGCCGCGCTGGTGGATCTCGACAGCTGGAAACGCCCGGACGTGTTCAGCTGGCTGCAGCAGGCCGGCAACGTCGCCGAGAAGGAAATGCAGCGCACGTTCAATCTCGGCATCGGCTTCGTGATCGCGGTGGCGGCGGACGACGCGGCGCGCGCCGTCGAGCTGCTGAACGATGCGGGCGAGTCAGCGACCGTCATCGGCCGCATGGTGGATGCGGGCACTGCCGCCGGGCCGGGTCAGGTGCTGATCGACTGATCAGGTCTTCGGCTCAAGTCTTCGGAAGGGTCACGCCCCGCTGGCCCTGATACTTGCCGCCTCGATCCTTATACGTCACCTCACAGGCCTCGTCCGACTGGAAGAAGAGCATCTGCGCCACCCCCTCGTTGGCGTAGATCTTCGCCGGCAGGTTGGTGGTGTTGGAGAACTCGAGCGTCACGTGCCCTTCCCATTCGGGTTCCAGCGGCGTTACGTTGACGATGATGCCGCAGTTGGAGACGAACACTCCGGCCTCCAGTGCGAAGTTGCCCGCTTCCGGCACGGTGAGGCAGTACACATCGTGATCGCCGGGCAGCGTCCGGATCGCCGTTATCTTGTGGTTTCTGCCCGGGACCCCTTTGAACGACCCGATCACCTCGGGAAAACGTCGAAAAACCGACCGATCGCAATTCAGCAGCCGTGCCGCCCCGCGAATCGATCCCGTCTCGTCCAACGCGGCGCGAACCGTTGCCGCGGTGATTTCCTCTCTAAGACGAATGCGTGACGCGATCTCACGTTGCCGCCGTCTGCGTCCGCCGTCATCAGCAGCCCAGGCTGCCCGCATCAGTCGGGACTGGCGGTCGCGTTCGCGGGGATCGGCATAGCGTTTGAGCGTGGCTCGACGGTGGGCTTCCCGCGTTGCATCACTGGGATTTCTCCTGTCCTCCAGAACACGCTGCCGGACACGCTCATACTGGTATTCCTGCCAGAACGCACTGGCTTTCTCCCGCTGGATCCTAGAATAGCGGGCGCGCCAACGAGGGTCCTCCGCATTGCGCGCAAGCGCATCGCTGATCGCGGCGCCATGTTCGGCAGGATCGAAATCTTCGCCATAGGATTGCGTGTTGTGGTGGCGGATGTGTTCCGCTGCACCCATACGCACGATGTTCCAGGGTCGGTTGTTCCGGCGGTCGTGATCGACATGGTGGCGGTGTTCGCCCTCGCCGTCCCGGTAAACGCCGTGTCTGACGTTCCACTCATCTGCCAGCCGGTGCGTCGGCCAGTAGTGCCCGTTGATCGGCTGGTAGACCATCTCGTAACCACGAAAGGTCTCGCGGTAAAGGGGCATCAACGAGTCCTGAGGACGCAGATCGGCCGCCGGCGCGGTAGTACCATCTCGACGGTGCATGACGTGGTCCGGCGTGCAACGAACCATCTCGCCGGAGTCGAGCTCGATTTCCAGCAGGGCGTCTCGACCGATCCAGCGCGGGGCTTCCAGCTTCGCGACCTCGATGCGACCGAGCGGGCCCATGCTGTATCCCCAGAATTCTTCACCCCGATCCGCCCGCCGCGCCATGTCCTCGAGGCTCACGGACGTGCCGTCCACCAGCGCGACCCGCTGGTCGCCCCGAAAGCAGCGCGCGTACGTCGATTTTCCGAGGCAGATCACCAGCACGTCCTTGGGGATGCGGAAGTACTCCACGGTGCTCGCCAGCGCGAAGGAGTTGGGCGGGATCACGCAGACGTCGCCGGAAACGTCCACGAAGCTGCGCGGGTCGAACGCCTTGGGATCCACGGTGGCCGAGTAGATGTTGGTGAACACCTTGAACTCCGGTGCGCAGCGCACGTCGTAGCCGTAACTCGACGTGCCGTAGGAGATTACCTTGTCGTCTCCTCGATAGCGCACCTGCCCCGGCTCGAAGGGCTCGATCATGCCCTTGGCGGCCATCTCCCGGATCCAGCGGTCGGATTTGATCGTCATCTCTCACACCTCTTTTTCGCGGGCGCAAGAATGCACGAGCCGGGTGTCGAGGTCGAATGCTTCCAGCTGCGGCCGGCGGGCAAGCAAGCGGGTTATCCGGAAAAAATCAGATGACGATCAGATCGCGATGAGGACAGCGCAGCCCCGACCGAGCGACATTAGCCCAGCAGAACGGAGGCAACTCGATGACCAGACTACTTTTCACCGCGCTCACGGCGATGCTGATGGCCGCATGGGCGGGGACCGTGGACGCCAGGCAGCTCAAGATGTGGGCAACAGGGACGTCCGTCCCGTCCAACGCTTCAGACCTGGATGAATTTCCGCCCGGTTTCCATTCAACGCTCGAAGGAGGCGGGAATCTCGGCCCGTTCACCGTCACCAACGCCGGTGACCTGGGCCAGTGGGACGGCTCGACTTTCTGCGACCATGACGACACCGGGGCACCAGTGGCGGTGCTGCTCCACTACCTGGGATTCTCCTCGGTCGTGCGCACCATCGGCGGCGATCAGCTCTACCTCCGGGCGAACGGCAGTGCCCCGGGATCCCTGTGCTACAACTTCGTATTCGATACCTTCACTTGGGAGACCAACGGGGACATCGTCGGCGGCACCGGTCGTTTCGAAGGTGCAACCGGCAGCATCCACATGGCGGGCTCCGGCCGCAGCCTCGGCAACCTGGATCCGTTCGAAGCGAAGATCACCGGGGAGCTCCATCTGTTGCACAGCCGCTGATACGGGTGCGTAGAGCACACGCTGACCGGCGCCGAAGGAACATACCCGGAAAGCTGCGTTAACATCGTCCCCTCCAGAGAGTGGAGGGGACTCTTTGGCCGAAAGCACAAAACCCTTCCAGGTCGGTGACTGGCGCGTGGAGCCCAGGTTAAACCGGCTGCTGCGGGGCGACGAAACGGTGACGCTCCAGCCGGGGGCGATGGACCTGCTCGTCTATCTGACGCGGCAGCGGAACGTGGTGACAACGGAAGAGCTGCTCGACGCGTTGTGGCCGGGTCGGTTCGTCGTGCAGGCCGTGGTCCACCAGCGCATCGCCCAGATCAGGCGAGCCTTCGGAGACGATGCCCGGTCACCGCGCTATGTGGAGACGATTCCCGGACGCGGGTATCGGCTCATCGCCCCCGTCACCGACGCGGAAGCATCGCCGGTCACCGCGGAAGAGCGACGATGGAAGGTGGCCATTTTGCGCTTCGCGGATCTGAGCCCGGGCGCCGAGCTCGGCTGGCTCGCCGCCGGGCTGCGCGAGCACCTGGAGCAGCAGGTAGCGGTCTGGCCGCGATTCGAGGTGATTCCAGGTGTGATCGCGGCCGATGCTGCCGATGTCGGTCCGCTGACCGATCTCATGATCACCGGTTTCCTCGAACGTCAACGGCAGAACGTGGTCCTGAATGCCAGCGTGGTGGATCTGCGGAAGCGCGCCACGCTCTGGTCGCAGGCCTTCACAGGTCGCGCGGAGGATCCTTTCGAACTGCTGCAGCAGCTCGTCTCCACCACGGCACGCTACTTCGGCGAGAGCCTCGGCGGCATTCCGGTCCCGGAGAAGCCGGAAGCCTATGCCGACTTCCTGCGCTTTCTGAATTACCGGATCTACGGCGACGCGGACGAGCACCTGTTCTGGCTGAGCCGGACCCTCGAGGCTGATCCGGGCTGGGCCTGGGGGGTGGTCGATCTGGCCCAGGCCTACGCCCGCAATGCGGCCGTGCTCAGGCAGCCGGAACTCTACGAGCAGGCCTGGCAGATGCTGGCGAGCCGCCCGCTCAGCGGTCGCGCCGATGCCTACGCCTGTCTGACCCGTACTTTTCTATGGACCTGCTGGCGCGGCGACCTGACCGCGGCCGAGTCCGAAGCACGGCGCTGGCTGCCTCGGTGGGGAGCCCCCTATGCGATGCTGTTGCAGGCATCCGGCCTCCTTCGCGAGTCCGCACACTATGCCCGTCATGCGATTGCAGCGCATCCACACGAGGTCTACCTGTCCGAGCTCCTGTCGGTGAGCCTGGCGGGACTCGGCGACTGGCGGGGCGCCCAGGCGGTCTCCGACCGGGTGGCGGCGTTGTACCCTGCGGACTGCGTCAACGCTCAGATCGTCAGGTCCTGGTCGCACCGCCGCACGGCCCATGGGGATGCCTCCCGCGCGCTGTGCGCCTATCTGAAGCGGGCCCTTGTGGATGCACCGCCGGGCTCCGTACAGCGCCGGCTCGTGGAATACACCGGTTACTACCCTCTCGCATTCGAGGTGGCCATGGCGGAGGGTGACCTGACGGCTGCTGGAACAATCCGGGACTGGTTCCAGGAACAGGGTTATCTGGCGATGGCGGTGGTCCTTAGCCTGCGCCTGAACGGCAGGTGTGCGGCAGAGCTCGCAGCTTCGGCCCCCGATCCGGTGCTGGACCGGTTCTGGTGGTGGGTCAACCGGCTGCACCTGACTCCGGAGATCGCCGATCATCCTCAGTACAAGGCACTCGAGGAGCGTATGGGGTTCAACGACACCTGGCGCGCCGAGCTAGCCCGGCGCGCCTCGACGCTGGATCCCGCTTCGCACATCGTGGTTAACCCCGATGACTACGCGCTTTGAGCTCGGTGCCCGCGGCCCGGCCGTCCAGCGTGAAAACCGGCTCAGTCGTCCGTCATGGTGATCTTGATACCGCCCTGGGCATCGGATCCCTGGCTGATGGCCCAGAGCCGGGCCGCCATGTGCCGCGCGGCACGGCGGTAGATACCGGCGATGTGTCCGTCCGGGTCCGCCGCCACCGTCGGCCGGCCGCCGTCCGCCTGCTCGCGGATCTCCATGGCCAGCGGCAGTGCGGCGAGCAGCGGGACGCCGCACTCCCGGGCGATCTTCTCGCCGCCGCCCTCGCCGAAGAGGTGGCTCTCCTTGCCGCAGTCCGGACAGACGAAGGTGCTCATGTTCTCGACCACGCCGAGCACGGGAATGTCCACCTTGCGGAACATCTCGATGCCCTTGCGCGCATCGAGGAGCGCAATGTCCTGCGGGGTGGTGACGATCACCGCACCGGCCACCGGCACCCGCTGGGACAGGGTGAGCTGGATGTCACCGGTGCCCGGCGGCATGTCGACGATCAGGTAGTCGAGATCCTGCCAGGCGGTCTGGGTCAGGAGCTGCTGCAGCGCGCCGGAGACCATGGGCCCGCGCCAGACCATGGGGGTGGATTCGGAGACCAGGAAGCTCATGGACATGGCCTGGATGCCGTGTGCCTTGATGGGTTGAAAGGTCTTGCCGCCGTCCTTCGACTCCGGCCGCCGGCCTTCCGGCACGCCGAGCATCATGCCCTGGCTCGGCCCGTAGATGTCGGCGTCGAGCAGCCCCACCTTGGCCCCTTCTGCAGCGAGTGACAGCGCCAGGTTCACGGCCGTGGTCGACTTGCCCACGCCGCCCTTGGCGGACGCTACGGCGATGATGTGGCGGACCTGGGGAATGCCCTGCCCGCGTGGCGGCGTGAACTTGAGATCGAGCTCCAGCGTGTCCACGCCCAGGAAGGCGGCGAGCGCGCGGGCATACTCGTCCCGCGCTCCTTGCGCCGGGTAGCCGAGCGTCACCGACACCTTGCTGCCGCTCGACAGCACCCGCGCGCCCAGCTCGCCCCAGGGGGTGCCCAGGCAGGGATCGGGAAAGGCCTCAATGCGCATGTCCGGCTCGCTCCTCGTGGTTCGGGTCGTCGGATTTTCGAGGCCGCGCATTATAGGTGAGTTGCCGGTATAGTCGCGATTTTTCAGCATCCGGCGAACGTCGACGCCATGTCCCGACGCATTCTGGTCACCAGCGCCTTGCCTTACGTCAACGGCGCGATCCACCTCGGCCACCTGCTCGAACACATCCAGACCGATATCTGGGTGCGCTTTCAGCGCATGCGCGGCCATCAGGTGGTCTACGTCTGTGCCGACGACACCCACGGCACCGCCACCATGCTCATGGCGGAAGCCCGCGGTATCGATGCCGAGACCCTGATCGAGCAGATCCGCACGGAGCACGAACGGGACTTCCAGGGTTTCCTGATCAGCCACGACAACTACTACTCCACCCATTCGGAGGAGAATCGCGGCTACGCCGAGCTGATCTTCACGCGGCTGAAGGACAAGGGGCTCGTTTTCACCGAAGAGGTGCAGCAGCTCTACGATCCCGAGCGGTCCATGTTCCTCGCGGACCGGTTCGTGCGCGGCACCTGCCCGAACTGCGGCGCCCCGGACCAGCCCGGCGACAACTGCGACGTGTGCAGCGCCACCTACGATGCCATGGCACTCGGCAATCCCCGCTCGACCCTCTCCGGCGCGACGCCCGAGGTGAGGAGCTCCGAGCACTACTTCTTCGACCTGCCGAAGTACACGGACTTCCTGAAGGGCTGGCTGGCCAGCGGCACGGTGCAGCCCGAGGTGGCGAACAAGCTCTCCGAGTGGTTCGAAGGCGGGCTCAAGCCCTGGGACATTTCCCGGGACGCCCCGTACTTCGGGTTTCTGATCCCGGGCACGGCAGACAAGTACTTCTACGTGTGGATGGACGCGCCCATCGGCTACATGGCGAGCTTCCGGAACTGGACGGATCGCCACAACGAGGTGTCGTTCGACGAGTTCTGGCTCCCCGGCAGGGACACCGAGGTCCACCACTTCATCGGCAAGGACATCATCAACTTCCACGCCCTGTTCTGGCCGTCCGTGCTCGACGCCTCGGGCTTCCGAACACCCACCCGCCTGCACGTGCACGGCTTCATCACCGTGGACGGCACGCGCATGTCCAAGTCCCGCGGCACGTTCATCAACGCAGCGACCTATCTCAGATTCCTGGAGCCCGAGTACCTGCGTTACTACTACGCCACCAAGCTCTCGGGCAGCGTCGACGACATGGACATCAACCTGGACGACTTCGTCGCCCGGGTGAACTCGGACCTGGTGGGCAAGGTGGTCAACATCGCCAGCCGCTGCGCCGGTTTCATCACGAAGCAGTTCGACGGCCGCCTGGCCTCGACGCTCGACGACGAGGATCTGTGGCGGACGTTCACCGGCTCCGCCGAGCAGATTGCGGCTTGGTACGAGGCCGACGAGACCGGCCGCGCCGTGCGCGAGATCACCCGGCTCGCGGATCTGGCCAATCAGTACATCGCCGCCAGCGCGCCGTGGCAGCTCATCAAGGAGCCGGAGAGCCGCGACCGCGTCCAGGCCGTGTGCAGCCAGGGATTGAACCTGTTCCGTATGCTCGTGATCTACCTGAAGCCGATCCTGCCGAAGATGGCGGCGGATGCCGAGACGTTTCTCGATGTGGCGCCGCTGACCTGGGCGGATCTGCAGGCGCCGCTGCTCGACCACACCGTCCGTCCGTTCAAGCCGCTGTTTGCCCGCCTCGAGCGGGAGACCGTGGACAAGCTGATCGAGGCCTCGAGGGAAGCGCCGGCGCCAGCGGCGAAAACGCCACCCGACACGAAGCCTGACAGGAAAGCGGACGCTGCGCCGGCCGGATCCGCGCACATCTCCATCGACGACTTCGCGCGGGTGGAGCTCAGGGTCGCGCGTATCGTCGACGCGAAGGCGGTGGAAGGGGCAGACAAGCTGCTCGAGCTGCGTCTCGATCTGGGCGACGGCGGCGAACGCACGGTGTTCTCCGGCATCAGGTCGGCCTACGATGCCGCGGCACTGATCGGTCAGCTCACGGTCGTCGTCGCCAATCTGGCGCCGCGGAAGATGCGTTTCGGTGTGTCGGAAGGCATGGTGCTCTCTGCGGGCGAAGGCGGCAGCGAAATCTTCCTCGTCCGGCCCGACTCCGGCGCCGAGCCGGGAATGATCGTGCGCTGAGCACCGCCACCTGACCATGGCCGACCTCGCCCTCATCCTCGTCGGCGCCCTCCTGGTGAACAACTTCGTGCTGGCCCAGTTTCTCGGGCTGTGCCCGTTCATCGGCGCGTCCGGCCGTTACGATGCCGCCACCGCCATGAGCCTCGCAACCACCTTCGTGCTGACGCTGGCCGCGGCGGCGAGCTGGGTGCTCTACCACGGCGTGCTGGTGCCGCTGGATCTCACCTACCTCAGGATCATCGTCTTCATCGTCGTGATCGCCGCCACCGTGCAGCTCACCGAGCTGTACATCGCCAGCGCCAGCCCGCTGCTGCATCAGGTGCTCGGCATCTACCTGCCGCTGATCACGTCCAACTGCGCGGTGCTGGGCGTTGCCCTGCTGGCGCTGCAGCAGGAGCTGACGTTCGCCGGCACCCTGACCTACGCCATCGGCGCGGCGCTCGGCTTCAGCGCCGTGATGGTGCTGTTCGCCGCGATCCGTGAGCGCATCGACCTGGCCGCCGTGCCGGGCGCCTTCCGAGGTGCCCCCATCACGTTGATCACCGCCGGCATCCTGTCGCTGGCCTTTCTCGGCTTCGCCGGGATGGCGGACTAGACGGTCATGGCCGTCGAGATCGGCACCCTGACTATCCTGATCACCGTGCTCGCGGTGCTGCTGCTGTGGGGCAGGCGCCGGTTTCCGCGGCGCGCGGACCCGGTGGTGGACGCTATCGACGCGCTGCTGCCCCAGACCCAGTGCGCCCAGTGCGGCTACCCGGGCTGCCGGCCGTACGCGGAAGCGGTGGCCGCCGGTGCATCCATCGATCTCTGCCCGCCCGGTGGGGAGGCCACCCAGCGCCGGCTGGCAACGCTGCTCGGACGGCCGATTCAGGCACCACTGCCCACACCGGTCCCCGTGGTAGCCAGGATCGACGAGTCCCGATGCATCGGCTGCTTCCTGTGCGTGGACGCCTGCCCGGTGGACGCCATTGTCGGCGCCCCCCGCTTCCTGCACACCGTCATCGCCGAGCGCTGCACCGGCTGCGAGCTGTGCCTGCCGCCCTGCCCGGTGGACTGCATCGAGCTGCTGCCCGTCAAAACTCCGACCCCGACGCCCGCGGCGCCCGAGGAGACGGCAGCCTGCATCCGCTGCAATCGCTGCGAGTCGGTCTGCCCGGAGTCCCTGCCGGTGACCCGGCTGTGGTGGACGAGCCGCAGCGATGATCTCACGGAAGCGGTGGGTGCCGGGCTCGATCGCTGCATCGAGTGCGGGCTCTGCAACCCGCCCTGTCCCAGCGAGCTCGATCTCGTGGGCACCTTCCGTGCGGCACGCGCCCGGCTGGCCCGGGAGGCGGACGCCGCGCAGGCCGCCGCGGTGGCCGAACGACATGCGGGCGAACGGACCGCGCGCATCGCCCGGGAAGCGGTTGCCGCCGACCGCCGCCGCACGGCACGTCTCGCCAGGCTCGGCACACCGGCGCCGTCGCGTCCGGAGAGCCCGGATGCCTGACGTTGCCACGACGCGGACGCGTCCGCTCATGCTCACCGTGGCGGCCTGCCTGCTGCCGGGGATCACGCTGCAGGCGGCGCTGATCGCGCCGGCGGGCGTCGCAGCCAATCTGCTCACGGCCGTCCTCGTCGCGGCTGCCACCGAGCGGGCCTGTCAGGCGCTGCGCGGCAACCGTCCGGGCACGCGGATCACGGACAGCGACGCCGCGGCGCTCGTCACGGCGCTGATCCTCGCGGTCGCGCTGCCACCCGGCGCGGTGCTGCCGGTGGCCCTCGCCACGATGCTCGCTCTGGCGCTCGGTCGTCATGCCTATGGCGGGCTCGGGAGCAACGTCTTCAACCCCGCCATGGTGGGCTATGCCGCCGTGCTGGTGAGCCTGCCCGGCGCGCTCTCGAGCTGGCCGGTGCCCGGTGCCATGAACGTGGATGTGGACGGGCTCACCGGGGCGACGGTGCTCACCACCTTCAAGTACCGGGGTGCGGCCACCGTCGCCGATGTCTGGCAGCCGGACGCGGGGTTCGGCCTGGCCGGCGGGGCGGGCTACGAGTGGGTGGCGCTCGCGTACGCGGCGGGTGGCCTCTGGCTCTTCGGCAAGCGCATCGCCGCCTGGCGGCCCGCGGCCGGCATGCTGACGACCCTCGGGGTGGCGGGCCTGGCCGGCTACGACAATGGCAGCTCGGCGAGCCTGGGCTCGCCGGCGTTTCACCTGGCCAGCGGCGGCGCGCTGATGGCCGCCTGCTTCGTCGCCACGGACCCGGTCACGCACCCGGAGAGCCATCGCGGCCAGTGGCTGTTCGGCATCGCCGTCGGTGCCATGACCTTCGCCGTCCGCGCCTGGGGCAACTACCCGGACGGCATCGCCTTCGGCATCCTGCTCGGCAATGCGCTGACGCCCTACCTGGACCGCCGATTGTCCCGGGCACCGGAGACAGATCATGGCTGAGCTCCGCGCGGTCCTGGCGGTTGCCGGCATCGCGCTCGGCTGCGCCGTGGCGCTCGCCGCCACCAACCGGCTCACGGAAGCGCCCATCGAGCACAACGAAACGGCGGCGGAACGGGCCGTACTCCTGCACCTGCTCGGTGCGGACTTCGACGACCGGGTGCCGGCACCGGACCTCGCGCAGCAGCCTGCGGCCTGGGATTACTGCGGCAGGGTGCGACTCGCCCGCCTCGATGTCGCCGGCTACGGCGGGCCCATCCGGCTGCTCTTCACGCTCCCGGCTGACGGGAGGCTCGGTCGGCTGGCGCTGCTCTCTCACCAGGAGACACCGGGCATCACGGACTTTCTTCGCGACGATGCCTGGCTCGCCACCCTTGGCAACGCCAAAGCCACCGAGCTGCGCAGCGCGGATGCAATCACCGGCGCCACCATCACCTCCCGCGCCATTACCGGGGGGCTTGCGAGTGCCCTGGAGGCGCCGGAAGCCTTCGGAGCGATCCACTCCCTGGAGTGCCCGCCGTGAGCGGCAGCGTTTTCCGGGACAGCGCGCTAGCCAACAACCCGGCGTGGGCGCAGCTGCTCGGGCTCTGCCCGCTGCTGGCCGTGAGCAACAACGTCGCCAACGCACTTGGGCTCGCTGCTGCCAGCGCCCTGGTGATGATCGGCGCCAACGGCACCATCGCCGCGCTGCGCCGGCACATTCCGGACTTCGCCCGGTTACCCTGCTTCGTGCTGATCATCGCCACCTTCACCACCATCGCGCTGCTCGTGCTGCAGGCGCTGGCCTATGAGATCTATCTGAAGATCGCGCTCTTCGTGCAGATCATCGTTACCAACTGCATGATCCTGGGTCGGGCCGAGGCGTTCGCCAGCCGGCAACCGGTCGGTGCCGCGCTGGCCGACGCGGCGGGTACCGCGGCCGGTTTTGCCCTGGCGCTTGTGGTGCTGGGTGCGACGCGCGAGCTGCTGGCGACCGGCGGGCTGCTCGCCGGAATGGAGAGTCTGTTAGGGCCCGTTGCTGCCGGCTGGCATTTTCGCCTTGCAGATTCGGGGCTGCTGCTGGCCGCTCTGCCGCCAGGCGCGTTCATCGTCGCCGGACTGCTGCTGGCGGCCATGAATGCAGGCGGGCGCTGGTACCGGCAGCGACGCGGCGCGACGCCCGAACCATCGGAAGAACACGAGGCAACATGAACCGGGAAAAGCGAACGGCCATCTTCGAACGTCTGAAGGCCAACGACCCGTCACCCACCACGGAGCTCGAGTACGGCACGCCGTTCGAGCTGCTGATCAGCGTGATCCTCTCCGCCCAGGCCACGGACGTGAGCGTCAACAAGGCCACCCGCATGCTCTACCGGGTGGCCCGCACGCCCGAGGCCATCCTGGCGCTGGGGCTCGACGGCCTGAAGGCGCACATCAGGACCATCGGTCTGTACAACACCAAGGCCGAGAACATCCTGAAGACCTGCGCCATTCTCCTGGAGCAGCATGGCGGCCAGGTGCCGGAAGACCGCACGGCGCTGGAGGCGCTGCCGGGCGTGGGCCGAAAGACGGCCAACGTGGTGCTGAACACGGCCTTCGGCCATCCCACCATTGCCGTGGACACCCACATCTTCCGGGTCTGCAACCGCACCGGCATTGCGCCCGGGAAGAACGTCCGGGAAGTGGAGGATCGTCTGGTCCGTCTGGTGCCCGAACCCTATCGGAAGGACGCCCACCACTGGCTGATTCTGCACGGCCGCTACGTGTGCACGGCACGCAAGCCCCGTTGCGGTGCCTGCGTGATCGAGGATCTCTGCGAATTCAGGCAGAAGACCGACTACGACTAGCCGCCCGTCTCAGAGATCGACGAGCTCCACCTCCGGCAGCGTCCGGCCGAGAAAGTAGCCACCCACCCGTTTGAACCGGCGGATGCCGTCGGTGGCCATCAGGGTCAGGCGCCTTCCCTCGGGCGCCGGCGACGCGCACGAGCCGAGCGCTTCGGCGACCCGGCGGGCGGTGGTGGCCGCGGAGTCCACCACCACGGTATGTCGCGGCAACAGCGCCTGCAGCGGCTCACGGAAGACGGGAAAGTGGGTGCAGCCCAGCACCACCACCGACGGGTCCGAGACGCTGCCGCCGGCCGTGTGACCGTGCAGGTAGTGGCCGAGCACCCGCTCGCAGAACTCCCCCGAATGCTCACCCTCCTCCGCCAGGGCGACCAGCAGCGGGCACGCCCGGGCGTGAATCTTCAGATCCGGCCTGAGCCCGAGTATGGCCTTCTGATAGGCGCCGCCCGCCACCGTGCTCTCCGTGGCGAGCACCAGCACGGATGCGCCGCCCGGCGCCTCGGCCGCGGCGGCCGCCCCGGGCTCCACCACGCCGAACACCGGCATTTCCGGGTGCCGCTCCGCCAGGGCATCCAGCGCGAAGGCGGAAGCCGTGTTGCAGGCCACCACCAGTGCCCGGATGCCACGCCGGACGAGAATCTCGGAAGCCTGCAGCGCATAACGCGCCACCGTGCCCGGGCTCTTGCTGCCATAGGGCAGGCGGGCGGTGTCGCCGAGATAGATGAAAGATTCGCCGGGCATCGCCGCTTGCAGCGCGCGCAGCACGGTGAGACCACCCATGCCGGAGTCGAAGACCCCGATGGGCGCGGTGTGCTCGGTCATGGGATCAGATCAGGACGTCTTCTTGAACCAGGACTTGATCTTACCCGGCTTGGTCGGCGGCTGCTCGGGCCTGAGATCTTCCCGGGTCTGAAATCGGGTGACGTTCGGCGCGCTGACCGGCGCCTTCTTGTGGTTGCGAAGCTCGCGGATCCGCTTCTCGATGATCAGATCCTGTTTGCGCTTGGCATTGATCGCGGCGGCAATGTCGATCCCGCAGCGGGCGCAGTGGCTGGCCTCGAGCTGCAGGTGCCCGCAACGCGGACACTCCACGTGGGCGGCGGTGATGTCGCGCAGCGTGTGCTCGCCGGCACGTTCCTCGCGATCGATGCGCCAGTCGAGCTTCTTCTCCGTTTTCGGGGTCAGGTCCTTGATACGCGCCAGCGCGCCGAGATCGGCAAACCGGGCCTGGATGGCGAGCGCCTCCTCCTGGGAGAGCTGCGAGCGGATCACGACCGTGCGGCCGCTGAACAGCATGCCGGCCTTGCGCTCATCGATGCCGAGCTCCCTGGCCAGATTGTTCCGTACCGTGGCTTCCCGGGCACCCTCGGCGAGCTCCCCGCTGAAAAGCACCTGATAGTGGTTCATCGCTCACTCCGTAAGCATTCGACCGCGCGCCGCACAAACCGTCGTCTGCGCGCTTCGACGGATGGAATCCGCCGTGTTCGGGTGATGATACGCACGCCGGCGACGTCGAAATGTGAACCGGTTCGCATCACCGATGTCGACGGAAGATAGGGATGATATTGCGCGGCCCACTTCCGGCTCTGTGCTATCTTCCCCGCCCATGTTCCCGCCCGTTCGCAACCAGCCGTCCTCCGACCCTCGGGAACGACCCGAATCCGCGGCAAACAACGACTGGTTTCCCGGGTCCGAGATGAGCAGCCGGTTCCGCGGCTACCTGCCGATCGTGGTGGATCTGGAAACCGGCGGGTTCGACGCCGACACCCACGCCATCCTGGAGATGGCCATGGTGGAGGTGGCGTTCGATCAGGGCGAGCTGGTGCTGAAAGACCGCTGGGAGCAGGCGGTGTCGCCCTATCCGGGGAGCCGGATGGACCCGGCCGCGCTCAAGGTCACGGGCATCGATCCGGACGATCCGGATCGGGGCGCGATCGACGAAGCCGCCGCTTTCCGGGAAATGTTCAGGCGGGTACGCAAGGCCATGCGCAGGCACGGTTGCCAGCGCGCCATTCTCGTCGCCCATAACGCGGCCTTCGATCAGCAGTTCATGCAGCGGGCCTTCGCCCGCAACAACCTCAACCGGAGCCCTTTTCACCCGTTCAGCTTCATCGACACCGCGTCCCTCGCTGCGGTGGCGTTCGGCCACACGGTGCTGTCCGAATGCTGTCAGCGCGCAGGCATCGCCTTCGAGGCGAGCCAGGCCCACCGGGCGCTGTACGATGCGGAGAAGGCGGCGGCGCTGTTCTGCGAGATCGTCAACCGCTGGGCCAGCGCGTGGCCCCGGACGTGATCAGCCGGCAGCCGTGGACGCGCCCTTGATCAGCGGCTCGAGCTCACCGGACTGGAACATCTCGGTGACGATGTCGCAGCCGCCGATGAGCTCGCCGTTCACGTAGAGCTGAGGAAAGGTCGGCCAGTTGGCATAGGACGGCAGCGTGGCCCGGATCTCCGGGTTGCTCAGGATGTCCACGTAGGCGAAGCGCTCACCGATGGCGATGAGACACTGCACCGTCTGCGCCGAGAAGCCGCACTGAGGCGCCGCGGGAGATCCCTTCATGTACAGCAGGATCGGATTGCTCTCGATCTGCTCCTTGATGGTCGCGATGACTTCCTCGTTCGTGCCTTCGCTCATGTAAGATCTCCTACTTCACCGGCCAGAGAGTGTAGCCCGCCGCCCGGCGCTTTCCCAGCAGCCAACGGTGTCCTGCGCTTCGACCGTGACGCCCTTCGGGAGTTCATACGTGGAATTCGACTTCGACCGGATCATCGACCGGAGCCAGACGAGCAGCGCCAAATGGGAAAAGTACGCCGGCCAGGACATCCTGCCGTTCTGGGTGGCGGACATGGAGTTCGCCACGCCCGCCTTCATCCGCGAGGCGGTGGCACGACGGCTCGCGCACGAGGTGATCGGCTATACGCGCACGCCGCCGGCGCTGGTGGAGGCCTTCCTCGGCTGGCTGTCCAGGCACTACGGCTGGACGGTTCCGGAAGAGTGGCTGGTGTGGATTCCCGGGGTGGTGCCTGGGGTCAACCTGACGGCCAGGGCGGTGGCAGAACCCGGCGGCGCGATCGTCATCCCGGTCCCCGTCTACTACCCGTTCCTGTCGGTACCGGCGAACGCGGGCCAGGCGTCGCTGACGGTACCGCTGGTGAAGCAGCGTGGCCGCTGGGTGATGGACTTCGACGCGATGCAGGATGCGGTGGACGGCTGGACGGACGGCCGTGCGCGTCTGCTGCTGCTGGCCAACCCGCAGAATCCCACCGGTCGAGCCTACGACCGGGCGGAGCTGATCATGCTGGCGGACTTCTGCCTGAAGAACGACCTCATCCTCTGTGCCGACGAGATTCACTCCGCCATCCTCATCGACCCGGACGCCCGGCACATTCCCGTGGCGAGCCTCTATCCCGAGATCGCCGAGCGGACGGTGTCCCTGTTCGCCGCCACCAAGACCTACAACATCCCCGGGCTGCCCTGCGCGGTGGCGGTGATTCCGAACCGCGAGCTGCGCCGGGCGTTCAACAAGGCCCGCGCCGGTCTGGTGCCGGACATCGGCCCGCTGGGTTATGCCGCCTCCACCGCCGCGTTCGCGGACCAGGGCAGCTACCTGCCGGAGCTGCTCGACTACCTGCGGGGCAACCACGCCAGGCTGGCGGAGGTTGCGGGAGCGCGCATGACGCCGGTGGAGGCGACGTATCTGGGCTGGATCGACCTCACCGACACGGCCGTGGCGTCGCACGCCGGTGCCTGGTTCGAGCAGTTCGGGCTGGGCCTCTCCGACGGCGGCGCGTTCGGCGGTCCGGGATTCGTGCGCTTCAACTTCGCCTGCCCACGGAGCATGCTGGAGCAGGGACTCACGCGGCTGGCGGCCGGCCTCGACGCCCTGGCCTGACCGCCGATTGCCGCCGCAGCGACGTTGATCTCCCTGGAGGGGTCAAGTAGCATTCGCGGTTTTTCCGCAGGCAGCGCCGCCGTCCTCTACAGAACCCGGAGGAACAACGCTGCCTGTTGTTGTTTTTGGGGTGCGGGGTTTTCGGATCGGAGCCGTGCGATGAGCAATCTGATGGATACCTACAAGCGCCTGCCCGTGGCATTCGTCCGCGGCGAGGGTGCCTACCTCGAAGATACGGCCGGCCGGCGTTATCTGGACGCACTCTCCGGGATCGCCGTCTGCGGTCTCGGCCATGCGCACCCCGCCGTTGCCCGGGCGCTGTCCGAACAGTCGAGCACCCTGCTGCACACCTCCAATCTCTACCAGGTGCCGCTGCAGGAGTCCCTGGCGGAGAAGCTCTGTGCCCGCTCCGGGATGGACAAGGTCTTCTTCGGCAACTCCGGCGCCGAGGCCAACGAGGCGGCCATCAAGATCGCGCGTCTGTACGGTCACGGTCGCGGCATCGACGTGCCCACCACCGTGGTGATGGAGGGCAGCTTCCATGGCCGCACCATGGGCACCCTCACCGCCACCGGCAACCGCAAGGTGCAGGCAGGCTTCGAACCGCTGCTGAAGGGCTTCGTGCGTGCCCCGTTCGGCGACGCGGAGGCCGTGGCGCTGATCGCCCAGAACAATCCCGACGTGACCGCCATTCTGGTGGAACCCATTCTTGGCGAGGGCGGCATCGTCATTCCGGATGACGGCTACCTGGCCGAGCTGCGGCGGATCTGCGACGAGCGCGACTGGCTGCTCATGCTCGACGAGGTGCAGACGGGCAACGGTCGGCTCGGCACGCTGTTCGCCTATCAGCAGCTCGGCGTCGTCCCGGATGTGGTCACCACCGCCAAGGGACTCGGCAACGGCATGCCCATCGGCGCCTGTCTTGCCCGCGGCAAGGCCGCCGAGGTTCTGAAGCCCGGCAATCACGGTTCCACGTTCGGCGGCAATCTGCTCGCCTGCGCCGCCGCCCACGCGGTGCTCGACACCCTGGAAGCGGACAGCCTCATGGCGCGCGCCGTCGAGCTCGGCGAGCGCATCAAGAGCGGTCTGGCCAAGGCGCTGACCGGCAACAACGCGGTCACCGACATACGCGGCCGGGGACTGATGCTCGGCGTGGAGCTCGCCGCGCCCTGCGGAGAGCTCGTCCAGAAGGGCCTGGAGAAGGGTGTGCTCATCAACGTGACCCGGGACAACGTGGTGCGTCTGCTGCCGCCGCTGACCCTCACGGACGCGGAGGCGGACGAGCTGGTGACGCGGGTCGCCAGCACCATCAACGACGGCTGAAGCCCCACCCCATGGCCAAGCGCGATTTCATCACCCTCCTCGACTGCTCGCCGGAGGAGCTCAAATCCATCGTCCGGCGTGGCACTGAGCTGCGCGGCATGGCACAGCAGCCGAAGACCCTGGCCGGTAAATCCGCCGTCCTCGTCTTCCAGCTCAACTCCACCCGCACGCGGGTGGCTTTCGAGGTAGGCATCCGGCAGCTGGGCGGCCACGCGGTGGTGCTCTCACCCAGCGACAGCCAGATCGGCCGCGGCGAGCCGGTGGAGGACACGGCCCGCGTGCTTTCCGAGATGGTGGACGCGGTCATCATCCGCACCGCCTCCCAGGCGCTGCTCGAACGGTTTGCGGCGTCCGCCACCATTCCGGTCATCAACGCCATGAGCGAGCGGTACCACCCCTGCCAGCTCCTCGCCGACGTGCAGACGTTCGAGGAGCTGCGCGGACCCATCGAGGGCCGCACCGTGGCCTTCGTCGGCGACGGCTACAACATGTGCCACTCCTATATCAACGCCGCCCGTCAGTGGGGCTTCCATCTGAAGATCGCCACACCCGAAGGCTACCGGCCGGACCCGGAGATCCTGAAGTCGACCAACAACGCCGAGCTGGTGGACAGCGCCGCGGAAGCGGTCCGGGGGGCCGATCTGGTGGTGACGGACGTCTGGTCCTCCATGGGGCACGACAAGGAGAAGGCCAAGCGACTGGCGGCCTTTGCCGACTATCAGGTGAACGAGTCGCTGCTCGACGGGGCGGCCGACGACGTCCTGTTCATGCATTGCCTGCCCGCGCACCGCGGTGAGGAGATCAGTCACACGCTGCTGGACGATCCCCGCGCCTGCGTGTTTCACGAAGCCGGAAACCGCCTGCACAGCCAGAAAGCGCTCCTGGAATTCCTCCTCACCTGACGCCCCTGAAGGCCCTGCGAGCGGCGCATCTGGCCTGCAGGAACCGGCCCGGTGGCCGCACGGACCCTAGAGTCACCTCAACGCGATTGCCGGAGAGGCTGACCATGCAGGTGCAGGAGAATGCGTTCAGTTCCGACATCCGGAAGCTGAAGCGGCGGCGTACGAGCCTCGAAGCGAAGCTGCTCGCCTACCGCATCGGCTGGCTGGCAGAAGACGACGCCAGCGAGCGGAAGCTTCAGCGCGACCTCAGGTCGGTGCTGTCTCTGCTCGGAAATGGTGATCCGCTGGCCGCCACGCTGCTGCAGCGCGAGTGAGGCACACCTACAGCCGCAGGTCCTCCAGCGGCAGCGGCTTCGCGATCTGGTAACCCTGGGCGTAGTCCACGCCGATCTCGCGGAGCTGCTCGAGCACCGCCTCGTCCTCCACGTACTCGGCGATGGTCTTCTTGCCCATGTAGTGGCCGATCTCGTTGATGGATCGCACCACCGCATAGTCGCCCGGGTTGTTCGCGATGTCGCGGACGAACACTCCATCGATCTTCACGTAGTCGACCGGCAGGTTTCTCAGGTAGGAGTAGGACGACAGTCCCGTCCCGAAATCGTCCAGCGAAAACTGACAGCCGATGATCTTCATGCGGTTCATGAAGTCCACGGCGTTGTCGAGGTTGGCGATGGCCGCCGTCTCCGTGATCTCGAAACACACCTTCGACGTGGGCGCCTGGCTCTTCGAGAACTGCTCCAGCACGAAGTCGGGGAAGGTCTCGTCGTTGATCGAATGACCGGAGACGTTGATCGAGAAGCCGCCGAAATGATCGAGCTTGTCGCGGTTGATGCTCATCCAGTGGAACACGCGCTCGATCACCCACCGGTCGATGGCCGTCATGCGGTTGTAGGTCTCGGCGGCGATGATGAAGTCCGTCGGCGGCATGGTGTCGCCCAGCTCGTCGATCATGGTGAGCAGGATCTCGTAGTGCTGCTCTCCGGTGCGCGACTCGGCACGCGCGGCGCCGCGCACGATGGGCTCGATGCGCTGACAGTTCAGGATCAGCCGGTCTTCCTCCAGCGCCTTGTCGAGCTGCGTCACCCACTCCATGACGCCATGCCGGCGCATCATGGTGGCGTCGCCGAGCTCGTATTCCTGAAGCCGGTTGCGGCCCGCATCCTTCGCCGTGTAGCAGGCCTCGTCGGCGAACTGCATGACGTTGTCCACGGTGTCCATGGTCTGGTCGACGAACACCAGCCCCATGCTCGCGGACAGGTTGTACATCCGGCCGTCCCAGTCGAAGCGGGCGCGCCGCACCGTGTTCAGCAGGTCTTCCGCCAGATCCCGGGCTTCGTGAGTTTCCACGTTCTCCACCAGGATGCCGAACTCGTCGCCGCCAAGCCGCGCAATCTGCGCCGGGCGGTTGGAGAGCGCCTTGACCAGCTCGTCGGCGATCATCTTCAGCGCTTCGTCGCCGGCGGTGTGACCGCTGGTGTTGTTGACGATCTTGAACTGGTCCAGATCCAGGTACAGGAGCGCGTGCTGAGACTCCTTCGCCTTGGCGTGCTGGATGGCGGCCTCCACCTGACGCTCGAACTCCTTGCGGTTGATGAGCTGAGTCAGGTCGTCGTGGCTCGCCTGGTAGGCGAGCTGGTTGTGCATGTTCTCGAGCATCCGCTGCGACGCCCGCTCCATCAGCGGCAGGTCGTAGTCGTCGAGCAGCGTGATCTCACCCTTGTGCAGGCCGTCGGCCATTTCCCGGAGCGGCAGCTCCCGGTTCTTGATGCCCTTGCGGTTCACCAGCACGAAGGACGAAGCCTCGTCGCCGACGAAGGCGACGGTGAGAATCAGCGGCCGGCCCTGGGGATCCGCCGCGGCCAGCCACTCGCCCACCTGGATGCGGCGGGCACGCTCCACGGCCTTCGACCAGCTGCTGCGGATCTCCTCGTCGTCGGTCTCGATGGCGGGCTCCGCATCCGGGAGCAGACCTTCGAGGCCGAGGGCATCTGCCACGCCGCTCGGCTCCACGGGTGAGAACTTGACCTTGGCCTTCCTGCCGGTGGTGTCGCCGACCAGCGCGGATGACAGCGCCATGATCAGCGGTGTGCGCTTGCTCGGGTCGAAAGAGATGCTGTTCAGCCCGTTCACGACCCGCTTCAGCAGCTTGTCCGGGTCCACGTAGGCGTCCGAGCCCTCCTTGATGGAACCGTCGAGCTGGCCCCAGAGCTGGTCGACCAGTGACACCTGGTCCTGAAACTCGTGACTGTCGGCGCCCTTGCGCAGATGGGTGTGTACCAGCAGGTTGCGCCAGCCTGGATTCATCAGCTCGAGCAGGAGCTCCGGCACTTCCCGGCCCGACAGCCGGTCCTCCATCTCGTGCAGCACGGCCCGCCGCGCCCTCGCCAGCTTCTGCTGACCTTCGCTGGCCCGCACGGTGCGTTCGATGTTGCCCCGATAGGCCCGGGTCTGCTTGTCCACGAGTGGATTGAGCTCGTCGACCACTTCCGAGAAGACCAGCGGGTTCTCGTCGAACTCGCTGACGACCTTCTTCAGGAGCTCGTCGACCCGTCGCGCCACCTCGCGATCGATGCCTTCGCGCACATCCTTCTGGTTACCGAGCCGGGCCAGCTGGTTCAGCATCTGTACGGCGCTGTGCGGGCCGTTCTCGTCGGGACTCAGGAAAGCCGGATCGCGGGCGGCGAGCTTGTTCAGCGTGATCTCGAGCCTGGCGATCCACTCGCGGATGCCTTCGGTGAGGAAGGAGTCCTGCTGCAGAGAGTCCACCAGGGACTCCATCACGTTCAGCGTGTCGTAGTCCGACTCGTTCAGCCGCTTCCTGTCGCCATGCTTCGAACGCAGGAGCTCGATCAGCCTCGGGCGAACGCGGACGTCCGCGAGCGATGCATCGTCACCCAGCTCGCGCTCGATGGTGGACAGTGCAGCAAGGATGTCCGTGGTCTCGAACGTGTCGCCGGCCGGGGTGTCCGGCGTGGCGAGGATGGCATCCGCCTTCTGGCCGAGCATCTCCCGGCTCTTGCGGTTCACCGACAGCAGGCTGCGCGCCGTCGTGTACAGGTCGTGGCTTCCCCGGCTCGGCTGCAGGAAGGGGTTGTGGTCCACCCTCGGTGTGGCGGCGCTGATACCTTCCGCCGCCATGGTGGCTTCCCGGACCGCCGAATCCATCTCCCTGTAGGCGTCCGGCTCCACCCGCACCCCGGATGGGGTCCGGCGCACGGACAGCCGCTGCAGCGATTCACGCAGCTCCTCCACCGACGGGAAGACGCCGCTTTCCTCCAGGGTCTGAGCCAGCGCCGCGTAGAGGTTGCCGAGCATGGGCATGAGGGCCGACTCGAAGCAGCGGTAGACGTCCTGCTTGACCACCCGGCGGAACTCGAATTCCTTCAGCGCGTCGTCGAAGCACCAGGTGACCACGCTCGGCCCCACCGGGATTACGTCCTTGTGGGTCCAGGGCTTGGCGACCAGCCCGAGCTGCGCTCTCAGGTCGAGAAGCTGCTCGTTGTAGCGGTTCTCCGCCTTGGAGATCACCTCCGCGACGGCCAGCCACTCCTCGAACTGCTCGGTGTCGACGAGCTCGAGCTTCTTGGAGTTGCCCGTCTCGCGCTTCCGGCGGCGCTCCATCACGTCGTCGAGCTCGGAGATCTGGTCGATCTGCTTGAGCACCTCGCCGATGAAGTCGTGGCGGATCCGATCCCGGTTCTTCTCGAGGATCTCCAGACCTTCGAAGTACATCATCTGCACCGCGTTGGTGCCGGCATCCCGCGCCTTCACCAGCAGCTCGTTGTCGACGATGCCGAAGAACTGACCGCAGATGCGGTCCAGTGCCCGCTGGGTGACCCGGCGCAGCTTGGTCCGCACCTCGCCGGCGTCGGATTCGCTGATCCGCCGGTCCTTCAGGAGCTGCTCCGGGATCTCTCCCTGCGGTGTCTGCGGCGACGCTGCCGACTGTGCGCCTGCGGCGGCACGTGCGGAGGCGCCGTTGGCGTCCGTGAACTCGCCCTCGATCACGTTGCCGGAGTCGGCGACCGAGCGCGACAGCATGCCGGACGCGATGGCGAACTCGATCAGCGAGGTGAAGGCGTCTTCCGGCAGGCCGGTGGCAAAGCGCACGCCGACCCCGTTACCCGAGTCGGTGAGCCGGGCAATGGTGGCCTGGGTTCGGAAGTGCCTCTGGCCGTTCGGTGTCGCAACGGAGAAGTGCAGGGCGATGACGTCGCCCGGCTCTGCGCTGGCGCCCGTGGCGACCAGCGACCGTGAACCGCCGGAGCCCGTCAGCAGCATCCCTTCCTGACAGAAATCCCGGATGGTGCACAGCCAGGAACGGCCCTGATCGGGATGGACGAGCGCGGAAAGGGAGATGGGTTGCCGAGGATGTTTTCGGCGGTTCACAGTTGCAGTATCCGTCTGCGAATTCGGCTGGACATTACCCGATATGGCCTGGGACGTCACGTCAACCTCCTAGGAACCGCGCACGATTCGGTCACGTCCATTTGCCTTGGCCTCGTAAAGTGCCCGATCTGCGCGCTGGATCACATCTTCCACCCGCTCGCCCGGATGGAAGCTGGCCACCCCGACGGAAACGGTCTGCCGGTAGTCGGGTGCCTCCGGAAACACGGCAAGGCTGCGGGTACGTTCACACAGCCTGCTGGCGACACGAACGGCGGTGTCTTCGTCGGCACCGACCAGCACCAGCAGGAACTCCTCCCCGCCCAGGCGGGCAACGAAGTCCACGGAACGCACCACGCCTTCCGCAATTCTGGCGAAGTCCTTCAGCACCTGATCGCCGACCTGATGACCATAGCGATCATTGATCCGTTTGAAGTGATCCAGGTCGCAGTAACACAACGTGAAGGAAAGGTGTCCGCGATCCGCCAGGGCTTTCTGCCGCGCCAGCACGTCCATGATGTAGCGCCGGTTGTACAAGCCCGTGAGCTCGTCGCGCATGGCGAGCTCGGCGAGCTGCTCCATGGCCTCGTTGAGCCGCACGCGCCGGCGATCGAACGCCTCACGCAGCGCGGTGATCTCGGCAGCCAGGACCGACATGGCGCCGAGCATGCAGGTGAAGGCAACCGCTATGAGCCCTTCGAAGACCGGGTCCGCCGAGCGCAGCAGCACGAGCAGCACGGCGCTGACGACGTAGCTCACCCAGGTGATGCCGGCGACGGAAAGGGTGGCGTGCCGTTCGAGATGGAGGGCCGCATAGACGAGCCCGAGCAGGGGCACCACCAGCAGCAGCAGGCGCAGCACGTGGGGAACCAGCGCGGCCGTGATCACCACGCCGAGGTTCAGCCAGAGTGCCTTGGAAACGGTGAGCGTGCCGGGATCGACGCGGCCGTGGGTCTCGTCCGCGAACAGCAGCAGCAGGAAGCCGCCGATCCAGGAGCCGAACAGCAGGGTAAAACCGAGCCCGGTGATCTCCAGGTAGCCGTAACGGGCCAGACCCAGACAGAACAATGCATAGATCGCCAATCCGCAGATGACGAGCAGCACGCGATGGGTTCTGCTCAGGCCGACGTCGGCGAGCGACAACAACACTCGGGCTCCGGGGTTCGCTGACAGGAGCCGCTATTCTAGTAGTCGCTTAACCTGGCCAGGTGATGCGTTGTAACCGACTTGTGACGCCGCTGCAGCCGGTGGGATCACTGCAGCGAGCGTGCCACCGCCCTTCGCCAGCCGGTTAGCAGGTACTCACGTCGGGTGTCGTCCATGGTGGGGGCGAACTCCCGTTCGAGCCCCCATATGCGCTCTGCCTCGCCGATTCCCGACAGCGTGCCGCCGCCGAGCGCGGCCAGCACCGCCGCACCCAGCGCCGTGGTTTCGACGTTCACAGGTCGCTCCACGGGCCGTTCGATCACGTCCGCGAGGAACTGACAGAGCCAGTCGTTGACCACCATGCCGCCGTCCACGCGAAGCCGGCCCACGGCGGCGCCATCCGCCGTGATCGCCTCGATGAGCTCTGCGGTCTGGTAGGCGACGCTCGCCAGCGTCGCGGTGATCAGGTGATCCCGGCGGGTGTCCAGCGTCATGCCGGTGAACAACCCGCGGGCCGCCGGTGCCCAGTGCGGCGCGCCGAGCCCGGTGAACGCCGGCACCAGGTAGACCCCCTGGGCATCGCCGTTCACACGGCGGGCGGCCGCCTCCGTTTCCGCCGCCTCGGTGATCAGTCCGAGCTGGTCGCGCAGCCACTTCACCGCCACGCCCGCGGAAAAGATGCTGCCTTCCAGGGCGTAGGTCGGCTGCCCGTCCAGCCGGTAGGCCACGGTGGTGAGCAGCTTGTGGCCGGAGCTGACGGGAGTCGTTCCGGTGTTGGTCATGAGGAAGCAGCCGGTGCCGTAGGTGCTCTTGACCATGCCCGGCTCGACGCAGGCCTGGCCGATGAGCGCAGCCTGCTGGTCGCCCGCCACGCCGAGGATGGGGATCGGCGCGCCGAACCACTCCGGGTCCGCCACGCCGAACTCGCCGGCGCTGTCCCGCACCTCCGGCAGCACGCTCTCCGGCACCGAGAGGTAGTCCAGCAGGGCGGGTGCCCAGGCCTGCCGGTGGATGTCGAAGAGCAGGGTGCGCGAGGCGTTGGTGGCGTCCGTCACGTGTGCCGCGCCCTTGGTCAGCCGCCAGATCAGATAGCTGTCGACGGTGCCGAAGCACAGCGAACCTTTCTCCGCCAGACGCTTCGCCTCCGGCAGGGAATCCAGCAGCCAGGCGAGCTTGGTGCCCGAAAAGTAGGGATCGATGACGAGACCGGTGGTGCGGGCGACCTCGCTGGTCAGGCCGTCGGCGACCATCGCCGCGCAACGGTCGGCCGTCCGCCGGTCCTGCCAGACGATGGCGGGATGCAGGCAGCGGCCTGTGTCGCGGTCCCACACCAGGGTGGTTTCGCGCTGATTGGTGATGCCGATGGCGGCGACGTCCTTGCCCGCCAGGCCGGCGGCATCCAGCGCGTCGCGGCCGGCGGCGAGGCTGGTGCGCCACAGCACTTCCGGCTCCTGCTCCACCCAGCCGTCCGCCGGGAACGACATGTCGAACTCGTGCGCCACGGCCGAGAGCATGCGACCCTGACCATCGAAGATGATGACTCGGGAGCTCGACGTTCCCTGGTCGATGGCCATGATGTGCGTCATCCGAGCTCCCAGATCGCGGCTTAGGGCAGACCACAATATATAGTGGTGGCTCCCTGCGCTCCAGAACGGTGACTTTCGGGCTTCGGAACCACTCCGGCACGGCTCCGGCACCGCTCCGCTACGGCCCGGAAACGGAGCCGACTGAGCACCGGTCAGCCTTTAATCGCACCGTCCACAGCCCGTTCACCGCCTCCCCACAAGTTATCCACAGCGTATGAACAGCTAATTCCTTGCAACGATTCCCGGTTAGGTTTACCTTGTCGGCTCTTGGCGTGAAAACCCAAGATATTGCGGTCAGCGGACCTGCGGGACACCAGAAGCAGTGCTTCTGCCGCTTCAGGCCGTGCCGTCGGAGGGGCGGAGAAATCAGTTGATCGGGTCAAATAATTGACCCGAACCGGCATCCGGATGGTGCCCGCACGACAGGTCGGAACGTCGTCGGCCGGCTGTCCGTGGCAGCCGGACAAGCAGCCGGAACGACCGGTAACCGTCGGTGCGCGGCGGGTTGTCGCCGGTCGTTTCCCGCTTCCCCTGCGCGCGGATACGGTCCCGACGGCGACTCCGCCAACCTCAATATGTGGTGCCTCCGGTTTCCCGGAAATCGACGCCGACAGGCGGGCAGGTCACGCGGCCGGTGACGCCAGGGTCAGAACCGCCAGAACACAAACAAACCACCAGAAAGCAAAAAACGCTCGGGGAGTAGCCAACCAACCATGCACACCGAACCGGACCCCAGATTCGATCGCTCCAGCGGCAGCAGTAAAGACGCCAGAAGCAATGCACCCCGCGCTCAGACCGCGGAACCCCTGTCACCGGCCATCGCCGCCACCGCGCCGGGCAAGCTCCGGGTGATCAAGCGCAACGGCACCGTGGTGCCCTACACCGATGACAAGATCGCGCTGGCGCTGACCAAGGCATTCCTTGCCGTGGAAGGCGGCACCGCCGCGGCGTCGCCACGGATTCGCGAGCTGGTCTCGCACCTGACCGAGCAGGTGACCACCACCTTCAAGCGCCGCTTCCCGTCCGGCGGCACCATCCACATCGAGGACATCCAGGACCAGGTGGAGCTGGCGCTGATGCGCTCCGGCGAGCACCGGGTGGCCCGCGACTACGTGCTCTACCGGGAAGAGCGGGCGAAGGCGCGACGCCAGCGTCGCGAGGCCGAGCAGCCCGCTGCCGAGAAGCCGGCCATCAGCGTCGTCTACGAGGACGGCAGCAAGGGTCCGCTCGACGTGGAGCGCATGCGCACGCTGGTGCGGGAAGCCTGCACCGATCTCGCCGCCGTGGACGCCGAGCGGATCATCAGCGAAGCGATGACCAACATGTACGACGGGATCTCCCGCAAGGACGTGTCCACGTCGCTCCTGATGACGGCGCGCACCCTCATCGAGGAGGAGCCCAACTACACCTACGTCTCCGCCCGGCTGCTGCTCGACGAGTGCCGCACCGAGGCGCTGGCGTTCCTCAACGTGGCCTCCGGCGAGCACTTCCGCGCCACCCAGAGCGAGATGGTGAACCTCTACCCCACGGCGCTGGCCGCCTTCATCGAGCGGGGCATCGAGCTCGAGCTGGTCGCACCCGAGCTCGCCGGCTTCGACATGCTCGCACTCGGCAACGCGCTGAAGCCCGAGCGGGACCTGCAGTTCACCTATCTCGGCCTGCAGACCCTCTACGACCGCTACTTCATCCACTCGGACGACACCCGCTTCGAGCTGCCGCAGGTGTTCTTCATGCGGGTGGCCATGGGGCTGGCCGTGCGGGAAGACGATCCCACCGCGCGGGCCATCCAGTTCTACGACCTGCTGTCTTCCTTCGACTACATGAGCTCAACGCCGACACTGTTCAATGCCGGCACGCTTCGCCCGCAGCTCTCCTCGTGCTTCCTCACCTCCGTGCCGGACAACCTGGAAGGCATCTATGGGGCGATCCGCGACAACGCGCTGCTCTCCAAGTGGGCGGGCGGCCTCGGCAACGACTGGACGCGGGTGCGGGCGCTCGGCTCCTACATCAAGGGCACCAACGGCAAGTCCCAGGGCGTGGTGCCGTTCCTCAAGGTGGTGAACGACACGGCGGTGGCCGTGAACCAGGGCGGCAAGCGCAAGGGCGCGGTGTGCGCCTACCTCGAGACCTGGCACCTGGACATCGAGGAATTCCTCGATCTCAGAAAGAACACGGGCGACGACCGGCGCCGCACCCACGACATGAACACGGCGAACTGGATTCCGGATCTGTTCATGAAGCGGGTCTTCGAGGACGAGGAGTGGACGCTGTTCTCGCCGAGCGACGTCACCGATCTGCACGACCTCTACGGCCGCGCCTTCGAGAAGCGCTACGAGGCCTACGAGGAAATGACCCGCACCGGCCAGCTCGGCCTGTTCCGGCGGGTCAAGGCCCGGGAGCTGTGGCGCAAGATGCTGTCCATGCTCTTCGAAACCGGCCATCCCTGGATGACCTTCAAAGATGTCTGCAACATCCGCTCCCCCCAGCAGCACGCGGGTGTGGTCCACTCCTCGAACCTGTGCACGGAAATCACCCTGAACACGTCCGAGGAGGAGATCGCCGTCTGCAATCTCGGCTCCATCAACCTGCCCAATCACATCGTGAATGGCGAGCTGGACACGAAGAAGCTGAAGAAGACGGTGCGGACCGCGGTGCGCATGCTCGATAACGTGATCGACATCAACTACTACTCCGTGCCCCAGGCGCGGAACTCGAACATGCGTCACCGCCCCGTGGGACTCGGCATCATGGGCTTCCAGGATGCGCTCTACGAGCAGCGCATCCCCTACGGCAGCGACGCCGCCGTCGCCTTCGCCGACCGCTCCATGGAAGCGATCAGCTATTACGCCATCGACGCCTCCTGCAAGCTGGCCAAGGAACGCGGCGCCTACGCGAGCTTCTCGGGCTCGCTGTGGAGCCAGGGCATCCTGCCCATCGACTCGCTGAAGATGCTGGCGAACGAACGCGGCGAGGACTACCTGGACGCGGACTTCTCGAGCACGCTCAACTGGGAGAAGCTGCGCTCCAAGGTGCAGATCCACGGCATGCGCAACTCCAACGTGATGGCCATCGCCCCCACGGCCACCATCGCCAACATCACCGGGGTCTCCCAGTCCATCGAGCCCACGTATCAGAACCTGTACGTGAAATCGAACCTCTCCGGCGAGTTCACCGTGGTGAACCCGTACATGGTGCGCGACCTGAAGAAGATCGGGTTGTGGGACAAGGTGATGGTCAACGACCTGAAGTACTACGACGGCAGCCTGGCCAGCATCGAGCGGATACCGGCGGAGCTCAAGGAGCTCTACGCCACCGCCTTCGAGGTGGAGCCCCGCTGGCTGGTGGATGCCGCCAGCCGCCGGCAGAAGTGGATCGACCAGGCCCAGTCCCTGAACCTCTACATCGCCGAGGCGTCGGGTAAGAAGCTCGACATCACCTACCGGATGGCGTGGCTCAGGGGGCTCAAGACCACCTACTACCTGCGTGCCCTGGGAGCCACCAGCACCGAGAAGTCGACGCTCGACCGCGGCAAGCTGAACGCGGTGGCTGCCTCAGCTCCCGCGGCTGGAAAAGCAGCCGAGCCGGTGAAGGCGAAGAACCCGGCTCCGGCGGAACAGGACATGGCGCTCGACGGCGCTCCGGCCGACGTGCCGCTGGCCTGCTCCATCGACGACCCGGACTGCGAAGCCTGCCAGTAGTTGAAGGAGGAACGACCATGTTGAGCTGGGACGATTACAGCGAAGACCAGCCGGCCGACAAGCCGGCGAAAGACGCCATCATGGCGCGGGCGGCCTTTCCGGAAGTAAAGGAGCCGGAAATAAGAGAGCCGGAACCGGAGCTCACCCTCGACGAGGCGGAGATCTCCCCGCTCCCGGAGCCTGCACCGGCCGCCAGCCCGCTGGCCGGCGGCGCGAGCGACGAGGATCCGGTGCACACCAATCTGGCGGCCGCGCCTGCCGCCGCGGCATCGGTGGATCCGGCCACGGTGAAGATCCAGGCTGCGGAAGCCTCCGCCATGCGCGAGGCGGCCGAAGCGGTAGCCCACCTGGAAGCACCCATGGTGGCCGACAGCGCCGAGTACAGCCGGGTGACCGTGGATCAGAAGCGGATGATCAACTGCCGGGCGGACCTCAACCAGCTCGTGCCCTTCAAGTACGACTGGGCCTGGCAGAAGTATCTGGACGGCTGCGCCAACCACTGGATGCCGCAGGAAGTGAACATGAACGCGGACATCGCCCTGTGGAAGTCCGAGGGCGGGCTCACGGACGACGAGCGGGTGGTGGTGAAGCGCAGCCTCGGCTTCTTCTCCACCGCCGACTCCCTGGTGGCCAACAACCTGGTGCTCGCCATCTACCGGCTGATCACCAATCCGGAATGCCGCCAGTACCTGCTGCGCCAGGCCTTCGAGGAAGCGATCCACACCCATGCGTACCAGTACTGCATCGAGTCGCTGGGTATGGACGAGGGCGAGATCTTCAACATGTACCACGAGGTGCCTTCCGTCGCCCGTAAGGCGAGCTGGGCGCTGAAGTACACCCGGGAGATCTCGGATCCCACCTTCCGCACCGGCACCCCGGAGACGGACAAGGCGCTGCTGTCGAACCTGATCGCCTACTACTGCGTGCTGGAAGGCATCTTCTTCTATTGTGGCTTCTCCCAGATCCTCTCCATGGGCCGCCGCAACAAGATGACGGGCACCTCCGAGCAGTTCCAGTACATCCTGCGCGACGAGTCCATGCACGTGAACTTCGGCATCGACGTGATCAACCAGATCAAGCTGGAGAACCCGAAGCTCTGGGACGAGGAGATGCAGACCCTGGCCCGGCAGATGATCCTGGAGGGCATGCAGCTCGAGATCGAGTACGCCAAGGATACGATGCCCCGCGGCATCCTCGGCATGAACGCCAACATGATGGCCGAGTACCTGCAGTTCATCGCCAACCGGCGGCTGGCGCAGATCGGCCTGCCTGAGCAGTTCCCCGGCGTGAAGAACCCGTTCCCCTGGATGAGCGAGATCATGGATCTCAAGAAGGAGAAGAACTTTTTCGAGACCCGGGTGACTGAGTATCAGACCGGCGGCGCGCTTTCCTGGGACTGAGCCCGGGATCAGCGACGTCCGGTTGAATCTGCCGCCGTTCGACCTGCGGCGGCGTTTCCTTTGCGGGGACTTCCCGCTAACGTAGCCCCTCAAGTTCTCACGGACTCGAGGGGCCTTTTTTTTTGAATCCGCGTCTCCTTCCCCTGCACACGGCCACACTCTGTGGCCTGCTCGCGTGGTCTGCCCTGTCAACGCCCGACGCAGCGTTTGCCGTCGATACCCCGGACATGGGCGACGTGCCCACCCTCACCTATCGGGTCGACGGACTCAGCCAGGATGCGGAGATCCTGGTGGATCACTGGGGCGTGCCGCACATCTACGCCGGCACCCACTACGACGCCTTTTTCGTGCAGGGCTTCAATGCCGCCCGCGACCGGCTCTGGCAGATCGACACCTGGCGCCGCAGGGGCCTGGGACTCCTCGCCGAGGTGCTGGGGGAAGCCTACGCCGAGCAGGACCGCGCGGCGCGGCTGTTTCTCTACCGGGGTGACATGCGCGACGAGTGGCTCGCCTACGGCTCGGACGCCAAGCGCATCGCCGAGTCGTTCACAGACGGCATCAACACCTACGTGCAACTGATCGATGAGCATCCGGAGCTCCTGCCGCCGGAGTTCGAGCTCCTCGGCTACACGCCGTCGCTCTGGGCCGCCGCGGACGTGGTCCGCATCCGCAGCAACGGTCTCTGGCGGAACGTCGCGAGCGAGGTCCGGCGCGCCCGCATCGCCTGCGAGCTGGGTCTTGCCGCCGCGAGCCTCGAAAAGGTGCTGGAACCCGCGTGGGAAACCCGAATTCCGGACGGGTTCGAGCCCTGCACGCTGCCCGACGGCGTGATCGACGACTACCTGCTCGCCACCGCCCCGGTGAGCTTCGCGGCGCTGACGGAGACCCGGCTGGCCGCCGATGTGCATCGGGCGCGGCTCCTCGCCGAGTCCGAGACCCGCTCGCTGGACGGCCAGCTCGGCAGCAACAACTGGGTGGTGGCCCCCGGGCGCACGGACACGGGCCGGCCGATCCTGGCGGACGATCCGCACCGGGGACACGCCGTGCCGTCGCTGCGCTACATCGCCCATCTCACGGCCCCGGGTCTCGACGTGATCGGCGCCGGCGAGCCGGCGCTGCCGGGCATCTCCATCGGCCACAACGACCGCATCGCCTTCGGCCTCACCATCTTTCCCATCGACCAGGAGGATCTCTACGTCTATCAGCGCGGGCGCCTCAGAACCCGCGCCGACGGCGTCAAGGACGACCGGGACGCGGGCTACCTCTACCGGGGCCGGGCGGAACCGCTTACCACCGTCGAGGAGACGATCCCGGTGAAGGGCGGCCCCGGCCGGAACGTGACCCTGACATTCACGCGGCACGGTCCGGTGGTCTACGAGACCAAGGATGCGCTCTATGCCGTGCGCGCCGCCTGGCTCGAGCCCGGCATGTCGCCTTACTTCGGCAGCGTGGAGTACATGCGGGCGCGCAACTGGCGCCAGTTCGTGGCGGCGCTCAACCGCTGGGGCGCGCCGAGCGAGAACCAGGTCTACGCGGACATCGACGGCAACATCGGCTACAAGCCCGCCGGGCTCTTTCCGCGGCGGATCAACTGGGACGGCCTGCTGCCCGTGCCGGGTGACGGCCGCTACGAGTGGGACGGATTCTTCGACATGGACGCGCTGCCCGAGGAGTACAACCCGCCGCGGAACTTCGCCGGCACCGCCAACGCCATGAACCTGCCGAAGGGCTACCCGATCGCCGAGCGGCGCATCGGCTTCGAGTGGTCGGCCCCCTGGCGCTTCCGGCGGCTGTGGGAGGTGCTGGCGAGCCAGCCCCGGCACAGCCTGGTGGACTCGCACGATCTGCAGCGCGATTATCACTCCGTGCTCGCCCGGGAGGTGATCGCCCGGCTGCCGAGCGCTACCGCCCATCCGAACCGCCCCGCGCTGGCCATGCTCAAGAGCTGGGACGCCACCCTGACGCCGGATTCCGCACCGGCCGCGCTCTATGCCGTCTGGTTCTACCGCTACCTGGAGCGCGCGCTGCTGGACTACCGGCTGCCCGGGGCCAGCAGCATGCTCACCGGCATGGACTCCCTGGCCGTGCTGGAGACCCTCGGTGATCCGGGTGCTGCCACACCCGCACTTACGAGTCTCGACGCCGCCTGGGCGGAGACGATGCGACTGCTCGGCGACGACCCTGCTGCCTGGCAGTGGGGTAACCTGCACCGCACAGCGTTCGAGCACCCGCTTCTCACCCTGGCACCGCCGGGGCTCGCCGCGGCCATGCGCTATCCCGACTACCCGCGAGGCGGCACGGCCAACACCACCAACAACACCGGTTTCGGCAAAGACGACTTTCTCGTCCGCTCTGGCGCCTCGTACCGCATGGTGCTGGATGTGGGCCGCTGGGACGACGCGGAGATGACCAACGCGCCGGGGCAGTCGGGAGACCCGCGCTCACCGTTCTACGGCAACCTGCTGGAAGGCTGGGCCACGGACTCGTCGTTCCCGCTGCTCTACAGCCGGGAGGCGGTGGAGGCGAACCAGGCGCTGAAGATCGTCCTGCAGGCAGCACGCGGACTCGAAGCCGACTAGCCGGAGCGGCCGCGCAGGGCCCGGCAGGTTTTGCGCCGGGACTACTGCAACCCGGCGAGCATTTCCTTCAGCGCCGCGATGAACGCCTGGGGCTGATCCAGGAACACGTGGTGCTGGGCATTCTCGATAGCCACCGCCGGAAAGTCCTGGGGAACGAGCGTGCGCATGTAGTCCAGGGTCGAGCGGGAGAAGAGCTCACTGTTCGCGCCGTAGATGAGGCCGAACGGCACGGTGAGGCTCTGGTACTCCTCGGGCTGGCGCTCGCCGCCCTTCAGCGTCGCCGACAGGTCGTCGTCGTACTTCCAGGACCAGCCGCCGTCCACCGCCATCACCGAGTGGCGGGCGATGTAGTCGAGCACGTACTGGTTCTCGCAGGGCTGCGGCGGCTGCAGGCGGAAGCGGCCGATGGCCGTCTGCTTGTCCGGATAAATTTTCGCCGCCTGGCCCATCATCATGGTCAGGTGCTGGGGCGGCGGGTCGTCCGGATTGCGGATGCCGGAGTCCACCAGGATCAGGCCGCCGAAACGTTCCGGGTAGAGGCTCGCCGCCTTCACGGCCATGGCGCCGCCGAAGCTGTGTGCGACCACCACCACGTCGTCGCCGAAGCCTGCGTCGCTGCACACGGAGAGGATCTCGTCCGCATAGGTGACGCTGTCGTACTCGTAGCGGTAGTCCGAGTCGCCCATGCCGGTGAGGTTCATGGCCGCCACGGTGTAGTCGTCGAGAAACGCGGGGGCGATGAAGTCCCACCAGTGGGAGTGGGCGAACATGCCGTGGATGAGCAGCAGCCCGGGTTTGCCAGAACCGCCCCCCCAGAGCTGGTAGACGACGTCGCACTCGTCCACCTCCACGGTGCGGGTCTCGTATTCCGTCTCCACCGCCTCGAAGAACCAGTCGGGGATCGTCGGTCCCGTGTTTTTGTCCCAGCGTGCCATGTCAGAGCGCTCCGAACCGTTTCAGGTGAAAGTCCCCATTGCCGAACAGGGTGTCGATGGTGGTGAGCCGCTTGAAGTAGTGGCCGACGGAGAGCTCGTCCGTCATGCCCATGCCGCCGTGGAGCTGCACGGCGGACTGGCCGACGAAGCGCCCGGACTTACCCACCTGCACCTTGAAGGCGGACACCGCCTTCTTCGCCGCATCGTCGTAGCCCTCGTCCAGACGCATGGCGGCCATGTACATGAGCGACTTGGACTGCTCGTGCTCCATGAACATGTCCACCATGCGGTGCTGCAGCACCTGAAACTTGCCGATGGGCTGGCCGAACTGCTGACGCGTCTTGCAGTACTCCACCGTCGCCTTGTAGAGCACCTCCATGCAGCCCACCGCCTCCGAGCCGACGGCCAGGATACCGCCGTCGATCACCTGCTCGAGCACCGGATAGCCTTTGCCTGCCTCGCCAAGGAGCGCATCGGCCTCGAGATGCACGTCGCTGAAGGCGATTTCCGAGGCGCGGAAGGCATCCACCGTGGGGTAGTCGCGGCGGGAGACGCCGGGCGTGTCCGACGGCACCAGAAACAGGGAGACGCCGTCCGTGTCGCGCTGCACACCGCTCGTGCGCGCGCTCACCACCAGGAAGTCGGCGGACGGCGCGCCGAGCACCACGCACTTGGCGCCGCTCAGCACATAACCGCCGTTTACCGCCCTGGCGGTGGTCACCAGATCGGCCAGGTTGAATCTGCCCTGGGGCTCTGCGAAGGCGAGCGCACCCTGGCGGCTGCCGTCGATGATGCCGGCCAGCCACTCGGCCTTCTGCGCCCTGGAGCCGGCAATCTTCAGAGCACCACCCGCGAGCACCACGCTCGCCAGGTACGGCTCCACCACCAGGCCCTTGCCGAAGTGCTCCATGAGGATCATGAGATCCACCGCGCCGCCGCCGAAGCCGCCGTCCTCCTCGGCGAACGGAATGCCGAGCCAGCCGAGCTCGGCAAACGTGCGCCAGTTGGCCTCGCCGAATCCAGACGCCGAGCGTGCGAGCTTCTGCCGGGTCTCGAACGGGTAGTCGTTCGTCACGAACTTCTCGACGCTGTCGGCGAGCAGCGTCTGCTCCTCGGAAAAGGAAAAATCCATCGTTACCCCTTCTGCGGTTCCGAGCCGGTGAGCCCGGCCAGCCTCTCCCGCGCCCCCATGACATCCAGCCCGCCAACATACCGGAGAAGCGTGGCGATCGCATCCGGACCGGGCGTGCTGCCGCCGTTCAGCAGATCCGGCAGCTCGTTGTGCTGACGATGGGGATCCGGTGCCGGCAGGGCGCGGTAGCCGAGGGCAGCTATCCCGAGATCGGCGAGCGCGGTCCCGAGCACGTTGGCCCGGAGGGCGACCGCGGTGAGCAGCGGCTCGTCCGGTCCGCACGATGCCCGATCTTCCCGGCCTGGCGGGAAGACCGCACGCAGCTCCAGCGCCTCGAGACCGGCGAGGTCGACCTCCAGGGCGTGCAGCCGCCGGGAGAGCTCTTCTTCTTCCCCGACGAGCTGCCGGATTGCTGCCAGCATCCGGCGCAGCTCGGCCGTCCGGCAGCGGAGAGGAACCCCGGTGCCCGAGGCGTCCGGATTGCGGTCTGGAAAGCCGGCGCCGATCAGGGCCCGGTCGAGCAGGAACGTCTGCTGGGGAGTCAGCGGCGGCCCGCCGCCCCAGCCCCGTTCCACCAGCGCCGCCAGGCAGCGGCGGCGATGGGCGTCCGTGCGCACCGGATACGGTCCGTGCGCGCGCAGGAAGGCGGCCACCTCCTCGAGAAACGCCTGCTGCGCGGGATCCGGACGGTCGTGCATGGGGCGAGTCTAGCAGCCGCCCGGCGTCCCGATGGCATTGCCCGGGTAATCGAGGCAACATTGGCGCTCATATCGAGGGACACCCATGAGCTACGAGACCATCACCTGCGCGGTGGAGGACGGCGTCCTTACCCTGACGCTCAACCGCCCGGAAATCCTCAACGCCTTCAACGGCACCATGATGAACGAGATGATCGCCGCCTTCGACGAGGCGGACGCGAATGACGACGTGCGCGCCATCATCGTCACCGGGGCCGGCCGTGGGTTCTGCGCCGGCGCCGATCTCTCCTCCGGCGGCGACACCTTCAATGCGGATTCCCGCGGCCCGCAACCGGGCCGCGAGAGTCCCTCGGGCATTCCCCGGGACGGTGGCGGCCTGCTGACCCTGCGCATCTTCGAGCTCAAGAAGCCCATCATCGCCGCAATCAACGGGCCGGCGGTGGGCGTGGGTGTCACCATGACCCTGCCCATGGACATCCGCATCGCCAGCGACAATGCCAAGTTCGGCTTCGTCTTCGCACGGCGCGGCATCGTCCCGGAGGCGTGCTCGAGCTATTTCCTGCCTCGCGTCGTGGGTATCAGCCAGGCCCTGGACTGGTGCTACTCCGGGCGCGTGTTTCCGGCGGAGGAGGCGCTCGCCGGCGGCCTGGTGAAGGCCGTCTACCCGGCCGACGAGCTGCTCGGCGCCGCGAAGGCCATTGCCGCCGACATCAGCGCCAACACCTCCGCCATCTCCGTGACCCTGATCCGACAGATGATGTGGCGTATGCTCGGCGCGGACCACCCCATGGAGGCCCACAAGATCGACAGCCGCGGCATCTATTACCGGGGCCGTTCGGACGACGCCCGGGAAGGCGTGAACGCCTTTCTGGAGAAGCGGCCGGCGAGCTTTCCGGGCAGGGTCTCCAGCGACCTGCCCGACTACTACCCCTGGTGGGAACCGCGGCAGTTTTCCTGAACCGACCATCATCCGCATCGAGGAGGCAGCATGAGCAACCCGCAGATCGCCCAGAAAGCGCCCTATCCGGTGGAGGTGAAGGAAGGAAAGAAGTACTTCTGGTGCGCCTGTGGCCGGAGCGGCCGGCAGCCGTTCTGCGACGGCTCCCACGAGGGCACGGACTTCACACCGTTCGCCTACACGGCCACCGAAAGCAGAACGCTCTACTTCTGCGGCTGCAAGCACACGGGCGGCGTGCCCCTGTGTGACGGTACCCACAACGGACTGTAGAGCCTCCACATCGGCATGAGGTTTTCCGATGATCACCCGTCTGTTTCGGAGCAAGAAGCGACTCGACAGCGCTGATCCCGGCGACCGGCGGGAGGCGATCGATGCGCTCTCGGAGGAAGAAGCCCGAACCGCCGGCGCGACGCTGGCCGAGCTGGTGAGATCCGATCCGGATCCCCAGGTGCGGCGCGCAGCCCTCGCGAGGCTCTCCGACCCGGCGGCCCTGGCCGGACTGCTCGATCATCCGGACATGGGCGGCGCCGCCGCCCGGCACGCCGCAACCCTGGTCACCCGCGGTGAAGCCTCCTCGCTGGCCGAACACCCCGCCGTGCTGCTCGCCCGGCTGGCGGACTCGCCCACGCCCGAGCTGATGGACGCGCTCGCCAGGCAGACGGACGAACGGCTGCTGGTGGAGGCCGTCATTGCCGTGACCCGCGAGCAGAAAACCGCGCTGCTCGAGCGGCCGGTCTTCAGGCGAGCGTCCGTGCTGCAGGCGCTCGAGCATCACTCGCGCGATCGTGACAAGGCGACGAACAGGCTCGCCCGGGAACGTCTGGAACGGATCCGCTCGCAGCGCGCAGCCGCCGCCGCGCTCGTCGAGCAGATCGGTGAACGTCTGGCAACCCTGGAGAAGCCGACCGCGGACACCTCGAGCACCGAGACCCGCAAGCGCGAATATCTCCGCGACGCGGTGGCGAAGGACCTGGATTCGGTCGATGCCATCGGCGTCGAGCTTGCTGACGCCGGCGAGCCCTTGAACGGGCTGGTCGAGCTGCGCCGGCGTCTGCAGGCGCTGCCCGCCCCGGCGACCGCAACACCCGCGGGCACGCCCCCCGCGGCCAGACCGCCTGCGGCGGAAAAACCGGCTGCCGCACCGCCTCCGGCCGCTGCACCGGCAAGCCCGAGCCCGGCGGCCGACGCTCGGGATTTCGACGCGCTCGCTGCCGCTTTCGAGGCGCTGGACGCCTCGTTCGCCACCGCGACAACGTTCGACTTGCTGGCCCGGGAGCGACAGTCGCTCACCGACGCCTGGCTGGCTCGCGCCGACCACGAGCCGCCCTCGGCCGCCCAGCACGAGGTGTTCGAGCGGGTGTCGCATCGCTTCCACGAGCTGGCGGAGGCACACGAACGCCTGGGTGCTGCGACGCTGCCCGACCTCGATGCCTCCGGCCTGCCGGACAAGCTGACCCCGGAATCTCCCGCGGCAGCGTGGCAGGCGGCCGAACAGCTCGAGCGGGCCACCGACCGTGCCCGACGCCTGCTGAGCCAGCTCCGCTGGCCCGACTGGGCCGCCCGGCCGGAATCGCTGACCGCGCTCGCGAACGGCGTCGATACTACCGGGGCGAGGCTCGAACACTGGCAGGCCGAGGTGAACCGGATGCTCGAGCGGGTCGGCGCGCAGCTCACCGCCCTCGATGCGCACCTCGAGGCGGGCGAGCTCAAGGAGGCGCGCAGCCTCGCCGGCGAGATACGCAAGGCTCTGAAGCCGCTGCCCTCGCGGCTGACCCGGTCGTTCAATCGATCCCTGGGTCGCGCCCAGGCCCAGCTCGGCGAGCTCTCCGACTGGCAGACGTTCGCCACCTCGCCGAAGCGGGAGGCGCTGCTCGCCGCCATGACCGAGTTGGCCGAGGCGCCGCTCGCACCCAAGGATCAGGCGGATCGCATCAAGTCTCTCCGAGCGGATTGGAACAGCCTCGGGCCGCCGGGGCGTGCACACGACCATCGACTGATGGAGCAGTTCAACCACGCCGCGGAACGGGCCTTCGAGCCCTGCCGGGCGTACTTCGCGGAGCAGGCGGAAATCCGGGCTAAGAACCTCGAGGCGCGCAAGGGTATCTGCGAGTCGCTGGCCAGCTACCTGGCCGCCACCGACTGGCAGCAGGCCGACTACAGAGCGGCGGAAAACATCATGCGCGTGGCGCGCCAGGAGTGGCACAACTTCCACCCCGTTGACCGCAATCCCGGCAAGCCGGTGGAGGCGCGCTTCGAAGCCCTGCAGCAGGAGCTGCACGATCACATCAAGGCGGAGTGGGACAGAAACCTCGCCGCCAAGCGGGCCATCGTCACGGAGGCCCAGGCGCTGGCCGAATCCGACCAGGAGCACCGGCAGAAGACCGAGACCGCCAAGTCGCTGCAGCGACGCTGGAAGGCGGTGGGCGTCACCCCCCGGCGGCCGGACCAGACGCTGTGGCGCGAATTCCGGGCCGCCTGCGATCGTATCTTCGAGGCCCGGGACGATGCCGCGAAGGTGGCCCAGGCCAGGGTCGAGGCGGGTCAGAACGAGGCGGAGCGGCTCATCGGCGCATTCCGGGCCCGGCTCGACAGTCCCTCCGGCGCCGATCTCGAAGAAGCGGACCTGCGGGACTTCCAGACCGCCTTCGACGCGCTGCCCGAGCTGCCGGAGCGGCTCCGGCGCGGCATCGAGCGGGACTACGACGATCTCGTCCGCGCCGCCCGCCGGGTGTTCCGCGACCGCCGGCTGGCGGCGGAGCGGCAGCGGCTCATGAATCTGAAGACCCTGGACGAGAACGTCTCGGCGCTGGAGATCCGTCAGCAGGCCGGTGAGCCGATCAGCTTCGAGCCGCCGGACCCCGTCTTCGAAGGCCGCTGCGCGGCAACCGGCGCGCCCGTGCCCACCGACGACCTCACCCGGCTGGTGATCGAGGCGGAGATCGCCGCCGGGCTCGAGTCCGAGGAGGGCGAGCTGCGCATGAGCATCCAGGTGGAGATGATGAATGCCGGCCGCGGCCGCGAGGCGCTGGAGGCGGATCCCGACGAGCTCACCGCGCGCTGGTGCCGCCTGGGTCCCAAGGACGCCGGTGCGGATCCGCTCCGCGAGCGGTTCTTCCGCGCCATCGGCCGGCTCGGCGCCCGCTGAGCTCGCTGCCGCGGGAGTCTAGGCCGGCAGCTCCAGGCGGATGGACGCGCCTCCCCAGCGGCTCTCGCCGATGGCGAGACGGCCGTTGTAGACCGCAATCAGCTCGCTGACCATGGCGAGCCCGATACCCTGACCCGGCTGGATCTCGTCTGCGCGCGTGCCCCGGTTCAGCACCTCCTGCCGACGGGCCGCATCGATCCCCGGGCCGTCGTCCTCGATGGTGAGCACCACCGCCCCCGCCTGGCGGCCGCTCACGTACACCCGGGTGCGCGTGTACTTGAAGGCGTTCTCCAGCACGTTGCCGAGCAGCTCCAGCAGGTCGCGCTCGTCGCCACGGACGGCGAGACCGTCGGGCAGATCCTTGTCGACCTGAATCTGCCGGTCGCGGTAGGCGGTGTTCAGCGCGCGCAGCAGCCGGTTGACAAGCTCTCCCACGTTGACCGAACGGCCGACCACCACCGGACCGGAAACCGATGCCCGGTTGAGCTGGTGGGTGACCGTGCTCTCCATGCGATCGAGCTGTTCCCTGACCAGCGCATTGCCGCCGTCCCCCGACCGGCCCGCGAGCTCGTTGCGCATCACGGCGAGCGGCGTCTTCAGGCTGTGAGCCAGATCTTCCATGGCCTTTCGGTAGCGGCTGCGGCTGCGCTCCTCGTGCGCGATGAAGCGGTCCAGGTTCTCAGCGAGCCCGCGCAGCTCCCGGGGGTAGGCGTCCGAGAGCCGCTCACGCCGGCCCTCCTCGAGCTCCCGCACCTCGCCGGCCATGGTGCGCAGCGGTCGGAGCCCCCAGCGCACGGCGAGCACCTGCGCCAGCACGAAGAACACGGTGACCGCGCCGAGACCCACGTAGAGGTTTCTGCGGAAGTCCGCGATGGTGGTGAGAAACGGACGCTGGTCCGTGGCCACGAGGAAGCTGAGCTCGCTTTCGTCCTCCCAGATCACCGTGTAGCTGGTGAGGAAGAGCTGACCGTCCAGCTCGCGGAACTCGAAGGCGCCGAGCTCGTTCCAGTCCGGCTGGGGAAAACGGACCGAGGTGGTGACGGCGGACGGTGACTGCCAGATGGCGCCGTCGTCACGACCGACCACCGATGCGTACAGACCGCTCTCCGGCTGATGCAGCCGCGGTTCCGGCAGCTCGGCGCCGAACGTCAGCAGCGGGCCTGCCTTCTCCATGGAGCCCATCAGCGAGTAGGTCACGAGCCTGAGCTGCTCTTCCGCACCCGAGAGCACGCTGGCGCGGAAGGAGCGGTCGAGGACCACGCCCGCCAGCGACAGGAAGGTGCCCAGAACGACGGTGGTGATCAGCAGCAGGCGGGTCTGGATGCCTGCTTTCAAAGAACCCCTTCCAGCGAGAACCGGTATCCCTGGCCGCGGATGGTGCGGATGGGATTGACGGGATTGAGCTTCTTGCGCAGCCGGCCGACGAAGACCTCGATGACGTTGCTGTCACGGTCGAAGTCCTGCTCGTAGAGGTGATCGGTGAGCTCGGTCTTGGAGACGACGCGGCTGGGGTTGAGCATCAGGTACTCCAGCACCTTGTACTCGTAGGCCGTGAGCTCCACCAGCGCCCCTTCCACCCGCACTTCCTTCTTCGCCGTGTCGAGCTTGAGCCCGCCCTGCTCGATCACCGGCGAGGCGTAGCCTGCGGCCCGCCGCAGCAGGGCGTTCAGCCGCGCCAGCAGCTCCTCGATCTGAAACGGCTTGGTGAGGTAATCGTCCGCGCCGGCCTCGAGCCCTTCCACCTTGTCCTGCCAGTGGCCGCGCGCGGTGAGCACCAGTACGGGAAAGGCGCGGTTGCCCCGGCGCAGCTCGCCGATCAGCTCGATCCCGTCGAGCTTCGGCAGGCCCAGATCCACCACCGCGGCGTCGTAGTCGTACTCGCGGCCGTAGTAGAGACCTTCCTCGCCGTCCGCGGCCACATCGACGATATAGCCTTCGTCACCGAGACGGGATTTGAGCTGGGCTGAGAGGTTGGGTTCGTCTTCGACGATCAGTATGCGCATGCGCGGCTCCGTGGGTGGGTCCGGTCAGGCTGCTCCGGGCCGCGTCAGCGGGACGAGACCCGGCCGTCGGCGTCCACGTAGTACTGCTGGACACGTTTGCCGTCGACGAGCACGCGGACGCTGTAGCCGCGCCGTCCGCCCTTCTCCTCCGGGCTCGCGGACAGCACCCGGCCACCGGTCTGCCGGCGGACCTTGTCTGCCGCCTGCTCCAGGGAGATACCGCCCACGGGCGGCGCGTAGTGCTGGGGCTGCGCCTGCTGACCCGCCAGCGCCGGCTCGTGAATGGCTGCTCCTGCCAGCAGCAGGAGCAGCGACCACAGCACGCTCCGCAGCCGGTATCCGGTCGGGCGGGGCTGGACTCTCATGCTCGACTACCGCTCGAAAACTGCCTGCATTGTACTCTGATTCACCGTCACACGGGTGTGACCTGGACCCGCACGGTGAGGAAGCGGCCCGGGTCGTGGTCCATGCGGGTGGTAAACGTCTCGCCCGCATAGCGGTAGGTGACGTCGTAACCGTCGAGCTCCTCGTGCTGCTCGACGTCGTACACCGTGTGGCAGACCTCGCGGGTCTCGTAGCGCACGCCCTGATAACCGTAGTCGTCGTAACGGCTCTGCTGCGAGCGGTGCTGGATGTCGCGACCGATCGTGCCGCCGAGCACCGCACCCACGGCCGTGCCCACCTTCTTGTTGGTCTTGTTGTGACCAACGGCGTTGCCGATGGCGCCGCCGATGATGGCGCCGAGGATGGGGCCGGTGTAGGACCGGTAGCGTGGCGTGCTGGGCACCGCCTCCTCCACCAGCGAGCACTGCTCCCTGGGGACCGAGACCGATACCGTCCGGTAGACGGGATCCGCCGACAGCACCTTCGCCTTGTCCATGCTCACGCCGGCCGAAGCTGCCTGGGGCAGCAGCGCGCCCGACAGCACCAGGGACGGGGTGAGCAGCACGGTTCCAATGGTTCGACGCACAGACATCTGACACCTCGTGTCTTCCTTCAACGTGGCGCCAGAGTAGTCAGAGATGGCTGAACGGACTCTGAATACCCCCGCTGGGTGATTCGGCGAGCAGATCTTCAGCCGGACCGGCGACGAAACCCGGCCAGAGCGTGATTTTCGTCAAGCAATCCAACCATGTCCGCGGTGTCCGGCAGCACGGTGAGCATCCAGCGGGTGAGCCGCTCGTAGTGGTCCACGAAGCGGTCGATGGCCGCCGGGCTCATGCGTCGCGCCGGCGGGTGCTGCTGCTCCTGCCCGGCCCGCCAGCGGCGCACGGCAGCCATGTCGGGGACCGCCAGATAGAGCAGCACGTCCAGGCGCCGCCACAGGGGCGGGTAGTCCGCAGCCAGCGCGCCGTTCACGAAGCGGCGCCAGCGGCCGTCCGCGTCCTCCCGGCGCTCGAGCTCGTTCACCGGATCGGTGAGCGCAGCGTCGGGCTGGGGCGGTGCCCCCACGCACCAGCCCTCGAAGATCACCACGTCCACGCCCGGCTCGATCGGTCGGCTTCGCTCCGCGGGCAGGCGGTCGTCCGTTGCCTTGTCGAACGACGGAACCGGCACCGGCCTGCCTTCACGGATGCCGTCAAGGATCTCCAGCGCCAGCGCCACATCGTGGGTGCCGGGCACGCCGCGGGTCGCCAGCAGTGGATGCACGGTGCGGGCGAGCCGCTGCCGCTCGGCGCGCGTCAGGTAGAAGTCATCGAGGGACATCGCCACCCCCCGCCGGCCGCACGCCGCGAGCGCCCGGACCAGCAGGTCCGACAGGGTGGTCTTGCCGGCGCCCTGGCCGCCGCTGATGCCCAGCACCACCGGCGATCCGTGTGGGCCGCGGTGGTCGAGGTCCAGCGCCAGCAGCGCCGCCAGGTTGCGCCAGTCGGCCGGGGCGTCTGCCGGCAGCGTGTCGCGCAGGGCGAGGGTCGTCTGCACACCCCCCGGCGGCTCGAGGCACTCGGCGAGCTGTTCGAAATCCAATCCGTGACTCCGGCGGAACCCTCGTCCCCAGGCGGGTCTAACGCCCCTGACGAACGAGGAGACGACTCCATGGCGGAGGGGCACCTTACCATGACCGACAGGCTGGCGACGGCTTTCGACCGGTGGCGGTCGGCGCTCACCCACCTGGATGGGGTGGCCTCGGTGCTCCTGCGGCTGATCCTGGCGCCGGTGCTCATCGCGGCGGGCTGGGAAAAGCTCAATGGCGAGAACTGGTTCGGCAGCCAGCTCGACGCCTTCCCCTTTCCGTTCAACGTGCTGCCCGCGGGCCTCTCCTGGTTTCTCGCCGCCTGGACCGAGTTCCTCGGCGGCATCCTCCTGCTGCTCGGGCTCGGAACCCGCCTCGTCGCCATTCCGCTCGCGATCACCATGTTCGTGGCCGCGTACGCGGTGCACCTGGACAACGGCTGGCCCGCCATCGCGCCGTCGAACCCACCGGAGGCCTGCATCGAGGGGACCGAGGCCCACGCGCGCTCGAACGTATTGGGCCGCTACATCGCCTGCCACAACGTCAACGACCGCACCGTGGAGGCCTCGAAGCGGCTGGCCCGCGCCCGTGCCCTCCTCCAGGAGCACGGCAACTACGGTTACCTCAACGGCAGCGGGCCGCTGGTGAAGCTCAACAGCGGCATCGAGTTCGCCGCCACCTACTTCGCCATGCTGCTGGCCCTGGCCGTGATCGGCGGCGGCCGCTACCTGAGCCTGGACTACTTCGTCGGCCTCTGGTATCGACGCGCTACGCCCGGCCCAAAAGAACCCCGTCTGCGGAAACCCCTATAATTGCCCATTCACCGGAAGTACCGACCCAGCATGACCCGACCCATCCCCGACCTGCGCGCCGCTGCCCGGCACGCCGCCACCGCTGCGCTCCTGATCACCGCCTTCGTACTCACCGGCTGCGCGAGCACGCCCCTGCCGTCAGCGCCGACAGACTCAGGCGCGGTGGTGGTGAAGAAGAGTCCGAACGACGCCAAGGCCTACCGCTACGTGGTGCTGCCCAATGCGCTGCGCGTGCTGCTCGTCAGCGATCCGGGCACGGACGTCGCCGCCGCGTCGCTCACCGTGCTGCGCGGCTACTACGACGAGCCGGAGGCGTATCCGGGGCTCGCTCACTTCCTCGAGCACATGCTCTTCATCGGCACCGAGAAATATCCGGACGTGGACGGTTATCAGCAGTTCGTCTCCAAGCACGGCGGTCAGTCCAACGCCTACACGTCGGCGGAGCACACCAACTACTTCTTCGAGATCCAGCCGGATCAGTTCCGCCCGGCCATGGACCGCTTTGCCCAGTTCTTCATCAGCCCGCTGCTCGATGCGGAGTACGTCGAGCGCGAGAAGAACGCTGTGAACTCCGAATACCAGATGCAGATCCGCGACGACGGCTGGCGGGCCAACTCGGTGGTCCGGGTGGCCATGAACCCGGACTACGAAGGCTCCCGGTTCTACATCGGCTCGCTCGACACCCTGGGGGACGGGGTCGCGTGGGCGCTGCAAACCTTCTTCGACGAAAACTACAGCGCCGACCAGATGGTGCTCGTGGCGCTCGGTAACGAGTCGCTGGACGACATGGAGTCCTGGATCCGGCCGCTGTTCGGTGCCATCGAGAACAAGGACCTGGGCCCCTCACCGGAGCCGGCCCCCGCCTTCGTCTCCGGCCAGCTCCCCGCGCGGCTCACCTATGCCTCGCTCAGCGACAGCTACACCCTCAGCTACAACTTCCCCATACCGGCGGTGGATGCCCACTACCAGGTCAAGCCCGCGCAGTACCTCACCAACCTGCTCGGTCACGAGGGGGAAGGCAGCCTGCATCAGGTGCTCAAGTCCCGGGGCTGGATCGAGTCGCTGGCCGCCGGGGTGAGCCGGCTGGATTCGGCGAACGCGCTGCTCACCGTCACCATCGAGCTGACACCCGGCGGACGGCAGGCCACCGACGCGATCACCGAGCTGCTCTATGGTTACATCGCGCTCCTGAACGCCGAGGATCCGGAGGCGTGGCGCTATGACGAGCAGGCCACCGTGGCGGAGCTGTCCTTCCGCTTCCAGGAGCAGACCTCACCCACCGGCTTCGTTTATCGGACGAGCCCGAACCTCGGTCTCTACCCGCCGGAGGACGTGCTCATCGCCGACTACCTCATGGAGGGGTTCGACGAGCGGCTGATCCGCCACTACCTCTCCTACCTCCGTCCGGACAACGTCCTGGTGGAGCTGTCGGGGCCGGATGTGGAAACCGACAATGTGGAAGCCTGGTTCAACGTGCCCTACCGGCTGGAGCGGCCGATTTCCGCTACCCAGGACACCCAACTCGCCGGCATGCACCTGCCCGAGCCGAACCCCTTCCTGCCGGAGGACGTGCGCCTGGTGAGCAACGTCACCGCGCCGCCGGCGCTCGCGGTGGACGAGCCGGGCGTGAACCTCTGGCTCGCACCGGACGAGGAGTTCCGCGTTCCCCGTGCCAACCAGACGTTCACCCTCGGTCTCGAGGGCGGCCTGGCCACGGCCCGGGACGTCGCGCTGGCGAGCATCTACGGGCAGCTCGTCACCGACGCGCTCAATCCCTATGCCTATCCCGCCATGCTCGCCGGGCTGTCCTATCAGATCGATTCCACGGCGGCCGGGCTGCGCGTCAGCGTCGCCGGCTTCTCGGACCGCCAGTCCGTGCTCCTCGAGCGGGTGCTCGACGAGCTGATGGGACTGAAGATCGACCCGGCGCGTTTCGAGCAGACCCGCGACGAGCTCGTCCGGGAGTGGCAGAACTTCCGTTTCGAACGTCCCTATATCCAGGCGTATGCGGCGCTCAGCGACACGCTGCTGGACACCAGCTTCGCGCCCGACGTGCTGGCCGCCGCTGCCATCGACCTGGAAGCGGCGGACGTGGCGCGCTGGGGGAAGGACCGCCTCGACCGCATCAGCGTCGTCGGCCTCTCGAATGGCAATCTGAACGGCGCCAGCGTCCGGGACGTCAGCGTTCTGCTCGAACGGAAGCTGCCGCTCGCAGGCTTCGAGCTCAGGAAGCCCGAGCTCACGCCGATCGAGTCGCCGCTGCTGCTCGAGCTCGACGTGACCCACGACGACGCGGCCATGGTGCTGTACGTGCAGGATGCCGAGGCCTCCTACGAGTCCCGCGCGCGAAGCGCGCTCGCCGCACAGATCCTCCAGCAGTCCTACTTCTCGAGCCTGCGAACGGACCAGCAGCTCGGCTACGTGGTGAGCATGATGAATCGCACCCTGCGCGACCGGGGTGCACTGGTGTTCGCCATCCAGTCACCGGTGGCCTCACCGGCGGCGCTGGAGCGGGCCACGCTCGAGTTCATGGCCACGCAGCTGCCGCTGGTGGCCGCCATGGACGCCGAGTCCTTCGAGCATCACAAGGCGGGACTGATCAGCCGGCTCACGGAGCAGCCTAAGAACCTGCGGGAACGGACGATGCGCTACCTGGCCGATCTGGACGCGGACGTCACCACCTTCGACTCCCAGGAGCAGATCGCCCGCATCGTCGGCCAGCTCGGCCTCGACGACGTGGTGGCCTACCTCGAGGAGACGGCGGCACGCCTGACCGACGCGCGGCTGCTGGTCTACACCCTGGGCAAGTTCGACGAGGCGCCGGCCAACGGCCGGCATCTGACCCGGTCCGCTGCAGGCATCTGACCCGCTAGCGCGACAGCTCCAGCCGGAACGGCGGCAGAGACGCCAGCAGGTCCCTGCCGTAGCGCCGGCTGACGATGCGCTTGTCGAGCAGGGTGACGCGTCCCCAGTCGCCTTCGTGGCGGATCAGGCGGCCACAGGCCTGCACCAGCTTCAGCGCCGCATCCGGCACCGCAAGCTCGTAGAATGCGTTCCGCCCCCGGGCTTCCGCCCACTCCGCCATGGCACGATCCAGCGGGTCGTCCGGGACCGCGAAGGGCAGCTTGACGATGATCACGTGCCGGCAGAGGTCGTCCGGCAGGTCCACGCCCTCGGCGAAGCTCGCCAGCCCGAACAGCACGCTCTGCCTGCCGGCTTTCACGTCCTCGGCATGCGCGGCCAGCAGCGCCTGCTTGGAGCCCTCTCCCTGCACCTTGAGCAGCGGCTTCAGCGACGGCTCGAGACGATCGAGCACGGCGAGCATCTGCCGCCAGGAGGTGAACAGCACCAGCACCCCCGGATCGTCCGCCACCAGATCCGGCAGCAGCCGTGCGACCTCGTTCGTGTGACCCTCGAAGTCGCCGGGCTCCGTAGACAGCGGCGGCACCACGAAGCGGGCGATGTTGGGAAAGTCGAACGGGCTCTGGATGCGCACCGCCATGCGGCCGTTGAGCCCCGCCCGTTCCAGGAAGCGGTCGAATCGCGCCACCGCGGTGAGCGTGGCCGAGGTGAGAATGGCACCGTGACAGCGCGACCAGAAGGCCTCGGCGAGCAGCGTTCCCGGCTCGATCGGCGCGCTCACCAGCTCCACGTCCTCCGCGTAACGGTTGACCCAGCGGGCCTGGGTCTGACCAGGCGCATCCTCCAGCGCAAAGGCCCGGACCAGGGCCAGCATGGCCTGAGCGCGGGTCTCGAGCTGGCCGAGCCCGGGCAGCCAGTCTTCGGCCTCGAATGCCCGCTCCCAGTCGAGCTTGCCTTCCTGGGCCTCCACCAGCAGATCGTGGCCGCGGGTGAGCTCGTCGGCGAGGGCACCGAAGGGCTCGAGCAGCGCCGCGGCGATCTCCCTGAGCCCGTCCGGCACCTGCCCCACCGGAAAACGGCAGGTGGCGAGCCCTTCGTCCCGCGGCTCGAAATCGAGCGCCTGGACGGCGGATTCCAGCGTGCCGAGCCCCTCGGCGCAGCGGCCGGCGAAGTCCGCGAGCCGGGTGGCCAGATGCACGAGCGCGTCGGGGCGACCGAAGCGCTGGGTCATGGTGCCCACCAGGCTCTGGACACTGTCGAGCCAGCCGATGGTGGCGCGCAGGCGGCCGTTTGCCGAGAAGTGGGTCTGGGTCTTTTCGGGCAGGTGGTGCGCCTCGTCCACCACGTAGATCGCTTCCTCCGGTTCCGGCAGCACGGCGCCGCCGCCGAGCGAGAGGTCGGCGAGCACCAGGTCGTGGTTCGCCACGATCACGTCCGTGCCTTCCAGCGTGTTGCGGGCCCGGAAGAACGGACACTGCTTGAAATAGGCGCAGCGGTTGTTGGTGCAGCCGCGGTGGTCGGTGGTCACGCCTCCCCAGTCCTCCCGGGCGACGGCATCCGGCCAGCTGTCGAGCTCGCCGTCCCAGCGCCGTTGGGAAAAGGCCGTCAGCATGCTCTGGTAGAGCCGCACCTGGTCCGCGCCCGCGGATTCGAATCCCAGCGACTCGAACAGCGGCGTCTCGCCGCTGTCGTGATAGCGCAGCCGGTCGTCCAGCCGCTTCAGGCACAGGTACCTGCCCCGCCCTTTGGCGAGCGCGAAGTTGAATTCGAGGCCGGAACGGGCCTTCAGGTCCGGGAGGTCCTTCAGCACCACCTGCTCCTGCAGCGCCACGGTGGCGGTGCTGATCACCAGCGTCTTGCCCAGCGCCCGGGCGATGGGAATGGCGGCGAGGCAGTAGGCGGCGGTTTTGCCCGTGCCCGTGCCCGCCTCGATCACCGCGATCCGGTCGTCGTCGGCGGCGAGCGCACGCGCAATGTGGGCAATCATCTCCCGCTGCCCACGCCGCGGCCGGAAATCCCGGGCCGCCAGCCACGCACGGTAAGCTTCCTGAATTTCCGCCTTCAACGCGTCGGACAGGCGCGAACGGGAGGCCACGGCACTCATCGAGGGAGCTTAGCCGTGCGGCCGCAGCGCCGCCATAGCCAGCGCCCGCCCGGACTGTAGGGACTTACGTCATCCGGGCATCAGAAGAACAGAAATCGGCGCTGGAACTGCTTCTCGCAGCGGCTGAGCTGGGCCTGATAACGGTAAGCGCGATCGGCCACCCGGCGTGCGTAGCCCTGCACCTTGGGCTCGCGCTTCCACACCTCGCGCCGGTAGCCGGTGGGCCCGACGTAGTAGGCGAGGTAGAGGCTGTAGGCGTCCGCCTTGTCGAGCCCCAGCAGCCGGTGGCTGCGGTCGTTGTACCAGCCGACGAAGTCCAGGGCGTCACGCATGTCGTCGCGGCCGACGAAACGCCTGCCGGTGTCGCGGCGGTAGTCCTTCCAGGCTTCGTTGGTCGCCTGCGCGTAACCGTAGGCGCTGGATGGCCGCGTCCAGGGAATGACCCACAACAGCTTGGTGCGCTCGGGACGCGCATCCGACTGATAGCTCGACTCCTTGTGGATGAACGCCATGCCAACGGGAATCGGCATGCCCCAGCGCTTCTCGGCGCTCTTCGCGTGCCTGTACCAGCCGCTTTTCTCCGAGAACACCGCGCAGAGGTTGTCGGGTTGCTCGGGCGGACTGCTGGCGCAGGCATTGAGCACCGCGAGCAGCACCGCTGTGACGAAGGCCACCAGCCGCGGGTCGACGAGGCCGCTGAGCTCAACCGAGCGGAACACCGTGTTCCTCCAGAACCGTGAGCAGCGCCGCCTCGTCCATCACCGGCACGCCGAGCGCCTCCGCCTTGTCGAGCTTGCTGCCCGCCCCCGGTCCGGCCACCACCTGAGTGGTTTTCTTCGACACCGAGCCGGCCACCTTCGCACCGAGCGCGGTGAGGTGCGCCTTGGCCTCGTCCCGGGTCATGCTCTCGAGGGTACCCGTCAGCACCCAGGTCTGACCGGCCAGGGGCTGGGACGCCGCCTTCGGCGCGGCCACCACTTCCCACGTCACGCCCGCCGCCCGCAACCGGTCGATCATCGCTCGATGTGCCGGATCGGCGAAGAAGCGGACGATGTTCCCCGCCACTACCGGGCCCACGTCCTCCACCGTTTCCAGTGCTGCCTGGTCCGCTGCCAGCAGCGGCTCGAGATCCCCGAAGTGGCTGGCGAGCCCCGCCGCAGTGGCCTCGCCCACCTCGCGGATGCCCAGTGCGTAGATGAACCGCGCGAGCGTCGTCTGCTTGCTCTGCTCGAGCGCGGTGAGCACCTTCTCCCCGGACTTCACGCCCATGCGCGGCAGCGCCGCCAGGGTGTCGAGATCGAGACCATAGAGATCCGCGGGATCGGTGATGAGATCCCCGTCCACGAGCTGCTCGATGAGCTTGTCGCCCAGCCCCTCGATGTCCATGGCGAGCCGGGAAGCGAAGTGCTTGATACCTTCCTTGCGCTGAGCCTCGCAGCGCAGCACACCTCCCGAGCAGCGGGCCACCGCCTCTTCGCCCTCGCGGACGATGGGACTGCCGCAGACCGGACAGGCGGACGGCAGCGCCACGGCCGGGGCGTTTTTCGGCCGTCTGCCCTCCACCACCTTGATGATCTGGGGAATCACGTCCCCGGCGCGGCGGACCATGACCGTGTCGCCGATGTGCACGTCGAGCCGGGCCACCTCGTCCATGTTGTGCAGCGTGGCATTGCTGACGGTGACACCACCGACGAACACCGGTTCGAGCCGCGCGACCGGGGTGACCGCACCCGTTCGGCCGACCTGGAATTCCACGTCCAGCAGCCGGGTGGTGGCCTCCTCCGCAGGATACTTGAAGGCGATGGCCCAGCGCGGCTTGCGCGTCACGGTACCGAGCGCCTCCTGCTGGGCGAGAGAGTCCACCTTCACCACCACGCCGTCGATGTCGTAGCCGAGGGTAGCGCGCCGGTCGAGGACGTCGTCCAGGTAGGCTTCCACGGCGCCGATGTCGTCGAACGTCGCCGCATCCGCGTTCACCCGGAATCCCCAGCCGAACAGCCTCTGCATCACCTCGCTGTGGGACTGCGGCGCCCAGTCGCCGTCGGCCCAGCCGAGCCCGTAACAGAACATGGTGAGCGGGCGCTGTGCCGTCAGCCGCGGGTCGAGCTGACGCAGGCTGCCGGCGGCACCGTTCCTGGGATTGATCAGCGGCTTCTGGCCGGTCTCCCGGGCCCTGGCGTTGAAGCGCTCGAAGGCGGCGAGCGGCATGTAGATCTCGCCCCGGACCTCCATGCGTGGCGGCACGTCGTCTGCCGCGAGCCTGAGTGGCACCGCGCCGATGGTGCGGACGTTTGCCGTGATGTCCTCACCCGTCTGCCCGTCGCCGCGGGTGGCACCCAGGGTCAGCAGGCCGTCTTCGTAGGTCAGGGCGACGGCGACGCCGTCGATCTTCGGCTCGCAGATCAGCCGGATGGGCTCGTCCGTGCCGAGCCGGTTTCTGCAGCGCTTCTGCCAGTCTTCGAGCTCGGAGACGGTGGTGCACTTGTCGAGGGAGAGCATGGGCCGTTCATGACGGACCGTCCGGAAGCCGGTCAGCGGCGCGCCCCCGACCCGCTGGCTCGGCGAGTCGGGCGTAACCAGCTCCGGGTGATCCGCTTCCAGGGCCAGAAGCTCGTCGAACAGCGCGTCGTACTCGACATCCGCGATTTCCGGATCATCGAGCACGTGATACCGGTGGTTGTGGTAGTGGATCAGCGCACGGAGCTCTTCGAGCCGTGCTTGTACGTTCATGCCCTCTTCGACATCCGCCGTCGCGAAAAGTCCACGATGCGCTGCCGGTAGTGCTCCACAGTCTGCGGCGTCATGACGTTGCGATGCTCGTCCTTGACGTCGCCGCCCAGCTCCCGGGTGACGCTGCGGGCCACGCTGAGCATGTCCTCGAATGCCGCGGACGGGTCTTCCGGGCCGGGCAGCTGCATGAACATGCACAGCCCCGGGCAGCGGATGGACTCCATTTCCGCCATGTCGAACGTGCCAGGCTCCACCGCGCTGGCCACGCTGTACTGCACCGCCTTGGTCAGCGGCTCGACCCGGTGGAAGATGTTCATGTCGCCGAACTTCAGCCCGCAGGAGCGCAGCGCCGTGAACAGCTCGTCGCCCGTGTAGGGAGCATCCACGGCGGCGAGCACGTTCATCACGATCAGCTCCTCCACCGGAACCGGCGCCGATGACCGGGGCATTTCTTCCACGGCAGCATCGCTCGAGCGGCGGCCGCTGCCCGGGCGCTCGACGGTCCGCCGCTGGCTCAACCGCCGCGGCCGCTTCGGCTCGTCGGCTATGATCGGATCCGGCAGGTCAACGTCCGCCACCTTGGCGCGACCGGACGTCAGCGGATCCTGCCGGGTGGCGCGTGTGGATGTCGACGGCCGGGCTGCAGAGGCATCGTCGTCGTCCGTCCCGCCCAGCACCGGCTCCGTACGCGAGCGCTCGACGCCGCCGCGCGGACTCGCCTCTGCGGTCGCGACTTCCTCCTTCCAGCCGGCACCGAACAGCAGCGCGTCCACCTCGTCCGGCTCCGCGAAGTCTGCCGGTTCACGGCCTGCCGCGCGCGAGCGCTCCGGCGTGCGGTTACGCTCCCGCGACGAGACGGGCGGGCCTTCCGTGGGCTCGAGCAGCAGCGGCGGTGGCGCTTCGAGATCGAGCGGCTCCTGCCGGGGCGGCGGCCCCTTGATCACCCGACCCCCGCCGTTGGGCAGCTCGCCGCGCAGACGCACCATGTCGTCCACGTCGTCCGGGATGAGGTGCGGCTTGATGTCGATCCGCAGCTCCTGACGCCTCTCCCGCCACGCGATCCAGAAACCATGGGCCACGACGGCAGCAATCAGCAGACCGCCACCGATCAGGATGAAATCTTTGATATCCACATTCGGCTCCCGGGTCGCGACAAGCGACCATACACTCCTCTCTCGAACTGAGCGCCGCCCGACCCCAGGTGCCCACCCCGGATCGGCTGTTCATGTCGGGCCGGGGTTCCCCTAGCCCGCCATGGCGGCTGCTTCTTCCACGTCCACGGACACCAGGCGTGATACGCCCGGCTCGTTCATCGTCACACCCAGCAACTGGTCGGCCATTTCCATGGTCAGCTTGTTATGGGTGATGATGACGAACTGCACGTCGCGGGACATGTCTCTAATCAGCTCGGCAAACCGCATCACGTTGGCATCGTCGAGCGGCGCGTCCACCTCATCGAGCATACAAACCGGGCTCGGGTTGAGGTGGAAGATCGCGAAGATCAGCGCTACCGCCGTCATCGCTTTCTCGCCGCCAGACAGCAGATGCACGCTGGCGTTGCGTTTGCCGGGTGGTCTCGCCATCAGCGAGACGCCCGTATCGAGCAGATCCTCCCCAGTCAGTTCAAGATAGGCGTGTCCTCCGCCGAATACTTTCGGAAACAGTTCCCCCAGACGTTTGTTCACCGTCTCGAATGTTTCCTTGAAACGTTGCCGGGTTTCCCGGTCGATCTTCCGGATCGCAGCGAGCAGTGTCTCGAGTGCCTGTTCCAGGTCTTCGTTCTGCTGATCCAGATAGATTTTTCGCTCCGACTGCGATTCGAACTCGTCGATCGCCGCCAGATTGATCGGTCCGAGCCGGCTGATCCGCCGGTCGGTGCGTTCCAGCGCTTCGGTCCAGGCCGCTTCGCTGGCATCCTCGGGCAGACCCTCGCGGGCCGCCTCGAGCGTGAGTCCGGTGCTCCTGATCTTCTCGAGCAGGTTTTCCGCCTGCACGGTCTGTCCCTGCCGCGCGACGCGGGCGCTTTCGAGCTGACCGCGGACGTCGCTGACGGCGCCTTCCGCCTCGGAGCGCTCGCCTTCCAGCTCCCGGATGCGGACGTCCACGTCATCCAGCAGGGTGCGAGCTTCCGTGAGCGCCGTTTCCACCTCGTGCCGCTCGGCAAGCTTCGTCTCCAGGTCGCGCTTCAGCTCCGGCAGGGGTGTGGCGCTGTTGGCGATGCCCTGCTGCAGGTTCTCCTGCTGCTCCGCCAGCTCCCGGCGCTGCCGCACCAGACGATCCCTGGCCGTTTCCGTGGCTGCCAGGCGGGACTGCAGGGACTGCCACTCGCCGTTCAGCGCGTGGTAGCGGTCGCGGCTGCCGCGCGCCCGCTCCCTGGCGGCAGTCAGTCCAACTTCCGTTTCTTCCCGCTCCGCCGTCAGGCGTTCGCGATCACCGGCCTGGCCTTCCTGGGCACCGAGCGCCGCTGCCAGCGCGGTGCGCGCCTGCTCGAGGCGTGCCGCCTCCTCGGTGATCTGCGCCTGCAGCTCCTGTTTCTCGCGGGCCAGCCGCGCCCGCCGGGCGTCGGCCTCCTCGAGCTGCACGCGCCGCACGCCGTGATCGGTCTTGAGCTCGCCGAGCGACTGGCTCAGCCGGTTGATCTCTCCCTGGCGCTCGTCACGCAGACGCTCGATCCGCTCGATGCGGCTCTTGCCTTCGCTGAGCTGGCGGGTGAGGTCGGCGAGTGTCTGCTCCGCTTCCTCCACCCGGAGATTCAGCGTCTCGATTTCCTGGCCGCGCTGAATGATGCCCGCATCGTCCTGGTCCACCACGTAACGGCGGATCCAGTCGGGCCCGACCCACACCCCCTGACGGGTGATGATGCTCTCGCCCACCGCCAGACCCTGACGGTTGGCCATGGCCACTTCCACGGACTCCGCCGCGTAGATGCCCTGCAGCACCGATCCCAGGCGCAGGTTGTGACTGCGGATCAGCGACGCCAGCGTCGGCAGCGGACCGTTCATGTCCACGTCCAGCGACGCTTCCATGAGCGTGACGCCGCCCTGTGTGAATCCGTCCAGCGCGCGGCTGTAGTGATCGACGTTGTCGACGTGCACCGCCTGCAGGTGATCTCCGAGCACGGCCTCCACGGCCTGCTCCCAGCCCGGCACCACGGCCAGCATCTCGCCGAGCCGCTCGGCCTGGGCGAGGCCCTGAGCCTCGATCCAGTCGTGGGCCTCCCGCGCCTCTCGACCGAGGGCCGCCCGCTGCACCGCTTCCAGGCTCGCCAGCGCGTGACGCAGGTCGTGCACGTCGTTGCGCGCCTCGTCGAGGGCACGTTCGCGCAGCATCAGGTCTTCGCGGGCAGCGGCCAGCTCCTTGAGCGCCTCGTCGATACCGGCTTCGAGCTGGCGGCGGCGGTCCTCCACCACCTCGATCTCGGCGGCCAGGCTCACCACGTCGTCCGACGCCACCGGCGCGGGTGCCGCGGCATCCGTCTCGAGCTGCGCCAGACGTCCACGCAGCCGCTGCAGGAGCTGTTCCAGGTGCTCGATCCGCGACGCCTGCACCTCCGCGTTGCGCTCGTTCTCGGCGGCCGCGCGGGAGAAGGCCTCCCAGTCCGACTGCCAGCGGCGGAACCGCGCATCGAGCTCGGCAGCGGCCTGCTGTGCCTGCTGGTCGACGAGCTCCGCCTCGCGCACTTCGGGGCCGACACGGGCAATCTGGCTTCGCAGCTCGCCGATCTGGCTCTCGTCCATGTCCAGCTGCCGGGTGGTCTCCTGCGCGCGTTGCGCCACGGACTCGAGATCCAGCTCCAGCTGTCGGACCCGCTCCTGATTGAACTGTATGGCTTCCTCGAAGCGGGCGATGTCCGCGCCGAGCTTGTAGTAGGTGCCCTGGATGCCGTTGAAGTTCTCGCTCGAGTCCGCATGCTGCTGACGGGATTTCTCGATCTCCGTATCCAGATGCTGCTGACGGGCCTTGGCCTGCTCGAGGCTCACCTCCAGGGACTGGATCTGTGCCTGGCGCTGCTTGAGCTCCGTTTCCAGCGCGCCGTAGCGCAGCGTGTAGAGCTCCGCCGTCAGCCGACGCTCCTCTTCCTTGAGCTCCTTGTAGCGCTCCGCCGCTTTCGCCTGACGGTCCAGGTGCTTGAGCTGCTTGTCGAGCTCCTCGCGGATGTCGTTCAGCCGCGAGAGGTTCTCGCGCGTGTGCCGGATGCGGTTCTCCGTCTCGCGGCGCCGTTCCTTGTACTTGCTGATCCCCGCCGCTTCCTCGAGGTAGACGCGCAGGTCTTCGGGCTTCGCCTCCACGAGCTGGTTGATCATGCCCTGCTCGATGATGGAGTAGCTGCGCGGTCCGAATCCCGTGCCGAGGAAGATGTCCATGATGTCCCGACGCCGGCACTTGTTGCCGTTCAGGAAGTAGCTGGACTGGGAATCCCGGGTCACCTGCCGGCGGATGGAGATTTCGCCGTAGGCCGCGTACTCGCCGCCGATGCGGCCGTCGCGGTTGTCGAAGATCAGCTCGATGCTGGCAATGGCCGTCGGCTTACGCGTGTTCGAGCCGTTGAAGATGACGTCGGTGAGGTTCTCGCCACGAAGCTGCTTCGCGGAGCTCTCGCCCATGACCCAGCGAACCGCATCGATGATGTTCGATTTACCGCAGCCGTTGGGTCCCACCACGGCGCATCGATTGCTGGGGAGGGTGACCGTGGTCGGATCGACGAAAGACTTGAATCCCGCGAGCTTGATCTGCTTCAGCCGCATAATACCGCGTGGCGCGTTGATCACCCGTACCAAGTTCGCGGTAGTCTAAAGCAAATGTCTGGGCAGCGTAACACCCCAGCCACGATCGGACGCGCGCCGACAGCGGATTTCGCGCGCTCAGCGCGGACCTTCTGTGATGGATGACGGGCCGCGCGCCTCAGCGCGGCCGCCGACCCTCCGGACCGCCGTTCCGGCAACCCACCGCCAGCTTCGTCTCCCGCGCGTGATAGGCGCGCACCAGCTCACGTACCCGCTCCACCTGCCGGCCGGCGATGGCCTCGTACAGTGCCTGGTGGTAGCGGAGCGTGTCGCGGGCATCGTAGGCGGGATGCTCCGAGACCAGCCGTTCGAGCCGCAGACCCGCCGGGATCAGCCCGCGGAGCACCGCGCTCAGGTAGCTGTTGTTGAGCGGCGCGAGGCTCGCCAGCAGAAACCGCTTGCGGGCCGCCAGCACACCGGCGGCGTCGGCGGCGGTCACCGCGTCGCTCATGCCGGCAATGGCTTGCGAGAGCGGCGCGAGGTCCGGATGCGGAAGGGCGGCCAGCTTGGCGAAGCACAGCGACTGCAGCTCGGAGAACAGCTCACAGAGATCGGCAATCTCGTTGCCGTCCAGCGAGCTGACCACCGCACCGCGGCGGGGCACGATCTCGATCAGGTGACGCGATTCCAGGATGAGCAGCGCCTCGCGCACGGAACCGCGGGACACGCCGAGCTCGCCGGCCACCCGCAGCTCCTGGATCCTCGTGGCGGGCTTCAGCCGCCCGCTGATGATCTCGGTGCCCAGATGGTCCGCAATCTGTTCGGTCAGGGTGGTGGCAGGCTCGAAGTTCATGGTCCTCTCCAATGTGATCCCCCAATGTGATCCCCTCGATTGGCTCGCTTCCCGTCGTCCGCATGCACAGGACACCCTGATCGCGCCGGAACGGAGCGTAATCGTTCGACAACCGTCGTTGGATTTGGTTCGCGCCGCCGGAACGATACCGGCGACCAGGCGTGCTCTAGCCCGGCGCGCGCAGCAGGGCCTGGAGCCGGGCCGGCGCGTCCTGGCCGGCCAGCGGCAGGGGTTGTGAGTGCCACTCCCAGTCGCCGGGATGGGCCATGGGTGTGCCGGATCGGCTGAGGCGCACCACCACCTCCACGGTTCCGGCGCCGGACAGCGGCGCTGCGGGGTTCATGCTCACCGCATCGTCGAGACGGATGGACTTCGGAAAGTCGCCAACCGGTCGGCGCACCACCGCGAACGGCATGCCACCGCCCACCGGCCGCGCGATGACGAACAGCGTCGCGCCCCGCGGCACCTCGCCCTCGGCATCGATGTCCACGTCCACGGTGGCGGGCAGATCGCCAAGCCGCCTGCGCGCCTCCTGGTAGCCGTTCTCCAGCGCCTGGCGGTGTCCCGACTCCAGATTCCCGGAGAGCGCCCGGTTGAGCAGGCTCACCGACTCCCGGTACTCACCGTTTCTGAACGCATCCACCGCGTACATCTCGAGCACCATGGGCTGGTTCGGATCACCGGCCAGCACCCGGTCCGCGATCGCCCGGGTGGTGGCGTCTATCTGCCCACCGGCCGCCAGGTAACGGGCCTGCAGCCAGTACAGGTCGATGCTCGCATCCTCGCCGTGGGCACGGCTCGCCATGGCGAAGGATTCCGCCGCGGCCGCGTAGCGGCCGAGCTTGAGATCCACGTGGCCGAGCAGGTACCAGCTCTTGGCGTCGGCCGGCCGGGCATCCACCCGCGACGCGAGACGCGCCCGCCACGTCGCGAGCGCTTCCGCGTCCGACGCCGGATCCAGGCGCATCACCTGTTCCGCCCCGATCATGTCCATGGCATCGGGATCGCCCACCACCAGGTAGACGGCCACCGCGGTGGCGACCAGCACGGCGGCGCTGACCAGCGGCAACCAGGGCGAGCGGGGCGTCGTGCCCGCCACCGCTTCGCGCCCGTGAATCTGCTCATAGTCCGACAGCAGCGCCGCGCCCAGCTCGGACTCGAGAAGCTGGCGGTCGTCGGCCTCGGCGAGGCCGCCCTGCATCTCCCGGCGCAGCTCGCTCAACCGGTCCTGATAGAGGGCGGCGACGGTCTTGTCCTGGGCCGGCTCGGACCGGCGATCCCGACGGTAGAGGGCGAGGATGACCAGCGCGCACGCCAGAGCCAGCAGAAGGGCTGCGCCGAGGTGGAACATGTCAGGCGTCCGACTCCCCCAGCAGCTCGCGGATCCGGGCCTGATCGTTCGCGCTGAGGGTAACCGGCTGCCGCGGGCGCAGCACCCGGTAGAGCACGAACAGGCCGACCAGGCCGAACGCCGCCGGCGCCAGCCAGAGCACCCAGGTACCCGGCTTGAAAGGCGGGTCGTAGAGCACGAAGTCCCCGTAGCGCGCCTGCAGGTAATCGCGCACTTCCTGATCGCTCATCCCTTCCTCCACCAGCAGCCGCCGCACGGTGCCGCGGAGATCCCTGGCAATAGGCGCATCGGAGCCGGAGAGGTTGGTGTTCAGGCACTTCGGGCAGCGGAACTCGTCGATCAGCGCCCGGTAGCGGGCTTCCATCTCGGCCGACGGGAACTCGTACGCGTCCACAGGACCGGCGGCCTGAACGCTGCCGGCGTAGAGCATACCGCCCACCGACGCCGCAACCGCGAGCAGCCAGGCCAGCAGCGCAGCCGACAACATCGGGCGCCGTCCCGCGATGCCTGGGAACACGCCGTCACTCATGAGTGAACGGTCATTCACGAGCGGCCACCTCCAGCCGCGCGAGAATCGGGACGATCTCGTCACGCCAGATCCGCGGGTTGATCTCGCCCACCCGCTTGTAGACGATCGTGCCCGCCGCATCCAGCAGAAAGCTCTCCGGCGCGCCGTACACGCCGAGCTCCACGCCCAGCGAGCCGTCGGCGTCCTCGAGCACGAACTCGTAGGGATCACCGAACTCCAGCAGCCAGCGCATGGCTTTGGCCGGGTCGTCCTTGTAGTTGACGCCGACGATGCGCAGGTCCGACTGCGCGTCGATGCGCATCAGTTCCTCGTGCTCGGCCTTGCAGGTGGGGCACCAGGTGGCCCAGACGTTGACGAGCACCGGCGCGCCCACCAGGTCTGCCCGGGTCACCGTTCGCTGCGGCGTGCCGAGCACGGTGGCGGAGAACTCGGGGAAGGGTTTGTCGAGCAGCGCCGACGGCAGCCGGTGCGGATCGTCGAGCCTGAACCCCAGGTACCCCAGCACCAGAATGACGGTGAACAGCGCCAGGGGAACGAAAAAGCTTGCCCTGCTCACGGCTCAGCCGGCCGTCGCCGCCGGGGGGGAGACTGCAGCCGCCCGGCCCGCACGCACGGCGAGCCGCCGGTAGCGGGCATCGAGCACGGCCAGCACGCCGCCGAACGTCATCAGGAGTCCGCCCAGCCAGATCCAGCGGACGAAGGGCTTGACCTGGATCCGCACCGCCCAGGCACCGTTTTCCAGCGGCTCGCCGAGGGAGACGTACAGATCCCGGCCGAACCCGGGATCGATGGCCGCCTCGGTCATCACGTTGCGCCGCGCCAGATAGGTGCGCTTCTCCGGATGCAGGCGGGACGGCTTGCCGTCTTCCAGCACCGAGAACTCGCCCCGGTCGGCCACGTAGTTCGGGCCCTCGCTGTGGCGGACGCCGAGGAAGCGGAATTCCCGGCCTGCCACGGACACCGCATCGCCGGGCACCATCCGCAGGTCGCGCTCCTCGGAGAGCTGGCTGGTGAGCGCCACGCCGAGCAGCGCCACCGCGAAGCCGGCGTGGGCAATCTGCATGCCGAGGTAGGCCAGCGGCAGGCTGCCGCGGCGTGCCCGGCGAATGAGATCAACGCCATGGGTGGAGAGAATCCAGAACGCCAGGACCAGGGTCACGGCCACCTGCCAGCCCATCGCACCCGATACCACCAGGGGCAACCCCACCCCGAGTACCAGGCTTGCGGACAGCGTCCAGCGGATGTTGGCGACGATCTTCGCTCTCGGCGTACGCTTCCAGTTGAGCATCGGGCCGAGGCCGAGCGCGGCCGCGAGCACCAGCATGAGGGGCACGAAGCCGGCATTGAAATACGGCACCCCGACGGAAATCTTGGCGCCGTCCGTCACCACCTCGTAGGCCAGCGGGTAGAGCGTGCCGAGCAGGACCACCGCCATGGCGATCACGAGCAGGATGTTGTTGACCAGCAGAAAGGCTTCCCGGCTCGCCAGGGTGTAGCTCGCCATGGAGCGGATGGTCGCCGTGCGCAGGGCGTACAGGGTCAGCGAGCCGCCCACCACCAGCGCCAGAAAGATCAGAATGAACAGCCCGCGGGTGGGGTCCACCGCGAAGGCGTGCACGGAGGTGAGCACCCCGGAGCGGACGATGAAGGCACCGAGCAGGCTGAGCGAGAAGGTGGTGATGGCCAGCAGCAGGGTCCAGCTCTTGAACGTGCCGCGCTTCTCCGACACCGCCAGGGAGTGGACGAGCGCCGTGCCGGCCAGCCAGGGCATGAAGCTGGCGTTCTCCACCGGATCCCAGAACCACCAGCCGCCCCAGCCCAGCTCGTAGTACGCCCACCAAGAGCCGAGGGTGATGCCGAGGGTGAGAAACGCCCAGGCGACGTTGGACCAGGGCCGTGACCATCGCGCCCAGGCCGCGTCCAGACGGCCGGACAGCAGCGCCGCCACGGCGAAGGCGAAGGCCACGGAAAAGCCCACGTAACCCATGTAGAGCGTCGGCGGGTGAACGATGAGACCGAAGTCCTGGAGCAGCGGATTCAGGTCCGCACCCTCCGCCGGTGTCATGGGCACCAGCCGCTCGAACGGGTTGCTGGTGAACAGCAGAAACGCCAGGAAGCCGAGATTGAGCAGGCCCATGATGCCGAGCACCCGGGCGAGGAAGCTCTCCGGCAGGCTGCGCCCGAGCACGGCCACCGCCAGGGTCCAGCCCGACATGATCAGCACCCAGAGCAGGAACGAACCTTCGTGGGCACCCCACACGGCGCTGAACTTGTAATACCAGGGCAGCAGCGAGTTGGAGTTGTTGGCCACGTAGGCGACGCTGAAGTCGTCGCCGAGAAAGGCACGGGTCAGGACGGCATAGGCCAGGGCGATGAAGACGAACTGGCCGATGGAGAGTGTCGCCGTCGCCCCCATCAGCCGCCGGGCGCTGAAGTGCGCGCCGGCAAGGCCGAACACGGCGATCAGCGCTGCCAGCGCCAGCGCGATGACGAGCGAGAGATGTCCGAGCTCAACGACCATCGGCGATCGGGTTCGGCTTCTTCTGGTGTCCCGGCGAGAGGTCCGCGAGCTCCGGCGGCATGTAGTTCTCGTCGTGCTTGGCGAGCACCTGGGACGCGCGGAACTGACCCGCCCCGGTGAGCTCGCCCTGGACGATCACGCCCTGCCCCTCGCGGAACAGATCCGGCAGGATACCGCTGTAACGCACCTGGAACTCGGACCCTTCGTAGTCGGTCAGCACGAAGGTGACATCGAGCCCGTCCGGATCCCGCACCACGCTGCCGTCCGCCACCATGCCGCCGGCGCGGATCTGCGCACCCAGCGGCGCCTCACCGGACACCACCGCCTCGGGCGGATAGAACATGTTGATGTTCTCGTTCAGCGCGAGCAGCACGAGGGACACCGAGATGCCCACGCCCGCCACCAGAAACAGCACGGCCACGAGCCGGGTACGACGTTTCGGATTCACTGCACTTCTTCCATCCGTGAGCCTGTTTGATTGCCCGGAGCGCCACCGGTTCCCCCGGCGAGCCGCCGCTCGAGCGCGCGAGCCTGCCGGAAGTAGCGCCGGCGGGCAAACCGGACCGACAGCACGTTGGCGATCACCACCGCGATGGTGGTCCCGTAGGCCAGCCAGACGTAGAGCCCGTGCCCGCCCATGGCGAGAAAATCGCCGAGCGTCTGGAAGCTCACGCGGAGGCCTCCCGCACCAGCGAGCGCACCCACTGGGTGTTACGCTCCCGATCCAGAATGGTCAGCTTTAACCGGCCGATCAGGTTGGTGGCGAACAGGCAGTATATGCCCAGCACGTTGATCAGCAGCGGCAGCCACATCTCCGGTGGCATGCTCGGCGCCTCGGTGAGCCTGAAGCTCGCCGGCTGGTGCAGGGTGAGCCACCAGTCCACCGAATACTTGATGATCGGGATGTTCACGGTCCCCACCAGGGCCAGCACCGCGCAGGCGCGCCCCGCGGTCTCTTCCCGGGGAATGGCCTGACGCAGGGCATACAGCCCGAAATAGAGAAACAGCAGCACGAGCATGGAGGTGGTCCGGGCATCCCACACCCACCACGCCCCCCAGGTCGGCTTGCCCCACACCGCGCCGGTAAAGAGCGCGCAGGCCGTCATGGACATGCCGAACGGCACCGCCGCGGCCAGCACCATGTCCGCCAGCTTCATGCGCCAGACGAGCAGCACCAGCCCGGCCGCGCCCATGAGCATGTACACGGACTGGGCGACGATGGCCGTGGGCACGTGCACGTACATGATCCGGAAGCTGTTGCCCTGCTGATAGTCCGCAGGCGCGAAGACCAGGCCCCAGACCGTGCCGGTCACCAGCAGAACGAGGGCGAGCACGCTGAACAGCCGCTGCCACGGACCGCTGATCTCGTAGAACCAGCGTGGCGAGCCGAGCTTGTGCCACCAGGCCTTGAGCGTCTGAGTGAGGGACATGTGCGCTTCCGTTACTGCTCGAGGCTGACCCGGAGCGCCGCCTGGACAGCGAAGGGAGCCAGGGTCAGGGACGCCATACTAATCACCCCGAGCCAATAAATCTGCGCCCGGGTCTCAATCCCCGCCATGTGCTCGAGCACCGCCCCGGCGCCGAAGATCAGCACCGGCACGTATAAAGGCAGCACCAGCAGGGCGAGCAGCACCCCGCCCCGCTTCAATCCCACCGTCAGCGCGGCGCCCACCGCGCCGATCAGGGACAGCGCCGGCGTGCCGGCGATCAGCGACAGCAGCAGCATCCCGAGCGCCGTCCCAGGCAGGTACAGGATCAGGGCGGCCAGCGCCGCGAGTACCGTCATGGCCAGGCCGCTGAAGACCCAATGGACAAGAATCTTTGCCAGAAGCGCCAGAAAAGCCGGCTCCGCCTTGAGCAGCAGCTGCTCCAGCGTCCCGTCCTCGTAGTCCCGGCGAAACAGCCCCTCCAGGGAGAGCAGGTTGGCCAGCAGCACCAGCACCCAGATCACAGCAGGGGCGATGGCACGGAGGGTGTCCGGACCGCCGCCGGTGGCCAGCGCGAACAGGGTGATGGCCAGGAACAGGAACACCAGCGGGTTCAGCACCTCTTCGCTCGACTGAACCAGCAGCAGCCACTCCCGGCGCAGCTGTGCCCTGAACAGGCTCACGTGGCGCCGCCCAGATGCAGCTCGCGTGTTCCCGGCACCCCCAGATCCTGATGCGTCGCGCAGACGGCGGCACCGCCAGATGCCGCGTGACTCACCAGCAGGGAGCGGACCAGCGCCTGACCATCGGTGTCCAGCGCCGTGAACGGCTCGTCGAGCAGCCACAGGCGGGCGCGGTCGAGCATGAGACGGCTGAGTGCCACCCGGCGCTGCTGGCCGGCGGACAGGTGCTGGCAGCGGACGTCCTCGTAACCGGCGAGGCCGACCCGCTCGAGCAGGGAGATCAGGGCCGCGGGCTCGACGCCCGGGCCCGTCGGCTCCAGGCCCGCGTACCAGCGCAGATTCTCGAGCGGCGAGAGCGACAGCGAGACGCCGGGACGGTGCCCGAGATAGGCAAGCTCGGACACCTCGATCTCGCCTTCGACATCGACGAACAGCCCCGCAACCGCCCGCAGCAACGTCGACTTGCCGCTGCCGTTCGGTCCGAGCAGCGCCACGCACTCGCCCTCGCCGACGCTGAGGTCCAGGGCACGGAAGAGGGTCCGGCCATCACGGACGCAGCCGAGCCCCCTCACGGTCAGGAGCGCGTCGGCCACCTTGTCAACCGGCCGGTCGCACGACGAAGCAGGGATCGTACGTGCCTGAAAGCTTCATGCGCCCCTGGGCGACGAACTGCTTGAGCAGCTGATCCAGCGCCGCAATCAGCGAGGCGTCCGCATGCAGCTCGAAGGGGCCGTTTCTGCGGATCATGCGGATGCCCTGATCCTTGACGTTACCCGTGACGATGGCGGAGAAGGCGCGTCGCAGGTTCACCGCCAGCTCGTGGGCCGGAAGATCCCGGGACAGGGTGAGCGCCGAGACGGTGGCGTGGTTGACCTCGAAGGGCACCTGATGTGCCACCGGCACGCTGAGCAGCCAGTTGTAGTAGTAAGCGTCGCCGTCCCGCCGGCGCTGGCGACGCACGTCACGGATGGCACGTCCCATCACCTGGCCCACCTCTGCGGCGTCACCGATGATGATCCGGTAGCGCTCGGCGATGCTGTCGCCGAAGGTGAGCCTGAGAAACGCATCCAGGTCCTCGAAGTAGTGCCGGGCGCTCACCGGGCCGGTGAACACCACCGGCAGGGTGATGTGCCGGTTGGCCGGCTCGAGCAGGATGCCGAGCAGATAGAGAATCTCCTCTGCCGTGCCCACCCCGCCCGGAAAGACCAGGATGCCGTGACCTACGCGCACGAAGGCTTCCAGGCGTTTCTCGATGTCCGGCAGCACCACCAGATGGCTGACCATGGGATTCGGCGGCTCGGCGGCGATGATGCCCGGCTCGGAGAAGCCGAGGTAACGACCGCTCCGGATCCGCTGCTTCGCGTGACCTACGGCTGCGCCCTTCATCGGTCCCTTCATGGCGCCGGGCCCGCAGCCGGTGCAGACGTCCAGACCCCGGAGGCCCAGGTGGTAGCCCACCTCCTTGGTGTAGTCGTACTCCTCCCGGGAGATGGAGTGGCCGCCCCAGCAGACCACGGTGCGCGGCGGCAGATTGGGATCCAGCACCTGGGCATTCTTCAGGATGTGGAAGACCGCATCGGTGATGCCCTGGGAGGAGGCGAGGTCGAAAAGCTCGCTGTTGGAGATGTCGGTGCCGATGAAGACGATGTCACGCAGCACGGCGAACAGGTGCTGACGCACGCCCTCGACCATGCGGCCGTCTACCATGGCGCTGGCGGGCGCGTTCCGGATCATCAGCTTGAGTCCCCGGGTGCGCTTGCCGATGGTCACCGAGAAGTCCGCGTAGGCCTCGAAGATGGCGGCCGCATCGTCGGACTCGCTGCCGGTGTTGAGCACCGCCAGCGCGCAGTTCCGGAACAGCGTGTACAGGTCCTTGCGTCCGGCGGAGTCCGTGAGGATGTCGATCTCGCGCTGGGACAGCAGCTCCAGCGAACCCTTGGGGCCGACGGTGACGTCGACCTTGTGCTCAGAAGCTGACGGTCGCGCCAAGATAGAACTGCCTGGGCATGGAGGGAAAGTACCGGTAGCCGTCCGCGGAGAAGTAGGTGAAGTCCGCCCGGTCGGCGTACTGGGTGTCCGCCAGGTTGATGACCCGGGCATGCAGGGACAGGGTGTCGCTCATGGCGAACCGGCCGCGCAGGTTGGCCACCAGGTGGCCGTCGTACTCCGCCGTGTTGCCCGCATCGACGTAGTGCTCGCCCACGTAGACGAGCTCGAGCTCCGAGTTGAAGCGATCCGAGGGCGCCCACAGCCAGCGGCCGTTGGCCATCCACTTCGGCGCCGTGTCTTCCCAGTTGCCTTTCTCGATCACCTCGCCGCCGGCCAGGTCGGAGTCGAAGTCGTACTTGTGCTCCGCATACGTGCCGGAGAGGGAGAAGGTGTGGCTGCCGAACGTGCGGAAGGCTTCCGCCTCGATGCCCCACGCCTTGGTCTTGCCGTCGTCGATGTTGAAACCGCGCGCGTCCCGGAAGATGTAGTTGTCGAGCTTCTCCGCGTAGGCCGCCGCGTTCCAGAACGTGCCCCGGTAGCCGATCTCCACCGAGACCAGTTCTTCGCTGTCCAGATCGGCCACGTCCTGGAAGCGCTGCAGGCGGTAGAGCTCGGTCGCCTGGGGCGGCCGGAAGCCGGAGCCGAGCGTCAGGTAGCCGACCCCCTCGCCGAGGTCCCGTTCCACCCCGAGGCGTCCGGCCAGATTGGTGAAGTTGTCGGAGCGGTCGGACGGCCGGTTGTAGAGGCAGCCGCCGAAGCCGCAGGTGGTGCCGTCGTCACGGGTGTTGCCGTCGGCCATCAGGTTGTCGTAGTCGTAGCCCAGATACTCGAGCCGGAGGCTGTGCACGAGCCGCGTGCCCTGCTGAAACTCCCAGGACAGATCGTAGTAGCCGGCCACCAGGATGCTGGAAACGTCGTAGTCGTACTGCCAGCCCTGCGGCCGGACCGCATTGTTGAACGCCGAGGAATCCGTCAGCGGCTCGGCCTGCCACTGATCGAGGTGACCGTCCATGTATTCGACGTTGGCGCCCGCTGTCATGAAGACCGACTCCCGGTCCACCACGTCCCAGCCGAGCACGACGCCGCCGCTGGTCTGATCGTTGCGCTCACGGGGCTCTCCGGGCAGGAAGTGCTGGAGGAAATCCATGCGTGAGTAACGCAGGTAGGGCACCACGTACCAGCCGTCCTTCGACCAGCGGGAGGCGAAGCGGTAGGACTTCGCGTTGCGATACGACTCCGGGGACGGGTTCGTCCTGCGCAGCTCATCGTCCTTGTAGGACTCGAAGCCCTCCACGTAGGCACCCGTCTCCTGATCGAGGCCGGTGTAGTTGAACGTCGACTCCACGTCGAAGCCACCGAAGGTCGTGCGGTGCACGATCGACGCCTTCTGCTGGTCGACCCCGGTGGAGTCCCGATAACCGTTGGTGGACGAGCCGAAGATCGTGCCCGCGAGCCTGTGCCCGTTGCCCTCGACGTTGAAGTCGGCATCGACGCGGTAATAGTCGTAGGGGCCGCCCTCGATGCCGATCCGGTTGCGATCCGGGACCCGGTTCACCACATTGATGGCCCCGTGCAGCGCGTTGCCTCCGAGCACGGCGCTGGCCGGGCCGCGCCACACCTCGAGGCTGCCGGCCTGCTCCGTGTTCATCTCGAACAACCCGTTGACGTTGCAGAAGCCGGCCGGGCGAACGGGGATGCCGTTCTCGAGAAAGGTGAACTCACCGCAGGCCCCGGCGCCGGTGAGCACGGCCGAGCGGATGGCGGTGAGGTGCTCCTGGCCGGAGTTCCGGGTGACCCAGACCCCAGGCACGCGCATCAGCACATCCGATGGATGGGTGGCGCCGATGAGGTCGATCTCCTCGGCATCGAGCGCGCTCCAGCTGCCGATCTCGCCGAGCCGGTCGGCCAGGCGGGCATCGCCGCTGACGACGATCTCCTCGATGAGGGGTACCTCCGCGGTGTCAGCCTGTGAGTCGTCCCGAGGTGCGGCAGCAAGCGCCACGGCCGGTATCAGGGTGACGAGCAGGCCCATGGTCCGCGCGATGTGTCCTTTCATCCTTGCCCTGCCTCAGCGAATGCGGACGTCGAAGGACACCTCGCCGGAAGCACCGGCGGGGAGGCGCGGACCGTAGGACCAGCGGATGCTCCTGTAGTCCGCCGCGGTGGCGCGGCGGGTACCCGAGGTGTCGGTGACCGTCAGCATCGCCGGTTCGGCGAAGCTGTCGCCGTCCACGGAGAACGTGATCCGGGTCGAGTTACCGGTCGCGGAGCCGTCCACGTAGACGGTGCCTTCCGGCAGCGGGTTGGTGATGGCGACGGAGCCGGCCGCCACGTCCTGAGCCGAATCGTTCCTGAAGACGATGGTGTAGCGGATCACATCGCCAGGCAGGACGTCGGTCACCGGCTCCAGCGACGAACCCGCGGCGCCCGCATCCGCGCCCGCGAGCCGGTGAACCTGGGTCGTCAGCGTGACCTCCGCCAGCACCGGCAGCGCAGCCAGCAGCAGACCGAGGACGGTCACGGGGGACAGGATGCGAAGGCATCGTGCGGAATCTGTCGCTCTCACGGCGGGTTCCTCTTCAATCGGTTGGTCTTCTGCCCGTTTCGGCGGCGCTCACCTTACCACGGGTCGAATGTCCACGGTTTCGGTGTCCGGATCGAAATCGATCTCCGCCTCTCCCGACTCCAGCTGCCGGCGCACGGCGGCACACTTGCCGGCCAGATCGTGATCGTCGTGACCGTAGTCCGTGCCTTCCCGCAGCACGAAGGCCTCGATGATCCCGGCCAGCGCCGCCTCGCTGAGGCTGGACAACGGGATCCTCACGACCCGGCCGCCGTCACCGGCGATCGAGGTCCTTTGATCGATTTCCTTCGCAAATCGTGAACCATGCCCCAACTCCTGCCGGCATCGTGAATCCCGCCTTGAAAAAGCCCACCCAAGGTGCGTTACTTATCTTGCTTTATCAGTAGCTTACTGGCGTTCCAACAGGACAGGGAACCATGGCAGAACAGCAGGACCACATTCTCGTCGTCGAGGACGAGCCCATCACCCGCGACCAGCTCGTATCCTACTTCGAAGACGAAGGCTTCCGCGTCACCTCCACCGGCAGCGGTGACGAGGTGCTGCCGCTGGTCACCGACTCCGACGTCATTCTCGTGCTGCTCGACATCAAGCTTCCGGGCAAGGACGGCCTGACCCTGACGCGGGAAATCCGCAGCGGGTCGGACGTGGGCATCATCCTGGTGACCAGCAAGCAGGAACAGATCGACCGCATCCTGGGGCTGGAATCCGGTGCCGACGACTACGTCACCAAGCCCTTCGATCCGCGTGAGCTGCTGAGTCGTGCCCGGAACCTGATCCGACGCGTGCACATCCAGCAGAAGCAGCGCCGCAAGAACCACATCCGCACCTTCGAGGGCTGGCAGCTCGACCTGAACAAGCGCGAGCTCACCTCACCGGACGGCGAGCAGACCACCCTGTCGGCCGGCGAGTACCAGCTCCTGCTGGCCTTCATGGAGCAGGCCGGGGAAGTCATGAACCGCGACCAGCTCATGAACCGGATCCGCAACCGGGAGTGGTTTCCGGACGACCGCTACATCGACGTGCTCGTGGGTCAGCTCCGCAAGAAGCTCGGCGAGCGGGCGGCCAACGCCAAGATCATCGCCACCATCCACGGCACCGGATATCTGTTCACGCCCGAGGTGGTCTGAGGACGAAGCACCACCGGCGCAAACCGCTGGGCCGGATGGCCGGCTATCAGTAAGCTTGACCCGCCGGCCTGGTCGGTTCTTCGTTGGTACGGTCGCACACCAGGGGGCACGGAGTTCAGGTGGCAGAAGCCGTCGTCGACAAGAAGATCTATGAGAGTGCGTCCACCCTGGTGCGACGCACCACCTGGCATGACCAGCCGGTCATCACCAAGGCCCTGAAGTCCAGCGCCCAGACACCCAACGCCATCGCGCGTTATCACCACGAGTTCAACATCAACCAGTCGCTCACCAGCCCCTACGTCTGCAGGGCGCTGGCCATGGACGACCGGACCCCGCGCATCATCTTCGATGATCCGGGGGGTGAATCGCTGCGCACGCTCCTGCAGTCCCGGGAGCTCTCCTTCGAGGAACGCATCGACATCGCCGTGGAGATCACCAAGGCGCTGCAGTCCATCCACGACGAGGGGGTCATTCATCGGGACCTGAATCCAGGCAACGTCGTCGTCTGCGACGACCCCACCAGCGTCTATCTCATCGACTTCGGTCTGGCGACGCTGGTGCCGCGCCAGCATCCGGAGAACGAGTCCATCAACCAGCTGACGGGCACGCTGCCCTACGTCTCGCCCGAGCAGACCGGACGGGTGAACCGGGTGGTGGACTACCGGACGGACCTCTACTCCCTGGGCGCCACCCTCTACGAGCTCTTCACCGGCAGCCCGCCCTTCTCGAATACCGACCCGCTGGAGCTGATCCACGCGCACATCGCCAGCACGCCGCGCCCGCCGTCGGCGGTGGCGGAATCCGTGCCGCGCTGGCTGTCCGAGGTGATCCTCAAGCTGCTCGCCAAGCAGCCGGAGGATCGCTACCAGTCCGCTGCGGCGGTCCGCGACGACCTCATGGAGGGCCAGAACCACTCCAACGTGATTCCGTTCCGGCTGGGGCTCACGGACGCACCGGGGCAGCTCGCCATGCCCAAGCGCCTCTATGGCCGCAGCCGGGAGGTGCACCTGATCGGCGATCTCATCCGCCGCACGCAGCATGGCGAGGTTCTGTTCCTGGAGATCACCGGACCGGCCGGCATCGGCAAGGGCGCCCTGCTCGGCGAGGTCGGCCGCCAGGGCACGGAGAGCGATCTGCTTACGGCGCGCACGAGCGGGGTCCGATTCGACCTCCGGGACACGGATGCCATCTGGCTCGAGCTGCTCCGCCAGGTCCTGCGTCAGGCGCTGTCGCTGCGCACCGACTCCGGCGACGCGATCATGTCCCGGGTCAGCGCCGCGGACGGCCCCGACCTGCAGAGCCTGAAGGCCTTCATCCCGGAGCTTCGGCCACTGCTCGGGAACGCCTACGAGGCGACGGCCGGCCTGCCCAACCGGGGCATCCGTATGCTGCTCAAGGCCCTCACGCCACAGCCGCTGGTGCTCATTCTGGAGCACACCGACGAGGTGCCGCAGGAGTGCATCCAGGCGCTGATCGAGCTGTCGCTGGATACCCGCAACCTGCTGCTGGTGCTGTCTTCGGAGCACGGGCACGAGAAGCTCTTCAGCAATCCCCGGACCGCCACCAAGCGGACGGCCATCGAGCTCACGCCCTTCGAGCGTTCGGACGTGCGCAGCCTGGTTTCCGACGTGCTCAGCCAGTCCGAGGCACGGGTCCGCGAGCTCGCCGCCGAGATCCACTCGAAGACCGAGGGCGTGCCCGCCAACGTGCTGGCGCTGCTCGAGGAGCTGCACCGCACAGGCGGTATCCGCCACGATCCCACGGGCGGTTTCTGGACCTGGGACATCGATCGGGTCCGCGGCCACTACTTCAGCCGCAACACCACCGAGCGGGTCATCGCGCATCTGCAGGGGCTGCCGGACAGCACCCGGTCGGCGCTGGCCATGGCCGCCGCCATCGGCGAGCAGTTCACCGTCACCTTCCTCGCCAACCTCCTCGCCGAAACGGAATCCGAGGCCGCGGCGGACCTGCGTCCGGCGGTGGGTCTCGGGCTGCTGGTGACACTGCCGGTGGGAGACTACTCGGAGCTCATCCAGTACCAGTTCGCGCATCCGCGCATCCGGGCGCTGGTCTACGGCAGCATCGAGGAGGCGAGGAAGCCGGAGTATCACCTGCGCATCGCCCGCTACCTCGCCGGAACCGGCAGACCCAGCGGTGCCAAGCTGCTGCAGATCGCCGACCACCTGAATGCCGCCACCGACCCGATCGAGACCGATCCGGAGCGACGCGCCGAGGTGGCCCACTTCAACCTGCTGGCGGCCCGGGAAACCCTGCGTCAGGGCGTGTTCCAGCAGGCCTACAAGTACTGCCGCAGCGGCCTGGCGCTGGTCGGCAGGTCCAGCGAGCCGGCCTACCTGGACCTCTGTCAGTGCGCCGCGGAGGCCGCGTTCTACTGCGGTGACTTCGAGCAGCTCGACCGGGTGCTCGCCGGCGCGCCGGCCCACAACAGCACCCTGGCGGAAATCGAGATCCGCGCCGCGGTGGTGCAGAACAACCTGTCACAGGCCTGGACCCTGGCGCTGGCGGCGCTGCAGGATCTCGGCTATCGACGACCGGCGAGCAGCGGTCCCGGCGGCGCGGCCCGCACCGGCAGCCGTCGCCTCCGCCAGCTCCGTGATCGCCTGCTGCCGACCCGGATTCCCCGCGTGCCGAAGACGCCCCGCGTGCTCGACGACGTGAACCTGCATCAGTGCTTCCGGTTCGTGAGCTACCTGCTGCACACCGGCTATCACCTCGGCAACCCCAGGCTGGTGGACTTCACGGACGACGTGCTGGTCCGCTCCGCACGTTACGGCTTCGCCGCCGAATCCGCCTTCGCCTACGCCGCCCGCGCCATCACCGCCGTCTCCCTCGACGACGTCACCGCCGCGCAGCGCTATGCCATGGAAGCCCGGACCCTGGCGAACCTGTTTCCCAACGAGGCCGCCTCGATCCGGGCGCTGACGCTGCTCGCCGGCCTCGTCGACCCCTGGTCGAACACCCTGGACCACTCACTCTCCCTGCTCTCCGAGAACATCGGCCGCAGCATGGCCCGGCAGGACTTCGAGTTCGCCGCCACCGCCAGCGCCTGCTTCGCGGCCAACGCGTTGCTGCGCGGCATGGAGCTGTCGTCGCTGAAGCGCGAGCTCGGCCAGCAGATCAACGACATCGCCCAGTTCCGGCACGTCACTGGCATCAACATCAGTCACTTCGTGCTGCAGATCGTCGGCAGCCTGCTCGGCCAGAACGAGGCCGATCTGTTCCGCGACCGCGACCTGTCCATCAGCAACAGCGAGGATGCGGTGGCGCATGCCTATGTGTACGTGCTGCGGCTGTACTTCGCGATCCTGTTCAACGACTTCCGCGGCGCGGACAACGTGCTGGAGCTGGCCGAGCGCTATGTGGCGTCCCTCGCAGGCTCGCCGCTGATCGGCACCTTCCGTCTCGCCCAGGGGCTGGTGCTGCTGCGCACCGGCACCGCGCGGGGAAAGCGCCAGGCGCGACGGAATCTGGCCATGCTCAAGCGCTGGGAGCGGCGGGGCGCTGCCCATGTGGCTGCCAAGCGGATGATCCTGCAGGCGGATCTCGCCTGGCGCGCCGGTGCGACCACCCGGGCCCTGGAGTACTTCGAGGTCGCCGCCGAGCGGGCCCGCCGTCACGGCCAGGCCAATGACGAGGCGCTTGCCTACGAGCTCGCCGCACGGGCCTGCGAATCCGCAGGCCGGGCGGACTTCGCGCGGCTTTTTGCCCGCAACGCCTACCAGGCTTACGTGCGCTGGGGCGCCACCGCCAAGGCCAACCAGCTGGAGCGCGAGTTCCACAACCTGATCACCGATCATCTCTCCGTCACCACGGGCAGCATGCTGTCGGTGGGCGACCTGGCCGATCTGACGGTCCGCGACTTTCACGGCTCCAGCACCAGCTTCGAGTCCACCGAGTTCAACGAGCGCATCGTCGACACCACCACGGTGCTGCGTGCCGCCCAGACCATCTCCGGCGAGATCCTGCTCGACAAGGTGCTCACCAAGCTGCTGCGCCTGGCGCTGGAGCACGCCGGCGCCCAGAAGGCCTGCATGCTGCTGGCGCACGAAAAGCGCCTCTACCTGGAAGCCATCGCCTCCGTGGACGGCGGCGCCACCCGACGTGTCAACCCGCCGCTGCCGCTGGAGGCGACGGAGGAGGTTCCGGAGTCCATCGTTCAGTTCGTCGGCCGCACCAAGGAACCGCTGGTGCTGTCCGACGCGACGCAGGAGGACGTGTTCACCCAGGATCCCTACGTGAAGCGGCTGCAGCCGCTCTCGGTGCTGTGCCTGCCCATCGTTCACCGCGGCAACATCACGGGCATCCTCTATCTGGAGCATCGCTGGCTGACAGGTGTGTTCACCGCTCAGCGGGTGGAGGTACTGGCGCTGCTCGCTTCCCAGGCCGCCATCTCCATCGAGAACGCCAGGCTCTATGCGGACCTGCAGTCGTCGCAGGATCAGTACCGGGCGCTGTACGACAACGCCATCGAGGGCCTGTTCCGTATCAGTCCCGAGGGGCTGCTGGTGAGCGCCAACCCGACCCTGGCCCGCATCCTGGAATTCGACAACGTCGATCAGCTGCTGGACGAGTACCGGGATCTGATCGACCGGGTGTTCCTCGCCAACGAGCAGGCGGGCCGCTTCCTGTCGGCGCTGGAAGACCAGCAGCTCGTCAACGGCTTCGAGTCCCTCGGCGTGACCCGCAACGGCCGCACGTTCTGGATGTCCATCACCGCCCGGCTCAGCCACGATCCGGAGCGCGGTGACTACATCGACGGCTCGCTAATCGACATTTCCGAGCGCATGGAACGCGAGCAGGCGGACAAGCAGCGGCAGATCGCGGAGGCCGCCACGCAGGCGAAGAGCGAGTTTCTGGCCAACATGAGCCACGAGATCCGCACCCCCATGAACGCCATCGTCGGCTTCTCCAAGCTGGCGCTGGAATCGTCGCTGGACCGCAAGCAGCACGAGTACGTCACCTCGATCCGCAACGCCGCCGAGAACCTGCTGACGCTGGTGAGCGACGTGCTCGACTTCTCGAAGATCGAGGCCGGAAAGCTGGTTCTGGAATCCCGGCCCTTCAAGCTCGGGGACACGCTGCACGAGGTGGAACGCCTGTTCCGCACCGAGGTCCGTCGCCGCAATCTCAAGTTCACCACCAACGACCGCACCCGCGAGCACGAGAAGTTTCCGGAGCACGGCACGCTGATGGGCGACGCCCTGCGGCTGCAGCAGGTGCTGGTCAACCTGGTCGGCAACGCGGTGAAGTTCACCGAGCGCGGCAGCATCGAGATGTCCGCCGAGGTCGTAGCGGCCTCCGGCGGCCAGCTCGTGCTCAGGGTATCCGTGACCGACACCGGAATCGGCATCAGCGAGGACAAGCTGGCGCGGCTCTTCGACTCCTTCGAGCAGGCGGAAACCTCCACCACCCGGCGCTACGGCGGCACCGGGCTGGGGCTGACCATCTCCGAGCGCCTGGTGGACCTCATGGGCGGCGAGATCCAGGTCTCCTCCACGCCGGGGCGGGGATCCACCTTCAGCTTCACCATTCTCACCGGCGTTCCCAGCGCCTCGGACCTGGTGCCCAGAGAGCGCCCCGAGCGCAACGTCCGCGACATCTCGCTCACCGGGCGCCAGATTCTCGTGGCCGAAGACAACCCCATCAACCAGCAGCTGGCGCTGGAGTTCCTCCAGCACCGCGGTGCTGACGTGGACATCGCCGAGAACGGCCGCGAAGCCGTCAACCGCGCCACGTCCAACGACTACGACGTGATCCTGATGGACATCCACATGCCGGAGCTCGACGGCCTCGAAGCCGTGCGGATCCTGCGCCGCCAGGGGCTCGACCTGCCGGTGATAGCCGTCTCCGCCGATGCCCTGTCGGAGAGCAAGGCGGCCGCCGCGGAGGCCGGCTGCAACGCCTACGTCACCAAGCCCATCGACTTCGACACCCTGCTCGTGGAGCTCGACAGGCTGCTGCCGGGACGCACCGGCGAAGAGGTGCCCCGACGCCGGGCCTCGGACCGCAGCAGCGAACCATCGAGCCTCGACGAGGCGGTGGAAGCCGCCCTGTCCGTCATGCCGTTGCAGCGCCTGCCCGGCATCGACATCGGCCAGGCCATCCGCGGCCACAACGGCAACATCAAGCTCATGATCAAGCTCATGGGCGACTTCGGCACCTACTACGGCGACGCCGGCGCCAGGATGCGCAGCTACATCACCTCGGAGCAGTTCGAGGAAGCGGAGCGCCTCGCCCACAACCTGCACGGTGTGGCTGGCAGCTTCGGCGCCAAGCGCCTCAAGGAAGCGTCCAAGACCCTGGAGCTCGCCATCGCCAAGTCCGAACGCAAGAACCTGCTGGGGCTGGTGCACAGCTTCGAGGTGGCGCTGACGGAGGTGCTGGAGTCCACCGAAGCGATGGCTCGCGAAGAAGTTCAGTTCAGGGCGTCGGACTACTCCTGATTCGATCGGCTCTGGCATTCAGTTTGTTCACGAAGCGCCCGGCGGCGGGTGGGGGTTGCCGGGTACGCTAGGCTGAAGCTTCGCTTCAGCCCCCATCCATGGGCGCTCAGGCAGCGGCCATCCCTGGCCGCTGACTGACCCGGCAACCCCCACCCGCCCCCGGACGCTTCTGGATCATCCAGGTGTCAGTGCCGATCGACTCG
>JBFWZA010000013.1:0-200840 GCA_050185825.1 Pseudomonadales bacterium | reverse complement strand
GGTAAACGGCGGCCGTAACTATAACGGTCCTAAGGTAGCGAAATTCCTTGTCGGGTAAGTTCCGACCTGCACGAATGGCGTAACGATGGCCACACTGTCTCCACCCGAGACTCAGTGAAATTGAAATCGCGGTGAAGATGCCGTGTACCCGCGGCTAGACGGAAAGACCCCGTGAACCTTTACTATAGCTTCACACTGGACTTTGACTTAACTTGTGTAGGATAGGTGGGAGACTTTGAAACCGGGACGCCAGTTTCGGTGGAGTCGACCTTGAAATACCACCCTGGTTACGTTGGGGTTCTAACTCTGGCCCGTAATCCGGGTCGAGGACAGTGTGTGGTGGGTAGTTTGACTGGGGCGGTCTCCTCCCAAAGAGTAACGGAGGAGCACGAAGGTGCACTCAGCATGGTCGGAAATCATGCGTTGCGTGTAAAGGCATAAGTGCGCTTGACTGCGAGACAGACATGTCGAGCAGGGTCGAAAGACGGTCTTAGTGATCCGGTGGTTCTGTATGGAAGGGCCATCGCTCAACGGATAAAAGGTACTCCGGGGATAACAGGCTGATACCGCCCAAGAGTTCACATCGACGGCGGTGTTTGGCACCTCGATGTCGGCTCATCACATCCTGGGGCCGAAGCCGGTCCCAAGGGTATGGCTGTTCGCCATTTAAAGTGGTACGCGAGCTGGGTTTAGAACGTCGTGAGACAGTTCGGTCCCTATCTGCCGTGGGCGTATGAGATTTGAGAGGAGCTGCTCCTAGTACGAGAGGACCGGAGTGGACGAACCTCTGGTGTTCCGGTTGTCACGCCAGTGGCATTGCCGGGTAGCTATGTTCGGACGGGATAACCGCTGAAAGCATCTAAGCGGGAAGCCCCCCTCGAGATGAGATCTCACCAAATCTTCGGATTTCTGTAGGGCCCTCGTAGACTACGAGGTTGATAGGCAGGGTGTGTAAGCGCTGTGAGGCGTTGAGCTAACCTGTACTAATTGCCCGTGAGGCTTGACCATATAACCGAGTCTGTCGGTCGACTTCGTCGACCTTACGGAGTTCACTTCGTGAACTCTATTCACTCTCGAGTGAATGCAGATCGGTTGGGTAACAAGCCCGCCAGAAACCAATACGCATCTTGATGAAAGCCAGAGTCTGCAAAGCAGACTCAATCCGGTCCGCGCAAGCGGACCAACCGGCTACACGAGTTTCGCGAAAGCGACACTCCGTAAGGTCCGCAACGCGGACCGACACCTACATATTCTCTGAATGATCTGTTTCGTCCTCGTGACGGAACGGGCAACCGGATACTCGCGATGATGCGGGTTCTGAAGAGTCTGCGTAGCAAACTCTTATGGAACTCGCGAAGCGAGTTCCCCTTTGCCTGACGACGATAGCGAATTGGAACCACCTGATCCCATACCGAACTCAGTAGTGAAACGATTCAGCGCCGATGGTAGTGTGGGGTTTCCCCATGTGAGAGTAGGTCATCGTCAGGCTTCTCTTCGAAAACCCAGCCAACCGGCTGGGTTTTTTTTCGCCTTCGAAATGCCGATGATTTTCCGATGCAACACGACGACGTGAAGGATCTGGCGGCACGGCTGTCGCCGCTGCTGGCGGGTGGATCTGCCGATCTGGCCGATCTCGGTATCGGTCGTGACACACTGCTGGCGCTCGGATTCGACGTCCTCGGAGAGCGGGTCAAACTTCCGGAAAGTGCGGAGCGGCTGGACGACAGGCTGATCAGGCAGCAACTGGATCGTCGGGCGGATAGGTGGCTCACGGACCTCGAGGTGCTGCAGGTGGTGGGGTCGACGAGCACGCTTCTGAACGAGATAGCGGCCGTACGCTCGGTTCATGGCGTGGTCAGGCTGGCGGAGCTGCAACTCCAGGGGCGTGGGCGTCGCGGGCGCGGCTGGGTCAGCCCCTACGCCAACAACCTGGCGCTCTCGCTCGGCGCCCGGGTGCCCCAGCCGACAGAGCAGCTCGGGGGGCTCAGCCTGTGCATCGGCCTCGCCGTTGCGGACCGGCTGAAGACGCTGGACGTGCCGGAGGTCTCGCTGAAATGGCCCAACGACGTGCTGGTCGCTGGCCGGAAGATCGCCGGCATTCTGATCGAGCTGCATCGGGCGGGGAGCGGCTCGGAAATCGTGGTTGGTGTGGGCGTGAATTTCCGGCTGCCGCCGGAAGCACGGACGGCCATCGGGCAGCCGGTGACCGATCTGGAGGAGGTCCATGGCAGGCCCTCCCGCAATCTGGTCGCTGCTGGTCTGATTTCCAGCCTGGTGGACTACATCGATGCCTTCGCGCAGGCGGGTTTCGGACCGATGGCGGAGGCGTTCAACGGGATTCATCACTATCACGGGCGTGATTGCGCACTGCTGCTCGGAAATGAAACCGTGATGGGGCGGGTTGCCGGCGTGTCGGATCGGGGTGAGCTGCTGCTGGAGGTCGACGGTCGGGTCCGGTCGTTCAATGCTGGCGAGGTTTCTCTGCGTCCCGTCTGAACCTATACTGCGCCGGCGTTTCCCCCGTTTTGAGCCTGGATTCCCCTAACGCATGGCCGATTTCTCGCCACGCCGTCTGTCGCCGGCGAGCCTCATCTTTCTGGGGTCGCTGCTGGTTCTCAATCTCGTGATCTTCCTGCGGGCGCTGACCGCCGATGACGCACCGCCCCCCGTTGCGGAGCGCAAGCTGCCGGCTCGGACAGATCCGCTGAAGCTGCTCGGAGAGCTGACCGACGCCGACCGCCAGGCGCTGGCGGGCGCTGGCAGCCGACCGGCGCCGCGGGCGACGTTCCCGGAGGAACCGCCGGCCCTCGTCTGCCGTACGTGGGGGCCTTTCGCCAGCGACGAGACGCTGGAGGCTGCGCGCATTGCCGTCGCGGCCGTGACGGACCGGATGGAAGTTCGCGACGCCAGGATCGCAGCGCCACCCGACTACCTGGTCTATTTAGACACCGACAATAATATTGATAATGCCCGCAGGCTTCAGAAGGAGCTGGAGAGTCAGAGCATCGATGCCTACGTGATTGCGGGCGGTCCGTTCGTGAACGCCGTGTCGGCCGGTGTCTTCAGCCGACGGCCGAGCGCCGACGGGCTGGTGCAGCGACTGAAGGATCTCGGCTATACCCCACGGCTGCAGGCGCTGGAACGGGAGCAGGAGGTCCGCAACCTGATCGCCCGGGTTCCGGAGGCGTTTGAGCTGGACGGCATGGCTGCTCAGCCATGTCCCGACATTGCTTCACAGAATGACTTTCTATAGAATCCCGCTCCCATTTCGGCCGCCATAGCTCAGCTGGTAGAGCAACTCACTTGTAATGAGAAGGTCCAGGGTTCGACTCCTTGTGGCGGCACCAGGTGACGCCAGGTGGGGCGAAGGCCGGAATCGGTGGTCGGGAGATCACGAGCGTTGGGACAGCCAGAGTAGCAATATCATCACCTTAAGTGATTGCTGCTAAAGGAATTTCAGCCACCCCGCCGATGATGAAAGTTGGCGGAGGTGGGTTTTTTTGCTTCTGAATCCGGATGTCGGAAACGCAGCGACAGACGGGGCGAGGATCGACTAGGGGTCAATCAAAGGTCAGTGCAAAGCGGTTCGCGGAGGGGTTCCCGAGTGGTCAAAGGGACCAGACTGTAAATCTGATGGCTTAGCCTTCGAAGGTTCGAATCCTTCCCCCTCCACCACTGTTCGCTTCCGGCGGCTCACGAACGCGCGGGTATAGTTCAGAGGCAGAACCTCAGCCTTCCAAGCTGATGACGCGGGTTCGATTCCCGCTACCCGCTCCAGACCTCTGAGCCCGACGCGAACAGCGCAGGCAGCCACTGGGCCGGCAGGCGGGTGAGTAGATAGATAAAGAGCGATAGCAGAGATACTGATAGATAGCCGACAGACAAGAGATAGAAGGCCGGGTAGAGCCTTCGGAGTTTCGCGGAAGCGGAACTCGGTAAGGTCGGACGAAAACCGACGCCGCGGGGAAGCCCCGCTAACGTGAGTTTCGCTAAGCGAAACTCTTAGAAGCGAGCCGAAGGCTCGCGACGCTCACATAGCTCAGTAGGTAGAGCACTTCCTTGGTAAGGAAGAGGTCATCGGTTCAAATCCGATTGTGAGCACCATATTCGAGCGACAAGAGCAGCACGAGCAGCAAGAACAGTAACGCGATCGTCAGAACGATTGGTTGACGGATCTTTTAAGGAAAGAGCAATGGCCAAAGAGAAATTTGAGCGCAAGAAGCCACACGTGAACGTTGGGACGATTGGTCATGTGGACCATGGGAAGACGACGCTGACGGCGGCACTGACGAAGGTTTGTGCTGAGACGTGGGGCGGCGAGGCGAAGGCGTTCGACCAGATCGACAACGCGCCGGAAGAGCGGGAGCGCGGGATCACGATTGCGACGGCGCACGTGGAGTACGAGAGCGGGAAGCGCCACTACGCGCACGTGGACTGCCCGGGCCATGCGGACTACGTGAAGAACATGATCACCGGTGCTGCCCAGATGGACGGCGCGATTCTGGTGGTCTCGGCGGCGGACGGTCCGATGCCGCAGACGCGGGAACACATTCTGCTGTCCCGGCAGGTGGGTGTTCCGAAGATCGTCGTGTTCATGAACAAAGCGGACATGGTGGACGACGAGGAGCTGCTGGAGCTGGTGGAGATGGAAGTCCGTGAGCTTCTGGACCAGTACGAGTTTCCGGGGGACGACACGCCGATCATCGTGGGCAGCGCGCTGAAGGCGCTGGAAGGCGACGGCAGTGACATCGGCGCGCCGGCGGTGGTGAAGCTGGTGGAGACGCTGGACGAGTACATTCCGGAGCCGGAGCGACCGATCGACCAGCCGTTCCTGATGCCGATCGAGGACGTGTTCTCGATCTCGGGTCGTGGCACGGTGGTGACGGGCCGTATTGCGCGCGGGATCATCAAGGTGGGTGACGAGATCCAGATTGTCGGGATCCGGCCGACGCAGACGACGACGTGCACGGGCGTGGAGATGTTCCGGAAGCTGCTTGACGAAGGTCGGGCGGGTGAGAACGTGGGTGTTCTGCTGCGGGGCACGAAGCGGGAAGAGGTTGAGCGCGGCCAGGTGCTGTCGAAGCCGGGCGCGATCACGCCGCACACGGTGTTCGACAGTGAGGTGTATGTGCTGTCGAAGGACGAAGGAGGCCGTCACACGCCGTTCTTCAAGGGCTACCGGCCGCAGTTCTTTTTCGAGACGACGGACGTGACGGGGACGTGTGAGCTGCCGGCGGATGTGGAGATGGTGATGCCGGGCGACAACGTGAACATGACGGTGACGCTGATCAGCCCGATCGCGATGGAAGAAGGCCAGCGCTTCGCGATCCGCGAAGGCGGCCGCACCGTCGGCGCCGGCGTCGTCACCGCCATCAAGGAGTGATCGCGAAGGTGTGATTGTGGCATCTCGCGCCGGAGACGGATGGCGTGGGAGTGAGCGAGTTAGATTGATGCGCCTGGTGAATGTGAGTGTTCACTCAGGCGCAGGACCGAGCAGGAATACAGGCCAGTAGCTCAATTGGCAGAGCAGCGGTCTCCAAAACCGCAGGTTGGGGGTTCGATTCCCTCCTGGCCTGCCAGACAGGTACCAAACGTTGACGACAAGTACAGAAACGCCCGGACAGGCCCTGGACTGGCTCAAGTGGATTGCCGTGTTCAGCATTCTCGGTGCCGGTGTGTTCGGAAACTGGTACTACCAGGATCAGTCTCTGCTGTTCCGGGTGGTGGCGTTGCTGGTGCTGGGCCTGGCAGCCTTCGGGGTCGCCATTCAGACCATCAAGGGCCGGGCAGCCTGGACACTGATCAAGGACGCGCGCGGCGAGATCCGTCGGGTCGTATGGCCGACCTGGGACGAGACGACGCAGACCACGATGATCGTTCTGGTCCTGGTGCTGATTTTCTCGCTGATCCTCTGGCTGCTGGACTCGGGTCTGAGCTGGATCGTTTCGCTGGTGCTCGGCTAGGCAAGGTACTGAGGTTGAAATGGAAGATCCGGTAGACCAGGAAGCACAGACGGGCGCCGAAGGCGAAGAGCAGGCGCCGGCTCTGAACGTGAATCCGAACATGCGCTGGTACGTGGTGCACGCGTACTCGGGTTTCGAGAAGAACGTGGCCCGGTCGCTGAAGGAGCGGGTCCAGCTGTCGGCGCTGAAGGAGTTCTTCGGCGAGATCCTCGTGCCGACGGAAGAGGTCGTGGAGATGCGCGCCGGGCAGAAGCGCCGCAGCGAGCGGAAGTTCTTTCCCGGCTACGTTCTGGTGCAGATGGAGTTGAACGACGATACCTGGCACCTGGTCAAAGAGACGCCCAGGGTCATGGGTTTCATCGGCGGCAAGGCGGATCAGCCCGCGCCGCTCACCCCGGCGGAAGCCAATGCCATCCTGGATCGGGTGGCTGCGGGCAGCGAGAAGGCGACGCCGAAGACGATTTTCGAGCCCGGCGAGGTGGTACGAGTCATCGACGGGCCGTTCAACGACTTCACCGGTGTGGTGGAAGAGGTGAACTACGAAAAGAACCGCCTGCACGTGGCGGTGACCATTCTCGGCCGTTCCACGCCCGTCGAGCTTTCCTTCGACCAGGTGGAAAAAGGCTGAAGATTTTGCAACGCGTCTGCCGCGTAGCCGCGCGGCAGGGCAAACGGGGAGTGACGTCGTGACGGCAGCCGATCGAGCGATCGGAAAGCTGGAAAGCGGCGCACGCTGGCACCCACAAGGAGAAACTGATGGCTAAGAAAGTAGAGGCCTACATCAAGCTGCAGGTGGCAGCGGGTCAGGCCAATCCCAGTCCGCCGGTAGGCCCTGCGCTGGGTCAGCATGGCGTGAACATCATGGATTTCTGCAAGTCGTTCAATGCCCAGACCCAGAGTCTCGAGCAGGGTATGCCCATTCCGGTGGTGATCACCGTATACGCCGATCGTTCGTTCACCTTCGTGACGAAGACGCCGCCGGCTGCCGTGCTGCTGAAGAAGGCCGCCAAGATCCCGTCCGGCAGCCCCACCCCGAACACCAAGAAGGTGGGCAAGGTGACGCGCGCTCAGCTGGAAGAGATCGCCACGCTGAAGATGCCGGACCTGACGGCTGCGGATATGGATGCCGCGGTACGCACCATTGCCGGCAGCGCCCGGAGCGCCGGCATCGAAGTGGAGGGCGTGTAATGTCCAAGCTGACCAAAAAGCAGAAGGCAATTGCCGAGAAGGTGGATCGGGAGAAGGTCTATGGCATCGACGAGGCCGTCGGTCTGCTGAACGAGCTCGCCCGTTCCAAGTTCAGCGAGTCCTTCGACGTCTCGATCAATCTGGGTGTGGATCCCCGCAAGTCCGACCAGGTCGTGCGCGGAGCGACCACGCTCCCTCACGGCACGGGCAAGACCGTGCGCATCGCGGTCATGGCTCAGGGCGACAACGCGGACAAGGCAACCGCTGCCGGTGCGGATCTGGTGGGTTTCGAAGACCTGGCCGATCGTATCAAGGGCGGTGACCTGGACTTCGACGTGCTCATCGCAACACCCGACGCCATGCGCCTGGTCGGCCAGCTCGGCAAGATTCTGGGCCCGCGCGGCCTGATGCCGAACCCGAAGACCGGCACGGTCACGCCCGATGTGGAAACCGCCGTCCGCAATGCCAAGGCGGGGCAGGTGCAGTTCCGCACGGACAAGGCCGGCATCATCCACGGCCGGGTTGGCCAGGTGGGGTTTGAAAGCGCCAAGGTGAAGGAAAACCTGCGGGCCCTGCTGGAGGACCTCAGGAAGGCCAAGCCGGCATCGGCCAAGGGCGTTTATCTGAAGAAGATCACCCTCTCGACCACCATGGGCCCGGGTCTGAGCATCGACCAGGCGTCTCTGGAGGCGTGATAGGAATCGTGCCGGCAGTCACCGGCGCGATAGGAGAATTTTGAAGGGCCGGGTGAAAGCCCGGCGCCGTCAAAAACCACAGGACGGCGGCAACCGCGATGCGGTTGCTTGGGAGTTCGGCGGGGCCGAACTCCTCGGAACCAGGCATGGTTCCGAGGGGCGCGAGTCGCTCCCAGGCAGCGCTGCGGAAGCCGGCGTTAAACCCGCAAGGATCCTGTGTAGACGGTGTTACCTGTTGTGTGCGTTTTCGCTCGCATGGGATCGCCGTAGTAGTGGATGTCGGTGGAAAAGCACCGTGTCGGTGCAGGTCACCGATTTCCGAACGGAACGCGCCGATCCCGTATGGGTGAGGCGCACAGGAGAAACCATGGCATTAAGACTTGAAGACAAGCAAGCGATTGTTGCCGAGGTAAACGAAGCCGCATCGAAAGCGCTGTCCGCCGTTGTCAGTGACTATCGCGGTCTCACCGTGGACCAGATGACCCGCATGCGCGCCAAGGCGCGTGAGTCAGGCGTCTATCTGCGTGTGATCCGCAATACGCTGGCGAAGCGGGCCATCGAAGGCACGGAGTACGAGTGTCTCAAGGAGACACTGGTCGGTCCGACGATGTTCGCGTTTTCTCAGGAGGACCCCGGTTCTGCCGCCCGGCTGCTGAAGGACTACGCCAAGGAGTTTGAGGCTCTTGAGATCAAGGCCCTCTCCATCGGCGGCAAGCTTTTCGGCCCCGGTGAGATCGATCGTGTCGCCAAGCTGCCGACCCGCGACGAAGCCATCGCGCTTCTCATGTCGGTCATGCAGGCACCGATCACCAAGCTCGCCCGCACCCTGAATGAGGTGCCCGGCAAGCTGGTACGGACGCTGGCAGCGGTTCGGGATCAGAAGCAGGCTGGCTGAGTCGTCGGCAGGCTTCGTAACAACAGGTAACGGAAAGAGGCTCCCCGGAGCATCAGGAGATAAAAATGGCATTGTCCAAAGACGACATTTTGAACGCCATCGCAGAGATGAGCGTGATGGAAGTGGTCGAGCTCGTCTCGGCCATGGAAGACAAGTTCGGCGTTTCCGCCGCCGCTGCGGTTGCCGTTGCACCCGCCGCTGCTGGTGGTGATGCCGGCGCTGCCGCTGCGGAAGAAAAGGACGAGTTCGACGTCGTGCTGACTTCCTCCGGCGAGAAGAAAGTCAACGTGATCAAGGTGGTGCGCGCACTTACCGGCCTTGGCCTGAAAGAAGCCAAAGCACTGGTCGACGAAGCCCCCTCCTCCGTCAAGGAAGGTGTTTCGAAGGCAGAAGCGGAAGACTTCAAGAAGCAGCTCGAAGAAGCTGGCGCAACGGTTGAGCTCAAGTAAGCAGACCGCTGATCTTGAGTACGACAACGATCGGCTGGATGCACCTGTGGACTCGTGCCACGGGGCGTCCGGCCTTTCGTCGTTGGGGCTTCAAGGACCGGGAGGCAGCCCCAGGCGGACTCGATGAGTCCGATCGGACCTCTCCAGTGAGGTCCCGCGCAATCGCGGACATTGAATAGGCAGAACGCTCTTTACGAACAAACGGCACAACAGCTCTGAAGCGTCGTAGTGATGCAAGTGAAACAGCGCTGAGCGTGTCCGGAGAAAAACCGGCATAACAGCTCTGAAGCGTCGTAGTGATGCGAGTGAAACAACGCTGAGCGTGCCCGGAGAACAACCGGCACAACAGCTCTAAAGCGTCGTATCAGCTCAAGTGAAACAACGCTGAGCGTGCCGGAGGAAGAGAGACAGGAGATTCGAATGGCTTACAGCTTTACTGAGAAGAAACGCATCCGTAAGGACTTCGGGAAGCTCCCCGGAGTCATGGAGCTGCCGTACCTTCTCTCGATCCAGGTGGATTCTTACGACAAGTTCCTCCAGCTGGACAAGAAACCGGGTGAGCGGGAAGAAGCCGGCCTGCATGCCGCATTCCGATCCGTGTTCCCCATTGTCAGCTATTCGGGCAGCGCCGCGCTCGAGTACGTGGAGTACCGTCTCGGCGAGCCGGCATTCGACGTCAAGGAGTGCGTGCTGCGTGGGATCACCTACGCCGCGCCGCTGCGGGTCAAGGTCCGGCTGATCATTTACGACAAGGAGTCGTCGAACAAGGCCGTCAAGGACGTCAAGGAGCAGGAAGTCTACATGGGCGAGATTCCGCTCATGACCGAGAACGGCACGTTCGTCATCAACGGTACCGAGCGGGTAGTGGTTTCCCAGCTGCATCGCTCTCCCGGCGTGTTCTTCGATCACGACCGCGGCAAGACCCACTCCTCCGGCAAGCTGCTCTACTCCGCCCGGGTGATTCCCTACCGTGGCTCCTGGCTGGATTTCGAGTTCGATCCGAAGGATGCGGTGTTCGTGCGGATCGACCGTCGTCGCAAGCTGCCCGCGACCATCATCCTGCGGGCGCTCGACTACACCTCCGAGCAGGTCCTGGACATGTTCTTCGAGAAGAACATCTTCCACGTGAAGAAGGACGGCTTCTCGGTGGATCTGCGTGCCGACCGGATGCGTGGCGACGTCGCGTCGTTCGACATCACCGACAAGGACGGCAAGGTGCTGGTCGAGGTGGGTCGCCGTATCACGGCGCGGCATGTGCGGCTGCTGGAGGAAAGCGGCCTGAAGCGTCTCGACGTGCCCCGCGAGTACATGCTCGAGCGGGTCACCGCACGCGACCTCGTGGACGAGGAGAGCGGCGAGATCATCCTGCCGTGCAACTCGATCATCACGGAAGAAGTCCTGGACATGCTGCTGGAGCGGGGTGTCAAGGAGATCGAGACGATCTACACCAACGACCTCGACCAGGGGCCGTACATCTCCGATACGCTGCGGATCGATTCCACCACCAACCGTCTCGAGGCGCTGGTGGAGATCTACCGCATGATGCGTCCCGGCGAGCCACCGACCAAGGAAGCGGCCGAGAATCTGTTCACCAACCTCTTTTTCTCGCCGGAGCGCTACGACCTCTCTGCCGTGGGCCGGATGAAGTTCAACCGCCGCCTCGGCCGTGAAGGGATCGAAGGCGCGGGGATACTCGACGGCCAGGACATCATCGATGTGCTGCGGACGCTGATCGACATCCGCAACGGTAACGGCTCCGTGGACGACATCGACCACCTGGGCAACCGCCGGGTCCGGTCCGTCGGCGAGATGGCGGAGAACGCCTTCCGCGTCGGCGTCATCCGGGTGGAGCGGGCCGTCAAGGAACGCCTGTCCCTGGCGGAGTCCGAGGGTCTCATGCCCCAGGACATGATCAATGCCAAGCCGGTGGCCGCGGCAATCAAGGAATTCTTCGGCTCGAGCCAGCTGTCGCAGTTCATGGATCAGAATAACCCGCTCTCCGAGGTGACGCACAAGCGTCGGGTCTCGGCGCTCGGCCCGGGTGGCCTGACGCGGGAACGGGCCGGTTTCGAAGTCCGGGACGTGCACCCGACTCACTACGGTCGTGTCTGCCCCATCGAGACCCCGGAAGGTCCGAACATCGGCCTGATCAACTCGCTGGCGACCTATGCCCAGACCAACGAGTACGGCTTCCTGGAGACGCCGTACCGTCGGGTCGAGAACGGCAAGGTCACGGACAAGATCGATTTTCTGTCCGCCATCGACGAGGCGGAGTACGTGATCGCCCAGGCGAGCGCACCGCTCACCGCGAGCCGTGAGTTCGCCGACGAGCTGGTCGATGTCCGGCATCAGAACGAGTTCACCAAGACCTCATCCGAGAACGTGGACTACATGGACGTGTCGCCGAAGCAGGTGGTGTCCGTGGCCGCGTCGCTGATCCCGTTCCTCGAGCACGACGACGCCAACCGGGCGCTCATGGGCTCGAACATGCAGCGCCAGGCGGTGCCGACGCTGCGGGCTCAGACCCCGCTGGTGGGTACGGGCATGGAGCGTAACGTCGCCCGCGACTCGGGCGTGTGCGTCATCGCCAGCCGCGGCGGCGTGGTGGACTCGGTGGACGCGGGCCGGATCGTGATCCGCGTGGCGGACGACGAGACCGAGGCCGGTGAAGCCGGTGTGGACATCTACAACCTGACCAAGTTCACCCGCTCCAACCAGAACACCTGCATCAACCAGCGGCCGCTGGTAACGCCGGGTGACGTGATCGCCCGGGGTGACATCCTGGCGGACGGGCCGTCCTGCGACATGGGCGAGCTGGCGCTCGGGCAGAACATGCGCATCGCCTTCATGCCCTGGAACGGCTACAACTACGAGGACTCCATTCTCGTTTCCGAGCGTGTGGTTCAGGAAGACAGGTTCACCAGCATCCACATTCAGGAGCTGACCTGTATCGCCCGCGACACCAAGCTGGGGCCGGAAGAGGTGACCTGCGATATTCCCAACGTCGGGGAAGGGGCGCTGTCGAAGCTCGACGAGTCCGGCATCGTCTATATCGGCGCTGAGGTGAAGGCGGGAGACATCCTGGTCGGCAAGGTGACGCCCAAGGGCGAAACCCAGCTGACCCCGGAAGAGAAGCTGCTCCGGGCCATCTTCGGCGAGAAGGCCTCCGACGTGAAGGACACGTCGCTCAGGGTACCGACCAGCGTCAAGGGCACGGTCATCGACGTTCAGGTCTTCACCCGCGATGGGGTGGAGAAGGACCAGCGGGCCAAGGACATCGAGCGTTCCCAGCTTGCCCAGATCCGCAAGGACCTGGACGACGAGTACCGGATCGTGGAGACAGCCACCTACGAGCGACTGAGCAGGGCCCTCGTTGGCCAGAAAGCGGCCAGCGCGCCGGGCAGGTCGAAGGGGCTGACCATCGACGAGGAGTATCTCACCGGTCTGGATAAGGACGACTGGTTCAAGATCCGGATGGCGGACGATGATCTGAACGCTGCGCTGGAGCGCGCAGAAGCGCAGCTCTCCGAGCGGAAGGCGCGGCTGGACGCCATCTACGCAGACAAGCGCCAGAAGCTCGAGTCGGGTGACGATCTCGCGCCGGGCGTACTGAAGATCGTCAAGGTCTACCTCGCCATCAAGCGTCGGATCCAGCCGGGCGACAAGATGGCGGGTCGTCACGGCAACAAGGGCGTGATCTCCGTGATCATGCCGGTGGAAGACATGCCGTTCGACGAGCACGGCGAGCCGGTGGATATCGTTCTGAACCCGCTGGGTGTGCCTTCGCGGATGAACGTCGGTCAGATTCTGGAGACTCACCTGGGCTGGGCGGCCAAGGGGATCGGCGAGCAGATCGGGCGCATGCTCGACGAGCAGAAGAAAGCCGCCGAGATCCGGGACTACCTGGAGCAGGTCTACAACGCCATCGGGGAGCGGAAGGAAAATCTGAAGTCCCTGAAGGAAGCGGAAGTGATCGAGCTGGCGAGCAACCTCAGAGCCGGTGTGCCGATGGCGACCCCGGTGTTCGATGGCGCCGCGGAAGCCGAGATCAAGCAGATGCTCGAGCTCGCCAAGCTGCCGACGAGCGGCCAGACGACGCTCTACGACGGTCGTACGGGAGAGAAATTCGATCGCCCGGTCACCGTCGGCTATATGTACATGCTGAAGCTCAACCACCTGGTGGACGACAAGATGCATGCGCGCTCCACCGGCTCCTACAGCCTGGTGACCCAGCAGCCGCTGGGTGGCAAGGCTCAGTTCGGCGGGCAGCGGTTCGGTGAGATGGAGGTCTGGGCTCTGGAAGCGTACGGCGCCGCCTACACCCTGCAGGAGATGCTGACCGTCAAGTCGGACGACGTGAGTGGCCGGACCAAGATGTACAAAAACATCGTCGACGGCGACTTCAAGATGGAACCCGGCATGCCGGAGTCCTTCAACGTGCTGGTGAAGGAGATCCGGAGCCTCGGTATCAACATCGAGCTGGAAGCCGAATGAGGGCGATGCGAAGCATCGCTCGGCAGTCTGACCGCAGGTCAGACTGCACCGCTGCGATGCGCAACCTGGCTGTGAACGGAATTGTGAAACTCAAATCCAGAGTGGAGGAGAGAACTTGAAAGACCTACTCAATCTGCTGAAGTCTCAGGGCAGCGTCGATGACTTCGATGCGCTTCGAATCGGCCTGGCCTCGCCGGACATGATCCGGTCGTGGTCCTTCGGCGAGGTGAAGAAGCCGGAGACCATCAATTACCGCACGTTCAAGCCGGAGCGGGATGGCCTCTTCTGTGCCCGCATTTTCGGCCCGATCAAGGACTACGAGTGCCTGTGCGGCAAGTACAAGCGCCTCAAGCATCGCGGTGTTATCTGCGAGAAGTGCGGCGTGGAGGTCACGCTGACCAAGGTCCGCCGGGAGCGCATGGGCCACATCGAGCTGGCGAGCCCGGTGGCGCACATCTGGTTCCTGAAGTCGCTGCCTTCCCGGATCGGCCTTCTCCTGGACATGACGCTGCGTGATATTGAGCGCGTGCTCTACTTTGAATCCTTCGTGGTGGTCGATCCCGGCCTGACGGATCTCGAGATGGGCCAGCTGCTCACCGACGAGGAGTATTTCCAGAAGCTGGAAGAGTACGGTGATGAGTTCGATGCCCGCATGGGCGCCGAGGCCATCGAGGCTCTGCTGCTGGGACTCGACCTGAACGGCGAGATCGCGCGGCTCAGAGAGGAGATTCCGGCCACCAATTCCGAAACCAAGATCAAGAAGCTCTCCAAGCGGCTGAAGCTGATGGAAGCCTTCGTCGAGTCCGGCAACAAGCCGGAATGGATGATTCTCTCGGTGCTGCCCGTGCTGCCGCCGGATCTGCGTCCGCTGGTGCCCCTCGACGGTGGCCGCTTCGCGACGTCGGATCTGAACGATCTCTACCGGCGAGCCATCAACCGCAACAACCGCCTGAAGCGGCTGCTCGATCTCTCCGCGCCGGACATCATCGTCCGCAACGAGAAGCGCATGCTGCAGGAAGCGGTGGACGCGCTGCTGGACAACGGCCGTCGCGGTCGCGCCATCACCGGCTCCAACAAGCGTCCGCTGAAATCTCTGGCCGACATGATCAAGGGTAAGCAGGGCCGGTTCCGTCAGAACCTGCTCGGCAAGCGGGTGGACTACTCCGGCCGTTCCGTGATCGTGGTCGGTCCGACGCTGAAGCTGCATCAGTGCGGTCTGCCCAAGAAGATGGCACTCGAGCTCTTCAAGCCGTTCATCTTCGGCAAGCTGGAAGCACGCGGCCTCGCCACCACCATCAAGGCGGCGAAGAAGATGGTCGAGCGGGAAACCCCGGAAGTATGGGATATCCTCGCCGAGGTCATCCGCGAGCATCCAGTGCTGCTCAACCGGGCGCCGACCCTGCACCGTCTCGGCATTCAGGCGTTCGAGCCGGTGCTGATCGAGGGCAAGGCCATTCAGCTGCACCCGCTGGTCTGCACCGCCTACAACGCCGACTTCGACGGCGACCAGATGGCCGTGCACGTGCCGTTGACGCTCGAAGCGCAGCTCGAGAGCCGTGCGCTGATGATGAGCACCAACAACATTCTCTCGCCGGCGTCCGGTGAACCCATCATCGTGCCGTCGCAGGACGTGGTGCTGGGCCTCTACTACATGACGCGGGAGCGGATCAACGCCAAGGGCGAAGGTATGGCATTCGCGGATCTCGCGGAGGTCGATCGCGCCTATCACGCAGGGCAGGTGAGCCTGCACGCGCGGGTCAAGGTGCGCATCGAAGAGCACGTCATGGACGACGAAGGCGTCGTTCAGGCTCAGACCAGCCTGTACGACACCACCGTCGGCCGGGCGCTCTTCTACCAGGTTGTTCCGAAGCTCATGTCGTTCGATCTGGTGAACAAGCCGCTGGACAAGAAGGCGATCTCGAACCTGATCAACACCTGCTACCGGAACGTCGGTCTGAAGGAAACGGTCATTTTCGCCGACCAGCTGATGTACACCGGTTTTGCCCACTCCACGGCATCCGGGGCGTCGATCGGTGTGGACGACTTCGTGATTCCCGAAGAGAAGGCCAGCATCATCGCCGACGCGGAAGCGGAGGTGGCCGAGATCGAGTCCCAGTACTCCTCGGGCCTGGTTACCCAGGGCGAGAAGTACAACAAGGTGGTGGATATCTGGTCGCGCGCCAACGATCTGGTTGCCCGTTCGATGATGGAAGGCATCTCCAAGGAAGCGGTGATCAACCGTGAAGGCGCAGAGGAGCAGCAGGCTTCCTTCAACTCCGTCTATATCTACGCCGACTCCGGTGCCCGGGGTTCACCCGCCCAGATCCGGCAGCTCGCCGGTATGCGCGGCCTGATGACCCGTCCGGACGGCAGCATCATCGAGAACGCCATCACCGCGAACTTCCGCGAAGGCCTGAACGTGAACGAGTACTTCATCTCGACGCACGGCGCGCGGAAGGGCCTGGCGGACACGGCGCTGAAAACGGCCAACTCCGGATACCTCACCCGGCGTCTGGTGGACGTGGCTCAGGACGTGGTCATCACCGAGGTCGACTGCGGTACTGATGACGGCCTGCTGGTGTCCGCGATCATCGAGGGCGGTGACGTGGTCGAGCCCCTGGGAGATCGGGTGCTGGGACGGATCGTTGCCCAGCCGGTCTACGAGGCTGACGAGAAGACCATCCTCATCGCCGAAGGCACCATGCTCGACGAGTACTGGGTCGACCGTCTGGACAGCCTGGGTGTTGACGAGATCGTCGTCCGCTCCGCCATCACCTGCGAAACCAAGTTCGGCGTCTGCTCCGCCTGCTACGGGCGGGACCTCGCCCGCGGGCATCAGGTGAACGTGGGCGAAGCGGTGGGTGTCATCGCCGCTCAGTCCATCGGTGAGCCGGGAACCCAGCTCACCATGCGGACGTTCCACATCGGTGGTGCGGCGTCCAGGGCAACCGCCATCGACAGCATTCAGGTGAAGCATGGTGGCAGCATCCGCCTGCACAACCTGAAGACGGTGACGCGGGACTCCGGCGAGCTGGTCGCGGTGTCACGCTCCGGTGAGATCGCGGTGGCAGACGACAACGGCCGTGAGCGTGAGCGTTACAAGCTGCCGTACGGCGCGGTGATCTCCGTGGATGAAGGCGATCTGGTGGAGGCCGGTCAGGTCATCGCCCAGTGGGACCCCCACACCCACCCCATCGTGGTTGAGGTTGCGGGTACCGTTCGCTTCGAGGACATGGAAGAAGGTCTTTCCATCAATCGGCAGACGGACGAGCTGACGGGTCTGACCAACATCACCGTGCTCGATCCGAAGGATCGTCCCAGCGCCGGCAAGGACCTGCGCCCGGCGGTGAGCCTGGTCGACGGCAAGGGCAAGGAAGTGATGCTGCCCGGCTCGGATGTGCCAGCCCACTACTTCCTGCCGCACAACGCGATCCTGAACCTGGAAGACAAGGACAAGATCGGCGTCGGCGACATCATTGCGCGGATTCCCCAGGAAGGCTCCAAGACCCGGGACATCACCGGTGGTCTGCCGCGGGTTGCGGACCTGTTCGAAGCACGCAAGCCCAAGGAGTCCGCGATCCTCGCGGAGGAAACGGGCACCGTCAGCTTCGGCAAGGAGACCAAGGGCAAGCGCCGTCTGGTGATCACGCCGGCGGATGGTGATCCGGTGGAAACGCTGATTCCCAAGTGGCGGAACATCGGCGTCTTCGAAGGTGAGCACGTCGAGCGCGGCGAGGTGGTCTGTGACGGCCCGCCGAGCTCACACGACATCCTGCGTCTGAAGGGCGTCGAGGAGTTGGCCAAGTACATCATCAACGAGATCCAGGAGGTCTACCGCCTCCAGGGCGTGAAGATCAACGACAAGCACATCGAGGTGATCGTGCGGCAGATGCTGCGCAAGGCCGAGATCCTCGATCCGGGCGAGTCGAGCCTGATCCGCGGCGAGCAGCTCGAGTACACCAGGCTGGTCGAGATCAACGAGGCGATGGAGTCGGAAGGCAAGCAGCCGGCCGACTTCGACCGGGTGCTGCTTGGCATCACCAAGGCCTCGCTGGCCACGGAGTCGTTCATCTCCGCCGCGTCGTTCCAGGAAACGACCCGCGTTCTTACCGAAGCTGCAGTCACGGGCAAGCAGGACTTCCTGCGCGGCCTGAAGGAAAACGTCGTGGTCGGCCGGTTGATTCCGGCGGGTACGGGTCTCACCTACCACAACGACCGCAAGCGGCGCCGTGAAGAGGAGCTGGCCGCGCGGATCGCCAAGGAGCAGGGCGCCACCGCCGACGAGGTGGAGGCAGCGCTGACCGAGGCGTTCTCGGGCGGCAACGGCTGACGGGATAAGGGCTCCGGCCGCGTTCAAACGCCCGGCGTTTGAACGCGGCTTCCCCTTCGATTGATTCTGGGTAGCGGCGCGATTAGAATGCCGCGCTCCGCGGGGTCGGCACGGCCGGTCGATCGAGGCCAGCAAAAGGCGAAATGTCTGTAACCCGTTGAAATAAAAAAGATTTCGGCCGTTGGCGGTCGAACGAACTGAATACCAGCTCTGAAGCGTCGAAGTGATTCGAGTCCAGCGACCTTAGAGCGTGACCGGAGAAAAAAAGTGGCTACAATCAGCCAGCTTGTTCGCAAGCCGCGCAGGCGGAAGGCCGACAAGAGCATCGTCCCGGCGCTGCAGGGTTGCCCGCAGAAACGCGGCGTCTGCACCCGGGTGTACACTACCACGCCGAAGAAGCCGAACTCCGCGCTCCGCAAGGTCTGCCGCGTGCGGCTGACCAACGGCTACGAGGTCACCTCCTACATCGGTGGTGAAGGCCACAATCTGCAGGAGCACTCGGTGGTGCTGATCCGCGGAGGCCGGGTGAAGGACCTCCCCGGTGTTCGCTATCACACGATCCGCGGCACCCTGGACACCTCGGGTGTGTCCGACCGTCGCCAGGGCCGATCCAAGTACGGCGCGAAGCGGCCCAAGTAAGGCCGTCTCGCCAGCGAGAACCATCAACAGAAACGTTCAGATTTACATAGCGAGTTGTGGAGATTGCGCCAGCAGTCTCCCCCAGGCAGCGCCGCCGGCGCTGCCCCTCCTAGTAAGGCTCCGGCAGCACATCGCAAAGTCCGGAGACCAACCTGAAGCCAAGGAGTCATGAGACATGCCAAGACGTAGAGTCGCCGCTAAGCGCGAAATCCTTCCCGATCCCAAGTACAACAACCAGACGGTCGCCAAGTTCATCAACCACGTCATGGTCAGCGGCAAGAAGGCCGTGGCCGAGCGCATCGTCTACGGCGCGCTGTCCCGAATCGAGCAGCGCAACAATCCCGATCCCGTTGAGATTTTCGAGAAAGCTCTGGATGCCGTGGCTCCCTATGTGGAAGTGAAGTCACGCCGCGTCGGTGGTGCGACCTATCAGGTACCCGTGGACGTCCGACCCTCCAGGCGGCAGGCACTGGCCATGCGCTGGCTGGTGGACAGCGCCCGCAAGCGGGGTGAGAAGTCCATGGCAGCGCGGCTGGCGGGTGAGCTCATGGACGCGGCAGACGGTCGTGGATCGGCCGTGAAGAAGCGCGAGGACACGCACCGCATGGCGGAAGCGAACAAGGCCTTCTCGCACTACCGCTACTAAGCAACACAACAGATTTACGGAGAGCATCATGGCTCGTAAGACCCCCCTGTCCCGTTACCGCAACATCGGTATCGTCGCGCACGTGGATGCGGGAAAGACCACCACCACGGAGCGTGTGCTGTTCTATACCGGCCTGTCGCACAAGATCGGCGAGGTGCACGACGGTGCAGCCACCATGGACTGGATGGAGCAGGAGCAGGAGCGTGGTATCACGATCACCTCGGCTGCGACGACCTGCTTCTGGAAGGGCATGAACCAGCAGTTCGACGAGCACCGGATCAACATCATCGACACACCCGGGCACGTGGACTTCACCATCGAGGTGGAGCGGAGCCTGCGGGTGCTGGACGGCGCGGTCGTGGTTTTCTGCGGCACATCGGGTGTGGAGCCGCAGAGCGAAACGGTGTGGCGTCAGGCGAACCGTTACGAGGTGCCCCGGATCGTCTTCGTGAACAAGATGGACCGTGCCGGCGCGGATTTCCTCCGTGTGGTGAAGCAGATCAAGCAGCGTCTCGGCGCCAACCCGGTGCCGGTGCAGCTTTCGCTCGGCGCCGAGGAGCACTTCCGCGGCGTCATCGACCTGGTCCGGATGAAGGCCATCCTCTGGAACGAGGAGGACCAGGGTCTCTCCTACGAGCTCGAAGACATCCCCGAGGAATTCCGGGAAGAAGCCAAGCACTGGCGCGAGCAGCTGGTGGAATCCGCTGCCGAAGCCAACGAGGAGCTGATGGAGAAGTACCTCGAGGGTGGTGAGCTTTCCGAAGAGGAAATCAAGAAGGGTATCCGGATCCGTACGCTGGCCAACGAGATCGTGCCGGCGCTGTGCGGTTCCGCGTTCAAGAACAAGGGCGTGCAGGCCATGCTCGATGCGGTGGTCGAGTACCTGCCGGCGCCCACCGAGGTGAAGGCGATCGAGGGTGTGCTGGAAGACGGCGAGACCATCGAGACGCGGGAAGTGGACGACAATGCGCCGTTCGCCGCGCTGGCGTTCAAGATCGCGACCGACCCGTTCGTCGGCACGCTCACCTTCTTCCGTGTTTACTCCGGCGTGCTGAGCTCGGGTGACCAGGTTTACAACCCGGTGAAGAGCAAGCGCGAGCGGGTTGGCCGGATGGTGCAGATGCACTCCAACGAGCGCAACGAGATCAAGGAAGTCCGGGCAGGTGACATCGCCGCCGCGATCGGCCTGAAGGACGTGACCACCGGGGACACGCTGTGCGCGATGGACAAGGTGATCACCCTGGAGCGGATGGAGTTCCCGGAGCCCGTGATCTCCGTGGCCGTGGAGCCGAAGTCGGTTCCCGATCAGGAGAAGATGGGCGTGGCGCTCGGCAAGCTGGCCCAGGAGGATCCGTCCTTCCGCGTGGAAACCAACGAAGAGTCCGGCCAGACGATCATCTCCGGCATGGGCGAGCTGCATCTCGACATCATCGTCGACCGCATGAAGCGGGAGTTCGGTGTGGAAGCCAACATCGGTAAGCCCCAGGTGGCCTACCGGGAAACCATCCGCGGCACGGTGGAGCAGGAAGGCAAGTTCGTGCGCCAGTCCGGTGGCCGTGGTCAGTACGGTCACGTCTGGCTGAAGCTCGAGCCGTACAAGGACGAAGAGGACGAAGGCAAGATCTACGAGTTCGTCGACGGGATTGTGGGCGGTGTAGTTCCCCGCGAGTACATTCCGGCGGTAAACAAGGGTATCCAGGAGCAGATGCAGAACGGCGTCATTGCCGGCTATCCGCTGATCGGTGTGCGGGCGACCCTGTTCGACGGCTCCTTCCACGAGGTGGACTCGTCGGAGATGGCCTTCAAGATCGCCGGCTCCATGGCGCTGAAGGAAGGTGCGAAGAAAGCCAGGCCGGTGCTTCTCGAGCCCATCATGAGCGTCGAGGTCGTCACCCCCGAGGAGTACATGGGCGACGTGGTCGGTGACCTGAACCGCCGCCGCGGCATGATCTCCGGCATGGACGAGAACCCGGCGGGCAAGATCGTCCGGGCGGACGTTCCGCTGTCCGAGATGTTCGGATACTCCACGGATCTGCGGTCGGCGACCCAGGGGCGTGCGAACTACACCATGGAGTTCGCCAAGTACCAGGAAGTGCCGGACAGCATCGCCGAGGGCATCATCAACCGTTCGTAATCACTCTTGCCGTAGTAGGGTGCGAGAGTAAACCCGGCGACTACGGTGAAACTTGAAGAAGAGCTGTTAAGGAAAGAGCAATGGCCAAAGAGAAATTTGAGCGCAAGAAGCCACACGTGAACGTTGGGACGATTGGTCATGTGGACCATGGGAAGACGACGCTGACGGCGGCACTGACGAAGGTTTGTGCTGAGACGTGGGGCGGCGAGGCGAAGGCGTTCGACCAGATCGACAACGCGCCGGAAGAGCGGGAGCGCGGGATCACGATTGCGACGGCGCACGTGGAGTACGAGAGCGGGAAGCGCCACTACGCGCACGTGGACTGCCCGGGCCATGCGGACTACGTGAAGAACATGATCACCGGTGCTGCCCAGATGGACGGCGCGATTCTGGTGGTCTCGGCGGCGGACGGTCCGATGCCGCAGACGCGGGAACACATTCTGCTGTCCCGGCAGGTGGGTGTTCCGAAGATCGTCGTGTTCATGAACAAAGCGGACATGGTGGACGACGAGGAGCTGCTGGAGCTGGTGGAGATGGAAGTCCGTGAGCTTCTGGACCAGTACGAGTTTCCGGGGGACGACACGCCGATCATCGTGGGCAGCGCGCTGAAGGCGCTGGAAGGCGACGGCAGTGACATCGGCGCGCCGGCGGTGGTGAAGCTGGTGGAGACGCTGGACGAGTACATTCCGGAGCCGGAGCGACCGATCGACCAGCCGTTCCTGATGCCGATCGAGGACGTGTTCTCGATCTCGGGTCGTGGCACGGTGGTGACGGGCCGTATTGCGCGCGGGATCATCAAGGTGGGTGACGAGATCCAGATTGTCGGGATCCGGCCGACGCAGACGACGACGTGCACGGGCGTGGAGATGTTCCGGAAGCTGCTTGACGAAGGTCGGGCGGGTGAGAACGTGGGTGTTCTGCTGCGGGGCACGAAGCGGGAAGAGGTTGAGCGCGGCCAGGTGCTGTCGAAGCCGGGCGCGATCACGCCGCACACGGTGTTCGACAGTGAGGTGTATGTGCTGTCGAAGGACGAAGGAGGCCGTCACACGCCGTTCTTCAAGGGCTACCGGCCGCAGTTCTTTTTCGAGACGACGGACGTGACGGGGACGTGTGAGCTGCCGGCGGATGTGGAGATGGTGATGCCGGGCGACAACGTGAACATGACGGTGACGCTGATCAGCCCGATCGCGATGGAAGAAGGCCAGCGGTTCGCGATCCGCGAAGGCGGCCGCACCGTCGGCGCCGGCGTCGTCACCGCCATCAAGGAGTAACCTGACTGGCAGGTAACGAAAAACGGCGGGTGATCCCGCCGTTTTTCATTGGGACACGCAACTGTTCCCGGCGACCACCTGAAGCTGCAGCCTGCCGAGCCGGGGCGGTATTGGTGGAGGGACCGTCGCCGGCCATGGATGGCCGGCGCAGAGCGGACAGGATGTCGGCCCGGCCTTAAGGCCGGGCCAAGCGTGTCCCGAACCAACACCGCCTCGACTCGGAAGGCGGGAACCGCAGAATTTCCCCGGTAAACAGTTGCCTGTCACAAAACCGATCTGTATTATTCGCGCCTCTTTTTCACCGCCGGTCACACCGGAGGTGCATTCACGCCGCGGGGACGTCCGGTCAGCCGGACGGTAAATGGCGTGAGAGCGGCGCTCAAGCGTCGCGGGTCGTCCCGAAACACCGCCAGAAAAAGTACTCATCGCGGGTTCGGGATCTATACATGAGGATTTGTCGGAGTCTCTTGGGTGCAGAACCAGCGGATTCGTATACGCCTGAAGGCGTTTGATCACAAGCTAATTGACGTATCGACCCAGGAAATCGTCGACACGGCAAAGCGCACGGGTGCCCAGGTGAAAGGCCCCATTCCGCTGCCGACCCGCAGAGAGCGCTTCACCATCCTGATTTCCCCGCACGTGAACAAGGATGCGCGTGATCAGTACGAGATCCGCACCCACAAGCGCATGCTGGACATCGTCGAGCCCACCGAGAAGACGGTGGATGCGCTGATGAAGCTCGACCTGGCAGCAGGTGTGGAAGTACAGATCAGCTTGAACTGACGACAGAGCGCCGGCCCGAAGGGACCGGCGCTTTGATTTTTAGCCGGACCTGCAGCCGGTCCGGCCCGAAAAGGCTCCGATGGGGAGCCGGCGAAGTAAACGGACCGTTTACCGGCAACTGCCCTCCGGCACGAGGGGGGTAGGAGAAGCAGGTAAACGGTTTTGGCATCTTCGAAACGAACCCCCAATCGGGTCGCATCGAAGGACCGGACGGAATCCGGACGGAATATAGAGACGGAAAGAGCAATGGCAATTGGTCTTGTAGGTAGAAAAAGCGGCATGACGCGCGTCTTCACCGAAGAGGGTGTATCCGTGCCCGTGACGGTGATCGAGGTGACGCCGAATCGGGTCACCCGCGTGAAAACTCCGGATACCGACGGCTACACGGCAATCCAGGTCACCGCAGGTGAGGCGAAGCAGCACAGGGTGGCAAAGCCCATTGCCGGTCAGTATGCCAAGGCCAGCGTGGCTGCCGGACGCGGACTCTGGGAGTTCCGTCTGGACGAGCTCCCCGAGGGTATCGAGGTGGGCGGCGAGATCACGGTGAGCCAGTTCGAGCCGGGTCAGAAGGTGGACGTCCGCGGCGTGTCGAAGGGCAAGGGCTACGCCGGCACCATCAAGCGCTGGAACTTCAAAGGGCAGGACGCCACGCACGGCAACTCCATCTCCCACCGCGTGCCCGGCTCCATTGGTCAGAACCAGACGCCGGGACGCGTGTTCAAGGGTAAGAAGATGTCCGGCCATCTGGGCAACGTGAAGGTCACCACCCAGAACCTGGAAGTGGTCCGGGTGGATGCCGAGAGAAATCTTCTGCTGGTCAAAGGCGCTGTGCCCGGACCGGCAGGTGGCGACGTTTACATCCGTCCAGCGGTAAAGGCCTGAGTTCAGCGAGCTGAACGGCAGGACGCTCTAAGGAAGACGAATAGATGAACCTGAACTTGGCAACCAACGACGGCAGCGTGGAAGTTTCCGAAGCCGCGTTCGGACGAGAGTTTAACGAGGCGCTGGTGCACCAGGTCGTGGTGGCGTACATGAATGGCGCGCGTCAGGGCACCCGGGCGCAGAAGAACCGCTCGGACGTGAGTGGCGGTGGGCGCAAACCCTGGCGTCAGAAAGGCACGGGCCGCGCCCGCGCGGGCTCCATCCGCAGCCCGATCTGGCGTGGGGGCGGTGTGACGTTCGCCGCCCGTCCGCAGGACCACAGTGCCAAGGTCAACCGGAAGATGTACCGCGGTGCTCTGCAGTGCATTCTCTCCGAGCTCATCCGCCAGGACAGACTGGTCGCCTGCGGCGCGTTCTCCGTGGATGCCCCGAAGACCAGGGGTCTGCTGAACGAGCTCAAGAAGCTGGACCTCAGCAACGTGCTGATCGTCACCGACGAGGTGGACGAGAACCTCTACCTGGCAGCCCGCAATCTCAAGCACGTGGACGTGCGCGACGTGCAGGGCATCGACCCGGTCAGCCTGCTGTCGCACGACAAGGTGCTGATGACGGTGGGCGCGCTGAAGAAACTGGAGGAAGCGCTGGTATGAACCCCGAACGCGTTTACACGGTTCTGATCGAACCGCATTTCTCCGAAAAAGTGGCAGTTCAGGGAGAGCAGAGCAATCAGTACGGCTTCAAGGTCGCCAGGGACGCCACCAAGGCGGAGATCAAGGAAGCCGTAGAGAAGCTGTTCGGCGTGACGGTCGACAAGGTCACCACGCTGAACGTGAAGGGCAAGAACAAGCGGACATTCCGCGGTGTTTCCCGGAAGAAAGACTGGAAGAAGGCCTACGTGAGCGTGGCCAACGGCCAGGAACTCGACTACATGGTAACGGACTAGTCAGATGGCTGTAGTTAAAGCGAAACCCACCTCGGCAGGACGTCGGTTCGTCGTCAAGGTCGTCAATCCGGACCTGCACAAGGGCAAGCCGCACAAGTCGCTGCTCCGGAACAAGAACAAGTCCGGCGGGCGTAACAACGTCGGCCGGATCACCACGCGTCATCGCGGGGGCGGCCACAAGCGTCACTATCGTCTGGTCGATTTCCGGCGGGACAAGGACGGTATTCCGGCGGTCGTCGAGCGGCTCGAGTACGACCCGAACCGCAGCGCCAACCTGGCGCTTCTGAAGTACGCCGATGGTGAGAGGCGCTACATCGTAGCTCCGCGTGATGTGTCGGCAGGCGACTCGCTGATGAGTGGCAGCAGCGCGCCGATCCGGGCCGGTAATGCCATGCCGCTGCGCAACATCCCGCTCGGTAGCGTGATTCACTGCGTGGAGCTGAAGCCGGGCAAGGGTGCGCAGCTGGTGCGAAGCGCCGGTTCCTCCTGCCAGCTCGTGGCCCGTGAGGGCAGCTACGCCACCCTGCGTCTGCGCTCCGGTGAGATGCGCCGCGTGCTGGCTGAGTGCCGGGCAACGCTGGGCGAGGTCGGTAACAGCGAGCACAACCTGCGCTCGCTGGGCAAGGCAGGCGCGGTGCGCTGGCGCGGCAAGCGTCCGACCGTTCGCGGTGTGGCCATGAACCCGGTCGACCACCCGCATGGTGGTGGTGAGGGCAAGACGTCCGGCGGGCGGCATCCGGTCAGCCCCTGGGGCGTGCCGACCAAGGGTTACAAGACCCGCAGCAACAAGCGCACGGACAAGCTCATCGTCCGTCGCAGAGGCAAGAAGTAGGAGACAAACATGCCAAGATCGCTGCACAAAGGTCCGTTTGTCGACCTGCATCTGATGAAGAAGGTGGAGCTGGCCTCCGCGAACAACGATCGCCGGCCGATCAAGACGTGGTCGCGGCGTTCCATGGTGCTGCCCGACATGGTCGGACTGACGATCGCCATTCACAACGGCCGTCAGCACGTGCCCGTCGTCATCAACGAGGACATGGTAGGACACAAGCTCGGCGAGTTCGCGCCGACCCGCACCTACCGCGGCCACGCCGGCGACAAAAAGGCCAAGAAATAGGAACGAACAGGTGAGGCACGGCTGAGAGTGCCCGGAACCGAAAAGGAACAAACGGAACAACAGCTCTAAAGCGTCGTAGTGACTCAAGTGAAACAACGCAGAGCGTGTCCTGAAGGAAAAAAGGAACAACAGCTCTAAAGCGTCGTAGTAGACCAAGTGGCACCACGCTGAGCGTGCCCGGAAGGTGAAAGGACGCTGAGCGTGTCCGGAGAAAAAAAGTGCAAGTTAGTGCAACAGCGAAAAGACTGAGAATCTCTGCCCAGAAGGCCCGCCTGGTCGTCGATCAGGTTCGAGGCAAGCCGGTGGCGGACGCGCTCGACATTCTCAACTTTTCCACCAAGAAGGGTGCGGTGCTGGTTCGCAAGGTGCTGGAGTCGGCCATCGCCAATGCGGAGAACAACGAAGGCGCGGACATCGACGAGCTGAAGGTTTCGGAGATTTTCGTGAACGAAGGCATGACCATGAAACGGATCAAGCCGCGGGCCAAGGGCCGGGCGGATCGGATCTTCAAACGGTCCAGCCACATCACCGTGACGGTCACGGACGAGTAGGAAGAAGCATGGGTCAGAAAGTAAATCCCACCGGCATCCGCCTGGGTATCGTCAAGGATCACACCTCGGTCTGGTACGCGGACAAGAAGAACTATCCGCAGTACCTGCTCAACGACCTGGAGGTGCGTGAGTACCTGCGCAACCGCCTGTCCCAGGCATCGGTTTCGCGGATCGACATCTCGCGGCCGGCGCAGACGGCGAGAATCACGATCCACACCGCCAGACCGGGCATCGTGATCGGCAAGAAGGGCGAGGACGTGGAACGCCTCCGGGGTGAGGTGTCCCGGATCATGGGTGTGCCGGTGCACATCAACATCGAAGAGATCCGCAAGCCGGAGCTCGACGCGCTGCTGGTTGCCCAGAACGTTGCGCAGCAGCTCGAGCGCCGGGTGCAGTTCCGTCGTGCGATGCGACGTGTGATCCAGAACGCCATGCGGCTGGGCGCGGAAGGCATCAAGGTGCGGGTCGCCGGCCGTCTCGGCGGTGCTGAGATCGCGCGTTCGGAGGTTTATCACGAAGGCCGCGTGCCTCTGCACACGCTGCGCGCGGACATCGACTACGCGACCTGGGAAGCCAAGACCACCTACGGCGTTCTCGGTATCAAGGTCTGGGTATTCAAGGGTGAGGTCATCGGCTCCGGCGAGGAGCGTGGCCAGGCGGCAGCACAAGGCTAAGTCATGCTTCAACCGAAAAGAACAAAGTTCCGCAAACAGCAGAAAGGTCGCAACCGGGGTCTTGCCCTGCGCGGCGGCAAGGTCAGCTTCGGTGAGTACGGCCTGAAGGCGCTGGGTCGTGGTCGGATGACCGCCCGGCAGATCGAGGCGGGTCGGCGGGCCATGACGCGACGCGTCAAGCGGGGCGGAAAGATCTGGATTCGTGTGTTTCCGGACAAACCCATCACCAAGAAGCCGCTGGAAGTCCGTCAGGGCAAGGGTAAGGGCGCCGTCGAGTACTGGGTCTGCCAGGTTCAGCCCGGCCGCGTGATCTACGAGATGGAAGGCGTAACGGAGGACATCGCGCGTGATGCTTTCCGGCTGGCAGCGGCCAAGCTGCCGTTCAAGACCGCCTTCGTGAAACGGACGGTGATGTAACCATGAGTGCCGACGTAAAAGAGCTGAGACAGAAGAGCGTGCGGGAGCTGAACGACGAGCTGCTCAGGCTCCGGAAGGAGCAGTTCAGTCTGCGCATGCAGAAGGCGTCCGGGCAGCTGGGTCAGGTGCACCTGCTGAAAGAGGCGCGCAAGGATATCGCCCGTGTGAAGACGCTGATTCAGGAGAAGCGGAATGGCTGAAGCAGAAAAGGCCGGCGCGCCGGAAAAGGTGGCGCGGACGGTGACCGGAACGGTCGTCAGCAACAAGATGAACAAGACCATCACGGTGCTCATCGAGCGCCGTGTGCAGCACCCCGTGTACGGCAAGATCGTGCGCCGTTCCTCCAAGGTCCACGCACACGATGAAGACAACGCCTGTGGAATCGGCGACACGGTCACCGTAACGGAGTGCCGGCCTCTGTCCAGAACCAAGACGTGGATGCTCACGAGCATCGACGAGAAAGCGCGCGAGGTATAAGCGGTGATTCAGACGGAAACCATGCTGGACGTCGCTGACAACAGCGGTGCGCGACGCGTTCAGTGCATCAAGGTGCTCGGCGGTTCACATCGTCGCTACGCGGGTATCGGCGACATCATCAAGGTCACGGTCAAGGAAGCGATTCCGCGTGGCCGGGTGAAGAAGGGCCAGGTGATGAACGCGATCGTGGTGCGCACCCGGCAGGGTGTGCGCCGACCGGACGGCTCCGTGATCCGCTTCGATCAGAACGCGGCCGTGCTGCTCAACCAGCAGAACCAGCCGGTCGGCACGCGGATCTTCGGACCGGTGACCCGCGAGCTGCGCACGGAAAATTTCATGCGCATCGTCTCGCTGGCCCCCGAGGTCCTCTGATCCGAACGAAACGAAGGGAATAGGTAGGTTAGGAATTCCAGAACGAACGGTAAAACAGCTCTGAAGCGTCGTAGTAGCCCAAGCAAGACAACGCTGAGCGTGCCGGAGTAAGAAAGAATGCCAAGCACGCAGAAAGAGCAGGTGTCCGGAAGATAATCATGTTGAAAATAAAGAAAGACGACGAAGTGGTAGTGATCGCCGGCCGCGACAAAGGCAAGCGTGGCGAGGTGCTGAAGGTGCTCGATGGCGGCCGCCTGCTCGTGTCCGGCGTCAATCTGGTGAAGAAGCACCAGCGCCCGAACCCGAACATCGGCCAGCGCGGTGGCATCGTCGAGCAGGAAGCTCCGATCGACGTCTCCAATGTGGCGATCTGGAACGACGAAACTGGCAAAGCGGATCGGGTCACGTTCCGGACGGAAGGTGAGAAGAAGGTCCGCATTTTCAAATCCACCGACAAAGCAGTCGACTGAATACGGCTCCCGAGTTAGACAATGGCGAATTTATACCGACGTTACCTCGATGAGATCCGTCCCCAGCTCCAGAAGGAGCTCGGGCTGGACAACATCATGCGGGTACCCAAGCTCGAAAAGATCACGCTGAACATGGGTGTGGGCGAAGCGATCGCCGACCGGAAGATCATGGACAACGCGGTCAATGACATGACGCTGATCGCGGGGCAGAAGCCGGTGATTCAGAACGCGCGGAAGTCCGAAGCGGGATTCAAGATCCGTGCGGGCTTTCCCAACGGCTGCAAGGTGACCCTGCGCCGGGAGCGCATGTACGACTTCGTCGAGCGGCTGATCGATATCGCGATCCCCCGGATGCGCGATTTCCGTGGTCTGAATCCACGCTCGTTCGACGGTCATGGCAACTTCGCCATGGGCATCGCCGAGCAGATCGTTTTTGCGGAGATCGATTACGACAAGATCGACAAGATCCGCGGGCTGGACATTGCGATCACGACCACCGCGCGCACCAACGAGGAAGGTCTCGCCCTGCTGCAGGCGTTCAACTTTCCGTTCAGGAACTAGGAAGACTCAAGACAATGGCAAAGACCTCGATGCTGGAGCGCGAAAAGAAGCGCGCGAAGACGGTGGCCAAGTACGCGGCCAAGCGCGCAGCGCTCAAGGCGATCATCCACGACAGGAATGCCAGCGACGAAGACCGCTGGGACGCTCAGCTGAAGCTGCAGTCGCTGCCGCGTGATGCGAGCCCCATACGCCGCCAGCGGCGCTGCGGGCAGACAGGCAGACCGCACGGTGTCTACCGCAAGTTCGGCCTGGGCAGGAACAAACTTCGCGAAGCAGCCATGCGCGGTGACGTACCGGGCCTGGTGAAGGCGAGCTGGTAAGCAGGAGAGCTGATATGTCGATGCAAGATCCCATTGCTGACCTGCTCACCCGCATCCGAAATGCGCAGTCCGCAAACCACCCGGACGTGAGCATTCCGAGCTCGAAGATGAAGGTCGCCATCTGCAAGGTGCTGAAGGACGAAGGTTACATCGAGAACTACACGATCGAGGGCGACGCCAAGGCGGTGCTCAACGTGACGCTGCGGTATCACAACGGCAAACCGGTCATCGAGGAGATTGCCCGTGTCAGCCGGCCGGGCCTGCGCGTCTACAAGGAGTGCGACGACCTGCCGAAGGTTCGTGGCGGGCTGGGTGTGGCAATTGTCAGCACCAACCGCGGTCTGCTCACCGACCGCGCGGCGCGTGCGGCCGGCGTAGGCGGCGAAGTCGTCTGCACGGTGTTTTGACGAGGGTATTGAGATGTCTCGTATCGCGAACAATCCGGTGAAGCTGCCGTCCGGCGTCGAGGTCAAGGTCGACGGGCAAAGCATCAGCGTCAAGGGCGGAAAAGGCTCGCTGAACATGGACGTTCACCCGGACGTTGAGATCAGGCAGAACGAAGGCCAGCTGACCTTCAAGGCGAAGAAGCAGAGCAAGCATGCCAAGGCGCTGTCCGGCACCACGCGTGCCCTGGTCAGCAACATGGTCACCGGCGTCTCGAACGGTTTCGAGCGTCGTCTGCAGCTCCAGGGTGTGGGTTATCGGGCCCAGGCTCAGGGCAAGACGCTGAATCTGCAGCTCGGATTCTCCCACCCGGTGGCGTACCAGCTTCCGGAAGGGGTGACGGCGGAAACGCCGAGCCAGACGGAGATCGTGGTATCCGGCATGGATGCCCAGCTCGTGGGTCAGGTGTCGGCGGAGATCCGGGGATTCCGGCCTCCCGAGCCTTACAAGGGTAAGGGCGTGCGCTATGCGAACGAGCGCGTACGTCGTAAGGAAGCCAAGAAGAAATAACGGAACGGACAGGTAATTGAGATGGACAAGAAAGCAGCGCGCCTGAAAAGAGCACGCCGCGGCAGGGCGAAGATGCGGGAGCTGCAGGCCGTGCGCCTTTCGGTGCACCGCACGCCCCGGCACATCTACGCACAGATCATCGCCCCGGAGGGCGACCGCGTGCTGGCGTCCGCTTCCACGCTGGACAAGAGCCTGCGCAGCGGCAGCACGGGCAACATCGACGCGGCCGGCAAGGTCGGAGAGCTGATCGCCGAGCGGGCCAAGGCTGCCGGCGTTTCGGTCGTGGCATTCGACCGCTCCGGCTACAAGTATCACGGGCGGGTGAAGGCGCTGGCCGAGGCGGCACGCGCAGGCGGATTGGAGTTCTAAGGCATGGCGTATACCGACGAGATTCAGGAAGAAGGCCTGGTCGAAAAGCTGGTTCAGGTGAACCGCGTGGCCAAGGTCGTGAAGGGTGGCCGCATCTTCGGCTTCACCGCGCTGACCGTGGTCGGCTACGGCGACGGGCGGGTGGGCTTCGGCCGGGGTAAGGCCCGCGAGGTGCCGCTGGCCATTCAGAAAGCCATGCAGGCTGCCCGCCAGAACATCGTCGACGTGGAGCTCAACGGATCCACGATCTGGTACCCGGTAGTTGGCCGTCACGGTGCATCGAAGGTTTACATGCAGCCGGCGTCCGAAGGTACCGGCGTCATCGCCGGTAGCACGATGCGGGCGGTTCTGGAAGCGGCGGGCGTGCACAACGTGCTGGCGAAGTGCTACGGCTCCACCAATCCGGTGAACGTCGTTCGTGCCACGTTCGACGCGCTGAAGAGCATGCGCTCTCCGGAGTCCGTCGCAGCCAAGCGCGGCAAGACCGCAGAGGAAATCAGCGCGGCCTGAGTGGCGGCCCGCTGACGCAAAAGAGCAGTTTTTAAGGTAGCAGCAGTCATGAGTGAAAAGTCGATTCGCGTGACTTTGATCAAGAGCCCGGCAGGCCGTCTCAAGCGGCACAAGGCCTGCGTCGCCGGCCTGGGCCTGCGGCGTATCGGACACACCGTGGAGGTCGAGGACACCCCGGCCGTTCGCGGCATGATCAGCAAGGTCAACTACCTGCTGCGCGTGGAAGGAGAATGAGCATGCGCCTGAACACCATCGGCCCGGGAGCGGGCAGCAAGAGGGTGAAGCGTCGCGTCGGGCGCGGCCCGGGTTCCGGCTGGGGTAAGACCGCAACGCGCGGCACCAAGGGCCAGAAGGCGCGCAAGAGTGGTGGCGTGCGGCCGGGTTTCGAGGGTGGACAGCAGCCCCTCAAGCAGCGGGTGCCGAAGTTCGGTTTCCGCTCGCGCCTGGGCCTGACCACGACCGAGATCCGACTCGACGAGATCAGCGGCATGTCGGCTGACGTGGTCGATCTCGAGGCCTTGAAGGCCGCCAATCTGGTATCGCGGAACATGAAGCGTGCCAAGGTCATCCTGTCCGGTGAGATCAGCCGGGCCGTGACGGTGAAAGGGCTGGGTGTCACCAAGGGCGCCAGGGCCGCAATCGAAGCCGCTGGAGGCAAGGTAGAAAACTGATGGCAACCAACGCCGGACAACTCGCAGGCGCGGCAGCCGGGCTCTCGGAGCTCCGCAACCGCCTGCTGTTCGTGCTGATGGCTCTGCTCGTCTATCGGGCGGGCACGCACATCCCTGTGCCCGGGATCAACCCGGAGCGGCTGGCGGCCCTTTTCGACCAGCAGCAGGGCGGTATCCTCGACCTGTTCAACATGTTCTCCGGTGGTGCGCTGGAGCGCATGAGTATCCTGGCGCTGGGCGTGGTGCCTTACATCACCTCGAGCATCATCATGAACCTGATGTCCATGATGTATCCGAGCCTTCAGCAGCTTCGCAAGGAAGGTGAGTCCGGGCGTCGCAAGATCACCCAGTACACGCGCTACGGCACGCTGCTGATCGCCCTTGTGCAGGGCACCTCGCTGTCCGTCACCCTGGCCAATCAGGGTCTGGCGTTCACGCCGGGCTTCGCCTTCCTGTTCGTGGCTACGACCACCCTCGTTACGGGCGCGCTGTTCATGATGTGGCTCGGCGAGCAGATCACGGAGCGGGGCGTGGGCAACGGCATCTCGCTGATCATCTTCGCCGGTATCGTGTCCGGCTTCCCCGCCGCCATCGGCCAGTCCTTCGAAGCTGCGCGTCAGGGTGATATCAACATCATCGCGCTGCTGGCGATCGCGTTTCTGGCCATCGCCATCGTCGGTCTGGTGGTTTACGTCGAGCGCGGCCAGCGCCGGATCACCGTGAACTATGCGAAGCGCCAGCAGGGTCGGCGCGTTTATCAGGGGCAGAGCTCGCACCTGCCGCTGAAGATCAACATGGCGGGTGTCATTCCGGCCATCTTCGCTTCGAGCCTGCTGCTCGCGCCCGCGTCCATGGCGCAATGGTTCGGTAACTCGCCGGGTATGGACTGGCTGCAGCAGATCGCGCTGGTGCTTTCTCCGGGTCAGCCGCTCTACATCCTGCTGTTTGCGGGCGGCATCATTTTCTTCAGCTTCTTCTACACCGCCATCATGTTCGATCCGAAGGACGTGGCGGACAACCTGAAGCGACAGGGTGCCTACGTACCCGGTATCCGTCCCGGTCAGCAGACGGCGAAGTACATCGACGATGTGATCACCCGGTTGACGGTGTTCGGCGCGGCCTACGTCACCGCCGTCTGCCTGCTGCCGGAGTTCATGATCGTGGCGTTCAACATCACGTTCCAGCTCGGCGGCACGGCGCTGCTCATCGTCGTGGTCGTGGCAATGGATTTCATGTCGCAGGTGCAGTCACACCTCATGTCCAGCCAGTACGCCAAGCTGATGGAAAAATCGAATCTGAAGGGATACGGCCGCAACGCCCGGGTACGGTAGCGGGGCGAGCGATCTTGAGAGGTAGCAAATGAAAGTCAGAGCATCAGTAAAGAAAATCTGCCGGGGTTGCAAAATCATCAAGCGCAACGGTGTGGTGCGCGTGATCTGCAGCACTGAACCGCGGCACAAGCAGCGCCAGGGCTGATGGCGTCAGGGAAAACAGGAGCTTAATCGCATGGCACGTATTGCCGGTATCAACATCCCGGACAACAAGCACGCGGGCATCTCGCTGACCTATATCTATGGTATCGGTCGCACCACCGCCGCGAAGATCTGCGAGGCCGTCGGCGTCAATCCGAGCGTGAAGATCCAGGATCTGCCGGAAGACAGGCTGGACGCGATCCGCAACGAGATTGCGAAGATGAGCGTCGAGGGTGATCTGCGCCGTGAGAAGAACATGGCGATCAAGCGGCTCATGGATCTGGGTTGCTACCGGGGTATCCGCCACCGCCGCGGACTGCCGGTTCGTGGTCAGCGGACGCGCACCAACGCCCGGACCCGCAAGGGCCCCCGCCGCCCGATCCGCAAGTAGGTGCTGGGTAAGCGAATCAGGAACGAACTGAAGGCAGCTCTGAAGCGTCGTAGTAGTGCAAGTTAACAGACGCTGAGCGTGACCTAAGGAAGAAAGGCAGCTCTGAAGCGTCGTAGTAGTGCAAGCGAACGAACGCTGAGCGTGATTTAGAGGAAAGAACGGCACAACAGATCTAGAGCGTCGTAGTAACAACAAGTGATACGACCTCGAGCGTGTCCGGAAGGAAAAAGATGGCCGAGAAGAAAGGTGCAAAGCGAATCGTGGTAGATGGCGTAGCCCACATCCACGCTTCCTTCAACAACACGATCATCACGATCACCGACCGCCAGGGCAACACGGTCTGCTGGGCGACGAGCGGTGGATCGGGATTCCGGGGAAGCCGGAAGAGCACGCCGTTTGCGGCACAGGTTGCCTGCGAGAAGGCGTCCACGACTGCCGTGGAAAACGGCATGAAGAGCGTGGACGTGCTGGTCAAGGGCCCGGGGCCGGGACGCGAGTCCGCCGTGCGGGCACTGAATGCCGCGGGGCTGAAGATCAACAGTATTTCCGACGTGACGCCGATCCCGCACAACGGCTGTCGGCCGCCGAAGAAACGGCGGGTATAAGGGCGAGCCCCGGGGCTCGAGCCGCAAGAGATAGACAGAGGTAGGGAATGGCCCGATACATTGGACCCAAACTCAAGCTGGCGCGCCGCGAAGGTACGGACCTGTACCACAAGAGCGGCGTGCGTCCGATCGACTCCAAGTGCCGGATCGACAATCCGCCGGGGCAGCATGGCGCCCGTCGGACACGTCTGTCCGACTACGCGGTGCAGCTGCGTGAGAAGCAGAAGGTGCGCCGCATCTATGGCGTCCTGGAGAAGCAGTTCCGCAACTACTACAAGAAGGCGGATCGTCAGCGCGGCGCCACGGGCGAAAACCTTCTGCGGCTGCTGGAATCCCGGCTGGACAACGTGGTCTACCGCATGGGTTTCGGCTCCACACGCTCGGAGGCCCGACAGCTGGTGTCTCACCGTTCCATTCTGGTGAACGGCCAGTCGGTGAATATTCCGTCCTACCAGGTATCCCCGGAGGACGTGGTGTCCGTGACCGAGAAGTCGCGCGGACAGCTCAGGATTCAGGCAGCGCTGCAGCTCGCCAGCCAGCGTGCGCCGGTGGAGTGGGTCGACGTGGATTCCACGAAGATGGAAGGGGTGTTCCGGCGCTATCCGGATCGGGTGGAACTGCCCCCCGAAATCAACGAAAACCTCATTGTCGAGCTCTACTCCAAGTAAGCAGGCTCAAGGAGAACGAAGTCACATGGCACAGTCCGTTACAGAGTTTCTGACACCTCGCCACATCGACGTCCAGGAGATTGCCAAGACGCGGGCACGCGTGACCCTGGAGCCGCTGGAGCGTGGGTTCGGACATACGCTGGGCAACACGCTGCGGAGAATCCTGCTGTCGTCCATGCCCGGCTGCGCGATCACCGAGGTTCAGATCGACGGCGTCCTGCACGAATACAGCACCATCGAAGGGGTTCAGGAGGATGTGATCGACATCCTGCTGAATCTGAAGGGTATCGCGGCCGTGCTGCACAACCAGGACGAGGCCATCATCAGCCTGTCCAAGGACGGCACCGGTCAGGTAACGGCTGGAGACTTCCAGCTGACCCAGGACGTGGAGATCGCCAACCCGGATCACGTCATCTGCACGCTGAACGAGAACGGTGCGATCCGCATCGAAGCTCGGGTAACCCGTGGTCGCGGCTACGTGCCGGTCGACAGCCTGGAGGAGGACGAAGAGGAGAGCCGCCCAATTGGCGTGCTGCGCCTGGACGCCACCTACAGCCCGATGAAGCGTGTGTCCTACAGCGTCGAGAGCGCCCGCGTAGAGCAGCGCACCGACCTGGACAAGCTGATTCTGGACCTGGAGACCAACGGTACCATCAACCCGGAAGACGCCATCCGTCGGGCGGCCACCATTCTCCAGCAGCAGCTGGCGGTGTTCGTGGACCTCGAAGGCGACACCCAGGTGCAGGTGGAGGAGAAGGAAGACGAGATCGACCCGATCCTGATCCGGCCCGTGGACGATCTCGAGCTCACGGTGCGCTCTGCCAACTGCCTGAAGGCGGAAAACATCTACTACATCGGTGATCTCATCCAGCGCACGGAAGTGGAGCTCCTGAAGACGCCGAATCTGGGCAAGAAGTCCCTGACCGAGATCAAGGACGTGCTGGCTTCCCGTGGCCTCTCCCTGGGCATGCGCCTGGAGAACTGGCCCCCGGCGAGCCTGCGCTCGGACGACTGAGGATATAGAACCATGCGTCATCGCAAGAGTGGACGACAGCTGAGCAGAAACAGCTCCCATCGCCAGGCCATGTTCAAGAACATGGCCGCGTCGCTCATCGAGCACGAGGTCATCAAGACCACCCTGCCCAAGGCCAAGGAGCTGCGTCGGGTCGCCGAGCCGCTGATCACGCTGGCCAAGACCGATTCCGTGGCCAACCGCCGGCTGGCGTTTGCGCGCACCCGCAGCAAAGCGGCGGTGGGCAAGCTCTTCACCGAGATCGGCCCGCGGTATGCGGACCGCCCGGGTGGTTACACCCGGATTCTGAAGTGCGGATTCCGTCCCGGAGACGCCGCACCCATGGCCTACATCGAGCTGGTGGACCGCCCCCGTGTCGAGGAGGAAGACCTCGACTATGCCGAAGCGGAGACCGAAGAGGCCGCGGAAGCCGAGCAGCGGTAGCCCCGCTTCACGCTCCGGCGCCTTCCGTGAATAGAAGCGCCCGGTCCGCGCACAGCGGCCCGGGCGTTGTGCTTTTCAGGGGGTGGCGATCCCGCCGGGCGCTGCGAGCACGCCTGCTCGCTCAGGCAAGCACGCCTGCTCGCTCAGGCAAGCAGGGGCTTCAGGAACCGGCCGGTGTGGGAGCCTTTCTTTTTCGCCACGTCTTCCGGCGTGCCCACGGTCACGATCCGACCGCCGCCGGAACCCCCCTCGGGACCCAGGTCGATGATCCAGTCCGCCGTCTTGATCACGTCCAAGTTGTGCTCGATGACGACCACCGTGTTGCCGTGGTCGCGCAGCCGATGGAGCACGTCCAGGAGCTGGGCGATGTCGTGGAAATGCAGGCCGGTGGTGGGCTCATCCAGGATGTACAGGGTCTGACCGGTGTCCCGCTTCGACAGCTCCCGGGACAGCTTCACCCGCTGGGCCTCGCCGCCGGAGAGGGTGGTGGCGCTCTGCCCGAGGCGGATGTAGGAGAGCCCCACGTCCATCAGGGTCTGCAGCTTGCGGCTGAGCATGGGCACGGCGTCGAAGAATGCCAGGGCGTCCTCGACGGTCATGTCCAGCACCTCGTAGATGTTCTTGTTCTTGTAGCGGACTTCCAGGGTTTCGCGGTTGTAACGCTTGCCCTTGCAGACGTCGCAGGGCACGTAGATGTCCGGCAGGAAGTGCATCTCCACCTTGATCACGCCGTCGCCCTGGCAGGCTTCGCAGCGCCCGCCCTTGACGTTGAAGCTGAAGCGGCCCGGCTTGTAGCCCCGTGCCCTCGCCTCCTGAGTCTGGGCGAACAGCTCGCGGATGGGGGTGAACAGACCCGTGTAGGTGGCCGGATTGGAGCGGGGCGTGCGGCCTATGGGGCTCTGGTCGATGTCCACCACCTTGTCCAGGTGCCCGAGCCCTTCCACGTCGTCGTGCTCCGCCGCGGTCAGCGTAGTGGCTTTGTTGAGCGCGATCGCGCTGACCGGGTACAGCGTCTGGTTGATGAGCGTGGACTTGCCCGAGCCGGACACGCCGGTCACGCAGGTGAACAGCCCGCAGGGTATGTCCACCGAGAGGTCCTGGAGGTTGTTGCCGCGGGCGCCGAGCAGGCGCACGACCTTTTCCGGGTTGTAGGGGGTGCGCTTCTTCGGGATCGGGATCGATTTCTTGCCCGAGAGATACTGACCTGTGAGTGACTTTCTGCACTTGAGCACTTTGTCGAGCGAGCCGGCGGCCACGATCTCGCCGCCGTGCACACCGGCGCCGGGCCCGATGTCGATCACGAAGTCGGCCGTGCGGATCGCCTCCTCGTCGTGCTCCACCACCAGCACCGTATTGCCGAGATCCCTCAGGTGGGTGAGCGTGCGCAGCAGCCGCTCGTTGTCGCGCTGGTGCAGGCCGATGGAAGGTTCGTCCAGGATGTACATCACGCCCACCAGCCCCGCACCGATCTGGCTCGCCAGCCGGATCCGCTGCGCTTCGCCGCCGGACAGGGTGTCGGCGCTGCGATCCAGGGTGAGGTAGTTGAGCCCCACGTCCACCAGGAACTGCAGCCGGGCACGGATCTCCTTCAGAATCTTGTCGGCGATCTCACCGCGCCGCCCGGTCAGCTTCAGCCCCTTGAAGTAGTCCAGCGTGCCTTCCACGGAGCCGGACGTCACCGCCGGCAGATTGACCCCATCGATGAATACGTGTCGCGACTCCTGCTTCAGGCGGGTACCGCCGCACTCCGGGCAGTTCCGCACGCGGAGATACTTCTGCAGGTTTTCCCGCACCATGCTCGAGTCGGTCTCGTGGTAGCGGCGTTCCATGTTGGGAATCACGCCTTCGAACCGGTGCCGCCGGTGGATCACGTCGCCGCGGTCGTTCACGTAGCTGAAGTCGATTCGCTCGCTGCCGCTCCCGAAGAGGATCGCGTCGCGGTGCTTCTTGGAGAGCGCCTTGAACGGCGATTCGACGTCGAAACCGTAGTGGGTGGACAGCGACGAGAGCATGTGGAAGTAGTAGACGTTGCGCCGGTCCCAGCCTCGGATCGCACCTTCCGCCAGGGTCAGGTCCTCGTCCGCCACCACCAGGCCCGGATCGAAGAACTGCTTCACGCCCAGCCCGTCGCACTCCTGGCAGGCACCGGCCGGGTTGTTGAAGGAGAACATGCGCGGTTCCAGCTCCGGGATGCTGTAGCCGCACACCGGGCAGGCGAAGCGGGCGGAAAAGACCAGCTCGGGCGCTTTGCCGTCATCCATATCGGCCACCCGGGCCAGACCGTCGGTCAGCTCCAGCGCGGTCTCGAAGGACTCGGCCAGGCGCTGCTGCATGTCGTCGCGGATGCGCAGCCGGTCCACCACCGCCTCGATGGTGTGCTTCTTGTTCTTGTCCAGCGTCGGCGCTTCATCCAGATCCACCACGATGCCGTCGATCCGGGCCCGGATGAAGCCATTGCTCATGAGCTCGGAGAAGACGTGCAGGTGCTCGCCCTTACGCTCGGAAACCACGGGCGCCAGGATCATCACCCGTTTGTCCGCCGGCAGGGCCAGCACCTGGTCCACCATCTGACTGACGGTCTGTGCCGCCAGGGGCTCGTCGTGGTGCGGGCAGCGTGGCTCGCCCACCCGGGCGAACAGCAGGCGCAGGTAGTCGTAGATCTCGGTGATCGTGCCCACCGTCGAGCGGGGGTTGTGGGACGTGGACTTCTGCTCGATGGAGATGGCGGGAGACAGCCCCTCGATGTGGTCCACGTCCGGCTTTTCCATCATGGACAGGAACTGCCGGGCGTAGGCGGAGAGGGATTCGACGTAGCGTCGCTGGCCTTCGGCGTACAGGGTGTCGAACGCCAGCGACGACTTCCCGGACCCGGACAGCCCGGTGATGACGATGAGCCTGTCCCTCGGGATCTCCAGATTGACGTTGCGCAGGTTGTGGGTCCGCGCCCCCCGGATGGAGATGGTATCCACGTGTCGTTTGTGCCCGATCAGCAGGGAAACCCGGCAACATAGCCGGATGGTTTCCGCGGGGCAACCGCAAGGCCCCAGTCTCCTGACAGGGGGCGACCGCTGACCCGGTCCGTAGGCATCGGCGGGCGTGGTTCCCGGTGCGTGCCCTGCCTTCCGACACCCCGATGCAGTATATTGGCGCCCCTGAACGAACCGGGACGCCTGCCGACAGAAGCGGGCGCGACGCGAGTCCGAACAGAATCGAGGACAAGAGAACCGAGGACGAAACATGGCACGGGGAATCAACAAAGTCATTCTGATCGGCAATCTGGGCCGGGACCCGGAAACCCGCTACTCCCAGGGTGGCACCCCGGTGACGAGCTTCAGCGTCGCCACCAGCGAGAGCTGGCGGGACCGCACCTCCGGCGAGCAGCAGGAACGCACCGAGTGGCACAACGTGGTGTGCTTCGCCCGGTTGGCGGAAATTGCCGGCGAGTATCTGAAGAAGGGCTCCAAGGTTTACATCGAGGGCAGCCTGCGCACCTCGAGCTGGGAGCAGGACGGCCAGAAGCGTTATCGCACCGAGATCATGGCTCGGGATATGCAGATGCTGGACTCCCGCGGCGGCAGCGGCGCGCCGACGGGATTCGAAGACTCCGGAAACGCCTACGCGGGCCCGCCCGCGAGCAGCAATGCCGCCACCCTGTCGGACGACGACTTCGACGACGATATACCCTTTTGACCACCTGTCTCGCATGCGAGACAGGTGGTGCCGGCACCAGAGGTGCCGGCCGCTCCGGGGTCGTAATACTTGGATTACTACGACGCTTCAGAGCCGTCGAGCCGTTCGTTCGTCGCGAACGAACTGAATAACAGATCTGAAGCGTCGTAGTAACAGCGAGTGCTGGGACCTAGAGCGTGCGGCACCGCAGGTGCCGGCAACGGCCGGCTCCGCCGGCCTAATAAACAGCGCCGGCTAAAAAGAGAACAATCCCCAACGCAATACGGTAAATAACGTAAGGCAGCATGCCCGTCCGCTCCACCAGGGCGATGAACGCCGAGATGCAGAGGTAGGCGGAAACGCCGGCCAGCACTGCACCCATCAGCAGGTCTCCCCATAACGCCGGCTCGGGCGCGGCGATCAGCTCGACGAGCATCAGCAGCGCCGCACCGGCGATGGTGGGAATGGAGAGCAGGAATGAAAAGCGGGCGGCCGACTGGCGGGTCAGGCCGAGGAACAGGGCCGCCGTGATGGTGATTCCGGATCTCGAGGTGCCGGGCACCAGCGCCAGCGCCTGCGCCAGGCCGATGAGCCCGGCCTGGGTCCAGGTCACCGTTTCCCGGGTGCCCCGGAACCGGTCGGCGACCGCCAGCACCAGGCCGAAGACGATGGTCGTGGTGGCGATGACGGTGGTGGCTCGCAGCCGACCCTCCACGTCCTCCTGCAGCAGCACCCCGCCGACCACCACGGGCAAGGTCGCCAGACCGACCTTCAGCATCTCCTGGAGGTCCGCATCGGCGCCCCGCCCGGCGGCGAAGCGGACACCGCTGGTCAGGTAGCGGCCGAGATCCTGCCGCAGGTAGAGGCAGACCGCCGTCAGGGTGCCCAGGTGCACGGCAACGTCGAATGCCAGGCCCTGATCTCCCCAGCTGCCGAATTTCGCCACCAGGATCAGGTGTGCGGAGCTGGAGATGGGCAGGAACTCGGTGATGCCCTGCACGAGCGCGAGGGTGATGATCTGCAGCCAATCCACGGCGCGCAGTCTAGCAGCGCCCGATCTGCCACGTCTGCGCTGGCGCAGGCGCCGCCAGGGGCTGGTCGCGGTACGGACGTCGGCACGGGGTGGTAGAGTGCGGCCATGGATCCCACCGAGACCGAGCTACCGCTGTTTCCGCTGGGCACCGTCCTGTTCCAGGGCGGCAACCTGCAGCTGCAGATCTTCGAGCCGCGCTACCTGGGCCTGGTGAGTCGCTGCCTGCGGGACGAGAGCCCGTTCGGTGTGGTGCTCATCCGCCAGGGCAGCGACACCTGGCGGGCCGACCGTCCCGGACCGAGGCTCTTCGACATCGGCACCGAGGCCCACATCGTCGACTTCAATCAGCTCGGCAACGGCCGGCTCGGCATCACCGTGCGCGGGGGTCGGAAATTCAGGGTCCGGGACGTTCGCGAGCAGAGCGACCACCTGCTCCTCGGGCGCGTCGCCTACCTGCCGGAAGAGCCGGTCATGACGGTCAGTGCCGAACACCGGGACCTGGTGGAGCTGCTCACCGAGCTGCTCACGCACCCGGGTGTGCAGAAGCTGAATCTGGACATCGACCTGAATGACGCCCGTTCGGTGGGCTGGCGGCTCTCGGAGCTGCTGCCCATCGAGGCGGAGATCAAGCAGAGCCTGCTGCAGCTGCAGCTGCCCCGGGAGCGACTGCAGGAGCTGACCCGGCTGGTGAACAAGCTTCGGGGGTGACCGGCCCGCTCAGGGCGTATAATGGCCGGCCCACGTGCAGGCCCGCAGGCCGGACGCCGGGCAGGATCATCATGAGCAGCGCATCAGAACACACCAGGGAAATGGACATCGCCGGCTACATGCGGGGCGTGGGCGAGGCCGCCCGGGCGGCATCCCGCGTCATCGCGGCAGCGCCCACCGGGGTCAAATCGCGCGCGCTCGCCGCCATCGCCCATGCCCTCGGAGAGGATCGGGCCGCGCTCAAGGCGGCGAATCGCATCGACATGGAGCGGGCGGCGAAAAACGGCCTGGACGCCCCGCTGGTCGACCGCCTGCTGCTGGATGACGCCGCCATCGATCGCATGATCGAAGGCGTGCTGCAGGTGGACGCCCTGCCGGATCCGGTGGGTGAGATCACGGATCTGGCCTACCGTCCCACGGGCATCCAGGTTGGTCGCATGCGCGTGCCGCTGGGCGTGATCGGCATCATCTACGAGAGCCGGCCGAACGTCACCGTGGATGCCGCCGCCCTGTGTCTGAAGTCGGGGAACGCCTGCATCCTGCGCGGCGGCTCGGAGGCGATCGAGTCGAACCGGGCCATCGCCGGGTGCATCCGGCGGGGTCTGGGGGCAGCCGGACTGCCGGAAGGGGTGGTGCATCTGGTGAGCACCACGGATCGTCAGGCCGTGGGCGAGCTGCTGAAGATGAAGGACTGCGTGGACATCATCGTGCCGCGCGGCGGCCCGAGCCTCATCGAGCGGATCAGCGCCGAGTCCACCATTCCGGTGATCAAGCATCTGGACGGTATCTGCCACGTCTACATCGACAACGATGCGGATCTGGACATGGCGCTGGCCGTGGCCGTGAATTCCAAGACCGAGAAGTATGCCGTCTGCAACGCGCTGGAGACGCTTCTTGTGGCCGACGCGGTGGCGGATCGGATCCTGCCGCGGCTGCTGGCGGCCTACACCGAGGCGGGCGTGACGCTGAAGGGCTGCGAACGCACCCGGTCACGGATCGCGGTGGAGGCGGCAACCGAGCAGGACTGGCACACGGAGTATCTCGGCCCGCTGCTGTCCGTGCGGGTCGTCGACGGGCTGGACCAGGCCATCGAGCACATCAATACCTACGGCTCGCACCACACCGACACCATCGTCACCAGCAATTACGCCCACTCGCGCCGGTTTCTGGCCGAGGTGGATTCGGCCTCGGTGATGGTGAACGTGTCCACCCAGTTCGCGGACGGCTTCGAGTTCGGTCTGGGCGCCGAGGTGGGCATCTCCACGGACAAGCTGCACGCCCGGGGGCCGGTGGGTCTGGAAGGACTGACCTGCCAGAAGTTCGTCGTCTTCGGCAACGGCGAAGTCCGGCACCGTTGATCTGTCTGTTCGGCGGCACCTTCGATCCCGTTCACCTGGGCCACCTGCACGCGGCGGACGTGGTCTGCCGGGTGCTGGGCCTCGACGAGCTCCGGCTGGTGCTGTCTGCCAGGCCCTCCCATAAAACAGACACCGGTGCGAGCCTCGAGCACCGCTGGGCCATGCTGCAGCTGGCCTGCGCCGGTGACGCCCGCCTGGTTCCCGACGACCGGGAAATGCGACGCTCGCGGCCGTCCTACACCGTGGAAACGCTGGAGGCGATCAGGGAGCGCTCGCCGGATGCCTGCCTGAGCTGGGTGATCGGCAGCGATGCCTTCGCCCTGCTGCCGACCTGGCATCGCTGGCGGGAGGTGCTGAAGCTGGCCAATCTGGTGGTGCTGACCCGTCCGGGACCGTTCCCGGCGCTCGGTGAGGACATGCGGGCCCTGATCGAGCGACACCGCGTCGCGTCGCTCTCGGGCTGTCACAGTGGCGGCATCCTGATGGTGGACAATGCCATGAAGGAGATCGCGGCGGCGGATATCCGGACCGCGATCGCCGAAGGCCGGGACGTGAGCCATTTGCTCCCGCCACCGGTGGCAACTTATATTAGGGCGCACCATCTGTACGGTTCCTGACCGGGCGGATGGCAGGCGAAGTGTCAACCCACGACTACAGGAGCCCAGACATTCGGATCAGCAAAGCAGACATCGTCCTCAACCGCACAGGAGTACTGCGTGACACCAGAAGCGCTGCGTGACCTCGTTGTAGACACCCTCGAAGACTCCAAAGGCCGCGACCTCGTTACCCTCCCCGTGGCCGACCTCACCGACATCACCGATTACATGATCATCGTCAGTGGCAGTTCCAACCGCCACGTCAAATCTCTTGTCGATCATGTGATCGAGGCGGCAAAAGAAGCGTCGAATCCACCCAGGGGCGTGGAGGGTCGGGAGACCCACGAATGGGTGCTGGTGGACCTCGGCGACGTGCTGGTGCACGTGATGCAGGCGGAAACGCGCAAGTTCTACGACCTGGAGCGACTCTGGCAGGATCTGCCCACCACGGATTCTGAATCCAAGGTGTGAAGCTCCGGCTGCTCGCCGTCGGGGCCAGGAGCCCGGACTGGGTCGCGGCGGGCTTCGAGGACTATGCCCGGCGGATGCCCAGGAACTGTCCCCTGGAGCTCGTGGAGATCGAGCCGGCGAGCCGCAAGGGGTGGGCCACGGACAGGATCCTGGCGGCGGAGGGTGAGCGCATGCTCGCCCGGATCGGCACCGCGGATCACGTGGTGGCGCTGGCCGTGGACGGGCGGACCTGCAGCACGGAAGCGCTGGCCGGAATGCTGGACAATTGGCGGATGCAGGGCAACGATGTCAGCTTTCTGATCGGCGGTGCGGATGGTCTGGCGCCGGGCTGTCTGGCGCGGGCCCGGGAAACGCTGTCGCTGTCTGCGCTGACCTTTCCCCACCAGCTGGTTCGCGTGATGCTTGCAGAGCAGCTGTACCGAGCCTGGACGCTGCTGCAGGGACATCCTTATCATCGGGGCTAGCGATCCCCCCAGATCACCGTGTAGTCGCCTATGGCACGATCACTGCCTCTGAACGATCCGTCCTCGGAGCGGCGTAGCTTCGCCGTCCGCGCGACGTCGCTGTTCGCCATCGCCATGGTGCTCGTGGGCGTGCTGGTGGCGCGGCTCGTTCAGCTGCAGATCGTCGACTACGACACCTACCGCACCCGTTCCGACGAGAACCGCATCCAGGTCCAGCCGCTCGCCCCGCCGAGAGGGCTGATCTATGACCGCAACGGCGTGCTGCTCGCGGAGAACCGTCCGGTATCCGCACTGGCCCTGGTCGCCGAGCGGATCGCCGATCTCGACGTGCTGCTCGACGAGCTGCGCACCCTGGTGGACATCGACGAGGCCGATCTCGAGAACTACGAGAAACGGCTGAAGCGCCGGCGCCGTCCGTACGAGGCCGTCACCCTGCGGGAATCGCTCTCCGAGGCCGAAGTCGCGCGGCTCGCGGTGAACCGCCACCGGCTGCCGGGGGTCGAGGTGCGCACGGAGCTCAAGCGGCACTATCCCTTCGGCGCGGTGATGGCGCATGCCGTAGGCTCCGTGCGGCGCATCAGCGAGGAGGACCTGCGCGGCTTCGACGCGCACGACAGCTCGAACTACAGCGCCACGGAGTTCATCGGCCGTCGCGGCGTGGAAGGTTTCTACGAGCGCTCGCTGCACGGTGAGGTGGGCTACCAGCGGGTGGAGATCAACGCCCACGGCCGTATCCGCCAGGTGCTCGACATCGAGCCGCCGACCTCCGGAGCCGACATCACCCTGCATCTGGACAGCCGCCTGCAGATCGCCGCCACCGCCGCGCTCGGCGAGCGTCGCGGGGCCATCGTGGCGCTCGACCCGAAAACCGGTGGCGTGCTGGCCCTGGTGAGCAATCCGGGCTACGACCCGAACCTGTTCGTCACCGGCATCTCCGCGGATCAGTACCAGACCATGGTGTCGAGCCTCGACACGCCCATGTTCAACAGGGCGGTGAACGGGCAGTACTCTCCGGGGTCTACCTTCAAGCCGGTGGTGGGCCTCGCCGGTCTGGCCAATGGGGTGGTGACCTGGGACGAGGAGGTCATCGACAAGGGCTGGTTCCGGCTCCCGCACCAGGATCGCATCTACCGGGACTGGAGCTGGAAGCCGGGGAATGCCGGAGGGCAGGGCAAGGTCAATCTGCACCGGGCCATCTACCGCTCGGCGAACGTCTATTTCTACGATCTGGCGACTCGCCTCAGCATCAAGCAGCTCAATGCGTTCGCGCGCCAGTTCGGCATCGGCGAGCAGATCTCTGTGGACGTGGAGGCTGCGAGTCGTGGCCTCATGCCCGATCCCATCTGGAAGCAGGGCGCCAAGGGCGAACCCTGGTATCCAGGCGACAACGTCAACCTCGGCATCGGCCAGGGGGACCTGCTGGTCACGCCGCTGCAGCTCGCCACCATGACCGCCGTCCTGGCCAACCGCGGTCGTGTGGTTCGGCCGCGGATGCTGAAGCTGACGGCTGACGAGCAGCCACCGTTCGAGTACGACCCGCCCCGGCCTTTGCCGGACGTGATCGGCCCAACGCCCGACGACTGGGAACGCATGGTGGATGCCATGGAGGACGTGGTCCACCGGGGCAACAAGGGCTACGGCCAGAACGGCACAGCCTGGGCTTATATCGGCATGGACAACATCCCCTACCGGATTGCCGGCAAGTCGGGAACGGCGCAGGTGGTGGCCATCAAGCAGGGCGAGGAGTACGACGAGGAGCTGCTCGACGAGTACAGCCGCAAGCACGCCTGGTTCATCGCCTTCGCGCCGGCGGACGATCCGCAGATCGCGCTGTCCGTGCTGGTGGAGAACGGCGGCGGCGGCAGCGCGGTCGCCGCACCGGTGGCCCGCGAGGTGCTGGACTTCTACCTGCTGCCGCAGCTCGACCTGGCGGTGCGGCCGTGAGCAACTACGACTTCGTGCGGACCCTGCCGGGCGGTCGCTCGGTGTCTGCCCGCGACCAGCTGCGGCGGGTCCACCTCGACCCCATTCTGCTACTGCTGCTGGCGGCCGTGATCGGGTTCGGGCTGGTGGTGCTCTACAGCGCGGTCAATCGGGACATGGCGGTGTTCGACAACCAGCTACTGCGCATGGGGATGGCGGTCCTGGCCATGGTGGTGGCGGCCCAGCTCGATCCCAGCTTCTACCTGCGCTGGGCGCCGCTCGCCTATCTGCTCGGCCTGGTGCTGCTGGTGCTGGTGCTGCTGGCCGGCGTCACCGTCAAGGGATCCCAGCGCTGGCTGGAGATTCCCGGCGTATTCCGCTTTCAGCCGTCCGAGCTGATGAAGATCGCCGCACCCATGATGGTGGCCTGGTACTTTCACGACCGCCCGCTGCCGCCCCGATTCACGGACGTGGTGATTGCGCTGGCTATCGTCGCCGTCCCCGCGGGCCTCATCATCGTTCAGCCCGATCTGGGCACCGGAATCCTGGTGGCAGGGGCGGGATTCGCGGTGGTGGTGCTGGCCGGCCTCTACTGGCGCTGGATCGGTTTCGCGCTGCTGCTGATCGCGGCCGCGGCGCCCGGCCTCTGGTACACGCTGCAGGACTACCAGCGGCAGCGGATCCTCACCCTGTTCGATCCCCAGAGCGACCCGTTGGGCGCCGGCTGGAACATCATTCAGTCCACCACGGCCATCGGCTCCGGGGGGCTCCAGGGCAAGGGGCTGTTTCAGGGCACGCAGAGCCATCTCGAGTTCCTGCCGGAGAGCCAGACCGACTTCATCATCGCCGTGGTCGGTGAGGAGTTCGGTTTCATCGGCATCTCCTTGCTGCTCGCGCTCTACGTGTGCATCATCGCGCGCGGCCTGGTGCTCTCGGCCCGGGCGCAGAACACGTTCGGGCGGCTGTTTGCCGGCGCGCTCACGCTCACGTTCTTCGTCTACGTGTTCGTCAACATCGCCATGGTCTCGGGCCTGCTGCCGGTCGTGGGGGTGCCGTTGCCGCTCGTCAGCTACGGCGGGACCTCGGCGATCACGCTGCTGACGGGATTCGGCGTGATCATGGCCCTCGGTGCCCGCAGCACCGGCAAGTTCCGCTGAGAGGATGCAGAGTGGAATGCTTTCGATGAGGACAACCGTGGGAATGTTGCTGGCTGCCTGGCTGCTGGCCGCGCAGGGTGCCGCGTGGGCGAACTACGCGGATCGCCCGGACGTTCAGGCTTACGTGGCCGAGCTGGTCAGCGAGCACGGTTTCGAGGCTCAGGCGCTGCTCGCTGCGTTCGAGCAGGCGCAGCGTCAGGACAAGGTGCTCGAATCCATAGCACGGCCGGCAGAACGCACGCTCGAGTGGTACGAGTACCGGAACATCTTCCTGAAGGAGCCCCGCATCTCTCAGGGGGTGGCGTTCTGGAATGCGAACGAGGCGCTTCTCGCCGAAGCCGAACGCCGCTACGGCGTGGCGCCGGAATACGTGGTGGCCATTCTCGGTGTGGAAACCCGGTATGGTCAGGTCACCGGCAGCTACCGGGTGCTCGACGCGCTGACCACCCTGGCCTTCGACTACCCGCCGCGCGGCAGCTTCTTCAGAAAGGAGCTCACCCAGTATTTTCTCCTGGCTCGGGAGGAGGGCCGCGATCCCGCATTCTTCACCGGCTCCTATGCGGGGGCCATGGGCTACGGCCAGTTCATCCCGTCGAGCTACCGAGCCTACGCGGTGGATTTCGACGGTGACGGGGCCCGGGACATCTGGACGGACGAGGCGGACGCCATCGGCAGCGTGGCCAACTACTTCAGGCGTCATGGCTGGCGCTCCGGCGAGCTCGTGGTGTTGCGGGTCGGCCTGGATGACAAAGCGGCGGACACCGTCGCCAACGAATCTCTCGACCTCAAGCGCACCGTCGGGGAGCTCGGCGGGCTCGGTGTGGCCGTGGACGGGTCGGGGCTGGATCCAAAGGCGGCTGCCGGGCTCTATCGGATGATGCTCGAGGACGGCCCGGAGTACTGGCTGGGGCTGAACAACTTCCATGTGATCACCCGCTACAACCGCAGCAGCCTGTACGCGCTGGCCGTCCACGAGCTCAGCCAGGCCATCGTCGCGGCAAAGCGTGCCCCGCAGTCCGGCGCACCATGAAGCAGACGGTCTTCATCCTGCTGCTTACCGCCGCCCTCTGCGTGGCCGGCGGCTGCCAGTCGGGCAAGAGCCGGCCAGGCGGCACTTACCCCGGTCCGGCGCCGAAGTCCGAGCAGGACGGCCCGCCGCATGTGATTCCCGGTGGGCTCGCGGATCTGCCGGACCCGGAAGTCCGTCACGAGCGGCCGACCAAGCGGGGCAACCCGCCGAGTTACACCGTGCTCGGCAAGACCTACCACGTGCTGAATTCCGCCAAGGGTTACGACGCCGTGGGCAATGCCTCGTGGTACGGACGCAAGTTCCACGGCCGGCTGACCTCGAGCGGCGAGCCCTTCGACATGTACCAGCTCACCGCCGCCCACCGGACGCTGCCGATCCCCACCTATGCCAAGGTCACCAATCTCGACAACGGCCGGACCACCATCGTTCGGATCAACGATCGGGGCCCCTTCCACGACAACCGGATCATCGACCTGTCCTACGCCGCCGCCGTCAAGCTCGGTTTCGCCGCCGTCGGCACGGCGCGCGTCCGGGTCGAGGTGCTGGAGCCGGGGGAGAACTACGTGCTGCAGGCAGGAGCCTTCTCCGACCTGAATCGTGCAGACCGCCTGAAGGCGGCACTGAACTCGCTGACGGGGACGCCGGCCTACGTGGTCAAGGTGTCCGGCGAATCTCTGTACCGGGTACGCCTCGGACCCGTCCGGGGCCGCTCGGAGGCGGAGCGGCTCAAGGAGATGATCCGGGCCGCGGACTACGGCGTGCCGCTGATTCTGCCGCACTGAGGGCGGGTGCACCTCGGGCAGTCCGGCACACAACGGCGGCTGGTGTACACTGCGCCCAAGCTTCTCACCAGATCAGACTGTCGAGGCAGACATGGTTAAAGCCGTCGCGGTTCTGGCGGTGTTCCTGGCGCTCCTTCCGGGTACATCCGTCGATGCCGCAGAAAAACCCATCATCCCCCCGCCGCCTCAGGTTGCCGCCAGCTCCTACCTGCTGATGGATGCGGACACCGGCGACGTGCTCGTGGAGCAGAATGCCCACGAGCCGCTGCCGCCCGCGAGCCTGACCAAGATCATGACCTCCTACATCGCCGCTCAGGAGATCGATGCAGGTCGCGCCCGCCTCACGGACCAGGTGCCCATCAGCGTCAAGGCCTGGCAGGCGCCCGGTTCGCGCATGTTCATCCGGGAAGGCACCACCGTGCCGCTGGAGGACCTGCTGCGGGGAATCATCATCCAGTCCGGCAACGACGCGAGCATCGCGGTGGCCGAGCACATCGCCGGCAGCGAGGATGCCTTTGCCGCCATGATGAACCAGCAGGCCGAGGTGCTCGGCATGACGAGCAGCCACTTCGTCAATGCCACCGGGCTGCCGACGGAAGGCCACCAGACATCGGCCTGGGATCTGGCGCAGCTGACGGTGTCGCTGATCAACCGCTTTCCCTCGCACTACGCCATGTACTCGGAGCGGTCCTTCACCTTCAACGAAATCGACCAGCCGAACCGCAACCGGCTGCTCTGGCGGGACAAGACGGTGGACGGCGTGAAGACCGGCCACACGGAGGAGGCCGGATTCTGCCTGGTGGCCTCGGCGCTCAGGGGCAACATGCGCCTGATCTCGGTGGTGATGGGCACGGACAGTGACGAGGCACGCATGCGCGAGAGCCAGAAGCTGCTGTCCTATGGCTTCCGCTACTTCGAAACCCAGAAGCTGTACGACGCGGGCGTGCCGCTGAAGACCGAACGGCTGTACTACGGAGAGGCGGACGAGATCGAGCTCGGCCTCGCAGCGCCGGTCGCCGTGACCATTCCCCGCGGCTCTTACGACGATCTGAAGGCCGAGCTGAAGATTCCGAAGGCGGTGGAAGCGCCCGTTGCCGAAGGCGACGCCCTCGGCGAGCTGATCCTCTCACTCTACGACGAGGAGGTGGTACGTGTGCCGCTGGTCGCGCTCACGAACGTGGAGGAGGCGGGCATGTTCTCGCGCTTCGCGGACTGGATCAGCCTCTTCATCGCGGACCTGCTCGGCTCGGAGTGAGCGTGGACGAAGAGCCCCGTATCCAGTTCCCGTGTGCTGACTATCCGATCAAGGTCATCGGCGCATCGAGCGAGACGCTGGTGAGCACCGTGGTCGCCATCGTCCGCGAGCATGACGAAGGGTTCGAGGAAGCGACCGTGGAAGAGCGCCGCAGCCGGGAGGGCAACTACACCTCGGTTCGGCTCTCCATCCGCGCCACGGGCGAGCCGCAGCTCAAGGCGCTGCACGAGGCGCTGATGGCGCACCCGCTGGTGAAGCTCGTGCTCTGATGACGGACGAGCGTCGGGCAACGGTGGTGGATCTGGGGCGTACCCGCTACGAGCCGGTGTTTCGCGCCATGCGCGACTATACGGATGCCAGGAACGCCTCGTCGGAGGATCAGATCTGGCTCACGGAGCACGAGCCGGTATTCACCCAGGGACAGGCCGGCAAGGCCGAGCACCTGCTCATGCCGGGCGATATCGAGGTGGTGCAGTCCGACCGGGGTGGCCAGGTGACCTATCACGGGCCGGGCCAGATCGTCGGCTATCTGCTCTTCGACCTTCGCAGGCTGGGACTTTCCGTTCGCGATCTTGTTTCCGGCATCGAGCAGTCGATGATCCGGGTGCTGGACGGCTACGGCATCCGGGCGGCCGCGCGACCCGACGCGCCGGGTGTGTACGTGGCAGGTGCGAAGATCGGCTCGCTCGGTCTCCGGGTCCGGCGGGGCTGCTCGTACCACGGCCTGGCGCTGAACGTGAACATGGATCTGGAGCCGTTCACACGCATCAACCCCTGCGGCCTCACCGACACCGCGGTCACCCAGGTGCGCGACCTGGGTGGCCCGGAAGACCTCGACCGGGTGCGCCTCGATCTGCTCGACGCACTGGCTGCCGTCTACGACCTCAGCCTGCGCACACAGGACAGTCCGGCGACTTCGGCAACCTGAGCCGCCGCCACTCCATCCGCTTACCGTCGAAGTAGAGCACGATGCCCGTCAGGGTCTCTCCGACCCCGGCGATCAGCTTCACCGTTTCCATCGCCTGGCAGGTGCCGATGATGCCCACCAGCGGAGCGATGACGCCGTTCTCCGAGCAGTTCAGCGCCCCATCGTCGCCGGACTCGTACAGGCAGCGGTAGCAGGGGGAGGCAGGATCCCGGGGATCGAAGACGGCCACCTGACCTTCCCAGCGGATGGCGGCCCCGGAAACCAGCGGCACTCCGGCTGCCACACAGGCTTCGTTCAGCTCGAACCGGGTGCCGAAGTTGTCCGTTGCATCCACCACCACCGTGGCGCGCGCCACCACGTCCGCAAGCCGGTCACCGGCGAGCCGCTCGGGCACGAGCTCCAGGGCCACGTCCGGATTGAGCGCACGCAGGGTCCTCGCCGCCGACTCGACCTTGGGTGATCCCACGTCTGCTGCAGAGTGCACGATCTGCCGCTGCAGGTTCGACAGGTCCACGTCGTCGTCATCGCTGAGAATCAGCCGGCCCACGCCGGCGGCGGCCAGGTACAGCGCCACCGGCGAGCCGAGGCCACCGAGGCCGACCACCAGCACGGTGGCGTCGAGCAGCCTCTCCTGACCTGCCACGTCCACTTCGGGCAGCATGATCTGCCGGCTGTAACGCAGCAGCTGGGTGTCAGTCAGCTCCATGGTCTGCTCCCAGCCGACCGAGGGTGACGCGGGGCTGGCCGCCCAGGTCGCGGACGAGCGCGATGTCCGCAAAACCCGCCGCCGCGAGCAGGTTGCCAACCGCTTCGGCCTGATCGTAACCGTGCTCCAGCAGCAGCCAGCCGCCGGGTTCCAGATAGTGCGGCGACTGGCGGACGATGCGGCGCAGGGCGTCGAGACCATCCGCCCCGCCGAGCAGTGCCCGGGCCGGCTCGTGCGTGAGCGCGTCGAGATGCGGGTCCCCGTCGGCGACGTAGGGTGGGTTGGCAACGATCATCCGGAACCGGCCCTCGAGCCCGGCGAGCCAGTCGCCCTCGACGAAGGTCACGGCGGCTTTCAGTCGGGCCGCGTTTTCCCGGGCGACGGTCAGGGCAGCGGGGCTGATGTCCACCGCCACGACGGCGGCCCCCGCGCTCCGCGCCAGCGCAATGGCGATCGCCCCGCTCCCGGTGCCGAGATCGACCACCCGGTCGCCGGGGTGCAGCCGGGCGAGGGCCGCCTCGACCAGGGTTTCCGTTTCCGGTCGGGGGATGAGCACGTCCGGCGTCACCTTGAGGGTGAAGTCCCAGAATCCCCGCTCACCGGTGAGGTAGGCCAGCGGCTCTCCGGCAGCCAGCCGGCCGGCATCGCGGTCCAGCTGCTCGAGGCGTGCAGGATCCACCGGCCGTTCCGGACTGGCGATGAGCACGGCCCGGTTGAGTTGCAGGTGGTGACACAGCAGCAGCTCCCGATCCAGGCGTGGCAGGCCTGTGTGCCGCGCGAGCCAGCCTGCCAGGGTGACGTTCACTCAACCGTCTCCCAGGTGCTTGAGCTGCTCGGCCTGGTTCTCGTGCACGAGCGGCTGAACCACCAGGTCCAGGTCTCCCTCCATCACCTCACCCAGTTTGTAGAGGGTGAGGTTGATGCGGTGATCGGTGACCCGGCTCTGCGGGAAGTTGTAGGTGCGGATCCGCTCGGAGCGATCGCCCGTGCCGACCAGCAGACGGCGGGTGGCGGCCTCCTCCGCCTGCTGTGCGCTGCGGGCCATGTCCAGAAGCTTCGCCTGCAGCAGCGAGTAGGCGCGCGACCGGTTCTTGTGCTGGGAACGCTCGTCCTGGCATTCCACCACGATACCCGTGGGCAGGTGAGTCAGCCGGATGGCGGAGTCTGTCTTGTTGACGTGCTGACCGCCGGCGCCCGACGCCCGGTAGGTATCCTCGCGGATGTCCTTCTTCTCGATGTCGATGGCCTCGATCTCGTCCGCTTCCGGCATCACGGCGACGGTGCAGGCGCTGGTGTGGATGCGACCCTGGGACTCCGTCTCCGGCACCCGCTGCACCCGGTGCGCGCCCGATTCGAATTTGAGCTGGGAGTACACGTCCTTTCCGGCGATGCGGGAGATGATCTCCTTGTAGCCGCCGTGCTCGCCGGGACGCGCGCTCATCACTTCCAGCGCCCAGCCCTTCTGCTCGGCGAACTTCGAATACATCCGGAACAGATCGCCGGAGAAGATGGCGGCCTCGTCACCGCCGGTGCCGGCGCGGATCTCCAGAAAGACATTGGCACCGTCGTGAGGGTCCTTCGGCAGCAGCAGGGTCTTGAGCGTGGTCTCCGTCTCCGCGAGCGCGTCGCTGAGCCGTTCGGCATCTTCGGCGGCGAGCGCGCGGATGTCCGCATCCTCGTCCTCCGCCAGCACCCGGGCTTCGTGGAGCTCCCCAACGAGCGCCTGGTGCTTGCGGAAGCAGCCGATCACCGGCTCGAGCTCGGCGTATTCCACGGACAGCGCACGGAACTGATCGCGGTCGGCCATGACCTCCGGATCGGCCAGCAGCGCCGACACCTCCTCATAGCGGTCGGTCAGTCCCGACAGCTTGGCCGTCATGGAATCGGTGAGGCTCATGAATGGGTCAGTCAGTCCAGGTGGTAGAGGGTCTTCAGATATTCTAGGAGATCGGCACGCCCATCCGCAGCGGCGTCACGGATCGCGGTGGTCGGGGGATGGATGAGCTTGTTGGTGAGGCTGCGGCTGAACGCCTTCAACACTGCCTCCGGATCGGCACCGCGAGCCAGGTCCTTCAGCGCTCTTTCCAGCTCCGCCTGCTGAACGTCGGCGGCGCGGTCGCGGAACTGCCGGAGCACCGCCTGGCCATGGTGGGCACGGCGCTCCCGGAGATAGTGATTGGCGCCGTCCGTCACCAGGGTCTCAGCCGACTCCGCCGCCGCCCGGCGGGAGCGGACGTTCTCCTCGATGATCTCGGTCAGGTCGTCGACGGTGTAGAGATAAACGTCCGGCAGCTCGGCGGCCTCCGGCTCCACGTCCCGGGGCACGGCGATGTCCACCACGAAGATCGGCCTGTGCCGTCGCTGCCGGATGGCGTGTTCCAGGGCACCCTTACCGATGATGGGCAGCGAGCTGCCGGTGGAAGCGATGACGATGTCGTAGTCCGCGAGATGGGAAGCCACCTCCGTGAGCTGCAGCGGCAGCGCATCGAAACGGGCGGCCAGGGCCTCGGCATTGGTCAGCGTCCGGTTGGCGATGGCCATGCTGGCCACGCCCATCTCGGAAAGATGCTCGGCCACCTTCTGGATGGTGTCGCCGGCGCCGAGCAGCAGGGCGTGGGTCTCCCTGAGGTCGGTGAAGATCTGCTGTGCCAGGGTGACCGCTGCATAGGCGACGGACACCGGGTTGCGGCCCACCTCGGTGTCGGTACGCACCCGCTTGGCGGCAGACAGGGTGATCTGCGAGAGCAGGGACAGCTCCGGGCCGACGGTGCCGACCGTGCGCGCCAGATCGTAGGCGGACTTCACCTGACCCATGATCTGGGGCTCGCCGAGCACCTGGGAGTCGAGCCCCGAGGCCACCCGGATCAGATGCCGCGCCGCATCCTGGTCCCAATGGCTGTAGGCGACCGCATCCAACTCGTGGGCCGGTATGGATCGCGTCTGCGCGAGCCACTCCACCACACCCCTTTCCTGGTTCGGATCCATGGACAGATACAGCTCGGTGCGGTTGCAGGTGGAGAGGATGGCGGCTTCCGAGACGCTGGGAATGGTGCGGGTCACGGTCTGCAGCGCATCGGCCAGCGTTTCTTCCGGAAACGCCAGACGCTCCCGGAACGCCACGGGCGCCGTGCGGTAGCTCACACCGTATGCCAATATCGCCATGCTCTGGAACTGCCCGGCCGGATTGAGGTGGCGCGGGTGAAACCCACCGATCAGATGCAACTTGTGCATTCTAGCGCAAGTGGCGTTCCGACCAACGTGTATAAGCTCTTATTTCTAAACGTATTTCTTGTCCTCCTCTGTGCGGGGTGCGTGACCAGGCCACCGCTGCCCGCCGCCCCCGAGGTCTTTGTCCTGCGCGGCAAGGTCGCGGTGACGGAGGCGGGCGAGCATTTCACCGCCAACCTGCTCTGGCACCAGCGTGGCGCGGGATTCGAGATGGACCTGTGGGGCCCGCTGGGTCAGGGCAGGGTTCGAATCGTCCGCGAACGGGACGAGGTGCGGATCGCCAACGATCAGGGCGTAGTCATGGCGGGCGAGCCGGACCGGGTGATGCGCGAGCAGCTCGGCTGGAGCCTGCCGCTGGACGTGCTGCCGGCCTGGGTCCAGGGCGCACCGTTGTCCGGCGTGCCGGCCGAGGCGCTGGTCCGGGACGAGGAGGGCCGGTTCGTCAGCTTCACCCAGCTCGGCTGGTCGGTGGCGCTCGAGCGCTACGAATCCCTGGCGGCGGGCGCCCGCGCCCTGCCGACGCGGATCACGGCGATTCGCGCCGATGCGCGGGTGCGCCTGGTGGTGAGCGAGTGGCGGCTCTGAGCCGAGATAAGCCTTTGATTTAAGGCGTTTTCACCTGTCCCGGCCGAGTCAGGCTCGTTTGACAGGCGCGGGGCGTGACAGCAGAATAGCGCCCCCTTCGCCCGGGGGAACCGGGCGACGAGCGTCTGGGGTGTCGCCAAGTTGGTAAGGCACCGGGTTTTGATCCCGGCATTCGTAGGTTCGAGTCCTACCACCCCAGCCATGTTTGACCGCCCGACACTGACTGCGAAGCCCAAACCCGTGTCCGAATTGATGCTATTCAGCGGCAGCGCGAATTGCGCGCTGGCCCGGAGCGTTGCCGGCCTGCTCGGTATCGAGACGGGCGCCGCCACCGTCGATCGCTTCAGCGACGGCGAGGTGATGGTGGAGATCGACGAGAACGTGCGCGGGCACGACGTGTTTCTGCTGCAGTCCACGTGCACACCGACCAACGACAACCTGATGGAGCTGATGCTGATGGCCGACGCCATTCGCCGCGCCTCCGCCACCCGGGTCACCGCCGTGATTCCGTATTTCGGCTACGCCCGGCAGGACCGCCGGCCGCGGTCCGCCCGGGTGTCCATCAGCGCCCGGGTGGTCGCCGACATGCTCACCAGCGTGGGCATCGACCGCCTGCTCACCGTGGACCTGCACGCCGACCAGATTCAGGGGTTCTTCAACATGCCGGTGGACAACGTCTACGCATCACCGGTGCTGGTGGACCACATGGTCTCTGCCGGGCTCACGAACCCCATGATCGTCTCACCCGACGTGGGCGGTGTGGTCCGGGCGCGCGCCATCGCCAAGCAGGCCAACGATCTGGATCTGGCCATCATCGACAAGCGCCGGCCGCAGCCCAACGAGAGCCGGGTGATGAACGTCATCGGTGCCGTGGAAGGCAAGACCTGCGTGCTGGTGGACGACATCGTCGATACCGCAGGCACCCTGTGCACGGCAGCCGAGGCGCTGAAAGAGGAGGGCGCGCTGGCGGTGTATGCCTACATCACCCATCCGGTGCTCTCCGGCGACGCCGTGGCGCGGGTCGCCGAATCGGCGCTCGACGGCATGGTGGTCACGGACACCATCCCGCTCAGGGCGGATGCACAGAGGTGCGGGAAGATCACGCAGCTGAGCCTGGCCGGACTCCTGGCCGAGTCGATCCGCAGGGTCAGCAGCGAAGAATCCATCAGCGAGATGTTCCGATGAGGATGTCTCGCTGAGGAGAAATGCCCGGCACTGGTCGCAGGTGGCGGGCAACAACAATGGAACTGAGGTAATCAAATGTCCCAGAAATTCGAAATCAACGCACAGTCGCGTCAGGACGTGGGGAAAGGTGCGAGCCGCCGCCTGCGTCGTGCCGGCGAAAAGATCCCCGGGATCATCTACGGCGCCGAAGATCCGCCCCAGAACCTGACGGTGGGTGCGAACGAGCTCGGCAAAGCGATGCAGAACGAGGCGTTCTTCTCCCAGATCATCGACGTCAAGCTCGACGGCAAGGTGCAGCAGGCGGTGCTGCGGGACGTGCAGCGCAACCCGGCCAACGACAGGGTGCTGCACGTGGACTTTCTGCGCGTCAGCGCCAACAAGCCCATCGAGGTGAACGTGCCTCTGCACTTCGTCAACGAGGACAAGTGCAAGGGTGTGAGGCTGGGTGGCGGCATGATCGCCCATGCCATGACCGAAGTTGAGATCAGCTGCCTGCCGAAGGATCTGCCGGAGTATCTGGAGGTCTTCATGGCGGAGCTGGATGTCGGCGAGATCATTCACCTCTCGGATCTCGCGCTCCCCAGCGGGGTGACGATCGTGGCGCTCACGCACGGCGACGACCGCGCCGTGGTCAGCGTGCAGGCGCCTCGTGGCGGCGGCGACGAGGAAGAAGGCGCGCCGGAAGCACCGGCTGCGCCTGCGGTGGCTGGCGAAGAGTCCGGCGAGGACTGATCCGGGCGGGCTGCACGCGTGGCCATCCGGCTGATTGCGGGCCTGGGGAATCCGGGCCCGCGCTATGCTGATACGCGGCACAACGTCGGCGTCTGGTTCGTCGAGAGCCTGTCGCGTCGTTTCGGCATCGCGCTCGCGAACGAATCGAAGTTCAAGGGGCTGGCGGGCCGCGGGGACGTCCTCGGTCATGACGTCCGCCTCCTGCTGCCGCAGACCTTCATGAACCTCTCCGGCGAGTCCGTGGGTGCGCTGGCCCGTTTCTACCGGATCGAACCTGCCGAGATTCTCGTCGCCTACGACGAGATGGCGTTCGAGCCCGGCGTGATCCGCCTGAGAACGGGCGGCGGTGCTAATGGCCACAACGGCATCCTGAGCGTGATCGAGGGGCTCGCCAACCAGGCGGGCTTCCATCGTCTGCGGATCGGTGTGGGTCACCCGGGAGACAAAAACCGGGTGACGGCGTATCTCACGTCGACGACCACTCCGGCCGCAGAGCGCGAACGCATCGAGGCGGCACTGGCGCTACCGGACGCGGTGCTGAAGGATCTGCTCGACGGCCGCTTTCAGAAGGTGATGAACTGGCTGCACGCGCCACCCCCGGACGGCGCGCCTGCGGATACGGGAGACTGAGTTGGGATTCAAATGCGGTATCGTCGGCCTGCCGAACGTCGGCAAGTCGACCCTCTTCAATGCGCTCACCCGGGCGGGCATCGCGGCGGAGAACTTCCCGTTCTGCACCATCGATCCCAACACCGGTGTGGTGCCCGTACCCGATCCGCGCCTGGAGCAGGTGGCGAAGCTGGCGGGCTCGAAGCAGGTGGTGCCCACAGCCATGGAGTTCGTGGACATCGCCGGGCTCGTGGCCGGCGCCTCCAAGGGCGAGGGGCTCGGCAACCAGTTCCTCGCCCACATCCGCGAGACGGACGCCATCGCTCACGTGGTCCGCTGCTTCGAGGATGACAACGTCATTCACGTCTCCGGCGAGGTGTCGCCGGTGGACGACATCGAGATCATCAACACAGAGCTCGCGCTCGCCGACATGGAGACCGTCGATCGCGCCATCGACCGGACGCGGCGGATGGCCAACGCCGGTGACAAGGATGCCAAAGCGCTGCTCGAGGTGCTGCAGAAGGCGCACGACGGCCTCGCGGAAGGCCGGCCGGTCCGGGCGCTCGGCTTCACCGCCGAGCAGATGAAGCTGCTTCGGAGCTATCACCTGATCACTGCCAAGCCGGTGCTCTACATCGCCAACGTGGCGGAGGACGGCTTCGAGAACAATCCATTGCTGGACGCGGTGGTGGCGCTAGCCGAAGCGGAAGGCTCCGAGGTGGTACCCATCTGCAACAAGATCGAGGCGGAGATCTCGGAGCTCGCGGACGAGGAGCGGGCCGAGTTCCTGGAAGCGCTCGGTATCGACGAGCCGGGCCTCAACCGCGTGATCCGGGCGGGCTACCGCCTGCTCGGGCTGCACCACTACTTCACGGCCGGCCCGAAGGAAGCGCGTGCCTGGACAGTGCCCGTAGGCACGAAAGCCCCCCAGGCCGCCGCCGTCATCCACACGGACTTCGAGAAGGGCTTCATCCGGGCGGAGGTCATCTCCTTCGAGGACTACATCGCCTGCAAGGGCGAGCAGGGCGCCAAGGACGCCGGCAAGTGGCGTCTGGAGGGTAAGGACTACGTCGTTCAGGACGGCGACGTGGTGCTGTTCCGCTTCAACGTCTGAGCCCCACTTCGGCCAACGCCGGCTCGAAGTACTCCGTGACCAGGATCCGGCTCCCGGAGCGGCGGCGGCTGCGGTATCCCCACACACAGGCTCGGCCCACGCACCCCCGGAACGTTTCGATCACCGGCACGGGTGCGGTGAGCCGCTGCCAGTCCCGATCTTCGAAAAGCACCTCGGCCAGCGGCCGGCTGGACAACCTGCGCAGCACGTCCACCGCCGGATCGTCCAGCAGGCTGAGCGTGCGGGCGCCCAGCACCGGGATTCCAGCGACGGACAGGGTCACCTCGCGAACGTAGGCCTGCCGGGCCCTGGCCCTCAGGAAGCGGCGCTCCCAGGGGGCGAGCCGACCCGGCCCTTCGTAGCTGGGCGTTACCTGCACCGTGCCGCCGAGCCGCGCGCCCAGCTCGCGGGTCATGGAGCCCGTGAGCTCGATCCAGTGGCGGTAGGGCAGAGCCTGCCCCGTCGGCAGGGGCAGCGGGCGGACGCGCCAGGGATCGACCCGGAGCAGGTCGGCGCCGTTCTGCGGGGTTTTCTGGGCGTTTGACATCTACCGGAGGGTGCCCGAAAATCGCGCCCCCGTTGAAAAAGGGCGCCACTGTAGCGACAGCGGCCGACCCGGACAACCCGGCGGGCAGGTTCACACAGGGGCTACGTAGCTCAGTTGGTTAGAGCACAGCATTCATAATGCTGGGGTCGGTGGTTCGAGCCCACCCGTAGCTACCATTCTCCCTCCTTACTCTCCTCACAAAGTCCGCGCGGCGGCCTGCACTGCGTCCAGAATGCGCTCCTCGTCCGCGCCATCGTGACGCCAGCAGAGGAATCCGTGGTGTCGCGGGTGGGCGAATACGCCGTTCGCAGCCAGGGTGGCGTAGAAGCGATCCCGTCGTTGCGCCTGCCCGGTGTCGAGCGAGGGGTCGAAGTGCACGAACGGCATCTGCGGGTACGGCGACAGGCTCACCGGCAGGGCGCGGTCTTTGGTGATGCGCCTGAGCCCTTCGTCCAGCCGCTGTCCGAACTTGACGATGGCCGTCAGGACGTTTTCTCCGCTAAGGATGTCCAGGGTTGCCAACGCCGCCGACATCTCCATGCCGTTCGGGAAGTAGGTGGAGGAGATGAACGTCCGGGTGGCGCTTTCCATGACCTGCCGCCGGCCGACCAGGGTGGTGATGGGGTAGCCGTTGGCCATGGCCTTGCCCAGCGCGGTGAGGTCCGGCGTGATGCCGTAGAGGGCCTGTGCGCCACCCAGGTCAACCCGGAAGCCCGAGCGGATCTCGTCGAAGATCAGCACCGCCTGGTGTTCGTCTGCCAGGTGGCGAACGGTTTCCAGGAATCCCGGGGCGGGCGTTCTGATCTGCTCGTCGAACTCGTGGCCGATGGGCGTCAGGATGATGCCGGCGACCCGGCCGGCATGCTGCTCGAGCAGCGATGCCAGTTGATCCGGCGCGTTGTACTCGAAGGCGACGACGGCCGGTTTGCCGCCGCCCGGCACGCCCGGATCTGCCGCCAGGCACCAGTCGTGCCAGCCGTGATAGCCGCAGCGTAGGATCATCGGCTTGCCGGTGTGGGCTCTGGCGAGCCGGACCGCGGCCGTGGTCGCATCGGAGCCGGTCTTGAAGAAGAGCGCCTGCTCGGCGCTCGGAACCAGCGCCACCAGCCGCTCCGCCAACTCGATCATGACCGGCTGCGGCAGGTTGAGGCAGAAGCCGCGCCGGGCATGTGCAGAAGCGGCAGCGTCCACCGCGGGCTCGCCGTGGCCCAGCACGATGGGGCCGTAGCCGAGCAGCAGGTCCACGAAGTCGTTGCCGTCCACATCGGTGACATGACCGCCATGGCCGGCAGCGAGCAGTGTCGGGTACGCGCCCGGCACGAAGTTCTCTGGTGCGCGGATGCCCGGGATGGCGCCCGGAATGACCTCCCGGGCGCGTTCCAGGAGGGCCTTCGAGGTGGTGAACGGTTTGATGGTCTGCCCTCCGGCTTGAGGATCGACCCTAGCGGCACCGGCCGACAACGAGTATCCGTAGTATCCGAACGCCTCGTGGCGACCGCTTTCCCTGTGCTTCGATAGACTGACGTGGTCGAAACAGCCGTGGGGGACGGACGTGCAAGCCGATTCGCATACGCCCGAAGGCCAGGGGATCCTGCTCAACGCCTTTGCGATGAACTGCGTGGCCCACCAGTCGAGCGGCCTGTGGCGTCATCCCCGGGACCGCTCCAGCGACTACCATCGCCTCGATCACTGGCTGACTCTGGCCAGGACCCTGGAGCGGGGACTGTTCGACGGGATCTTTCTCGCCGACGTGACCGGCGTCTACGACGTCTACCAGGGCTCGGCGGATGCCGCCATCCGCACCGCCATGCAGATTCCCACCAACGATCCCTATCTGCTGGTGCCCGCCATGGCGGCGGTGACGGAGCATCTCGGCTTCGGGATCACGGGTGCGATTCCCTACGAGCCGCCCTATGCGTTCGCCCGGCGCATGTCCACGCTCGACCACCTGACGGCGGGCCGCGTGGCCTGGAACGTGGTCACCGGTTATCTGGACAGCGCGGCGCGCGGGGTCGGCAAGGCCCGTCAGACCGAGCACGACACGCGTTACGAGATCGCCGCGGACTACATGACGCTGATGTACAAGCTCTGGGAAGGCAGCTGGGAGGACGGCGCGGTGATCCGCGACCGGGAGGCAGGCATCTACGCGGATCCGGCGCGCGTGCACCAGATCGCGCACCACGGCCCCTACTTCGACCTCGAGGCGATCCACCTCTGTGAGCCCTCGCCACAACGTTCGCCCGTGATCTTCCAGGCCGGCAGCTCGCCGAAGGGCCAGGCGTTCGCCGCGGCGCATGCGGAATGCGTTTTCATCGGCGCGCCGGACGCGGCGACGGTGCGCAGCCTGCGGGAGCAGGCGGAGGCTGCTGGTCGGCGTGGTGACGATCTGAAGATCTTCGCGTTGATCGCCGTCGTGGTCGACGAGACGGATGCCGGCGCGAGAGCCCTGCTCGATGACTACGGCCGCTACGCACTCCCGGAAGGGGCGCTGGCGCTGATGTCGGGCTGGACGGGCGTGGACCTGTCCCGGTTCGGCCTGGACGAGCGCGTGGAGAACGTGTCGAGCCAGGCGATCCAGAGTGCCATGACCTCCCTCGGCAGCAGAACGGTGCGGGAGTGGGGACGGTCGCTGTCCGTGGGCGGTGCTGCCCGGGTCGTCGTCGGCGCGCCGGACACGGTGGCCGATCAGCTGGAAGACTGGGTTCGGGAAACCGGCGTCGACGGCTTCAATCTCGCCTACACCGTGCTGCCGGAATGCTTCGAGTCGTTCGTCGATCTGGTGGTACCGGAGCTGCAGAAGCGGGGCGCCTACCGGACGGCGTACGCGCACGGCACGCTGCGCGGGAAGCTCTTCGGGCGCGGAGATCACCTGCCCGCGGAGCACCCCGGCGCCCGCTACCGGGTGGGTTAGAAAAGCTGTTCCTGCCTGAGTGAGCGGAGCTGATCGCTCGAGTAGATCTTGCGCAGAAAGCGTGGGTTCTTGGAGGACATCTCGATCTGATAGAGACCCTCGTCCGCCTGGTGCGGGATGCCGAGGATCTGGCAGAGGTTCTTCGCCAGCCACTTCTCGATCTTCAGCACCACCATCTTCTTCCGCAGCCGCCCCTGCTCGTCGCGGTTCTGGATGGTGGGCAGCGTGTTCAGGGTGAGGATCTCGTCGATGGCGGTGCTCGCCATCTTCTCGCGGCCCTCGTCGCTGGCGTAGAAGTGGGTAACGGCGAACACCAGGCGGCCGGGGTGGATGGCCTTCAGAAACTGGCAGGACTTCACCACCGTGGAGCCGGTGCGGACCATGTCGTCGAACAGCACTACGTCGTGGCCGTCGATCTCCTCGAAGGTGGACTCGCTCTCGTCGTGGAGCTTGATCTGCACGTCCCGCTCGCCGGAGCGCTCCTTGTCGAGCAGGATGAACTTGGCCTTGGGCAGGTTGAGGCGCCGGAACATCTCCTTCACGAAATCCCTGGCGCCCTTGTCCGGCGCGCACAGCGCCAGCCCTTCCCCCTCGGGGCCGTAGCTGACGATGTTGGACCAGCGCAGGTAGTCGCAGTAGATGTCGTAGGGAATCAGGTTGTAGAACTGGCCGCCGAAGACCTGGCTGAACGTGGACTGCACGGAGTAGGAGTGGTTGTGCACCGTGAGCACGCTGTCCACCCCGGCGAGCTTCAGCATCTCCGCGTAGAGCTTGGCGGTGAAGGGCTGGCCATCGAACTTCTTCAGGTCCTCGCGGCTGCGGCTGCCCTGAACCTCGCCGAGCTCCTGGCGGGGCCCGCGGTCCTGGGCGCTGTAGAAGAGGTCCGGCTCCACGAGCATCACCTGGGCGGCGCCGTTCTCCTTTGCCGCCCGGGCGATCAGCAGGTTGCGCATGGCCAGATTCTGGCGGCTGACCACCCGGCTGGTGGTGCTGACGATGATCACCCGCACACCGTAGAGCTTGCTGCCGATCCGGGTGAAGTCCTCCTCGTCGGAGATGAATCGCGGGCAGAACTCCGAGTTGGCGAAGTTCTTCATGCTGATGAGGTCGGCGATGTCCTCGGTCTGGCCGACCGAGAAAGCCACGTCGATGGCGAAGGGGTCGTCTGAAGAGTTGCCGACCACGATGACGTCGGACGGTTTGAGATTACGCACAGATCCGGCCTGGCTCTTCGAAGCCCTATGTTAGTCCCGATGCTGCAACGGCTCCAGAACAGATTGTTTCCACCGGCCTGGCCGTGGCCAACACCACGCCCGGCCCGCTAAGCTCGGCAGGAATGCAACGCAAGGAAGTCACGGTGAAGGTCTACGGCGACAGGATCTCGGGTAACTGCCTGAAGGTGCAGTACACGGCGGACTATCTGGGGCTGGATTACGAGTGGGTGCCCACGGACATCATGGCGGGAGAGACGCGCACGCCGGAATACCTGGCCATGAATCCGGCCGGTCAGGTGCCGCTGCTGGTGCTCGACGACGGTCGCACCCTCGCGCAGTCGAACGCCATCATCGGCTACCTCGCGCGCGACAGTGACCTGCTGCCGCAGGATGACTTCGCTCAGGCCAAGGTGAACGAGTGGCTGTTCTGGGAACAGTACAGCCACGAACCCTACGTGGCCGTCTGCCGGTTTGTGATGGTGTATCAGGGTAAGCCCAGGGAAGCCCGGGAACCCTGGCGGGTGGAGCGGGGGGAGGGTGCGCTCGACCTGATGGATCGCAGCCTCCGCGGCCGGGACTGGATCGTCGGCGAAACGTTCACCATCGCCGACATCGCGCTGCTCGCCTACACCCGCCTGGCGCATGAAGGCGGGTTCGACCTCGGTGGGCGGCCGGCGGTGCGGGAGTGGATCGGGCGCTGTGAGTCGGTGCTCGGGATCTGAAGCCGGGCACCGCGGGCGTGCCGCTCAGTGCTTGCCCACCTCGGTGTCGAAGGTCTCGACTTCGCGCTCGAAGGCGGCCGGATCGCTGCAGTGCCGGAGCACGTCACCGCGGGCACGGGTGATGGCGGCGGTGCGCTCGTCGGCATCCAGCCAGCGGCGATCCCCGCGGTATCCATCGCCACGCCAGGCTGCCCGGTACTGACCGCCATCGTCCCGGTAGACGGGCACGGCGGCATACAGCACGGCCAGTTGCTGGCGTGCGTCCGCACACGGACCGATGTGCTCGATGGGCACGATCTGCGCATCCTGATCGTGGAACGGATCGGGCTGCCACTGTGCACCGGCGCCGGCGATGACGGGCGCGTCTTCTGCAGGCGGCGGGGTCAGCGGGATGCGCTGCGCGGGAACGCCCACGGGTTCGAAGTCCGTGTACTGCACCCGGCCGTCCCGGTCTATCCAGCGGTAATAGGCGTCTGCCGGCCCTTCCGGCATTGCTGCCTCAGATCCGGCGGTCAGCGTCGTCTCTGCGTCGGCGGGGTCGGCGGGAAGATCCTGAGCCGTCGCCGGAGTTGCCCCCAGGACGGAAACAGCGATCAGACCAGCGCCGCAGAATGCGACCAACCACCGGCGGCAAGCCGCGTGCGGGGCGGGGCTGCGGTCTCCGGCGCGGACAGGGCGCTGCCGACTGGTCTGAAACGCATGCATCGGGTCATTGAGCCTCATTCGACACCGGAAGGGTAGCCGCGGCAGTTGAGTAAAAGGTGTGGGAAACGTCAGCCGAACGTAGGGCGCGGAAAAACCGCCCGGCAGGCGTTGAACCGCGGGAGCTGACGGGTTTTTATGTGGCTCGTCTTGGGAGAACGGGGAGAGCGGACGTGACGGATGTTTGGAGACTCGCCACGGCGGTGGGATTGCTGCTGCTCGGCGGTATCGCCAGGACGGCCGAGCCACCGGTCGACGGGAGCACAACGGTGGCGTCCGAGCGGCCAGTAACGGCTGATTTCGAGACCTTCCTGGACGGCGTCATGGCGGCCCAGTTCGAGGACTACAAGCTGGTCGGCGCGACCTTCTCGCTGGTGCTCGATGGTGAGCCAGTGCTGTCGAAGGGCTACGGGCAGGCGAGCCTGGCCACCGGTGCGCCGGTGGATCCCGCGCTCACCCTGTTTCGGCCGGGCAGCGTTTCCAAGCTCTTCACCTGGACGGCCGTGATGCAGCTCGTCGAGCAGGGGCGCCTCGACCTGAACGCGCCGGTGAGCGGCTACGTGAGTCAGTTCGAGCTGCCCGATGCCTTCGGCCAGCCGCTGACCCTCACCCACATCATGACCCACACGCCCGGGCTCGAGGATGGTGGTGCGGGATTCCTGTTCGCGGACGAGCCGGAAGATCTGGTGCCCCTGGCCGATTCCCTGGCGGCGCACGTGCCGACCCAGGTACGACCGCCCGGCACCTTCGCCTCCTACAGCAACTGGGCCACGTCGCTGGCCGGGCTGGTGGTGGCGAATGTGTCGGGCCAGAGCTTCGAGAGCTACGTCGCCGAGCACATCTTCGCCCCGCTCGGCATGACCCAGGCGACGTTCGACGAGCCCCTGCCGGCGGGTCTCGCGCCGCACATGGCCCAGGGTTACACGGCGAAGTACGGCGGCGTGGAGCCCATGGGGTTCGAGTACATCCACAACTTCGGACCGGCCGGCGCCCTCTCCGCGTCCGCCGCGGACATGGCCCGGTTCATCTCCGCCCAAGTTTCGGGCGGCGGAGCCGCGGCTGGCGGACGCATCCTGTCGCCGGCGACCACCGCGCTCATGCATCAGCGGCTGTTCGCCCACGACGACCGGGTCGCCGGCATGGCGCACGGCTTCTACGAGATCTTCAGGAACGGCGAGCGCTTCGTCGGCCACGCGGGCGACACCATCGCCTTTCATTCGGAGCTGGTGATCCAGTCGGAGTCCGGATTCGGCTTCTTCCTCTCCTTCAACACGCCGGAAGGCGCCACGGCCAGAACCGGCGTGACCAATGCCGTGCTCGACTGGTTCTATCCGGGCGACGGCGGCGCCTCACCGGCGTTTCCGGAGGCCCCGCTGGCGGGCACGGAAGCGCGGATCGAGCAGGTGGTGGGGGCCTACCGGTTCAACCGCCGTTCCTACACCCGGCTGGAGGGGTCCATCGGGCTTGGCGGCGACATCCGGGTCATGCCGGCGGGGGCCGACGGGGTCTTCATTCCCGGCGAGCTGGGCGGACGCTTCATCGAGGTCGCACCTTACCAGTTCCGGCAGCAGCTCAGGCAGGACACCCTGGTGTTCCAGACCGACGACGGGGGCCGGGTGACCCGGGCCCTGGTGGGAGCCATACCCGTCATGGTGGCGGATCGGCTGGCTGCCTGGGAGCAGGCGGCCACGCACCAGCTGGTGATCGCTCTGGCCCTGCTGGCGGCGGTGTTCGTGCTGATCAATGCGGTGCGCAACCGGCGCACGGTATCCGTGAGCGGCTCCGCCCGCCTGGCCAGGTGGTGCCTGATCGGGGCGTCGCTGAGCTTCCTGGCGTTCGTGGTGGCGTTCGGCGTGGCCATGGGGGAGCCGGACATGGCCGAGATGATCTTCGACTTTCCGCCGCCCGGCACCGGCATCGCGCTGGCATTCCCGGTGATCGGCGCGGGCTTCACGCTGCTCGCCGTCGGCTTCGCGGTGCCCGTGTGGCGCTCGCCCGACTGCAACCTCTGGCAGCGGCTGCGCTATACCTATGTCACCCTGATCTTCGTGCTGCTGGTCGCCGTGCTGGCCTATTGGAACCTGCTGGGTTGGCGATATTGACCAATAAGTTTACTTTTAAGGTGGCGATGTGTCCGGATTGGTAACACTTGCAAAGGCGAGGCGAAACCCCTATATAACTGAGCGATTCACTTGGTTTTGAGAGGAGTGCGTATGGCTGAACATCCCGCTGCAACCGTTGCCCGACCGGCTGCCCGACCCGGGGTCGGTACCGGCGTCGAGATCAACAGGGTTCTGCGCAACACCTACCTGCTGCTCGGCATGACCCTGGCGTTCAGCGCGGCAATGGCGGCCTTCGCCATGGCCATCGATGCGCCGTATCTGGGCCTGTGGACCCTGCTCGGCTGGGCGGGCCTGCTGTTCCTGGTCTACAAGACAGCCAACAGTGCCTGGGGCATCGCCTCGGTGTTTGCGTTCACCGGTTTCCTCGGCTTCACCATCGGGCCGGTGATCGAGATGTTCCTCAGTATGCCCAACGGCGGCCAGGTGGTGACGATGGCGCTCGGCAGCACCGCTGTCGCGTTCGTCGGTCTGTCGGCCATCGCGCTGGTCACCCGCAAGGACTTCAGCTTCATGGGCAACTTCCTGATGGTGGGCGCCCTGGTGCTGTTCGCGGTGGTGATGCTGAGCTGGTTCCTGGATCTGTCCGCGTTCTACGGCGCCATCGGTGCCGCGGTAGTGCTGCTCATGAGCGGCATGATCCTCTACCAGACGAGCGCCATCATCCACGGCGGCGAGACCAACTACATCCTGGCCACCACCACGCTGTACATGTCGATCTGGAACATGTTCCAGTGGCTGCTCATTCTCTTCGGGATGGGCGACGACTGATCCCAGTCGGGACGGTACGAAACGGCCCGCCTGTGCGGGCCGTTTTTTTTGCGCCCGCCAGCGGTGATCAGCGCCCGCTCAGGGTCTGGTACACCGTGGAGAGCTTTTCCGGCAGGTCCTCGATCTCGTCGATGATCAGGTAGCGGTGCGGCGGGCACATGCGCTTCAGATAGTCGTTGCCCGACTTGTCCACCGTCACGCAGAAAACCTCGATGCCCTTGATCCTGGCCTCCGTCAGCGCTTTGGCGGTGTCCATCAGCCCGTACTCGTGGTCGCCACGGATCGGCCCGTAGTCCGAATCCTGGGGAAATCCGTCCGAGAGGATGATCAGCAGCTTCATGGCGTTGCCCGAGGCGACGAGCTTGGCAGCGGCATGGCGGATGGCCGGCCCCATGCGGGTGCTGCGTCGCGGCCGCATGCTGGCGATGGCCTCCAGCGTCCGGCCGGTAAACGGCTCGTCCGGCTCCTTCGCAACATAGAACTCCACGCAGTCCCGGCCGTAACCCGAGAAGCCGTAGATGCCGTAGCTGTCGCCGAGCCGCTCGAGGGCCGCGGACATCACCAGCATGGACTCCCGCTGCACGTCGATGATCCGGCGTCGTTCCTCGGCTGCGGCGAGGTTCAGACTCAGGTCGTCGTCGTAGGGATCGCGCAGGTTGATCTCCACGCCTTCCGGCAGCGGCGGTGGCGGTTCGGGGGGCTCGATGGGGTCGTCGGTGGAGGCGGACAGATCCACCAGGAACGCGGCGCAGACGTCGCGGTGAACCCGATCGCGGCGTGAGTAAACGCGCTCGTCGGGGCTGATGCCGGCACGCACGTCCTGGCGGGCTTCGATGAGCGCGTTGAAGTCGAGCTCGTCGCCGTCGGCCACCCGGTGCACCCGCTGATAGCCGAGCGGGCGGATCTGCTCGAGCTGGCGCATCACCGCGGGCACGTGCTCGCGGACCACCCGCTTGAGCGCCTCCGGATCGGCCGTGCCGTGACCTTCCAGGCGCTCCTCGTAGAGCCGGCACCAGTGGCGCAGGTAACGGTGGCCGAGATGGTCCCACTCGTCGTAGCGGTAGCTGCGTGCCTCCGGCTTGGCGGTTCCCATGGCGTCGGCGAGCGCCGAGCGTTCCATGTCCACCCGTCGCTTCAGGTTTTCCCGCTCGTCGGTGAGTGCCTTCAGGTCGATGTCCGTTTGCCGCAGCCCCGCATCCTGCAGCTCGTTCACCTGGGCCATGTCCACCTCGGTGCCCTCCGGCAGCTCGATGAGCAGGCTCTGGTCCAGGTCGTCGAGCGCCTGCTCCCAGTCTTCGAGCCGGGCTTCGCGCTGCATCCACTCCAGAGCGTCCTCCAGATTCTGCCCGGATGGGACGGTATCGAACGCGGTGCCGGGCAGCAGCGGTGACCAGGCCAGATACAGATCGAGTGCCAGGGCGGCGGCGTCGAAGACGTCCGCAGCCGATGCTCTGATCGTGTCGAGCCGGGACAGCGCCGGGGCCAGAAGTCCCGTGGCGTCATCCAGCCGCGACGGCGGCACACCTTCGGCCGTGAGCTCCAGTGCCAGGAGGAGCCCGGCCAGGTCGTCCACGGGCAGCACCGCATCCGCTGGATACCGGTGATCCCGGAAACGCTGGCGGTGCGCAGCCAGGCCCGGATAGCGCTCGAGCAGGCGGCTGACGATCCGGATCTGCTCCACGGCCAGGAAGATCCGCTTCAACAGCGCGGGGTGGGGGACGTGGCGGAAGAACAGCGCGTAGTCCGACTCCCGCGGCCGCGGCTCGGGCACGCCGAGATGCTCGAGGGTCGGCAGGCGTCGGCGCGCCGTAGCCATGTCGAAGCGGAAGGTGCCGAACTCCCGCTGGCCCAGCTGCAGCATCACCAGCACCCGGTAGCCCGCACCGTCCGGATAGTCGATCTGCTCCGGCACGTAGAGCGTGTCCGGCGCGATGGCCGAGCTCGACGTGTCCAGGTCGAAGCGGCGCGAGCTGAATTCGGCTGTGGATTTGACGTGGTAGTAGCGGCCGGCGATGCCCTCGGCGAACAGGGTGAGCGCGGACTCGACGTCAACCAGCGCGACCAAGGGCGGCTCCCGGCGGACGTCTCAGGGCAGGATCACGTCGACGATGTCGGCGATGGCGTGCTGCACCGCCTCGTCGTCCGAGACGGCGCTGACGATGCCGATCTCGGCGGCGCGCCGCGGCGAGATGCCCTGCTGCATCAGGCTGCCGGCGTAGATCAGCAGCCGGGTGCTCACCCCCTCCTCGAAGCCGTGCTCGCGGAGGTTGCGGACCTTGGCGCCGATCAGGGCCAGCTGCTCCGCGATGGCGCGATCCACGCCTGACTCGTGGGCGATGATGGTCGCCTCGCGCGTCTCGTCCGGGTAGTCGAAGGACAGGCTCACGAAGCGCTGCCGGGTGCTGGGCTTCAGGTCCTTGAGCACGCTCTGGTAGCCGGGGTTGTAGGAGATCACGAGCAGGAAGTCCGGATGCGCACAGAGCAGCTCGCCGGTCTTGTCGATGGGCAGCAGCCGCCGGTGGTCGGTGAGCGCGTGGATGAGCACGGTGGTGTCCTTGCGGGCTTCCACGATCTCGTCCAGGTAACAGATGGCACCGGTGCGCACCGCCTGGGTGAGCGGGCCATCCCGCCACACCGTCTCGTCGCCCTGCAGCAGGAAGCGCCCCACCATGTCCGTGGCGGTGAGATCCTCGTGGCAGGCGATGGTCATGAGCGGGATGGCGAGTTCGGAGGCGCGCTGCCGGCGGTACAGGCGCCAGGCCATGTGCTCGACGAAGCGGGTCTTGCCGCAGCCGGTCGGGCCCTTGAGCAGCACGGGCAGCCGGGCGTGATAGGCGGCCTCGAACTCGGCCACCTCGTCGCCGAGCGGCAGGTAGTAGGGTTCCTCGCGGAGCTCGGCCTGTCTGGCGATGGTCTTGGATTCGTTCATGTGGGCGTGAAGATCTCCGCGCCTTTCCGGTAGGTGAAGAAGCTCACGGCAGGGTTCCGGTTGACCAGATGCCGGTGGTACATGGGGTGCGACAGGGAACGCACCTCGTGCTCGAGCTCGGTGAGGGTCGCGCCGGTGTCCGGGTCGACGATGGCCTGGAACCGGTACTGGCACTGGTCCGACTCCTCGGTGATCAGGTTCCGCTCGGCCAGGTAGTCATGGGGGCCGGAAAAGTGGCTCACGTAGACGGCGATGTGATGGCCGTCGTAGGCGGGCAGCGCTTCCCCGGTCTCCACGAAGTGCATCGCCTGGTTGTAGCCCATTCGCACCCTGGCCACCCCGTCCGCGGCGCTCGCGGGACACTGCATCACCTCGCGGTAGAAACGGGCGATGGCGGCGCTCGTCCCCTCGGGCACGCGCATCTCCACGCGAGGCATGCCGAGGTCCATACGCGGAAACGTACCCGGTGCGTAGGCCAGGATGGTGTTGCCCCACGGGCAGGTCACGGCCGCGTGGTCGTCTGCCCGCTTCCAGGCGAACTCGGTGCCGGCCAGCGGTTTGACGACGGTCTCGAGGCGCCGCTCGAGATCGTCCAGGTCCGGCACCACCACGGTGATCCGGCCCCGGAAAACCTGCGCCTGGGATTTCGGCAGGTGAAACTGCTGCTCGCCCAGGTTCACCCACATGTTGAAAGTGCCGAAGTCGATGTAGGGATCCCGGGTGAAGCCGAGGCCGGTGACATAGAACAGCGCCGCCAGGCCCTGGTCGGGCACGGTCAGATTGACGTGCTCCAGCATGACGATGTTGCCCACGTCCTCGGCGCTGCGGTCGAAGCGCTGCACCCGGGCGGTGGAATCAGCGGTCTCTGCCACGGTGCTCCCCCGGCATCCTTACCCGTTTCGACTTTAACCACTCGCTCCGGGAGATGCGAGCGGGCGCTCAACCGCCCGCGTTGTCCGTCGGACGGGGATATCCCTTGGCTGCGCGTCGTCGGTGGATCTCGGCTTCGATGCCGAGGATCTGCGTCGAGCGGATGGCGAACCCGAGATGCATGGGTGTGGAAACCTCGACCCTGAGCCCGTCGCTTATCGTAACGTGACCGTCGGCGCGGATCAGCGGTCCGGCATAGAGGATTCCCACGAGGTGGAACCGGTGCTTGCCCGAGAGGAATGTCTTCTTGGCCTTGTCGAAATACCCTTCCCGGTTGAAGAGGAAAATGGGCGAGCCCGAGGACCCCGGGAAGCAGGCCATGTCCACCAGAAACTCCGGCTTGCCGTTGAAGTCCTTGAGTATCGGGGTGGACGTGATGCCGCGCCGCATGACCGGGATGTTGTTCGCCTCGTCGTAGATGCCGCGCGGACAGCCGATCATGGTGACCTCCTCGAGGGCATCGAAGCTCTGCCAGTCCTCGGGGCCCGGAATGAAGGCCCGCGACATCGGCGTGGCGAAGAACCGGTAGCCTTTCTCGGCCGCCTCGATGAAGTCGGGGGTCATGTTGATCGCGCACAGGTCCACATCGTCCCTCGGGTGGTCGATGATCCGCAGGTTGTCCTTCGCGTTGAAGGTACGCACGTCGATCTTCCAGGTTCTCACCCTGCCGCTCGGTGCACCGTCGGGGTCGTCCGCGGCAATGTGAAATTTCACCGCGATCTCCGTGGCGCCCGTGAGGACGTGCTTGTTGGTCAGCATCAGGTAATAAATGCTGTCGGGCCCCAGGGGCAGGGTGTAGAAAAAGCCGGTGCCCGTGCCGATGACGGCTCCGCCATGGTACGCCGTGAGGTTGGTGGTGGAGTAGAGGATGCGTTCGGCAACAGTCAGCGGCATGTTCACGTCCTGCAGATCGACGGCAATCAAGTGTCTGATGGCGCTCGCCGGGGCGCAATGCTCGAGGACGCCGAGGCCGGCACGGGAGTCGGGTCTGGACCGCGCGGGGTGCGGGGCGTAGGCTCGCCTTCCTCTCAGATACAGGAAGCAACGGATGCACCACAAGCGCAAACGGGCGCGCAGCCGCCGGGCCGGCTGCAAGCTCTGCAAGCCCTGGAAGGTCAACGGCTTCCGGACCGAACGGGTGGAGGGCGAGAAGTTCGGCGACCACCGCCGCCGGGTCGCATCCGATGAACAGCTATCAGCTCCTCACGCCTGACGGCGCACCCAGCGACGTGTGGGTGTGCGGCAACTGCCGGCGCGCCCACGTTGTGGTGATCCGCCCGGGACCCTCGGCCAGCGAGAGCAGTCACGCCCGGGCCGAATCCTGCTGCGTGCCCCGGAACTGCGGTTTCTGCGGCAAGCCGACGGAGCGGAACGCGGTGGGAGACTACCCGCCCTATCACGACGGCTGTCTGGCCGAGGTGCTGCGCCCGGATCTCTCCCATCCTTCTATGACCGACCCCTGGGCACGGCTGCTCTACCGCCGGATGTCGGAGCTCAGCGAGGAGTGCTACGCGGCGGGTTGGGTCCTCGGTAACGAGTACCTGCTGTGGCGGGCCCTCGACGGCAGCGCCGACGACTACGGCGGCGTGTCGCTGTCTTCCGAAGAACGGGAGGAAATCCGGGTGCTTGCCGACCAGGCCGGCGGCTGGATATGGACGGGATCCGTTGACGAACACCTGCCACAGCTGGTGTCGTTCGAGCGCTGGGCGGCACTTCGTGCCGACGACGGGTCCGATGCCGATGACTGATCCGTCTGCCAGGCCGGATCAGTCATCCTCCAGCTCGATGGTTCCGTTGGGCTCACCGCTGAGCAGCGTCGCGACCCTTTCGTAGACGTCGGCGTTGTCGCGCATCTCATCGGCAATCGCCGGGTTCTGGTCGGCGACGTTGCGGAAGAACCCCGCAGCGTCGCGCAGCAGTTTTATGGCGAGCTCGACGTGGGAAACACGCTCCGTCACGACTAGCGCTCGACCATGCGGATTGCCTCCTGCAGCAGCCGGACGAGCTCCCCGGCCTGCGCGAGGCTCAATTCGAGCTCGGTGTTGGCGATGACTGCCGAGTCGGGGAGCTCCGCCGCTGCCGGTTCGAGCCGGGTGATGTCGATCGCCGGGTCCAGCATCCAGCACTCCAGATTGATGAATCCGGGATGCATGTCGTGGCGCACCTCGAGAATTCCCTGACGGTAGGGAATGCCGTTGCAGCGAACGGTCGTGGATTTGGTCATCGTGGATCTCGACTGCGTTCTGCCGTTGACTTATGCACGCTGGGCGCTCGAAGGGCAAGGAACAGCGCGGAAGCCGGGTGGACTATAGTGTAGGCCCCGGGCCGGGAGACGCGAGCGGATGACGGATACGGACGATGACACGGACGTGCTGCTGGAGGCCACAACGGCCCTGATCCCGCCGCTGCTGACGGGCCTCGATGCACTCGCCTACGTGGGGCGGCACCTGCACCCGCCGGACCTGCCGCGCCTGGTCCCCGAGGTCGGCGCTTTCCGGGGGGCCATCGCTGCGGGCCTCGAGACCTTCTCGGCGGTTGCCTGGCCGGAGCATCTCAGCCGCTTCTCGGAGCATGCCAGGCAGTCGGCGTCCGAAGCATTGAAAGCCTTCGACGGGCTGGCCGCCTGCCTCGAACAACGTAATCCGGCCATGGGCGCCTACCGTGCCATGAGCTTCAGCACGCGCGCGGTCGAGGCGCTGTATCCCGTAGCCGCCATGCTGCCGCCGGTGAGCCGCTTCTACCTCTCCGATCCGCACCGCGCCAGCGAAGCCGTGCAGGCCAGGCTCGCCACAGCCGATCCGGCGCGCGAAGAGGTCGGCATCCTCCACGCCGGTAACCAGCCGACGGAGCGTGGCGGATTCTCGCTCTATGTGCCCGAGTACTACGACGGCACCGCGATGCCGCTGGTCATGGCGCTGCACGGCGGCAGCGGGCACGGCCGGAGCTTTCTCTGGTCCTGGCTCAGAGATGCGCGCACCCGGGGCGTCATACTGGTGTCGCCCACCTCCCGGGAAGGCACCTGGTCGCTGATGGGTCCAGACGTGGACAGCGACAACCTGGAAGCCATCCTGGACTGGGTACGCGACCGCTGGCAGGTGGACCCCGGACGCATGCTGCTCACGGGCATGTCGGACGGCGGCACGTTCTCCTATCTGTCCGCCCTGCGCACCGGCTCGCCGTTTACCCACCTCGCGCCCATCGCCGCGAGCTTTCACCCGATGCTCGTGGAGGTGGCGGATGCCGAACGCCTGCAGGGACTGCCCGTCTACCTTACCCACGGGGCGCTGGACTGGATGTTCGATATCGAGGTGGCACGCATGGCGGCGGACGCGCTGACCCGGGCCGGCGTGGACCTGACCTACCGGGAGATCGACGATCTCTCCCACACCTACCCGCGCGAGGAGAACGACCATATTCTGGACTGGCTGCTGCGCTGATCGGCTGCGGCGAAGCCGGCCGTCACGCGGGTGCGGCGGCCCTCTCTTCGTGGTCTTCCTCTGACCAGAGGGTACCCTGCTCGGCGGCGGAGCTGCGGTCGAACCAGCTCATGGAGGCCTGCACCCGTTCGTCCACGCTCATGTACGGAGTGTCCAGGCTTTCGATTTTCCGGAGGCGCGGCAGCAGCCCCTCGGCGTTGGCGATCTGGATGGACAGTCCGGGCCGCGCGTTCAGCTCGAGCAGCAGCGGTCCCCGGTTCCGGTCGATGACCAGGTCGCAGCCCAGATAGCCGAGCCGGGTCCCCTCGTAGCAGCGCGCGGCCAGGCTGAGCAGGGACGGCCAGTTGGGCACGGCGATTCCCTTGAGCGGCACGTCGGTGTCCGGGTGAAAGACGAGCACCCGGTTGTGCTGAACCGCAGCCACGGCGCGACCGCTGCCGATGTCCAGGCCGACGCCGACCGCGCCCTGGTGCAGATTTGCCTTGCCGTCGGAGGCCTTGGTAGCGAGCCGCAGCATGCCCATCACGGGAAAGCCCTTGAAGACGATGAGCCGGATGTCCGGGACGCCTTCGAAGCTCACCTGCTCGAAGATGTCCGAGGTCTCCACCAGCGACTCGATGATGGCCACGTCCGGACGGCCGCCCAGGGAGTGCAGGCCGCTGATGATGTTGGTCACGTGGCGCTTGACGTCGTTGATGCCGATGACGGCGCCGCTGCTCTTCTTGAAGCCTTCCGGGGTCCGGCCGCGGATGACGAGGATGCCCTTGCCGCCGGACCCCTGGGCGGGCTTGATCACGAACTGATTCAGGGTGCTGAGCACCGTGTTGATGCCCTCCACGTCGTGCTGAGTGGTGATCACATGCAGGAGTTCGGGCACCGACAGCCCCATCTTCTGGGCCATCAGCTTGGTCTTCAGCTTGTCGTCCACCAGCGGGAAGTTGGAGCGCGCGTTGTAGCGACTGATGTAGGCGACATTGCGGCGGTTCATGCCGAGCACGCCGATCCGCCGCAGGGTGAACGGGCTGATCCAGCTCACTTTCGGACGATGTTCCCGAAGCTGGCGAAACGGCGCAGCTCGAGCAACCGGTAGCCGGTGTAGCGACCGAGGATCAGCACCATGGCGAGAATCGCCAGGTGCAGCTCCGGAAAGTTGAACGCCAGGTGGCGGACCAGCTGCTGGTCCATGAGCAGGTAGGCCAGCGTTGCCACGAGCAGGCTGCCCCCGCCCTGGAGCAGCACCTCGGGCGGTCCTTCCTCCTCCCAGATGATGGACATCCGCTCGATGGTCCAGGCCATGATGATCATCGGGAAGAAGGTGATGGTGAGACCGCCGATGAGGCCGAGCTGATAGCTCACCACGCTGAACACGGAGATGATGCCGATCACCAGAATCACCAGGGTGGCGATCCGGGCAACGAGCAGCAGGTTCAGGCTGGAAAGGTACGAACGGATCAGCAATCCGATGGAGACCACCAGAATGAAGCTGAGCAGTCCCGGCAGGAGCTCGGTCTGCAGAAAGGCCAGCGCGATCAGCACGGGCATGAACGTGCCGGACGTCTGGATGCCGACGATAATGCGCATGAAGACCACCACCAGCGCGCCTACCGGCAGCAGCATGATGAGCTTGAACATCCCCTGCTCGGCGATGGGCAGGCTGTAGAGCGACAGTGAGAATCCGGGTGCCCGGCTGTCCGCGGCCAGCTCCAGCATGGAGCGGGCCTGGGAGATCATGGAGAAGGTGACCCGGGAGTTGGTGCCGCCCGCGACCTCGAGCACGGACGGCGTCTCCGTCTGCCAGAGGAGCAGGTTGGCATCCTCGGGCACGCGCCCGGTGCCGGTGTGGTAGAGGTGCCAGGTTCCCTGATGCCAAACCTCCACATGCTCAGCCAGACCCTGCCTGCGTCGGCCGTCCTCGAGCTCCAGCACCTGCACGGTTCGTGCCGCAATGCCGGCGGTGTTGAGCAGACGGGCCAGCAGTATGGGATCGCTGTAGCGGTCGCGCAGCAGGCTGACGTTCGGGTCTGCGGGCCGCCGGTTCATGATGTCGATAAGCTGCACCGCCATGGACGGCGGGTCGGCGGTGATGGGCAGCAGGGTATCGATCAGCTGAAAGGCCGCGGTCCGATAGGGCTCGTCCCAGTGCGGGGAATCCACCGGCCCCCGCGGCGGGATGGCCTCCACGTCCAGTCCGGAATCCTGGACAAGCGCCAGCTTGAAGAACAACGTCTGCACGCCGGAGGCGTCGCGCTTCGTCCAGTGGGCTCGACGCTGAATGCCCTGCTGGGTGACGCTGAAGCCGAAACCCGGGGCGGCGCCGGTTTCCTCGATCAGCCGGAAGCCCGACTGCTCGGGAGGCAGCGTCAGGTAGATCTGGGTGGCGCCGCCGAGGGCCATGTACTCGACTCTGGCTTCCACCTGCCAGACGGTCTGCTGCTCACCGGGCAGCAGTGGTATGCGATAGGACTCGTGCCGGAACGCGGCGGTGCCGATGCCTGCCGCGACGAGCAGGGCGACCAGAAACAGGAAAGGACCCTGATTCGTCACTTAAATCACTGATTTTTCGGCGGGATGTATCGAGGCTGAACGAATTGCCTGCTGACGTCAACGAGCGTGACGTCGGTGAGAAAATTCCGGCCGAGGATCCACTCGTTCTCGAGATGGGATCGATCGGCCAGCGTGAACTCGAAGGTGTCCTGTATCTCGCCGAGACGGATGCGCAGCTGGACGACCGGGCGCCGGGATCCTTCCGGATCCGCCTGCTGCCGGACTCGGGCGTGCCGGACGATGGGTCGCTCCAGGGTCACGGATTCGTCCGGGCCGATGGGCAGGTCGAAGCGAACCCAGTCCTCGCCGTCCCGCTCGAAGCGCTCCAGGTTGTTGGCATGCACGGAGCTCGACGTGGCACCGGTATCCATACGCGCCACCACGCTCACACCCGGTGGCTCGATCCAGATGCGCTCGAGCTCGCCGACCAGCATCTTGTCGGAGGTGACCACGACCCTGGCGACTTCCTTGCACTCCGTTTTCACCGGCTTCGGCTCCGGGCAGCTCACGTGGATCTCGCCGGGCAGCGCTTCCAGGCGCTCGCCGATGGTGGCCAGCCGCGTGTCCAGATACTCGGTGCGGTTCACGTCCGCGGCTTCCAGCTGATCCAGCGCCTGCCGGGAGGCCTCGATCTGCCGCTCGACCTCGTCGAGCTGCGCCTGCATGGCGTTGAGCGTGATCTGGGTTTCGTCCACCACCTCGACCTGTTTGCAGCCCGACAGCAGCAGCGCGGCGATGAGCCAGGGTGCTGCGAGGGCTACGGGGGCAGGGCGTCTGATCTGCTGCATGGACTCGGAAGCTTGTTTTGCCAACAGGGCAGCGGCGTAGTCTAACGGGCGCGCAGTGGCTGACAAGTCCAGGGCAACAGCCCTGCTGAAGTGATACTGTACATACATACAGTATCGGCGCTAGACTGTTCCGCCCCGGATGAAAGGGTAGAGGCGGCGGTGAGCACGAAACTGACAACAACCTCAGATTCAGCCGCGAATACGACCGAGGTTTTCAAAGGCCGCGGCGCGGTCTCGAACCGCGCCAGCCGGTTCCTGCCCACCATCTCGATCCGGGAAGCGGACGGCTGGGACCTGGAAGAGCCACCGGCGCCGGACCCGAGAACGACGCTGACGCCGGATCGGACGATGCGGCTCATCACCCGAAACCGCTCGCCGGACCTGCCGTTCGACCGTTCCATCAATCCCTACAAGGGCTGCGAGCACGGCTGCATCTACTGCTTCGCGCGACCGACGCACGCCTACCTGGACCTGTCTCCGGGGCTCGACTTCGAAACACGTCTGTTCTTCAAGACGGACGTCCGGCGGCGGCTGCACGAGGAGTTGTCGGCGAGGCGCTACGAGTGCCGACCGATTGCGCTCGGCACCAACACGGATCCGTACCAGCCGGCGGAGCGGTCGCTCGGGATCACCCGGCAGCTTCTGGAAATGCTTCTCGAATGGCGTCATCCGCTCACCATCGTCACCAAGAGCCAGCTGGTGCTGAGAGATCTGGATCTGCTCAGTGAGCTCGCGAAGCTCGACCTCGTGCATGTCTATCTGAGCGTCACCACGCTCGACCGCAAGCTGAAGACGCTGCTGGAACCCCGGACGGCCTCCCCGTCGGCGAGGCTGAAGGCCATCGAGGGCCTCAGCCGCGCGGGTGTGCCCACGGGCGCCATGGTCGCGCCGGTGATTCCGTTCGTGAACGATTCGGAGATCGAGGCCATCGTCGAGGCGTGCGTGGCGGCCGGGGCCCGATCGCTGGGGTACATCCTGTTGCGGCTGCCGCGGGAGGTGGGGCCGCTGTTTCAGGAGTGGCTCGCCGAGCACTATCCCATGAAGGCCTCCAGGGTGGAGAGCGCGGTTCGCCAGATGCGCGGCGGGGCGCTGTATCGGGCGGAGTGGGGCGAGCGTCTGCGCGGAGTAGGCCCCATGGCGGAGCTCATCGAGAAGCGCTTCGCGCGCGCCCTTTCAAAACAAGGAATCGAACGGGATGCCGGGCTCGGTGCTTTGCGCACGGACCTGTTCCGGCCACCCGGCTTTCAGGAGTCTCTGTTCTAGCCCTGCAGGCAGGCGTGCCGCTCTCGTCAGTGGGGGTTTCTGCGGCTGCCGCTGCCGAAGCGGTACCACAGATACAGAGTCACACCGATCACCGTCCACACCGTGATGGTCAGCCACTCGTGGGGCCAGCTGAGCGCCGACGGGCTGCCGGGCAGGTAGGCGGTGATCAGTGCCAGGGCCAGCACGATGGCGCCGATGCCGACGAGCCGGGGGTGGCTGACGCGAAACGGCCGCTCCATGTCCGGTTCCTTCCTGCGCAGGGCCAGGAAGGCGATGGGCACGAACAGATAAGCGACGATGGTGGCGAAGCCGCCCGCGTTGATCAGCCAGACGAGCACCGTGCGCCCGAACAGCGGTGCCAGGCAGGACAGCACGCCGATGGCGATGATGCCGACGTAGGGGGTATGAAACCTCGGGTGCAGGCGGCCGAAGACCGCTGGCACCATGCCGGACTCCGCCAGCGCGTAGAGCAGGCGGCTGCCGCCGATGACGAAGGCGTTCCAGCTCGTGAGTATCCCGGCCACGCCGCCCAGCACCAGCAGCGCGCCGGCGGCGGGATGCCCCCAGAGAGACGTCGCCGCGTCGCCGGTGGCCATGCCGCTTTCCCGGAGGCTGCCGAGCGGCATGCTGGTGGCAACGGCGAAGCTGATCACGCCGTACCAGAGCACGGCCAGGAACACGGAGACCACCAGCAGCAGCCCGATCCGCGCGGGTGGCAGGTTGATCTCCTCGGCAGACTGGGGAATGACGTCGAAGCCCACCAGCAGGGTGGGGACCATGATGAGCACGGTGAGGATGCCGGTGGCCGGTACGCCGATCCAGGGACGGGCGTTGTCCAGGGTTCCGAAGCTGGCCGCCCCGATCAGCAGCGCCGTGCCGGCGACCACGATCACCACGAAGGTCACGGTCTGGAACCAGGTGGCGGGCCTGATGCCGATGACATTGATCACCGTGATGAGCACGGACGTGCCTGCGCCGATGAGGACGAAGCCGAGGTCCACGTCCGAGCCGAACAGCCGCCAGAGCGTGCCTAGCCGTATGTCGGGCAGCAGGTACTCCACGGCCGTGGGCAGCGCCACCGCTTCGAACAGGCAGACGTTCACGTAGGCGAGCAGCAGCGCCCAGGTGCAGAAGAACGACCAGCCGGCGCCCAGCCCGCGGTGGGTGTAGACGTGCTCGCCGCCGGCCTGGGGCATGGCGGACACCAGCTCGCTGTAGGTCAGCCCGATCAGGGCGATGGCGAAGCCGCCCGCGGTGAAGGCGATCACCGTACCCACCGAGCCCGCTTCGGACACCCAGTAGCCGGTCATCAGCACCCAGCTCCAGCCGATCATGGCCCCGAATCCCAGGGTGATCACGTCCCTGTTACGGAGCACGCGGTTGAATCTGACGGTGTCGGCAGGAGTTTTCCGGGGATCGGGATTCATGGGGGCAAGGTTGGTAAAATCGGCGTCCGCGGAAGGATACATGAAGGCGGATGCGGCAGTTCGATTTCAGGCACCGGCACAAGGCCTACCACGTCCGGATCACGGACGACGGCACGGTGGAGCTCTACGTGGACGGCTGCCTGCGCAAGGATCGGCCGGTGACCGGCCGCGAACCGCAGTACGTGTGGACCAACGTGGAGCTCGAGTGGGAAGAGCATCATTACATCGAGGCCCGCTACTGGGCCTCGACGGACCGGCTGCGGGTTACCGTGAACGGTGATGCGGTGTTCGACGAGACCGCATCGAAGCCGGCAGCCGGCAACGCATGACAGCTTGAGGAGAAAACGATGGCTGAGACAGTACAGACAGGACCGTCGCGCGCCGACATGCTGGCGCTGCTCGAACGGCAGCGGGAGAGTTATCTGGCGGAAGGCGCCGTCAGCGCCGCCACGCGCAGAGACCGGCTGGAGCGCGCCATCGGCCTGCTGAAAACCCATCAGCATCGGCTGGTGGCGGCCATGCGGGACGACTTCGGCCACCGCAGCGAGCATCAGTCCCTGTTCACCGACGTGGCGGGCTCCATAGGCCCGCTGCGGCACGCTCAGGCGAATCTCGAGAAGTGGATGAAGCCCGAAAAGCGCAAGGTGGGGCCGTTTCCGCTCAACCTGCTCGGCGCCAGGGCCCGGGTGGAGTACCAGCCGCTCGGTGTGGTGGGCGTGATCAGCCCCTGGAACTTCCCTGTGAACCTCACCTTCACGCCGCTGGCGGGCATACTCGCTGCGGGTAACCGCTGCCTGATCAAGCCGAGCGAGTTCACACCGGCCACGTCGGCGCTGATGGCGGAGATCTTCCCGACGGCCTTCGACGAGCTGGAGATCAGCGTGGTCACCGGCGGGCCCCAGGCAGGAGCCGACTTCGCCAGCCTGCCGTTCGATCACCTGCTGTTCACCGGCGCCACCTCCATCGCCCGCCACGTCATGCGGGCAGCCGCGGACAATCTGGTTCCGGTCACGCTGGAGCTCGGCGGCAAGTCGCCCGTGGTGGTGGGTCGCTCTGCGGACATCCAGAAGACGGCGGACGCCATCATGATGGGCAAGACGATGAACGCCGGGCAGATCTGCCTGGCACCGGACTACGTGCTCGTGCCGGAGGAAAAGGTGGATGCCTTCGCCGAGTCCGCCGCCCGCGCCGTGGAGAAGATGTATCCCACCCTGCTGGATAATCCCGACTACACGTCCGTGATCAACGAGCGCCACTATCAGCGGCTGAACAGCTACCTGGACGACGCAAAGCAGAAGGGCGCGAAGGTGGTGGAGATCAACCCGGCCGGCGAGGATTTCCGCCAGCAGCCGCACCACAAGATTCCGCCGACCCTGGTGCTGAACCCTTCCGAGGACATGGCCATCATGCAGGACGAGATCTTCGGCCCGCTGCTGCCGGTGAAGGGCTATCAGGACGTCCGCGAGACCATCGACTACGTCAACCACAAGCCGCGCCCGCTGGGGTTGTACTACTTCGGCCAGGACCGCATGGAAGAGGAGCGGGTGCTGACCCACACCACGTCCGGCGGGGTGACGGTGAACGACGTGGTAATGCACGTGGCTCAGGAGGACCTGCCGTTCGGTGGCGTTGGCCCGTCCGGCATGGGCGCCTATCACGGCCACGACGGTTTCAGGACCTTCAGCCATGCCAAGGCGATCTTCACCCAGAGCCGCATCGACGTGGCGGCGCTCGCCGGGTTGAAGCCACCCTACGGCGAGAAGATGCTCAAGGCCGTCAAGGCGCAGATGAAGTAGGTATGAACACCCCTTTGACAGGTCTGACAGGTCACCCCACGGGAGACGCATCGTGAGCGTGCCGGCCTCCGTCGAGGCGCTCGCCTTCGAGCGGGACGGCTACCTGGTGGCCAGGAACCTCTGCCCGGAGGCGCTGCGCACCCGGCTGCTCGAGGTGAGCCGGCAGCATCTCGATCCGGTGCTCGGGCCCGTGGAGTACGAGGCGGACCTGGGCTACCCGGGGGCGCCCGCAAGCCGTCAGGCGGAGGGCGGCAACACCGTGCGCCGGCTGCTCAATGCCTTCAGCCGGGACCAGGCGTTTCGCGACTGGGCCACGGGCCCCGCCGTGGGTAATCAGCTCCGGGCGCTGTTCGCCGCGGCCCACGGCCGGCCCTTCGGCGCCGGTGAGGTGCTCGTCTCGCAGTGCCACCACAACTGCGTGATGACCAAGCATCCGGGCTTCTCGAGCGCCACCCTCTGGCACCAGGATATCCGCTACTGGTCCTTCGACCGCCCGGAGCTCGTGTCCGTGTGGCTGGCGCTCGGCTCGGAGACGGCGAGAAACGGTGCGCTCAGCGTCATCCCCGGGAGCCACCGGTTGTCGCTCGACCGGGGCCGGCTCGACGGCGCGCTCTTCCTGCGCACCGATCTGCCGGAGAACGCATCCCTCATCGACTCGGCGATCCCGGTGGAGCTGGAGCCGGGCGACGTCCTGTTCTTCCACTGCCGGCTGTTCCACGCCGCGGGCATGAACCTGCTCGAGCGGGTCAAGCTGTCGCTGGTGTTCACCTATCACGCCGCCGACAACCGGCCCATTCCGGACACCCGCTCGGCATCGCTGCCCGGCATACCGCTCGAGGCCTGACGTGGACGACGACGACTTCCTCGCCGCCATGAGTGACGTCGCCCCCCTCGATGAGCGGCAGCGGAAGAAGGCCGAGCACCAGGAAGCTCTGCTCGATGCGCAGAAGGACATGCCCCGGGAGCTGTCCCTCACCCAGCTCGAGCGCCGCTACGCCGCGCTGGGTATCAACCGGTCACCGGAGGTGGATCCCAACCCGCTGACCCTGGGCGAGGTGACCCAGGTGGCGCCGCGGGACGTGCTCGAGTGGAAGAAGGACGGGGTGCAGGATGCGGTGTTCTCCCGGCTGAAGCTCGGCCGCTATCCGGTGGAGGGTTCGCTCGATCTGCACCGGCTGTCCGTCCGGGAGGCACGGGATGCGGTGTTCAAGTTCTTCCGGCTGGCGGTGGCCCGACGCTGGCGCACCATCCTCATCGCCCACGGCCGGGGCGAGCAGAGCGCCACGCCGGCGCGGCTGAAGAGCTACGTGGTGCACTGGCTCTCGCAGATGCCGGAGGTGATTGCCTACGCCAGCGCGGACCGTCGTCAGGGCGGCACCGGTGCGGTGCTGGTGCTGCTCAGGAAGTCGGCGGCAGCCCGTGAGGAGAACCGGGAAACCTTCGGCCAGAAGTCGGACCCCCACCGCGCCTGATGCGCTCCGTCGCGCCGGCGGCAAGGATGGCCCGGGTCAGATGCGCCCCTTGCCCAGCTCGAGCGCTCCCCGGGCGAGATTGAGCCGGAGCACATCGCTCGCACCTTCCGCCAGCCGCAGCGAACGTACCTGCCGGTAGAGAGCCTCCAGCGGGTGGCCCACCACCAGGGCGGCGCCGCCCACCAGCTGAATGGCGGTATCCACCGCCTCGCCGACGAGCTCCGTGGTAAAGACCTTGCTGGCGATCGCCTCGTTGATCGTGTTCTCGCCTGCGTCCGCCAGCCGCGCGGTCCGGTAGACCATGCTGCGGGCGGCGTATCCTTTCAGGCGGATGTCGGCATAGCGCAGGCGCATACCTTCCTTGTCGCCGCGTGGCCTGCCGGTCCGATCCGGCTGCTTCAGGTGGTTGATGAGATAGCCGTCCAGCCAGCGCAGCGTGCCGACGGCGCTCGCCGCGAAGGCGAGCCGCGTGTCGCCGATCTGGGAGAGCGCCCGGGGCAGCCCTTCGCCGGGTTTGCCGATCAGGTGGGTCGCCGGTACCCGGACGTCGATGAACTCGAACGCGGCGTGATGACTGCCGTCGAGCGAATGAAACCGGCGTGTCAGCTTCACGCCCGGTGCGCCGGTGTCGATCACCAGCATGGCGGGCCCCTTGCCCGGGATCTGCACCAGCGTATTGATGAAGTCCGCGTCGGCGCCGCCGGTGACGTAGGACTTCTGGCCGTTGACCACATACGTATCGCCTTCCGCGACGGCCGTGGTGGGAGAGGGCGCGTCGTCCGGCTCGGTGAAGCCGAAGCCGCCGCGCAGCCGGCCGGCGAGCAGAGGCTCGAGATGAGTCTGCCTGAGAGGACCTTCCGCTCCACCGAGCACACCGGGCCCGGGACCGAAGACGGCGTGGGTGAACGGCGCGTTCCGTGCGGCAAGCTCGTCGCGGACCACCGTCAGCGCCAGCGCCCCGGCCTCCGTGCCGCCGAAGGCCCGTGGCTGGGTCATGGCGAAGAAGCCGGCGTCCTGGCTCTTCGCGACGACCTCGGCCCGGGCAGTGATCGGGTCCGCGCCTGCCAGGGGCAGCAGCACCACCTCGGCGAAACGTCCGGCCCGCTCGGCGAGGGCGCGCTCCTCTTCGTTCAGCATCTCGGGCATGAAGGGTTTCCTGTTGGTTGACTTGTCAAAAATAGCTGGCCTGGCAGACGGTCGCGTGTGGTGAGGCTACAGCGCCGGCGCGATCAGAATGACGACGATGAGCAGAATCCCGAACACCATCGTTCCGAACGCATAGAGGATGAAGGACTCGCGCCGGGCGGAGCGGATGAGCAGCTGCTCTACCTCTTCCCGCGAGCGGGCGGCCGTGGCGGTGGTGAGCCGGTAGCGCGTGATGCCGTCCGGTCGCCGCGGCAGCTTCACGAACAGCTCCGGCGTGGCCTCGAGCCGGACGCTCACCTCCTGAAAGCCGATACCCGTGTAGCGCGCGATCTGGGTCGGATGCAGGCCGACGCCCGGATGGTCGAGAAAGCACTGATAGATCTGTGCGAGCCGGCGGAGCTTGCCCCGGAAACGGAACCGGATGGGGATGATGCCGAAGATCATGCGCCGCAGTCTAACGCGTTGCCAGGAGCGCCGCCCGGACCGGTGCGGGATATCCCTCGACCGTGCGCCCCGGGTGCTGCGGATCCAGCGCTTCGGCGAGTGACTCGAACGTCATCCACGGCGTGCGGCGCTGCTCGCCGGTGGTGGTGGCGGTGATGTCCACCACCGTGACCGACGTGAATCCCGCGGCCTCGAGCCAGGAGACCAGGCGTTCAACCCGCGGCACGATGCTGACGTTGCGCATGCGCGCATAACGTCCCGTTCTTCCGGGTTTTATGTCCGCGCCTTCCGTCACCACCAGGGATTCGAGCAGCAGCCGTCCGCCGGGGCGGACGTGGGTGAACAGCCGCCGTACGTGCTCCGCAGGGTCCGGCCGGTGATAGATCACGCCCATGGACAGCACCAGGTCGAACGTGCACCCGGGCAGGCGCTCGAAGGCCACGGGCAGCAGCACGTTGTGGCCGGGTGCGAGCGGCGCCAGGTAGCGGGAGACCGCCAGGTGCTGCAGGAAGAACAGTACGGAAGGGTCCACCGCCAGAACGCGGGCAGCGCCCGAGCCCAGCGCCCGCCAGCCGAAGTAGCCGTTGCCGCAGCCCACGTCCAGCACCTCGGCGCCGTTCAGCGTGCCGATGGCGGGTGCGATGCGTTGCCATTTCCAGTCCGAGCGCCACTCCGTGTCGATGTGCACGCCGAACAGCTCGAACGGACCCTTGCGCCAGGGATGGAGGCCGGTGAGGGCGGCGCGCAGCGTTCCGGCATCGTCGGGGTCGATCCGCCCGCCGACACCGACCCGGTCACCGAGACAGACGGTGTCGGGCACCACGTCCGGAAGCGCCGTGAGCGCCTTGGTCCAGCGCGCGAGATCGCCGTGACCGGCGAGCTGCGCCTCGGCGGCGTCGAGCAGTGCCGACCAGTGGTGGATTGCTTCGAATTGCCGGGGGACCGACTGGGCCGTCAGCAACCCGGCGGGCGTGGGATCGCCTGTCATTGCCTCACGCCCTGGCGGCGAACGCGGCCCAGTTCAGGCACTGAAACCACACGTGCACCTCGCGGAATCCCGCGGCCTGCAGCCGCGACACGTGGGCATCGATCGTGTCGGTGAGGAGCACCTGCTCCAGGGCCGTGCGCTTCTGGCTGATCTCGAGCTCGGAGTAGCCGTTGGCGCGCTTGAAATCCAGATGCACGGCCTGGTTGAACGCTTCGGCCTCCGGGTCGTCGTCGTGCACCTTCTCGGCGAGCAGCAGCACGCCCCCAGCCTGCAGGGATTTCCGGATGCGTGTCAGCAGCGGCCCGCGGCTGTGCGGGGCCAGGAACTGCAGCACCCAGTTCATGATCACCGCCCGGGCGGGCTCCAGGGGCAGGGTGGTGACGTCCGCTTCCAGAAACGTCACCCGGGGATCCGTGACCGTGCGTCTGGCCTGATCGAGCATGGCAGGGGAGTTGTCTACCGCAACCACGGACAGATCCGGCGCCTGCATCCCGAGCGCCGCGGCGGCGTGCAGCACCGCCAGCGTCGTCGCACCCAGGGAGCAGCCGAGATCGTAGACGCGCGGCTGGTCCACGCCGGCGGCTGCCCGGGCGGCCAGCAGGCCGGTCATGGGCACGATCAGCTCGTAGCCGGGTACGGATCTGCGGATCATGTCGGGAAAGACGTCGGCCACCGCCTCGTCGAAGACGAAGTCGACGATCTGTGCCCGAGGCTCGCTGAATACCCGGTCTCTGCTCATAACAATTCGGTAAAAATCACGTGCTATCCTCGCCCGTTCGGCGGCTGCAGCCGGCCCGACCCAGGCCGGCCCGGCGTCGGCGGAGGTCCGGGCGCTAGTGTAGGACAGCGTGTCTGCCGGAAGCACGCCCGGGCCGGATTGCCAAGGAACTTGAGCGCGATGGAAGTCGATCTGCAGAATCCCGAGCTCTACATCAACCGCGAGTTGTCGCTGCTCGAGTTCAACCGGCGGGTGCTGGCCCAGGCGCAGGACGAGGACGTGCCGCTGCTCGAGCGGCTCCGGTTCCTGACCATCGCCAGCGCCATCCTGGACGAATTCTTCGAGATCCGCGTCGCGGGCCTGAAGCAGCAGGAAGCGGTGGGGGCCAGCCAGCGTGGGCCCGACAACCTGTCTCCCTCGGAGCAGCTCCGGCAGATCAGGGGGATTGCAGAAAGTCTCGTCGCCGAGCAGTACCGGGTGCTCAACGAGGTGCTGATCCCGAAGCTCGACATTCAGGGAATCCGCCTGCTGGAAGCCGGTGACTGGAACGACAGGCAGCGGCAGTGGCTGAAGCGCTACTTCAGGAAGGAAGTCGCGCCGGTGATGAGCCCCATTGCTCTGGACCCGGCTCACCCGTTTCCGCAGCCGCTCAACAAGGGCCTCAACTTCATCGTCACCCTGGAGGGCCAGGACGCGTTCGGTCGGCAGATCGGCCGGGCCATCGTCCACGCGCCCCGGGCGTTTCCCCGGGTCGTGCGCCTGCCGGACACCGTCGCGGCGTCACGTTACGAGTTCGTGCTGCTGTCCTCCATCATCGAGGCCCACGTGGGCAGCCTGTTTCCGGGCATGACGGCGACGGGCGCCTACCCGTTCCGTGTCACCCGCAACAGCGATCTCTTCGTGGATCTGGAGGAGGTGGACGACCTGCTCAGGGCGGTGGAGGGCGAGCTGTCTTCGCGTCGTTTCGGGGACGCCGTCCGGCTCGAGGTGGATGTGGACTGCCCGGACGATCTGGAAGCCTTTCTGCTCGCCCAGTTCCGCCTCAACCGGGACGACGTGTATCGCTGCAACGGGCCGGTGAACCTGATGCGCCTGGCGGCCGTGCCGGATCTGGTGGACCGGCCGGAGTTGAAGTACCCGGGCTTCACCCCCAGCGTGCCCGAGCGGTTCAAGGGCGCCAGCGATCCCTTCGAGGCCATCCGGGACGGCGACATCCTGGTGCATCACCCCTTCGAGTCCTTCGCGCCGTTCATCGAGTTTCTGCGCCAGGCGGCGGCAGATCCGCAGGTGCTCTCCATCCGCCAGACCCTGTACCGCACCGGCCCGGACTCGGCTGTGGTGGAGGCCCTGACCCGGGCGGCCGCCAACGGCAAGGAGGTGCTGGTGGTCATCGAGCTCCGGGCGCGCTTCGACGAGGAGGACAACATCGAGCTCGCCAACCACCTGCAGCGTGTGGGTGCGCAGGTGGTGTACGGGGTGGTGGGGCACAAGACTCATTCCAAGATGAGCATGGTGGTGCGCCGCGAGGGGCGCAACCTCGCCCGCTACGTGCACCTCGGCACGGGTAACTACCACCAGCGCACCACCCGTCTGTACACCGACTACGGTCTCTTCACCCGCGACCCCGACCTCGGCGAGGACGTGCAGCAGATCTTCCAGCAGCTCACCTCCATGGGCAAGGCGGGCCGGCTGAAGAAGATGCTGCAGTCGCCCTTCACGCTGCACCGGACGATCCTCAATCTGATCGAGCAGGAAGCCGGCAACGCCTCACAGGGCAGACCAGCCTACATCTTCGCGAAGATGAACTCGCTGGTGGAGCCGCAGGTCATCCAGGCGCTGTATCGGGCGTCGCGTGCGGGGGTGAAGATCGACCTGGTGGTGCGCGGCATCTGCGCGCTGCGGCCGGGGGTGAAGGATGTGTCGAGCAACATCCGGGTCCGTTCCGTGGTGGGGCGGTTTCTCGAGCACACCCGCGTCTTCCACTTCGAGAACGACGGCGATCCGAAGCTCTATCTGTCCAGCGCCGACTGGATGGGACGCAACTTCTTCAACCGGGTGGAAACGTGCTTTCCCATCGAGGATCCGGCGATCAAGAAGCGCATTCTCAGTGAGTGCCGGCTCTACCTGACGGACAACGCACAGGCCTGGACGCTGAATGCCGACGGCAGCTACCAGAAGCTGTCACCGGGGACGGGCGGGCGGAAGAGTGCACAGGAAACGCTGCTGCAGGAGCTCGGCAGCTGACTTCAGGACGTGGTGAGGTCGTAGCCGACGGCCTTCAGGTAGCTCGACTCCTGGGCCAGGTCGAGCTCGGTGAGCGGGTGGTGGCTCAGCCACCCGGCCGGTACCTCGAGGTGGATCTTCTTCTCCTTCACCTTCAGCTGCACGTGGGGCAGGGGATCGCTGGTTCGCCCCCGATGCAGCACCACGCTGATCCTGAGCAGCACGGCGAGCCGCAGGATCCGCTCCGAGAGCTCGAACTCCTCGGGCGGCAGCTTCCGGCGGTGGGTTCGGACCAGTGCCGCCAGGAAGTGCTGGTCCTGTCTGGAGAACCCCGGCATGTCCATGTTCAGGAGCAGGTAGCCGCCGTGCTTGTGGTACTGGCTGTGCGCGATGTCCATACCGATCTCATGCAGGTCCGCTGCCCAGGAGAGGAGCAGCTTGTCCGACGGTTCGGTCAGCTCCCAGGCCGTCGCAATCTGGGCGAGCAGCGAGATCGCCGTTTCCCGGACATGCCGGGCGTGTGTGGCATCGATGTGATAGCGGTTGATCAGGCTCTGCACGGTGGATTCGCGTACGTCCTGGTGCTGCACGCGACCGAGCAGATCGTAGATGAGCCCCTCGCGCAGGGCGCCGCTGGTGGCGTGCATTTCGCGGATGTTCAGGGACTCGAAGATGCCGATGAGGATGCTCAAGCCGCCGGCGAACACGGGTGCCCGCTCGCCGGGCAGCCCGGGCAGGCTGATCTTGTCGATCTGCTTGGCGTCGATCAGCACCTTTCTGATGGTCTTCAGCCCCTCGAGCGTGATGGGGCTCGTGGTGCCGGGTGAAAGCTGAGCGAGGATGTCCTGCACGGCCAGGATCGTGCCGGAGGCGCCGATGGCGAGATCCCAACCGGCTTCCGTGAATGGCCGCTCCAGGGGCTCCAGCTCCTGGCGGGCGATGTTGATGGCGGCCTTGAACTGGCCCATGCGCAACCGGCCGTCGCCGAAGCAGCGCTTCGTCATGCCCACGCAGCCCATGTGCAGGCTCTCCATGACCTCGGCACGAAACCGGCGGCCGAGGATCAGCTCGGTGCTGCCGCCGCCGATGTCCACCACCAGCCGGCGATCCGAGGTGTCCTCGAGCGCGTGTGACACGCCGAGGTAGATCAGGCGTGCTTCCTCGCGGCCGGAGATGATCTCCACCTCGGTACCGAGGATGCGTTCCGCCTCGTCGAGAAAAGCGTTCGCGTTACTCGCCCGCCGCAGCGTGCTGGTGCCGACCACGCGGATGTCCTCGGGTGCGAGCCCGCGCAGCCGCTGGCTGAAGCGGACCAGGCAGTCGAGCGCGCGCGCCACCACCTCGGGATTCAGTGACTTGTTGGCTTCGATGCCTTCGGCGAGGCGGACCATTTCCTTGATCCGATCGACCACCTGCAGGCGTCCGTTCGACTCCTGCGCCACCAGCAGGTGAAAGCTGTTCGAGCCCAGATCCAGGGCGGCGAGCTGTCGCTCCCGGGTGTCGGGTTGGTCGGATCGTTCGGAATTGATCGGGCTGGATTCAGCCATGTTGGAGGCAGTCCGACCGGAACGGACTCCCCTGCCTACCGCTTGCATGCCTGGCGGTCATTGTAGTGGGGGGAAACGGTCTGTAAACCTGACGTGTTTCGCAGACGCTCAGGGTGCGGCGTAGATGGACGGCGGCAGCGGGCAGTCGAGCGCTGCGGCGATGCCCTGCAGCAGCGCGCCTTCGGTGCCGGAAACGTGGCCGTCGGCAGTGACGGTAGCCGCGCAGGCTTTGAGCACCTTCGGCTTCGCCAGCGGCTTGAGCTTGCGCAGCTCGCGGAGCGCGCCGTTCAGCCGGTTGAAGTTCTCGTCTGCCGCTTCGTCGATGCCGCGCAGATGGCTGCCGCGCAGGTTCAGCGTCTCCATCCCGGCAGCGAACGCGGCCGCTCTGGCTTCCGAACCCGTCTGCCCGAACCGTGCCAGGGTGCTGAGCACGGTGGCGATCTCGTCGGCAACCTGCTCGATACGGCCATAACGGGGCCGCACGCGGCGCGGTCCTTCGAAGTGCGGCGTGAGCTCCTGAACCAGCAGGCGATGCAGGACCCACTCGGGCAGGCTGATGCGCTGGTCCATCTTCACCAGCTCCACGAGGTTGCGGATGAACCGGTCGTACTGTGGCCGGGAAAGGGCCTTCAGCGCCGGCATGGCCATCTCCACCAGCGCCAGCCGCCGGGGCAGGTCCGTGCCCGCGAGCGGTGTTGTGAGTCGGGCCGTGTACGCAGGCACACCGGTTTCCGCTGCCGCCTGCAGGTGCGTGAACTGTCGCTCCCGGATTGCCGGCTCCGGGTCGAGCAGCATGGCGTAAACGAGGCCGCGGGCACCCCACGGATCGTGCGCGGCTTCCCTGAGCGCGGGATCGATGCCGGCGATCAGGGTCTGGGCGCTGGCGAGCCCTGCCTGGTCCAGGGTGCCCACCCGCTCCGCCACCTGCTCGGGTCCCGCTTCGAGCACCATTCCGGCCGCGGCTGCAGCCGTGGCGAGGCCGCGCGCCAATCCTGGCGCGGCTAGATCCGGCGTGTCCTGTGTCTCCTCCGCCAGGGGAACCGGCGTGACCACAGGGTAGGTGCCGTCCCAGCCCGGATCGATGGCCCGGATGCGCTTCTCCAGCGGGGGGTGGGTGGCGGTGAGCGGGTTGAGGAACAGCCGGCGGACCTGGCCGAAGAACATGTGGCTGGCTTCCGTGGCGGCCGGCCGTCGGATGGTGCTGCCCTCGCTGTAACCGCCGATCTTCTTCAGGGCGCCACCGATGCCCGGCGGGTTGCGCGTGAACTGCACTGCCGCCGCATCCGCCAGGTACTCCCGCTGGCGGCTGACGGCCGCCTTGATCAGGTTGCCGAAGAACGTCCCACTGTAGCCGATGACAAGCAGGCCGACGCCCAGCAGCAGCACCGGCAGCGCGCCGCCGCCGTTGCTGCGCCGGCCGCCGAAGCGCACGCCACGCAGGATGCCGTAGCCGACCATGCCGAGGAACAGGATGCCGTGCAGGATGGCGATGAGCCTGAGATTGATGGTGGTGTCGCCGTTCAGAATGTGGCTGAACTCGTGGGCGATCACGCCCTGCAACTCGTCCCTCGACAGCAGATCCACGGTGCCCTGGTTCACGCCGATCACCGCGTCGTCCGGGCCGAAGCCGGCGGCGAGGGCGTTGATGCTCGATTCGGGAATCAGGTAGACGGGTGGCACCGGCACGCCCGAGGCGATGGCCATCTCCTCCACCACATTGAGCAGCCGGCGGGTGTTGCCGCTCGTGCCGTCGTAGGTGAGGAGCTGACCACCGAGCGACTCGGCGATGGTGCGGCCGCCGCCCTGGATCATGAGGTATTTGTAGAGGCTCGCGACCCCGACCACGCCGATGACGCCGAGCGAGATGAAGATCCAGGTCTCGGTGGGCAGGGTGGCAAGGAGTCCGGTGAGGCTCTGAGGCTGAACCTGAACATAGCCGCGGGTGGAGACGTAGACCATCGCCACCAGCAGGTTCGTGAGCAGGATGAGGCTCAGTACCGCCGCGCCGAACAGCAGCGCCAGACGCACGGTCTTCTTCCGCGCGTCGTCCTGCGCCTGAAAGAAATTCACCGATCCGTCCCGGCGATGAGGGACGCGACGATCAGTTGAAGGAGACCTTCGGCGCTGCCTGCATGGCTTCCCGGTCTTCGTACTCGAGGAGCTCCGCATCCTCCGAGTGGCCGAAGAAGTTGGCGAACACCACCGGCGGGAAGGTCTGCTTGTAGGTGTTGTACTCGGTCACCTGGTCGTTGTAGGCCTGCCGTGAGAAGGCGACCTTGTTCTCCGTGCTGGTCAGCTCCTCGGAGAGCTGCATCATGTTCTGGTTGGCCTTGAGATCCGGATAGGCCTCCATCACCACGTTGAGCCGGCCGAGCGCCCCGGCCAGCGCACCTTCCGCGCTGCCGAGCTGCCTTATCGCGTCCGCGTTGGTCGGATCGGCGGCGGCACGCTGCAGCCCGGCCATGGCCTGGTTGCGGGCGGCGATCACCGCCTCCAGGGTCTCGCGCTCGTGGCTCATGTATGCCTTGGCGGTTTCCACCAGATTCGGGATGAGGTCGTAGCGACGCTTCAGCTGCACCTCGATCTGAGAGAAAGCGTTCTTGAAACGGTTTCTGAGCGCGACGAGCTTGTTGTAGATGCTGACGATCCAGAACGCGATGACCGCGACGACGACGAGTACGATGACGGTTTCCATGGCTGTGCTTCCTCTCCTTGAGTCTCTGCGGTGCTGTGCACTCAGTCTGGCAGGCCGAGCACCCGTTTGGCGATCACGTTGAGCTGCACCTCGCTGGTGCCGCCCTCGATGGAATTGGCCTTGGAGCGCAGCCACTGACGGGTGGTGCCGAGCTCCCGCTCCTCGAAACCGGTGCCGTCCCAGCCGAGGCTCTGCGTGCCCATGATGTCGAGCAGCAGCTCGTACTTGCGCTTGTTCTGCTCGGTGCCGTAGTACTTGAAGATGCTGGCCAGGTTGCCGTCGGCGCGGCCGCTCTTCGCCTCCTCGCCGGCACGCTGCAGCGTGAACTGAAAGGCCCGGTCGTTCATGCGGTGGCTGGCGACCTGCTCACGCAGCGCCGGTTCCGCGATGCGTCCGCCGTCGCTGCCGAGGTAGTGACGTGCCACGTCTTCCAGGTTCCGGCCGGAACCGCCGAAGGCGGAGTTGCCGCCGATGCCGGAAATCATCTGCCGCTCGTGCTGCAGCAGACGCTTGGCGATGGTCCAGCCCTTGTTCAGCTCGCCGACCAGCTGATCCTTCGGCACCTTCACGTTGTCGAAGAACGTCTGGCAGAAGGGGGAGGCGCCGCTGATCAGGCGGATGGGTGAGGTGCTCACCCCGTCTGATGCCATGTCGAAGAGCAGGAAGCTGATCCCTTCGTGCTTGGGCGCGCGGGTGTCGGTGCGCACCAGACAGAAGATCCAGTCGGCGTGATCGGCGTAGGACGTCCAGATCTTGGAGCCGTTCACCAGGTAGTAGTCACCCTTGTCCTCCGCCTTGGTCTGCAGGCCGGCCAGGTCGGAGCCGTATCCCGGCTCGGAATACCCCTGGCACCAGCGGATCTCACCGCGGCAGATGGGTGGCAGGTAGGCGAGCTTCTGCTCGTGGGTCGCGAACTCGAGCAGCGCCGGTCCGAGCATCCAGATACCGAAGCTGGACAGTGCCGGCCGGGCGTGAATGCGGCGCAGCTCCGCTTCGAGAATACGGGCCTCGTCCGCATTCAGGCCGCCGCCGCCGTACTCCGTCGGCCAGGTGGGGCAGGTCCAGCCCCGTTCGGCCATCCGCTCGAGCCACACCTTCGAGTCCGGATTGACGAACGTCTCACCGCGCCCGCCCCACACGGTTTCCTCCTCGGGCATGGGCGTGCGCATGGAAGGGGGGCAGTTGGCCTCCAGCCAGTCCCGGGTCTGCTGCTGAAATCTGGCCAGATCGGACATCGTGCTTCCCTTCGCGCGGCGTTTTTCAGGGGCGGATTCTAATGCAAAGGACCGTGAGGGTCAGTGTGACCGGTTTCCCGGATATGACGACGGGTTGGTCGGGGGCGGGGTGCTGCGTATAGTCATCCGTTTTCTTACAGGACGACGACACATGGCCGATATCGACCCCCAGGTCTTCCGGCAAACCATGGGGCAGTTCTGCACCGGGGTGGTGGTGGCAACCGGGTGCCTTGACGGGACGCCGCACGGCTTTGCCGCCCAGTCGTTCGTCTCCCTGTCGCTGGACCCGCCCCTCGTGGCGTTGTGTCCGGCCAAGACCAGCACCAGCTGGCCGAAGATCCGTGACTCCGGCAGCTTCTGCATCAACATGCTGGCCTCGGACCAGCGCAGCATCTGCGATGCGTTCGCCCGCTCCGGCGGCGACAAGTTCGCCGAGTTCGCCTGGCATCCGGGTGAGACCGGATCTCCGGTGCTCGAGGGCATTCTCGCTTACGCGGACTGCACGCTCGAGATGGAGCACGATGCGGGCGACCACACCATCGCCGTGGGCCGGGTGAAGCGGCTCGAGGTGGTGCGTCAGGGATTGCCGCTGCTCTTCTTCCGCGGCGGCTACGGGCGGTTCGAAGCGCAGGCCTGAGGCCACGGCGCGCCTCGCCGGAGAGCCGATCAGCTCAGGCCGGTCACCGGCAGGGCGGCACCGTGGATGGGTGAGGCCGCCTCCGAGGCGAGAAAGCCGATGACCCGCGCCATGGCCTCGGGGGTCACCCAGCGCGAGAAGTCCGCATCCGGCATGTCGGCCCGGTTGCGCTCGGTATCGATGATGGAGGGCAGCACGCAGTTGACGTTGATGCCCTTCTCCTTCAGCTCGTCCGCCATCGCCTCCGTGAGCCGGATCACCACGCTCTTCGAGGCGCTGTAGGCGCCCATCTGCCCGACCCCGCGCTGGCCCGGCCCGGCGCCGACGTTGACGATCTTTCCGCCGCCGTGTTCCAGCATGAGGGGAACCACGGCCCTGGCCATGTTGAGCACGGTGTGGGCGTTGAGCCCCATGAGAAAGTCCCAGGTTGCCGCCTTCGTCTCGTGGACCGTTTCGCCCATGGCGAAGCCGCCGGCGATGTTGGCGAGCACGTGGATGGGGCCGAGCTCTTTGCAGATCGCCCTGATTGCGGCGCGGCAGGCTTCCGCGTCCGTGAGATCCGGCGTGGCGCTGTAGTGGCCGTTGTCGAGCTCGACGACGTCGAGCTGCGCGATGCGCCCACCCTGGTCCGCGAACCAGGAGACCACGGCGCTGCCCAGCGCCCCGGCGGCGCCGGTGACCACCACGACCTTGCCGTCGAACTCGCTCATCGATGGCCCCCGCCGGTCATGCGTTCTCGGCCAGCGCTTCCAGCACTTCCCAGTGCAGGTCGCCGAACTGGCCGTTGGGATTCACCGGCTGCACGCAGACGTGGGTGGCGCCGGCATCGAAGTGCGCCTGGATGCGGGCCTGGATGGCTTTCAGGTCCCCCCACGCGAAGGTGGCGTCGATGAAGCGGTCGCTGCCGCCGTTCTCGAAGTCGGCCTCCGTGAGACCCATGCGCAGCCAGTTGTTCCGGTAGTTGGGCAGGCCGGTGTAGATGGAGGCCACCGGTCTCGCCAGCGCCCGGGCTTTGGCCGGGTCTTTTTCCAGGATGATCTTCTGCTCCACGCACAGGAGCTTGTCCGGTCCGAGGATTTCCCGGGCCATGGCCGTGTGATCCGGGGAGACGAAGTAGGGGTGGGCGCCGTCGGTGGCCTCGCGGGCGAGCTCCAGCATCTTCGGGCCGAGCGCGGCGATCACCGTCTTCGGCTTCTCGGCCGGCGGGATGCCCTGATACGGCGCGCTGGCCATGCCGGCCAGGTACTTTTTCATGGTGGCCACCGGCGGGCCGTAGTCCAGCCCGCGCACGCCTTCCACCAGCGGCTTGTGCGACACGCCGAGACCCAGCAGAAAGCGGCCGTTCGACTGCTCGTTGAGCGCGTTCTGACCGGCGAGGGTCACCCCGGGCTCACGGTGATAGATGTTGGCGATGCCGGTGGCGACGTTGAGCTTGCCGGTATTGGCCAGCAGCCAGCTCGCGTGCACGAACGGGTGACGACCCACGGTTTCCGGTATCCACAGCGTGCCGTAGCCCAGCGACTCGATCCGTTGTGCCGCCTCGGCAGCCGCCGCTGCCGGCAGCGCCTCGAAGAAGTACCAGACCCCAAGCCTGCCCGTATCCATGGCTGTCTCCCTTTCCGTTCGTGAATGAAGTTCGTGTTGCGAGGCTCGCGTTCAGCGAGCCTTGAAATTTCCGGGCCGGCGTTCCGCCACGGCGCGGATACCTTCCGCCGCATCTTCCGTGGCCCGCAGCCGCTGCTGCTCGGCGAGCTCGTGCTCGGTGGCTTTCGCCACGGCTTCCGCGAGACCGGCGCGCAGCGTCGCGCGCACGGACGCCACTGCCAGTGGGGCGTTCTCCGCCACTTCCCGGGCGAGTCGGGTGGCGGCGGTGCGCAGCGCCTCCGGTGCGACCAGCAGATCCACCAGACCCATGGCGAGCGCTTCCTCACCGGTCACACGGCGCCCCGTGAGCAGCATCAGCGCCGCCTGCTGCTCGCCGACGAGCCGCGGCAGCGTCACGGACAGCCCGAAGCCCTGATGGATGCCGAGCTTGACGAAGTTGGCCGCGAAACGGGCGTCGGCCGTGGCCACTCGGAAGTCCGGCACCATGGCGAGCCCCAGACCACCGCCGATGGCGGCGCCCTGAATCGCGCCAATCACGGGAGTGCGGTTCGCGAACAAGCGCGCGGCCTCCCGATACAGAATTCCGGTGGTGTTCCTGAAGCCTTCCTCGGTAAAATCGCCGCTCCCGGAATCGTCGTCCTTCCCTGAGCCGAAATTCGCCCCGGCGCAGAAATGTTTGCCTTGCGACGCCAGCACGATGGCGCGGCAGTCCGGGTCCTCGTCCGCTGCATCGAACGCATCCGCAATCTGCCGGATCAGGCTGTGATCGAAGAAGTTTGCGGGCGGCCGCCGTATCTCCACGGTCGTCACGTGGGCGTCACTGGTCACGGCGATATCGGTGTAGGTCGTCATCAGCGCCCCCCTCTGGCTATGACAGACTGGACTTCAAAGCGGACGACGATGCTCTATGTGAGCGGACGCGCCACGCCGGAGAGCGGGGAATACTAGCAGCGGGCATGGGGTAGCGCACCAAGGTGACCGACAAATCCGACTCAGACCGTAGCCGACCGGGCACGACGGATCCCGACTCGCGTCCGCCGGCAGCGGACACAGCGGACGGACGCGATGACGGTTTCAACCCGCTGCCGAGCCGCCGGGACGAGGTGGAGGCAGAGGCGGATCGGGCCGACCGTGCGCTCCGAGCGGAGCGTGCGGACGGTACGGAGAGGGGCGGCAGTCATCACCCCGCGGAACGGCCGGGCATCTGGCAGCTCGCTTTCCCGTCCATCCTCGGCAATCTGTCGTTCACCCTGGTGGGCATGGTGCAGACCAAGTTCATCGGCGAGCTCGGCTCCCAGGCGCTGGCGGCGGTGGGCGCGGGTCAGCGGGTGTTCTTCGCCATGCAGGCGGTGCTGATGGCCGTCAGCGCGGGTACCACGGCGCTGGTGGCCAGGGCCTGGGGTGCCGGGGACTACCGGGAAGCGAGCCGGGTGACCATGGCCTCCCTGGCACTGGCCGGCATGCTGGCGCTGGCGGTGACCGTGCTGGGCCTGCTGTTTGCGCCGGCGGTGGCGGGCGTTTTCGGGCTGGATCCGCACACCCTGGAGATGGCCTCCGACAACATCCGCTGGCTGTCCGTGTTCAATCTCGCGTTCGCCGTGAACTTCATTCTCAGCGCCGCGCTGCGTGCCTCCGGCGACGCCTGGTCGCCGCTGTGGATCAGCGGTGGCGTCAACGTGATCAACATTCCGCTGCTGTACGTGTTCGTGTTCGGCGCCTTCGGTGCCCCTGCCATGGGGGTTGCCGGCGCGGCGGTGGCCGCAGGGCTGTCCTTCACGGTCGGTGCGTTCGTGCTCGTCGTGCTGTGGGTGAAGCAGAAGTTCCGGGTAAAGCACGTGGCCGGCGGCTGGTGGCGGAAGGTCCGGCTCAAGCGGCTGCTGGACATCGGCTACCCGGCGGCGGTGGAGCAGGGGGTGTTTCAGCTCGGCTTCTTCGCCTTTCTCATGCTGATCGGCAACTTCTACGGCACGGAGGCCTTCGCGGCCTACAACATCGGCGTCAACGTGCTGCAGATCTGCATGACGGTGGGCTTTGGTTTCTCCATCGCCGGCTCGACCCTGGTCGGCCAGCACCTCGGTGCCGGCGATCACGACGGCGCGGCGAAGAGCGGCTGGCGATCCATGTGGCTCGCCATGGTGGCCATGGGCGGTCTCGGTGGCCTGATCATGTACTACGCCCGGCCGCTGACCCTGTTCTTCATCGGCGACGATCCGATCACGGTGCAGCGGACGGTGGAGTTCATCTACCTGCTCGGCGCCATGATGCCGCTGCTCGCCGTGGACTTCTCCATCGGCGGCAGCCTGCGCGGCGCCGGCGACACGCGGTTTCCGCTGCTCGCCACCATGTTCAGCCTCATCGGCATGCGCTGTGGCCTGGCGGCGCTGGCCACCTGGATGGGGCTGCCGGTGGTCTGGGTGTACGCTGCCCTGGTGGGCGACTACCTGGTCAAGGCAAGCATGCTGATCTGGCGGTTCCAGCGCGGGCGCTGGAAGACCATCGTCGCCATGGACGATCTGCGCCCCAGCACGGCCTGATCATGCCGGAGCTGCCGGACCTCACCGTCTACCTGGAGCACATCGACGCACGGGTGGCCGGCGAGCGGCTCACCGGCATCCGGCTCGCCAGCCCCTTCGTGCTGCGCACGGTGTCGCCGACGGTGGAGGAGGTCGCCGGCCTCCGGCTCACCGGCACGAGACGGCTGGCCAAACAGCTCGTGCTCTGCCTGGAGGATGACTTCTACCTCGTCATCCACCTGATGATCGCCGGGCGTCTGCAGTGGTCGGAACCGGGCGCGCCGATCCCGAAACGAAATGGGCTCGCGGCCTTCGACTTCGAATCCGGCAGCATCCTGTTCACCGAGGCGAGCAAGAAGAAGCGGGCGTCGCTGAAGCTCGTGCAGGGTCGGGTCGACCTGATGGCCCTGGACCCGGGCGGGCTGGAGGTGCTCGACGTCGACCGGGCGACCTTCGCCGCGCAGCTCGAACGATCCAACCACACGCTGAAGCGGGCGCTCACCGATCAGCATGTGTTTGCCGGCATCGGCAATGCCTACTCGGACGAGATCCTGCTGCGCGCCCGGCTCTCACCCTTCAAGCGGCCATCCAACCTCACCGATACCGAGCTGGACGCGCTCTATGCGGCATGTCGGGACGTGCTCACGGAGTGGACGGCGAGGCTCAAGGACGAAGCGGGGAGCGCCTGGCCGAAGAAGGTGACGGCCTTTCACAAGGAGATGGCGGTGCACGGCAAGTACAGGTCGCCCTGCCCGGTGTGCGGTGCGCCGGTGCAGCGCATCGTCTATGCGGAGAACGAGGCCAACTACTGTGCCCGCTGCCAGACCGGCGGCCGGCTGCTCGCGGACCGCTCCCTGTCCCGCCTGCTGAAGGACAACTGGCCGAAGCGTCTCGAGGATCTGGAGTGACGCGGGTCAGGACGGGGCGTCGGGCCGCGGCGGCCGGCGCAGGCGCGTGGAGGACTCGGAACTCCGGAAGTCGCGCTCGCTGACGCCGCTGGTGAGCGCTGCGAGCCGGGCAGGCAGCCCGTCGATCACGTCGTCGAGCACCCGGAAGACGCCGTGTATCTCCCGGCCGAACACCAGGTAGTGCGCACCGTACTCGGCGAGCTCTTCGAGGGCCACATCCCGCAGTGCCTCGCTGCCGTAGTAGCGGGGGTCGGCGATGCGCAACAGCGTATCCAGGCCGACGGCGAAGGTGGCGTCCCGGAACCGTCTCGCCTTCTCGATGAACGTGGGAAGTCTTGTCAGCCAGACGGGTCGGTCGAACTGCGTCAGGCGCTGCTCGATCTCGCGATAGTCGAGAAAGGGCTTGTCCACGTTCGCCACGGACAGCTCATAGGCTCCGGTCCTGCCGGTCACCGATTCGGCGATGCGCAGCATCTCGCGATGGCCCGCGTGCAGCGGGTTGAAGGCCCCCGGCAGCAGCAGGTCGCCGGCGTGTGCGGTCGTGGGCACGGCCAGCTCGTCGCCGAGCAGCAGGGACTGCCAGGCCGGCCTGCCCGCCGTGTGCACCACGCTCACCTCGCCGGTCACGCCGTCGAGCGCCAGCACGCGGCCGAGCTTCGCCCACAGCGCCTCAGCCAGGGCGGCCTCCTCGGCGGCCCGGTCACCCTCGAAGGTCCAGAAAGCCGTCCACGTGCCATCCAGGGTCTGGATGGCTGCATGCGCGCGGTGTTCCCCTTTCTTGGCTCGGTCCGTGGCCAGGCTGGCGGTGCAGGCGAAACCGAACGGCAGGGAAGCGCCGAGCTGCCGGGCTTTCAGAAAGGCGCTCATGGCCATGGCCCGGGCGGTGGCCTCGGAACAGGCCTGGTCGGGCACGCCGCCGAGGAGCTCGGCCATGGCGGCCCCGGCATAGGGAATGCGGACGTCCAGCACCGTTCGCGAAGCGCCCGGCGTGGTCAGGAGCTCGCTCACCAGGGCGGTGCCGCCGCCGGCCAGGTAGAAGACCCCCTGCCAGGGCGTGTCGTGCAGCCGTGCGGCCCGTTCGCTCACGGAAGCGCTCAGTCGGCGAGAAAGCCGCGGACCAGGGCGAGGAACTCGTCGAGCTGGTCGTGGTGCACCCAGTGACCGGCGTTGGCGATGTTCGCCACGGTCGCGTTCTGAAAGTGGGCGGCGCGGCCGTCCTGCTCCGGATCGGACGCCCAGGATTCCGTGCCGCGCACCAGAAGCGTCGGGCAGGTGATCCGGGACCAGAGCGTGTGCTGCGCCTCGAAGGGCAGGCCGATGGGTGAGAAGGCGCGCACGTAGTTGTCGAATTTCCAGCTGTAGGTGCCGTCTTCGTTCTGGTTGCTGCCGTGGATGGTCAGGTGGCGCGCCTGGGCTTCTGTGAGGTGCGGGTTTTCGGTCTGCATCCTTTCGTAGGCGTCCTCGAGGCTCGCGTAGCGGCGGGGAATGCGACCGGATGCGGCGCGCAGGTCGTTCACCCAGGCCTGCAGGCGGTCGACGGTGGGTATGTCGATACGCTGCCTGATCATCTCGGGTGACGGCCCCATGCCTTCGATAGCCACCAGCTTCTGCACCGTCTCCGGGTAGAGCCCCGCGTAGGTCAGGGAAATGGAGCCGCCCAGGGAGTGGCTGATGATGGTCACCGGCGTCATCTTCTTCTGGAACAGCAGCTGGGCGATGTCGTAGACATAGTCGATCTGGTTGTAGCTGCCGCCGACCATCCACTGGGAGTCCCCATGGCCACGCAGGTCCGGCGCGATGATGTGGTAGTCGTCGCGGAGCGCCTCGGCCACCCAGTCCCAGTTGCGGCAGTGGTCGCGGCCGCCGTGTACCAGCAGCATGGGCGGCGCGTCCTCGTTGCCCCAGTCCACGTAGTGCAGCCGCAGCCGCTGAGAATAGTAGGTGTGAGAGGTTGGGCCCTGCATGAAATCCGATCGCTCGCCTGTTGTGCAGTGCACAGTATAGCGGCAGAGGCACCGCCGGCGGCGCCCACGCGCTAGTCTTGCTAGCGCGCCTACGCGCTAGTCCTGCTAGCGCGCCTACGCGCTCACTAGCGCGCGTACACCTGCCGCCCGCGGGACCAGGTCTCGCTGACCTGGACCCGGAGCAGATCCTCCGGCGGCACCGACAGCGGATCCTCGGACAGGATCACCAGGTCCGCCTGCATGCCCGCTGCCAGCGTGCCCTTGCGGTCCTCCTCGAAGTACTGGCGCGCCGCGTTCCGGGTGGTGGCGGTCAGCGCCTCGTACACCGTCAGGCCCTGATCGGCACCGAGCACCGCGCCGGATCGGGTCGTGCGGGCGGTGGTGGCCCAGAGGAGGCGGATCACGTCCGGGGGCACCACGGGCGCGTCGTTGTGGATGGTAAACGGGATGTCCCGGACGGTTGCGGAGCGTGTGGGGCTGATCCGCGCGCCGCGCTCGGGCCCGAGCACCGAATCACGGTGCCAGTCGCCCCAGAAGAAGACGTGCGTGGAGAAGAACGACGGAATCACGCCGAGCGCTTTCATGCCGTCGAGCTGGTCGTCACGCACCGTCTGGGCGTGGATCATCACGGTGCGGTGGTCCGCCCCGGGCTCTGCGGCGCTCACCGCGGCAAGCAGCTGGTCGGCGGCGGCATCGCCGTTGGCGTGGGCGATGATGGGGATGCCGGCATCCAGGTAGGCATTCACCATGGCGTTCACCTTCTCGTCCGGATAGGTGGGATAGCCCCGATAGTCCGCCGGCTTGCCGTCGGGCGGCACGAAGTAGGGCCGGGTGAGGTAGGCCGTCTTGCCCTGAGGCGAGCCGTCGAGCAGCAGCTTGACGCCGCCGAACTTGAGTCGATTGTGGTAGGAACCAAAGGATCGGTCTGCCACGGCGCCGGTGTCGGGGCTGCTGACGACGGGATAGACGACCACGTCCAGGGTCAGGGCGTGGGCGTCCGCCGCAGACGTGAGCAGGCTGATCATGGGTTCCGCTATGGCGCCGTCCTGCACCGTGGTGATGCCGTAGCTCGCATAGGTCGAAAGCGCGCTGGCCAGCGCATCCATCGGGTTGCCGCGGGGCTTCGAGATCTGCGCGCGCAGCGGGTAGGTGGCCGTTTCCTCCAGCACGCCGTTCGGCTCGCGGCTGCCGGCCTGCCGGCGTATGTGCCCGCCCGGTGGATCCATGGTCTCGGCATCGATGCCGGCCTGCGCCAGTGCCAGGGAGTTCGCCGCCATGAGGTGCCCGGAAACGTGGATCAGCACGATGGGATGGCTCCTGGACACGGCGTCGAGCTCCGCGCGCTCGGGATGTCGACGCTCGGCGAGCAGCGAGTCGTCGTAGCCGTTGCCGATCACCCACGCGCCTGCGGGAATTTCCCGTTCCTCGATGAACGCTGCGAGCGTCGACTGCAACGTGGGCAGGTCTGTCACCGGGCCCACGGGCGGCGAGGCCAGGTTCGCCCAGTCCAGGGTGGCGGCCAGATAGGTCAGGTGGCCGTGTGCATCCAGGAAACCGGGCAGCAGCGCCCGGCCGCCGAGCTCGTGGCGCTTCGTGTCAGGTCCGGTCCAGGGCTCGGCCTCGCGCGCGTCGCCGATCCAGACGATGTTGTCGCCGCGCACGGCCACCGCCGTCGGCCTCCGGTCGGGATCCGCATCCGACGCCGTCATGGTGATGATGTGCTCGCCGGTGAACAGATGATCGGCCGGCTCGGCGGCCTGGGTGGACGATACCGCCAGCGACAGTGCCGGCAGGAGCCAGTCAGCGAAGCGTCGATTCATAGTCGGTGAGCTCCTTCTTGATCAGGGGGGCCATCAGGCACAGGCCCAGCAGGTTGGGAATGGCGACCACGAACACCAGGGCGTCGGAGAGGTCCACCACCGCGCCGAGCTGCACGCTGGCGCCGAGTATGACGAACAGCAGGAAAAAGAGCTTGAAGCCCAGATCCGCCCAGCGGTGGTGACCAACCAGGTAGGTGAACGCCTTCACCCCGTAGTAGGACCAGGTGATCATGGTCGAGAACGCGAACAGGATCGCGGCAACGGACAGCGGTACGGGTGTCCACCAGAGAGTGCTGCCGAAGGCCCGGGTGGTGAGCTCGATGCCGCTCACCTCCGCGCCGGAGAGCGACGGCTCGTAGACGGTGGTGATGATGACCAGCGCTGTCACGGTGCAGATGACGACCGTGTCGATGAACGGCTCCAGCAGCGCGACGTAGCCTTCCCGGACCGGATACCGGGTGCGGGCGGTGGCATGGGCGATGGCCGCGGAGCCGAGACCGGCCTCGTTCGAGAACACGGCGCGGCGGAAGCCGATGATGATCACGCCGATCATGCCGCCGGTGATGCCTTCCGGGGTGAAGGCACCCGTCCAGATGGCGGCGAAGGCGCCGGGCAGCGACGAGGCGTTCAGCACCAGGATCAACAGGGCGGTGAGCAGGTAGAGGATGGCCATGCCGGGCACCAGCCGGGCGGTGGTGCGGGCGATGGAGCGGATGCCGCCGATGATCACCAGCACCACGGCCAGGGCCAGGCCGAGCCCCACCAGCCAGGCCCGGCCGGCGAGCGGGCTGTCCTCGGCGCCGGTGACGTTGATCAGGATCGCGGCTGCCTGGTTGGACTGGAACATGTTGCCGATGCCCAGGCAGCCGATGACCATGGCCGCGGCGTAGAACGCGCCGAGCGCCTTGCCGATCCGCGGCAGGTTGCGGGCCTTCAGGCCCTCCTCCAGGTAGTACATGGGGCCGCCGGACACGGAGCCGTCGTCGTGGTGGACGCGGTAGCGGAGCCCCAGTGTGCACTCCGCGAACTTGGTAGACATGCCGAGCAGACCGGCAACGATCAGCCAGAACGTGGCGCCCGGGCCACCCATGGAGATCGCCACGGCCACACCGGCGATGTTGCCGATGCCGACGGTGCCCGATACGGCAGCCGTCAGCGCCTGGAAGTGGCTGATCTCCCCCGGGTCCTCGTGATTGTCGTAGCGGCCCTGAACGAGGTGCAGCGCGTGTGCGAATCCGCGGATGTTGATGAAGCGGAAATACAGCGTGAAGAACACCCCGCCACCGATCAGCCAGGCGACGATGAGGGGCAGCTCCGCAGCACCGATCCTGACCGAGAAGAAAATGAATCCCGCGACCGCGTCGGCCAGTGGCCGCATGGCCTGATCGATGAGCTCATCCATGGGGAAGGGTTTGTCGTTTCTTGTCGTTCTCGGGGATCATAGTCGATCTGATCGCAGAGGAGTTGCCGTGCTCAAGAGCTTCCACATCACGCTGGCCTTTCTCACCGCTGCGGGTTTTCTGCTACGCGGGTTCTGGTCGGTGCTCGATTCGCCGCAGCGGAACGAGCGTTGGGTCCGCGTGGTGCCGCACCTGGTGGATACCGCGCTGCTGACGCTCGGCGTGATGCTCGCCTTCAGGATCGGCGCATCCCTGGGTGATCCGTGGCTGGCGGCGAAGATGACGGCGCTCCTCGCCTACATCGGCTTCGGGGTGCTGACCATGCGGGCGCAGACGAAAGCGCTGAAGATCTTCGGCTTCGTCGCTGCGCTGCTGGCGTTGGTCTATCTGTTCGCGGTGGCCTTCACCCGCTCGCCCTGGCCTCTCGCGGTGGCCTGAATCACCACCAGCGTCTCGATCACGAAGCCGAGGAGCAGGATCACCGAGGCGGTGACGTGGTCGAGCTGACCCAGCGAGAAGCAGACCTGGGCGCCGAGATAGATGCCGACCACGCGCAGCACGCTGCCGAGCGCCATGCCGGCCGTGCGTCGTTCCACCATCAGGGCGCCGTGGAAGTAGTTGCGGATGATGATGACGACGGGCATGGCGCACATGATGAAAAACACCTGCACGGACAGTGGGCGCACGTCGTCGGGAATGCGCATCAGGTCGCGCCAGATCCAGGCCTGGAGCGGCGTCAGCGCGAAGACCAGCATGATGCCCGTGAGCGCCACGGCGATGAGGGCCATGAATCGCCGCTTCCCGGGCAGGTCGTCGAGCCCGAAGGTGACGAAGAAGTGCCTGAACTGATTGGCCGCCTGCTGGAAGAGCATGGAGAAGTCGAAGGCCACGCGCATGGCGGCGATGGCTGTCAGCCCGTCCGGGGCTCTGCTGACGAAGGCGTAGAGCACCGGGCGGCTCAACGCGAACATGACGCCGGTCATGGACACCGGGATGAAGAAACTCACCAGCTCGCGGTAGGTCAGCCGCTCGTGCTCGGCGATTGCAGGCAGCCGGTAGTAGCGGCCCTTCACCCACAGCGTCGCCGCCACCTGACAGAGGACGGCCAGGACCTCGGAGCCCACCAGCACCAGCACGGGTCTCAGTCCCAGGCTGAAGCCGGCGACCAGTCCGGCAATCTGGATGGCCAGAAACAGCACGTTCAGGTTGGTCACCCAGCCCGTCAGCCGGGCCTGGACCAGCAGGCCGGTGTAGTAGAAACGCTGCGCACCCAGCAGGATGATCGGCGCGAGGTAGATCAGGTACTCCTGCACCCGGGCGGTGAGCGCCGCATCGGTGCCGTAGAGCGCCGCGATCAGCCGCCCACCCGCGTCGCTCCAGCCGAGCAGAATCAGGGGCCCCATGATGATCACGCTGACGGCGAGCACGAAGCGGTGACAGCGGCGGGTGCCCGTCTCGCTCCGGGCGAAGACGTTGGACAGCTGGGCGATGAAGTTCAGGCTGGCTCGGAAGAAGCCGAAGGTGCCGTAGCCCAGGGCGAATACCGCCAGCTCGGTGACGGCCTCGGGGTAGCGGGCGAGCGCGGCGTTCTGAAACTGCACGCCGAGCACCATGGCCACGCCCGTCAGGGCGAGCGGCCAGTAGAAACGCCAGTATTGACCCAGGCCGACCGACCCAGGCTCCTCAGGGCCAGCCGGCACCGGGATAGGGCGCCTGGCTGACCTCGATCCTGCCCTGGCGGTGTGCCCGGCACTCGTCGGGGTCGGAGGAGTCGGCGGTCAGCACGTAGAGCGTGTGCCCGTCCGCACCGCCGAGCATGCAGGCGAAGGCGCCCTGATCGACCTCCACACGGTGGGTGATCTCGCCGCCGATGACCTGGCGGATGCACTCGCAGGTGGTCGGCGACGCGGACCAGATGCCGCCTTCCGCGTCCAGGCAGATGCCGTCCGGGATGGCGCCGCGCGGCAGCTCGGCCCAGACCCGCCGGTTGCAGAGATCGCCGTCGGCGGCCACATCGAAGGCGGTGAGCCGGGCGCCGAAGGACTCGGCGACGATCAGTGTGCCGCCATCCGGCGTGATCACCGTGCCGTTCGGAAACATCAGGCCGTCCGCCACGATCCTGGCGCTGCCATCCGGCTCCACGCAGATGAGCTCCGCGGGCCCGGGCTGGGCGCCGCCGTTGAAGTCGAAACCGAAGTTGCCGACATAGGCCCGGCCGTGGCCATCCACCACCATGTCGTTGCAGTAAAAGGACGCGAGGTTCGAGAGGTCCGCATGCACGGACAGATGGCCGCCGTCGAAGCGGAGCACCGAGCGATCCGTCATGGAGACGATGAGCAGGTCGCCGTTCGGCAGCCAGCCGAGCCCGGAAGGCCGGTTGTCGACGCCCACCACGCGGCTTCGCGTGCCGTCCGGGGAGAACCTGAGAACCTCGTGTGCGTGCATGTCCGAGAGCCACAGCGCGCCGTCATGCCAGCGTGGCCCCTCGCCGAAGCACAGGCCGTCCGCGAGCCTTGTCGTAGGCATCGAAGTCACCAGCGTTCCCCCTACCCGTGGGCGGCTAAGCTTAACACGCCGCTCGCGGGGTGCCCCGATGGGGCTGGATACGGGCCGGCCCGGCGGCTGGCGCCGCTCCGGAGCGGGGAGTAACATGCCCGGCTCGACAGGAAACTGCTCAAAACCACTGGGGGATACTCATGAAAGACGTCGTTATCGTCGACAGCGTTCGCACCGGCCTCGCCAAGGCCTTCCGGGGCAGCTTCAACCTGACCCGCTCGGACGACATGCTCGCGCACTGCATCAACGCGCTGCTCGAGCGGAACTCGAAGGTCAGCCCGGACGAGGTGGAGGACGTCATCGTCGGTGCCGCGAGCCATGTGGGTGAGCAGGACGGCAACCTGGCCAGGCTGGCCGTGGTGCTGTCGAACCTGCCGATCACCACCGCGGGCATGACCATCAACCGGTTCTGCTCCTCCGGACTGCAGTCCATCGCGCTCGCCGCCAATCAGATCGCCTCGGGGCAGACCCAGGTCGCCATCGCCGGCGGCGCCGACTCCATCTCCATGCGCACCCGCCAGGAGCCGGGCAAGGCCAAGCAGAACAAGCGTCTGCTGGAAGAGAAGCCGGAGATCTTCATGGCCATGGGCAACACCGCCGAAGTGGTGGCGCGCCGCTACCAGGTCACCCGGGAAATGCAGGACGAGTACGCGCTGCAGAGCCAGCAGCGTTATGCCGCCGCGGTGGAGGCGGGCAAGATCGCGGAAGAGATCGTGCCCATGACCGCCACCATGCTGAAGGTGGACAAGGAAACGGGCGAGGAGAGCCGGGTGCAGGTCACCGTGGACAAGGACGAGTGCAACCGTCCGAACACGACCCTGGAAGGGCTCGCTGGCCTGCCGCCGGCGTTCGAGGAGGACGGCACCGTGACTGCAGGCAACGCCTCGCAGCTGTCCGACGGCGCCTCCATGACGCTGCTGATGAGCGCCGAACGCGCCGCGCAGCTCGGTGTCGAGCCCATCGGTATCTACCGCGGCTTCACGGTGGCCGGCTGCGAGCCGGACGAGATGGGCATCGGTCCGGTGTTCGCCATTCCGCGATTGCTGAAGAATGCCGGCCTCGAGCAGGACGACATCGATCTGTGGGAGCTGAACGAGGCGTTCGCCTCCCAGTGCCTGTACTGCCGCGACAAGCTGGGACTGCCCAACGAGCTTTACAACGTGCTCGGCGGCAGCATCAGCATCGGCCACCCGTTCGGGATGACCGGCTCCCGGCAGACGGGCCTGGTGCTTCGTGAGCTCAAGCGCCGCGGCAAGAAGTATGGTGTCGTCACCATGTGCATCGGCGGTGGTCAGGGCGCCGCAGGCCTCTTCGAGGCCGCCTGAAGCCTCCGGACTGCCGGAGTCCCGCTGGTTACAAAATGAAACTGGCGGGAAATGGCGATGAAACAGCCGCCGGTCAGAATACCGGCGGCTGTGCGTCATCCCGGGCGTAGCCGAGGATATATGCGACTTTTTGGATCTGAGCGCCACTCGATACGTCAGATTACCTACCATAGACGACCCTTTCCGGCCGTCTGGCTGTCGCCTGTCTGGTTGTCACTCTGTGCGCTGCTGACGGCCTCCGGCGCCGACGCGGCTGCCCAGACCGTCGAGACCGCCGCCCCGGAAACCAGGAGCATCGAGCAGCTCGTGGATTCCCCCCTCAAACGTCTGCCGGACTACTCCGGCGCCTCTGACCACGAGCTGACCCGGGTGGGTGCTCAGTGGGACAGCCTGAACAAGGACGAAAAGGAAGCCCTCCTGCGGGAAGTGAAGATGCGCATGGCCCAGCGCAAAGACCGGGACGGCGTGCTCATGATCCGCACCCAGCGACGCTACGGACGGGTGTACGGTGGCGGCCAGTACCTCAAGATCGAAACGAAGGTCGTGCGCATCACACCGGATCGGGAGGCGCTGTCTTCCGGAAGGGGCTTCGGCGTCGGATTCGAGCACCGCAGCGCCGAGGTCGCAGGAACCCCCACGGGAGAAGCTGCCGGGAACGGTGAGCCCCGCGACCCGAACGGCACTGGTGGCGCGTTCGAGCCGCCGGTTGTCCGGGTCACCGACGTCACACCTTAGCGAACACCCGTTGGACGGCGAAGCTGCCAAGCTGCTGGTGGTCGACGACGACCCCGAAATCCGCGAGTTGACCCAGGCCTACCTCACCCAGCAGGGATTCGACGTCCACTGCGTGGACAGCGGCGAGGCCATGGATGCCTATCTCGCCGAGCATCCCGTGGATCTCATCGTGCTCGACCTCATGCTGCCGGGCGAGCACGGTCTCGCCATTGCCAGACGGCTGAAGAACGAGAGCCGTATGCCCATCGTCATGGTGTCCGCTCAGGGCGACGATGTGGATCGCATCGTCGGCCTCGAGGTCGGGGCGGACGACTACCTTGCCAAGCCTTTCAATCCCCGGGAGCTTCTCGCCCGGATCCGTGCCGTGCTCCGTCGTTCCGGCAGCAGCGTGGCCATGGACGCGCCCGCGGACGGCAAGGTCCGTTTCGGACAGTTCGAGCTCGACATCGCTTCTCACCGCCTGACGAGAAAGGGCGAGCCGGTGGCGCTGACGTCCGGTGAGTTCGATCTGCTGAGCATTCTCGTGGCCAACCCTAACAAGGTGCTGGACAGGGATCGGATACTGGATCTGCTGACCGGCGCGGAACGCTCACCTTTCGATCGGAGCATCGATGTCCGGGTGACCCGTCTGCGCGGCAAGATCGAGGCGGACCCGTCGGCACCGGTGTACATCAAAACGGTCTGGGGCAAGGGCTACATGTTCTGCCCGGACGGTGATGGCTGAGCCGCGTCGGCGGTTCGGCCAGGGGTCCCTCCTCGCCCGCACCAACCTGACCCTCGCGGTCAGCTCCTTCCTCATCGCGCTGGTCTCCATTGCGGCTCTGAACGTCTACCTCATCGAGCCCATCGCCCAGCAGTCGGCCAACGACGAGGCGGCGCTGCTCGTGCTCTCCGCCCAGACCTGGGTCGAGCTGCCGCCCACCGCCCGTCCCTACTTCGAGCTGGAGCTGGCGCAGAACCACGACCTGATCGTCACGGACGAGCCGCGCCAGCTCGCCGATGCGCCTCTGGAGCAGCCCTATCTCAGCCTGGTGGAGGAGCAGCTCAGCGAGCGGCTGGATCAACCGGTCACCCTGCTCGAGGGCGATGAGCTGATCTGGCTGGACGTGACCATGGGCGGCCACAACCTGCAGATCGGCTTCTCGCCCAGCCGGCGTGACATTCAACCCCTCTACGTCGGGGTGATCATCCTGGCGCTCGGCGCCGCCATCGTGTTTCTGACCTCGCTGATCATCGTTCAGCGGATCACACGTCCGCTGGTGCAGGCCGCGGAACGGGTGGAGTCGTTCCGTGGTGGTGAGAACTTCGAGCCGCTGCCGGAGGAAGGTCCTCGGGAGCTCGTGTCGCTGGCCCGCAACTTCAACACCATGGCCAGAGAGATATCGGCGCTGCTGTCGAACCGCACCACGCTGCTGGCCGGGATCTCCCACGATCTCCGCACGCCGCTTACCCGCATGCGGCTGGCGCTGGAGCTGCTGCCTGCGGACGTGGACCCGAAGCTGGTGGCCCGGTTCGAGCGCAACCTGGAGACCATGGACTCTCTCATCGGTGATGCGCTGCGCTTCGCCCGGGGAACCGGAGAAGCGCCGCGTGACGTGGTGGTGCGGCCGTTTGTCGAGGACGTGGTGGAGGCCTGCGACCCGCGGATTCCGTTCTCGGCGGAGGGTAATCCGGACCTCAGGCTCAAGCTTGCCGCGGGGGCGCTGAAGCGGGTGCTCACCAACCTCATCAGCAACGCGCAGCAGCACGGCGATCGGGTGCGGGTGCGCCTGGCAGGCACCGACATCCACGTCATCGACTCGGGACCGGGGATACCGGATGAGTTCAAGGAGCAGGTTTTTCAGCCGTTCTTCCGACTGGACAGCTCACGAAGCAGCGTCACCGGCGGCAGCGGTCTCGGGCTCGCCATCGTGCTGCAGCTCTGTCAGGCGCATGGCTGGCGCGTGCGCATCGAAGATCCGCCCGGAGGCGGAACGGATGTGATCGTCAGTCTCGTCTGAGCGTTCGGTGAGGCCCGCCGGGGTAACAAATTGATACAGAAAACCGGGCAGGCGCAATTACCCCGAAACAGCTTTCGAGCATAGTGATCATCAGACGCGTACCGATATGCAGCCCTCCCCTCTCAAGGAGACTCCAAGAGATAAGGAGAGCAACATTCGATTCGTGGTCTTTATCCCCTTGCGATCCCGCTTCGCGGACCAAGGCTAACGCGAAGAGAACGGGATCACCTCAAAACCGCCGGCTACCTCTCCAGGCCGGCGGTTTTTCTTTTTCAGGACCCTGAAATCTGCGAACGGCTTCAGCTCGCCTGATAAAGGTGAACGTCGCGCTGCGGAAAGGGAATGGAAACGCCTTCCGCGTCGAAGGCGAGCTTCACCTTCTCGGTGAGGTCGAAGAAAAAGCCCCAGTAGTCCGAAGCGTTCACCCATACCCGGGTGGTAATGTTCACGGCGCTGTCACCCAGCGACGAGACGACGATCTGTGGCGCCGGATCACTCAGCGAGCGGCTGTCCTCCTCGACCAGTCGCGCGATGATGGCCTTCGCCTTGGCAATGTCGTCGCCATAGCCGATGCCGAACACGAAGTCCACACGGCGCGTCGCCTCCATGGAGAAGTTGGTGATGATGCCGTTCGAGATGGCACCGTTGGGCACGATGATCACCTTGTTGTCCGGCGTCTTCAGAATGGTGTTGAAGATCTGGATCGAACTCACGGTGCCCGACACGCCCTGCGCATCCACGAAGTCACCCACCTTATAGGGCCGGAACAGCAGCACCAGCACGCCACCGGCGAAGTTGGCGAGGCTGCCCTGCAGGGCCAGACCGACGGCGAGGCCGGCGGCACCCAGCACGGCGATGAATGAGGTGGTCTCTATGCCGATCATGGAGGCGACGCTGATCAGCAGCAGGGCCTTCAGCCCGACCGACGTCAGGTTGCCGAGGAACCTGGCCAGCGTCGGCTCGGTATTGCTTCTCTCCATGCCGGCGTTCATGAGCCGGACGAACCGGTTGATGACCCACAGGCCGATGATGAGAACGGCAATGGCCAGCAGCAGCCGCGGGCCATAGCTCATGCCGAGCTCCACCGCCGTGTCCATGTAGCCCGCCATCTGCTCGGTGGAAATGTCTTCCATGATGCGTACCCTCCCAGGTATCGGATATTCTTCTTCGGGGACGCAATAATGCCCGCACCCTTCCTCATGGACAAATCACAGCGCGCTCGGCGCATGAACCTCCCGGGAGGAGAATCATGAAAGCTATCGGATGGATCATCGGCATCGTGCTCCTGATCGTGGTCGGTCTGGGCGTGTACGTGGTGATGAACTCGGGCAGCCTCGTCAAAACCGCGGTCGAGACCCTGGGGCCACGCTATCTGGGGGTGGAGGTGACGCTGGCCTCGGCGGAGATCTCGCTGACGGAAGGCACCGGCGAGCTGCGCGGTCTGGTGATCGGCAATCCCGCCGGTTTCGACGGCCCGCATGCCTTCAGCCTCGGCAGCATCCGCCTGGGCCTGGATCCCACCGCGCAGAGCGAGTCGCTGATCGTGATCCGCGAGATCCTGGTGGATGCCGCCGACCTGGCCATCGTCGCCCATGGCAGGGAGACCAATCTGCAGGCCATCATGGCCAACCTGGAAGGCGGCGGCTCGGGCGACACGAACGCGGCGGAGGAAGCGGCTGGCGAATCCGGTCCGAAGATGATCATCGATCACTTTGCCTTCACCAATGCCCGCACCTCCCTCGATTCGGATCTGGTCGGGCAGCGTTCGGTCAGCGTTCCCGACGTGACGCTCGATGGCATCGGTCGGAAGTCTCAGGGCGTGAGCATTCGCGAAGCGCTCAGGCAGCTGCTGGGCCCGATCGTGCGGTCGTCCACCCAGGCGCTGGCCGGCGCCGGCCTGAACGTGGACGAGCTCAAGGCCAACGCCCGGGAGAAGGTGGACGCGGAGCTCAAGGAGCGTCTCGGTACCGGACTCGACGGCCTGAAGGATCGATTCAATCAGTGAGTGCCATGAGCTACGAGAACGTTCTCTACGAGGTGCAGGGACCCATGGCCCTGATCACCATCAACCGCCCGGACCGTCACAACGCCATCTCGCTCGCGACCCTGGACGAGCTGCAGGCTGCTTGCCGGGCAGCCGCCGCCGATGACGACGTGCGGGTGATCACCATCACCGGCGCGGGCGGCAAGGCTTTTGCCTCCGGGTCCGATCTCGAGGAGGTGAAGCATCGCGACCTGAAGAAGGCGCTGGAGCCCATCGTCCAGGGGCTCGCGGATCAGCTCGAGCGCACACCCAAGCCCACCATCGCCGCCATCGACGGCATCTGCATGGGCGGTGGTCTCGAGGTGGCGCTCGGCTGCGACCTGCGCATTGCGACGCCACGCTCCCGCTTCGCCACGCCGGAAGGCAAGCTCGGCATCATTCCCGGTGGCGGCGCCACGGCGCGCCTGCCGCGGATCGTCGGGCGCGGCTGGGGCATGGAGATGCTGCTCATGGGAGACCCCATCGACGCCCAGCGGGCCCTGGCCATCGGGCTCGTAACGCGTCTGGTCGAGCCGGAGGCGCTGATCGGAGAGGCGCGCCGCATGGCGGATCAGCTCGCCCGCTACGCGCCGTTCGTGCCGCGGACCATGAAGGCCATGGTGCATTTCGGCATGGAGGCGAGCCTCGCCGGCGCGCTCATGTTCGAGAAATACGCTCAGGGCGCGCTGGTGCAGACCGAGGACAAGCTGGAGGGCATCAGCGCCTTCCTCGAGAAGCGTGATCCGGATTTCAAAGGGCGCTAAACTCGCCGGTCCGCTTTTCTAACCACAAGCGTTAACCACAAGAAGGGGGAAGCCGTATGGCTGTTGAGAGATTTCCCATCGAGGCGAGCCACATCATGATGTTTGCGCGCTCCATCGGGGACGACAACCAGATCTACTACGACGAGAACTACGCCAAGGGCACCGAGCCCGGCACGATCATCGCGCCACCTACGTTCGCTCAGTCGAGCGCGCAGTACGACCCGGACTATTTCCTGCGTCCGAAGATCGACGGCAACGGCTGGTTCGGTTCGGGCAAGAATCCGACCGGCGCCAAGCCGAGCGGCGGCTCCGGTGGCGGCGGTGGGGGTGGCGGCGGTCTCCACGCCGAGCAGCACTTCGTCTATCACCGGCACCTGAAGCCCGGGGACGTGCTGACAGCCACCACCAAGCCCGGCAAGACCTGGGAGAAGGAGAGCAAGCGGGCGGGCAAGCTCATGTTCTCCGAGTCCGTCACCGAGTATCGCGATCAGAACGGCGAGCTGGTGATCACCGCCACCGGCGTCGGTGTCCGTACCGAACGGCCCGTGGGCAGCTGAGGAGAACCGACATGGCACTGAAAGCAAAAGATCTGAACGTCGGCGACACCTACAGCGAAACCCTGGTGGAGGATCTGAAACGTACCCAGATCGTCCAGTACGCAGGCGCTTCCGGCGACTACAACCCGCTGCACACAGACGAGGTGTTCACCACCAAGGTGGCGGGTTACCCGTCCGTGTTCGCGCACGGCATGCTCACCATGGGCATGACGGGCCGGATGCTCACCAACTACGTGGGCGACGGCCGCCTCACCAAGTACGGTGTCCGCTTCACCAACCAGGTGTGGCCCGGGGATACCCTCACCGGCACGGCGACGGTGGAATCCGTGGAGGGCGGCAACGCCCGTTTCCAGGTGGAAACCAAGAACCAGGACGGCGTAACCGTGCTCTCCGGCTACGCGGAAGCCCGCGTCGACTGAGCGCTCGCGGACGGTCCGGAAGTCATCCGGACCGTCCGTTCTCCCGGACCTCAGACCTTCTTCAGGGCGCCGGCACCACCTGGCGGAATGCCCGGATGGTGACCCGTTCGAAGAGCCCCGCCCGGGTGTAGGGATCTGCCGCGTTGAGCGCGGCCACCTCGTCGGCGGAGTCCGCCTCGATCAGAAACAGCGAGCCGACCATGCGCTCGCCGTCCTCGGAAAGCATGGGGCCGGCGAGACGGATCTTCCCGCCCAGCGTCCCCACGTAGGCCAGATGTTTCTCCCGGGTCGCGAGCCTGAGATCCAGCCCGTCGGTCTTGTCCTCGCAGATCAGCGCATAGAGCATGTTCGTGGCTCCGCTCAGGTCTCTTTTTTTATTCAGGTCAGGGCGGACTTCAGGGCGGCCATGGCCCGATCGAAGGCGGCCCGGGAGCCGGGGATGAGCTCGGCGGTGGCGAGGAAGTCGTGGACGAGTCCCTCGAAGCAGATCGCTTCGGCGGCGGTGCCCGCCGCCGCGAGCGCCTCCGCGTAGGCGAGTCCCTCGTCCCGGAGCGGGTCGAACTCCGCGGTCAGCACCAGGGTCGGCGGCAGCCCGGTGAGCGACTCGGCCTTGATCGGGCTCGCGGCAGGCTCGGCGCGGCGCGCCGGATCCGGGCAGTAGGTGTCCCAGAACCAGGTCATGGTCTCGGTCTCGAGCAGATAGCCCACGCCGTTCTCCACGTAGGACGTGCGGCTGAGATCGTGGTCCACCACCGGATAGGCGAGCAGCTGAAAGTCGATCTTCGGGCCGTCCTCGTCCCGCGCCTTCTGGGCCACCACGGCAGCCAGGTTGCCGCCGGCGCTCTCCCCCATCACCGCGAGCCGGCCGGAGCCGCCGAGCTCGTCCGCGTGCTCCGCGGCCCAGCAGGTGGCGGCATAGGCGTCGTCCACCGCGGCGGGATAGGTGTGCTCGGGTGCCAGCCGGTAGTCCACGGAGATCACGATGCTTCCCGCGGCCCGGCACACGCCCCGGCAGATCGCGTCCGCCGTGTCCAGATCGCCGATCACCCAGCCGCCGCCGTGGAAGTTCACGACGATGGGAAACGGCCCCTTGCCTTCGGGGCGGTAGATGCGCACCGGCAGGTCGCCGGCGGTCGTGGCGATGGTCCGATCCTCCACCGAGCCCACGGCCAGCGCGTCGTTCAGCGGCCGCATGAGCCGGTACATCTCCCGACCTTCGGCGGGCGTCAGCTCGCTGATCTTCGGGCCCGGCGTTTCGGCGAGCTGGGCGAACATGGCTTCGTATTCGGGCACGAGTGGCATTGGTGTCTTCCTCCCCTGCGGATGTCTCTGATCGGTTGCGGGCTCGAACCCGCGACGTTGTAGAATGTGCGCTTTCTGACCCAATCACAACCGCACACGCCTGGACCTGGTCGACAACGACCGAGCGTGTGCCGAATGCCCAGTGGAGGGCCGATGAACAGTCTTTTGGATGGTGACGACATCACCGAGGCCGCGAAGCAGTTCCAGTTCCTGGAGCGGACGCTGCTCAAGCACCGGACGCTGACACTCTTTGGCGAGATCGATCAGCACGTGGCCAGAGGGACGACGGAGAAGCTGCTGGCGCTTGCCTACGAGTCGGACGACCCGATCACCATTTACATCGGGTCTCCGGGCGGCCATGTGGAGTCCGGCGACACGATCTACGACATGATCCGCTTCATCAAGCCGGTGGTGCGCACCGTGGGGACGGGCTGGGTCGGCAGCATCGCCACCCACATCTATCTGGCCCCGGAGAAGGAGCACCGCTTCTGCCTGCCCAACACGCGCTTCCTGATCCACCAGCCGGCCGGCGGCTTCGGGGGCACCGCGTCGGACGTGGAGATCCATGCGCGGGAGATCATCAAGACCCGGCAGCGCATCAACGCCACCATCGCCGAGCGCACGGGGCAGCCCCTCGAGCGGGTGGAGCGGGACACGGACCGGGACTACTGGATGAGCCCCCAGGAATCCGTCGACTACGGTATCGTCGGCCGCATCCTCACGAGCATGACCGACCTCGGCTGACGGTCACTGCCGCATGGGCCGTACCGCGCTGACGGTCCACCCGGATGGCCTGAGCATCGCGCTCAGCGCCGAGCTCAGCCGTCCGGACGATGCGTTCGCGTTGCTGGTGCTGGCGCACGGTGCCGGGGCCGGCTTCCGGCACGCCAGCATGGTCGCGATCAGCGAAGCGCTTGCCAGGCGGGGCGTGGCCACGCTCCGCTTCAACTTTCCCTTCAGCGAAGAAGGCCGGCGGCGGGTGGACGCGCAACCGGTCTCCATCGCCTGCCTGCTGGCCGCGCTGGAAACGGCACGAGTAGAACAACCGGATCTGCCCCGGTTTCTCGGCGGCCACAGCTATGGCGGGCGGATGGCATCCCATGCCGCGGCGGCGCACGATCTGGCCATCGAAGGGCTCGTGTTCTGCTCGTTTCCCCTGCACCCGTCGAAAAAGCCGGGCACCACCCGGGCTCTCCACCTCGCCGACGTGCCACAGCCCATGCTGTTTCTCTCAGGCACCCGGGACGACCTGGCGGACCGGTCCCTGCTGGAAGGGGTGGTGGCGGGCCTGGGCGGGCGCGCCCGCCTGCACTGGCTGGATACCGCCAATCACGGCTACCGGGTCCTGAAGCGGTCCCGACAGGTGGGGGAGGACGTGTTCGACGAGATGGCCGGTGTGGCGGCGGATTTCATGCGTGCGCTCTGCTGAGCATCGTCCGCCGCGGCGAGCCCCGGCGGCGTTTACTTCCTGCCGAAGCCCTTCAGCCGCTCGGCCATGTCGGGCCCGGCCCCCGGGCTCGTTTCCCGCTCGTAGGCAAGCCCATCCGCGAGGGTCCGGTCCAGGCCGCCGTTGACCAGCAGCTTGTCGGCGCGCAGCGTGTGCCAGGAGTTCTCGAGAAAGCCCCGCGCCATGGCGACGGCCGCGGGCATCAGCTCGTCCTCCGGGACGCAGCGGTTGGCGAGCCCCATCGCGGCCGCCTCGGCGCCGCTCACCACCCGGCCACTGAACATCATCTCCTTGGCGGCGAGCAGCCCCACCCGTCGCGGCAGACGCTGGCTCATGCCCCAGGTGGGCGTCATGCCCCACTTGCCGTGGGTGTCGGAGAAGCGGGCGGTGTCGGCGGCGATCATCAGGTCGCAGGCGATGGCGAGCTCCAGCGCCCCGGTGTAGCAGTGGCCCTGTACGGCGGCGATGACGGGCTGCGGCAGGCGCTCGATGGCCTCGAGAGTCTTCGCCTGGAAGTCCGGCGTTGGCGCCCGCTCGCCGGCCTGGATGGCCTTGAGATCGTTGCCCGCCGAGAACGACCGCCCCTTGCCGCAGAGGATCACGCAGCCGATCTGGCCCGTGGCGCCCGCGATGGCGTCGATGTGGCGTCTGAGCTCGACGAACAGGGCCGGAGACAGCGCATTCAGCGCGTCAGGCCGGTTGAGGGTCAGTATGGCCAGCCCCGCATCGTCCTGGCGGAGCACCAGCTCTCCGTTACCCGTCCCATCACCCGCCATCAGTCTGCCTCCCGCTTCCCCAAGTTTTCCCGGATAATGCACGGCTTTTTCAGCGAGGGACAGCGTGAGCACATCCAGACCAGCGCTCGTTGTGATCGGCGGCGGCATCGCGGGCATCTCGCTGGCAGCGCGGGCATCGGAGGATTTCAACGTCACCGTGCTCGAGGCGGAATCGCAGCCGGCCTACCACAGCTCCGGACGCTCTGCGGCGGTGGCCATCGAGTGTTACGAGAACGAGGTGGTGCGGGCGCTCACCGTGCCGGGCATGGACTTCCACCGCAGTCACGGCGCCAAGCCCATCGGCTGCGTGACCATCGCTGACGAGGACCACCTGGCAGAGCTTGCCGCCTTCGAGGCACAGTGGGCGCCGGTGTCGGACTCCCTGGTGGAGATGGAAGTGGCCGACATGCTCGCCCGGGTGCCCATCCTCCGTCCCGAGCGGGTGAGCCGGGTGCTGATCGAGACCCAGGCGCTGTCGCTGGACGCCCACGCGGAGCTGGAAAGCTTCCGCCGGCAGCTGCTCGCCGGCGGTGGCAGGATCGTGACCCGGGCACGCGTGGAGCGAATCGCGCGTCGTGACGGCCAGTGGGAGATCGGCTGGGCGGGTGAGACGCTGCGGGCGGACGTGCTGGTGAACGCCGCCGGCGCCTGGGGCGACGAGCTGGCTGCCCTTGCCGGGGTGGCGCCGCTGGGCCTGCAACCGAAACGGCGCACGGCCTTCCTGCTGGATCTGCCCATGGACATCTCGGGCTGGCCCCTGGTGCATCGCGCCGAGGGCGGGCTCTACTTCAAGCCGGAGGCGGGATCGCTCATGGTGTCGCTGGCCGAGGCGACGCCGAGCGCGCCCTGCGACGCCCAGCCGGAAGAACTGGATCTGGCTGTCGCTGTGGATCGGTTCCAGTCCCTGACCACCGTCGAGGTGCGGCGCATGGCACACACCTGGGCGGGGTTGCGCACGTTCCTGCCCGACGGCTACCCGGCAGCCGGTTACGATCCCGATGCGGACGGCTTCTTCTGGCTGGTGGGGCAGGGGGGCTTCGGCATCCAGACCGCTCCGGGCTTGAGCGAGGTGGCGGCCGGGCTGCTCAAGGACATCGACCACCCGCTGGCGGCACGGATCGCGCCAGCGCGCTTTCGCTAGAGACCGAGCACCAGCTTGGCGACGATGTTCTTCTGCACCTCGTTGGTGCCGCCGGCGATGGAGCTGGCCCGCAGGTTGAAATAGCGGGCGAACGCCATGCCGGAGACATCGGGTCCGGGTACCGGCTGATTGTCGCCGGTGATCCCTTCGTGCTGCAGCGTGCCGTGGTAACCCACGGCCTCGAGCGCAAGCTCGGTGATGCGCTGGCCGATGTCGGCGCCCAGGTTCTTCATGATGGAGGACTCGGGCCCCGGGTTCTGTCCCTGGGAGAGGGCGGACATGATCCGGAACTCGGTGAACTGATTGGCCTCGAGCTGCACGGCAGTCTCGTCCACCCTGGTCTTGAAGTCCGGGTCGTCCATGAGCGTGCCTTCCCCCACCGGCACGCGCTCGGCGAGGCGGCGGACGCGCTGGAGGGCGCTGCGGTGCGCGGCCGTACCGCCGCCGCCGCGCTCGAATTCGAGCAGGTACTTGGCCACGGTCCAGCCCTGATTCTCCTCACCCACCCGGTTCGACTGCGGCACGCGCACGTCGTCGAAGAACACCTGGTTCACCTCGTGGGTGCCGGAGGCGAAGACGATGGGGTCCACTTTGATCCCGGGGGTGTCCATGTCCAGCAGCAGGAAGGTGATGCCGTGCTGCGGCTTGTCACTCGTCTCGGTGCGCACCAGACAGAACATCCGGTTCGCGTAGTGCGCATGGGTGGTCCAGATCTTGGTGCCGTTCAGCACGTAATCCTCGCCGTCCTTCCTGGCGGCGAGCTTGAGCGAGGCCAGATCCGATCCGGCGCCGGGCTCGGAGTAGCCCTGGCACCAGTAATCCTCGCCGGAGAGGATCCGCGGCAGGTAATAGTCCTTCTGCGCCTGGGTGCCGTGACCGATGAGCATGGGCCCGCACATGCCGAGCCCCATGGGCGCGAGGCTCGGTGCGCTGGCCAGGGTCGTCTCCGTGGTCCAGATGTAGCGCTGGATCAGGTCCCAGCCGGTGCCGCCGTAGGCCTTCGGCCAGCCGGGCGCCACCCAGCCCTTGGCGTGCAGAATCCGGTGCCAGCGGATGTTGTGCTCGTAATCGAGGAAGATGCCGGGGCAGGCGCGCTGGGCGGCCACCAGGTCGTCGCTCAGCGCCTCGTCCAGAAAGGCGCGGACCTCGTCGCGGAATGCCTCGTGCTCGGGGCTGAACTCGATCTTCATGGGTGCAGGTTCCTCACGGCGGTTTCGAGCTCGAAGACGTGGTCGTCCACGGCGCCCAGGGCACGCAGTGCCTGAGCGAGCTCGGTCAGGTAGTCGATGTTGCGTCCGCTCGGCCCCGCCGAGGCGTGGATCTGGCGGGCGATGTCCGGCAGCGGCGCCGGGCCCAGGTAGGCGAAGTTGCCCTCGGGGGCGATGTAGACCACGCCGTCCGTACTCGCCGACGCGTCCGCGTCCGCCGGCGCGTCTCCGTCCACCTGGCGGTGGTCGAAGGTCAGGCGCACCGGGTGACGCTCGTAACCGTTCTTCTCCCGGTGGTCGAGGGCGGCGAAGGTGTGCTCGATGACGGCCGCGTCCACCAGATAGGCCATGCCGTCACAGTGGCCGGCCGGATCCCGGATCAGCGTCACCACCCGGCCGGGCGCCTCGGGGATGCCGCGGTGGTCGTGAGATCCCTGCCAGAAGCGGCGGCTCCAGCCGTGAATCCGCGCCGGACGCCGATGCAGATAGTCGAAGTCGGGACGCCAGATGAGCGAGCCGTAGCCGAACAGCCACCGGTTCATGGGCGCGGGTTCTAGCCCCGACCGGGGCGGGCATCGTTGCCGCGGCCGAGCCCCCGGGAGATCTCGAAAGCCCGGGCGACCTCCGCCTGCAGCAGCGGATCCAGCAGGAACTCTGCGGCCGTCAGGGCCATGGCCTTGGCGCCGTCCAGCGCCGCCGCGTCGCCCATCTCGGAAGCAGCGTAGCGTGCGAACTCCGGGTTGTGGATCACCACGCTCGGCGGCGAGCAGGCGAGCATGGGGTGGATGGACGGCACCCGGTAGCTGACGTTGCCCATGTCCGTGCTGCCGGCACCGCCCAGGGCCTTTGGCGAGAGGAACTCGCGCCCCAGGGATTCGCCGTGGACCTGGAAGCGGTTCGCCAGCGGCCAGTTGGTGTTGAGATCCAGATAGTCCACGTCGGCCCAGATCACCTCCACCTCGGCACCGCTGGCTTGCGCGCCGGCCTCGAAGCAGGCCTGAACCCGGGGCTTGAGCGCTGCCAGTGCCTTCTCGGTGGCGGCACGCACGTAGAAGAGCCCGGCTGCCCGATCCGGGACGATGTTGGGCGCCTGACCGCCCTCGGTGACGATGCCGTGGATGCGCTCCTCGTCGCGGATGTGCTGACGCAGGTTGGAGATGGCCTGATAGGCGAGCAGCAGCCCGTCCAGCGCGTTGATGCCTTTATGCGGCATGGCCGAGGCATGCGCCGAGCGGCCGTGGTAGATCACCTCCACCTCGGCGACGCAGATGCAGGGCATGCTGGTGAGGTTCACGCCCGCCGGGTGAATCATCATCGCCGCGTCCACGCCGTCGAAGGCGCCCGCACGGGCCATGAGCTCCTTGCCGCCACCCTTTTCCTCGGCCGGCGTGCCGATCAGCCGGATCCGGCCCGGCAGCTCTGCGGCCGCAGCCTGGAGCCCGAGGGTGGCGCCCAGCGCCGCGGTGGCGATCAGGTTGTGACCGCAGGCATGGCCGATGCCGGGCAGCGCGTCGTATTCGGCGAGTATGGCCACCGTCGGACCCTCCGTGGCGCCACGCAGGCCCGCCTCGAAGGCCGTCTCCAGCGTGAACACGCCGCGTTCGGCAGGAAGGCCATGGGCGTCCAGCGTGTCGCAGAGCAGGGCGGCCGCCCTGTGCTCCCGGAAGGCGAGCTCCGGGTTGGCGTGAATCTCGTGGGATACGGCCAGCAGCGTGTCGGCGAGGTCATCGATGCGGCGCGTGATGGCCTCGGCCAGTGCCGGTTTCAGGGCGTTCCCCGACCTTTCGCGGCTCATGCGGTCTCCCTTCAGGACAGGCGCTCGATTATGCCGGAATCGGCCGTCCACGGCTGAGGTTTCGTCGTCACCCGCGTGCCCGCGCGGTGGCATTGAAGGCGGCCGGCGCGGATGCCACGATGACCCGACACCAATCTCGGAGGGGGACGACATGGCGTATGACTACGAGCTGCTGGACGTGGCGGTGGACGGGCGGGTGGCGACGGTGACGGTGAGCAACCCGCCCATCAACCTGATCACCCTGCCGCTGTACGCGGAGCTGCTGAAGCTTTCAGAAGCGCTGGCGGCGGACCCGGACCTGACCGTCGTGGTCATGAAGAGCGCCGATCCGGACTTCTTCCTGGCCCACTTCGACGTCGAAGCCATCCTGGCCTTTCCCACGGACGGCGAGGCGGAGCGCAGCCCGGTGCTCAACGATTACCACCGCATGTGCGAGCGGTTCCGGACCATGGACAAGGTGACCATCGCCCAGATCGAGGGTCGGGTCGGCGGCGGCGGCAGCGAGCTGGCCGCCAGCTTCGACATGCGCTTCGGGGTGCGCGGGAAGACCAGGATCAACCAGATGGAGGTGCCGCTCGGGATCCTGCCGGGCGGCACGGGCACCCAGCGACTGCCGCGCCTCGTCGGCCGCGGACGGGCGCTGGAGATCATCCTGGGTGCGGACGATCTGGATGCGGAGACGGCCGAGCGCTGGGGCTATCTGAACCGCATCTTCGCTGCGAGCGAGATCGGGGATTTCGTCGCGGCGCTGGCCCGGCGGATCGCCGCCTTCCCGGTGGAGGCCGTGCGCCTCGCCAAGCAGTCCACGGATGCCCACGCGCTGGGGCTGGAAGCCGGGATGATCGAGGAGGCGTATCTGTTTCAGAAGCTGCTGCGCACACCGGAGGCGCCGGTGGCTATGCGGCGGTTCCTCGAGCTCGGCGGCCAGACCCGCGAGGGCGAGCTGAAAGTGAACGAGCTGTCGGCGCGGATCAGCACGGACTGATCCGCGCTGCGCCGGCGCCGGCCAGACGAACCGGGCGTTACTTCGGGTCGTCGTCGGCGCCGAGCAGCTCCGGGCCGCCTTCGGCCCGCTTTGCCAGGAGCCCGGTGCGGCTGTAGACCTCGAGCTTGCTGCGGGTGTCCGTGATGTCCATGTTGCGCATGGTGAGCTGGCCGATCCGGTCGCGGGCGGTGAAAGCACCTTCGCCCCGCTCCATGGTGAGCCGCTCCGGATGGTAGGTCAGGTTCGGGCTCGTGGTGTCGAGCAGCGAGTAGTCGTTGCCACGCCGCAGCTCCACCGTGACCTCGCCTGTTACCGCCCGGGCCACCCAGCGCTCCGAACTCTCGCGCAGCATCAGGCACTGCGGGTCGAACCAGCGCCCCTGGTAGAGCAGCCGGCCGATGCGCAGCCCGTTGATCCGGTATTCCTCGATGGTGTCCTCGTTGTGAATGGCGGTGACCAGGCGCTCATAAGCCAGGTGCAGCAGCGCCATGCCGGGCGCTTCGTAGATACCGCGGCTCTTGGCCTCGATGATCCGGTTCTCGATCTGGTCGCTCATGCCGAAGCCGTGGCGGCCGCCGATCTCGTTGGCCTTCAGGAACAGCGACAGCGCGTCACGGAAGGTCTCGCCGTTGATCGCCACCGGCTGCCCTTCCTCGAAGCGGATGGATACCTCCTCCGGCCGGATGGTCACCTCGTCCTGCCAGAAAGCCACCCCCATGATCGGCTCGACGATGCGGATGCTCTGATCCAGGAACTCGAGCTCCTTGGCCTCGTGGGTGGCGCCGAGCAGGTTCGAGTCCGTGGAATAGGCCTTCTCGACGCTCATCTTGTAGGCGAAGCCGTTGGCGTTCAGATACTCGGACATCTCCTTGCGGCCGCCGAGCTCGCCGATGAAGGCCGGGTCGAGCCAGGGCTTGTAGATGCGGAGATGCGGATTGGCGAGCAGCCCGTAACGGTAGAAACGTTCGATGTCGTTGCCCTTGTGGGTGCTGCCGTCGCCCCAGATGTCGACGCCGTCCTCGCGCATGGCCAGCACCAGCATGGTGCCGGTCACCGCACGGCCGAGCGGGGTGGTATTGAAATAGGTGCTGCCGGCGGTTGCGACGTGGAACGCGCCGCTCTGGATGGCCTTGATGCCTTCGGCGACGAGCTGTGGCCGGCACTCCACCAGCCGCGCGTGTTCCGCGCCGTAGGCGCGCGCCTTCTTCGGGATCTCCTCGTAGTCGGACTCGTCGGGCTGCCCCAGGTTCGCGGTGTAGGCGTACGGCACCGCGCCTTTTGCGCGCATCCAGTGCACGGCGACGCTGGTGTCGAGGCCGCCGGAGAACGCGATGCCGACCCGTTCTCCCACGGGCAGGGACTCGATGATGTTCGCAGTCATGGGATCTCACCTTCGTGAAGACCGGACACCTTAGAGGATCTCCGGGCCGAAACAAGCCCCAGCTCGCCGAGCACCGCGTCCGTCAGCATCCCGGCGATGAGCGCGTGCTGAACGGCGGAAGGGTGGGAGTCCCTGGCGCTCACGGTGAGGGGCGAGCCGGCGTAGTCGGCGATGCCTCGGTCATCCAGCCAGGCCCGGATTGCCGGGTAACCGTCGATCAGCGGCAGCCCCGAGGCCTCCAGCACCGCCCGAACGGGCGCGTCGAAGCCGTGGTGGGCAAAGACGATCACGGGAAAGCCGTGCGCGCGGGAGAGACCGGTAAGCTCCCCGATGGCGGCCCGGAAGGCGTCGATGCCGATCACCTCCCGGTAAGCCTCGGGGATCAGGTCTTCCTCGCCCAGAAACGTCCGGTGGCGAAAGGCGTCCGGCGGCCGCTCGAGCTCGTTGTCCGGCACGTGGAGACCATCCAGGGCATTGCGCACGAGCTGGGCCAGGAACGAGCGGTCGAGCGAGAAGTAGGGTTGCGGCCTGCGCAGGAAACCGGGCACGTAGAGGTCGTTGCTCACGTAGTCGACGATCACCACGTCCGGATCGTAGGCGAGCAGGCGGGTCTTCAGGGTCTCCACCTCGTTGACGGTGTTGTATCCCGGCGCCGCGGCATTCACCCAGTCGACTCGCCGCTCGGGCAGCGCGGCGCCGAGGTGCTCGCCGAGGCGCGCCAGATAATGCTCGTCGTCGCCCACCCCCCAGCCGAACATCACCGAGTCGCCGATGCCGACGATGCGCAGGGTACCCGGCGGCTTCGGGAGGGGGACCGGAGGACCGCGGAATCCCTGCTCGCTGATCGTCAGGCGGTGACCGCGGAACTCGCCGGAGAGCCCGGGTATCAGCTCGTAGATGATGCGGGGATTGTCGTGCCAGCGGATGATGTGCTGCAGGCTCAGGTCATCGGCGTCAGGCCCGAGGCCGACGCCATCCAGGCCCCGCTGCAGGGTGTGGTCGGAATACCAGGCGTGCAGGCGGGCGCCGAGCTCGAGCAGCAGGAGCACGGCCAGCACCGGCAGCAGCAGGCCCGCCCGCAACAGCCAGAGCCTGGCGCCGCGTGGTTCCGTCACATCAGACGATCCGCGAGTCCGTCTTGCCCCAGTAGCGGTCCTTGATGATCCGCTTGTAGAGCTTGCCGGTGGGCAGGCGGGGCAGCTCGTCCATGAAGTCGATGCTGCGCGGGCATTTGTAGTGCGCGATGTGCTCCCGGGTGTAGGCGAGCAGCTCTTCGGCCAGGGCGTCGTCCGCGGTGACGCCTTCCGCCACCTGCACCACCGCTTTCACCTCCTCACCCATCTCCTCGTGAGGTACCCCTACCACGGCGACGTCCGCCACCTTGGGATGCAGGATCATGGCGTCCTCGATCTCCTGGGGATAGATGTTCACGCCGCCGGAGATGATCATGAAGGTGGCCCGGTCGGTGAGGTAGAGAAAGCCTTCCGCGTCCACATAACCGACGTCACCGAGTGCGGTCCAGTTGGGATGCTCGGGATGCTGGGCGTCCTTCGTCTTCTGCGGGTCCTTGAGATACTCGAACGGCATCACCGGTAGCTCGAAATAGACGATACCGGGGGTGCCGACGGGGAGCTCCTTGCCGTCCTCGTCACAGACGTGGATGGTGCCGATGATGGCGCGGCCCACCGTGCCCGGATGCGCGAGCCACTCCTCGGGGGTGGTGTGGGTGAAGCCGTTCAGCTCCGTGCCGCCGTAGTACTCGTAGATGATGGGCCCCCACCAGTCGAACATCTGCTGCTTGATGCCGGCCGGGCAGGGCGCCGCCGCGTGAATGGCCACGCGATGGCTGGAGAGGTCGAAACCGGAGCGGTCCTCCTCGGGCAGCTTCAGCATGCGCGTGAACATGGTGGGCACCCACTGGCTGTGGCTCACCTGGTACTGCTCGATGGCGGTGAGCGCGCCGATCTCGTCGAAGCGGGGCATCATCACCACCGTGCCGCCGAGGGCCTGGGTTGCCGTGCAGAAACCGATCGGCGCCGAGTGGTAGAGCGGCGCCGGAGACAGATAGATGCTGTCCTCATCGAAGCCCCACAGCATCTTCTGCAGCGCGCCCACAGGGCCGGCGTCGTCGTGGATCTTCGCGCCGGTGAGCGGCCGCAGGATGCCCTTGGGCCGTCCGGTGGTGCCGGAGCTGTAGAGCATGAACTGGCCGGCCGGCTCATCGGCGAGCTTTTCGGCGGGATGGGCGCCGATGGCGTCCTCGTAGGACTCGTAGCCCGCCACCGGCTCGCCCACCATCAGCCAGCGCTCGCAGTTCGGGGCGTAACCGGGCAGCGTCTTCGCGATCTCGCCCAGATAGCTCGACGACACGAGCACCTTCGCCTCGCAGTTGTCGAGGATGTAACCGGCTTCCTCGTCGGTGAGGTAGCGGTTGATCGTCGTCAGGTAGAGGCCGGAACGCAGCGCCGCCCACACTACCTCGAAGTAGGCCAGGTGGTTCTCCATGAAGATGGCGACGTGATCGCCCGGCCGCAGACCCTGGGCCCACATGAGCTGCGCCAGCCGGTTCGACCGCTCGTCGAGTGCCTGATAGGTGAGCGTCTCGCCTGAAACCGCGTGGATGGCGGCCGCCTTGTCCGGAAACTCGCGGGCCCACTTGCCTGGATACATGTCCTTCCCCTTCAGAATCGGCCAACCGAGCTTACTGAAGGGCCGTGGGCGAGAAAAGCGAGCGTCGGACGCGTCAGGCCTGAGGAGCCAGGTCGCGCATGGCCTGATCGGTGCTGAAGTAGATGTTGCCTTTCAGCAGCTCGACGAAACTGTCCGCCTCGAGCTGATCCATGACCGGGGCCTTCACCTCCGCCAGGTGCAGGGTGATGTCCATGCGGGCGAAGTTCTCGTTGATCCGGTAGAGCATCTCCAGCCCCGACACGTCGATCATGTTGATGGCGCTGCACACCAGCACCACGTGCCGGGTGCCGGGCCGCCGCTGGACGATCTTCAGGAGCTTGTTCTCGATCTGGTTGGTGTTGGCGAAGAACAGGCTCTCGTCGATGCGGATGGCGGCAACGTGGGCAAACGTTTCCACGTCGTAGCGCCGCGCGGCGCGGAAGGCCTCCGTGCTGCCTACCCGACCGACGATGGCCACGTGCGGCCGGCTCACCCGGCGCACGAAGAAGGCGATGGAGAGCGCCACGCCGGTGATGAGACCCGCTTCCACGCCGAACACCAGCACGGTAACCATCGTGACAAGCTGAGTCACGGAATCGTCCCGGTGCACCTTCCACTGGGTGCGCAGGCTGCGGAAGTCCATGAGGCCGAACACGGAGACGATGATGATGGCGGCCAGGCCGGAGTGCGGCAGCAGGGTGAACAGCGGCGTGAAGAACAGCAGCGTCAGCATGATGACCACCATGCACACCAGGGAGCTCACCTGGGTGCGGGCGCCCGTCTGGTAGTTCACGCTGGAGCGGGTGAAGCTTCCGGCCACCGGGTAGGCGCCGGTGAGCGCGGCCCCGACGTTGGCCGCACCCAGGGCGATGAGCTCCTGGTGGCTGTTGATCCTGGTGCGCTCCCGGGTCGCCAGCGTCGTGCCGATCGAGTAGCTCTCCACGTAGGCCACCAGCGCGATCATGGTGGAGGTGGGCAGAAGGTCCAGCCAGATCTGCGCCTCGAATGGCGGCAGCGTCAGTGCCGGCAGGCCGCCGGGGACCTCACCGATGACGGCAACCCCGGCCGTCTCGTGCAGATGTCCCGCCCAGACCGCCAGGCCGGCGACGATGGCCACCAGCAGCGGTCCGAGCCGGGTCACCGGATGGTCGCTGGCCAGGTGGAGACCGAGCAGCCGGAGCGGCACGGTGATGTAGCGTGCGATGACCCACATGCCGATGCCGCAGGCGAGACCGATGACCAGCGCTGCCGCGTTGATCGAGCTGCCCGACTCCACCAGCGCCAGCAGGCGGTCGAGCGGGTTCAGCTGGGCCTCGCTCGCAATCCCCATGAGCGGCCCAAGCTGGCTGATGATGATGAGCATGGCGGCGGCGTTGACGAAGCCGACGATCACCGGGTGGCTCATCAGGTTGACCACGCCGCCCATGTTCGAAAGGCGCAGCAGCCAGAGCACCAGGCCCGCCTGCAGGCACAGCACGGTGGTGATGCCGAGATACTCGTCGCTGCCGGCCTTCGCGTACTCGCCGACGGCGGCCGCGACCATGAGTGCGGCAACCGCCACCGGGCCCACCACCATCTGCCGGGAGGATCCCAGCAGCGCGTAGATCACCATGGGCGCCAGGCACGCGTAGAGTCCGGCTTCCGGCGGCAGGCCGGCGAGAAAGGCATAGGCGATGGCCTGAGGCACGGTGATCATGCCCACCACCAGGCCGGCGATCAGGTCGTGGTTGAAATCCGTGCGCTGGTAATCCCGGACCACGTCCAGGATCGGAATGAAGCTTCGCCAGTCTTTGACGCGGAACTCGAAGGCCATGTCGAATCGCGGGTGCCGGAAGCCAAGGGAGGTTGCGGTCGCGAATTGTACTTGTTCTTGTTTATGCTTTCCGAGAAACGGCGCCCGGATCCGGCGTCGAGCTGATACACGGTCCTGATACACGGTAAGGGAGAAAGACCATGGAAACGAAAGCGGCCGTTGCCTTCGCCGCGGGCCAACCGCTGCAAGTGGAGACCGTCACGCTCGAAGGGCCGAAGGCCGGTGAGGTGCTGGTGGAGGTTAAGGCCACGGGCATCTGCCACACGGATGCCTTCACCCTCTCCGGAGACGACCCGGAGGGGCTTTTCCCTTCCATCATGGGACACGAAGGGGCCGGGGTGGTCCTGGAGGTCGGCGAAGGGGTGAAGAGCCTGAAGCCGGGCGACCACGTGATTCCGCTGTACATTCCCGAGTGCCGGGCCTGCAAGGCCTGCACGTCCGGAAAGACCAATCTCTGCGTGGCCATCCGCGACACCCAGGGCCGGGGGCTGATGCCGGACGGCACGAGCCGGTTCTCGCTGGGCGGCGAGCGGCTTTTTCACTACATGGGGACCTCCACGTTCTCCAACCACACCGTGGTGCCGGAAATCGCCCTGGCGAAGATCCGCGAGGACGCGCCGTTCGACAAGGTCTGCTACATCGGCTGCGGTGTCACCACCGGGATCGGGGCGGTGATCAACACGGCGAAGGTGGAGCCGGGCGCCAACGTGGCCGTGTTCGGCCTCGGCGGCATCGGTCTGAACGTGATCCAGGGGGCGCGGATGGTGGGCGCCAACCGTATCATCGGTGTGGACCTGAATCCCTCGAAGGTTCCACTCGCCACGAAGTTCGGCATGACGGACTTCGTGAATCCGAAGGACGGCGATCCGGTGGCCGCCATCGTCGACCTCACGGACGGCGGCGCGGACTATTCCTTCGAGTGCATCGGCAACGTCAACACCATGCGCCAGGCGCTGGAATGCTGCCACCGCGGTTGGGGAGTGAGCACCATCATCGGTGTGGCCGGCGCGGGTCAGGAGATTTCCACCCGGCCGTTCCAGCTGGTCACGGGCAGGGTCTGGAAGGGCACGGCGTTCGGCGGCGCCAAGAGCCGCACCCAGGTGCCGAAGATCGTCGACTGGTACATGGACGGGAAGATCAACATCGACGACCTGATCACCCACACCATGCCGCTCAAGGAGATCAACACCGCCTTCGACCTGATGCACGAAGGCAGGAGCATCCGCTCCGTGGTCGTCTACTGAGCCGGCAGCGTCGAGCATGGCAATCGGCACACCCGAGTGGCTCGATCAGGTGCAGGAAGACATCCTGGCGCCCGGTCTGCCCATCTGCGACCCGCACCACCACCTCTGGGACCACCCGGAGAGCCGCTACCTGCTGCCCGAGCTGCTGGAGGACACCGGCAGCGGCCACAACGTGGTGAGCACCGTGTTCGTGGAGTGCGCCAGCATGTACCGGGCCGAGGGTCCCGAGGCGATGCGGCCCGTGGGCGAGACGGAATTCGTCAACGGTATCGCCGCCATGTCCGCCAGCGGTCAGTATGGGGAAACCCGTGCCTGCCTCGGCATCGTCGGCTTCGCGGACCTGACCCTGGGTACGGCCGTCGGCGAGGTGCTCGATGCGCACATGGTGCGCACGGAGCGTTTCAAGGGTGTCCGCCACGCGGCCGGCTGGGACGCGAGCCCCGACGTGCGCAATTCTCATACCCGGCCCTTCGAGCATCTGCTGCTCGATCCGACGTTCCGGGAAGGCTTCGCGGAGCTGGACCGGCGCGGCCTGTCCTTCGACGCCTGGCTCTACCATCCGCAGATCGACGAGCTCACGGATCTGGCCCGGGCGTTCCCGGAGACCACCATCGTCTTCGATCACTTTGGCGGCCCGCTCGGCATCGGTCCGTACGAGGGGCGCAGGGGCGAGATCTTCCCGGTCTGGGCGGAATCGGTGGCGACGCTCGCCCGCTGCGAGAACGTGGTGGCGAAGCTCGGCGGGCTGGTGATGCCGATCAACGGTTTCGGCTTCCACAAGCGCGCGAAGCCGCCCACGTCGGACGAGATCGTGGCCGCCACCGGCGACTACTACCGGCACGCGCTCGACTGCTTCGGCCCGTCGCGCTGCATGTTCGAGTCCAACTTCCCGGTGGATAAGCAGAGCGTCAGCTACGCCGTGCTCTGGAATGCCTTCAAGAAGCTCACCGCAGGATTCTCCGCCACCGAGAAGGCCGATCTCTTCCACGACACCGCGGCGCGCGCCTACCGGCTCGACTGATCGTGACGGCCGAATCCGATTCCCGCCCGGGCTCTCTGTGGCGGGCGTTCTCCCGGGTGGTGGCCCTGCCCCGGGTCAGCCCGCTGGTGATGCGGCTGGCCACCGTCATCGACCGGCCGCTGCTGAAGGCGAGCGGCGGCCGCCTCCGGCTGTCGTTCGTCATCCCCTGCCTGCTGCTCCGCTGCCGCGGGGCGCGAACAGGGATCCTCCGGGAAGTGCCGCTGCTCTACGTGCCGGACGGGGACGACCTGCTGCTGGTGGGCTCCGGTGGCGGCGCGGCGCGCGCGCCGGCCTGGTGTGCCAATCTGCTGGCGAATCCGCACGTGGAGACGGTGCGCGGCGGGGAAGTGGAGGTGCGGAGGGCGGAGCTGCTCTCGGGTCCGGCGCGGACAGCGGCCTGGCAACGCGCCGTGGCGGTTTATCCCGGATACGAACGCTATCAGGAGCGGGTCAGCCGGGAGATTCCGATATTCCGACTGCGCAGGCTCGCCGCGCCGGGGCCCTGAAAAAACGCGCCGCCTGGAGGCGGCGCGTTCAGGAGGAGCCTCCCGGCCCGTTGGCTCAGTCCCCGCCGTCGCAGAGATCCTCTGGCAGCCACTCCGCTTCCGGAGACCCGGCACACATGGCGTCCCGCAGGGCGTCCGCGTCGTTGATGCCGCAGGCTTCGCCCATGTCGAGGGCGTCCGTGAGGCTCGAGGTCACGCAGGTCACTTCCTCCCGCTCGCCGGTCGGCACGCCGTCCTCGTCGAGCTTGGTGGCCAGCACGAAGCCGATGCCCGGCAGGTAGTATTTGTGCTCTGCCCCATCGGGCTCTCGGGGGTTGAGCTCGTAGGTTTTCAGGCAGCCACCGTCGCAGGCCAGGGCGCCTTCCACATCGCCGCCTTCCTCATCGGAGGGCGACGCCATGAGCGCTTCGTAGCGCACGTAGTCCTCGGCCTCGTCGCTGAACATCTCCTGCCGGTCGCCCGTGCCGACCGCCGGATTCTGACGAACGAGGAACCCGGCCTTGGCACGGTCGGTGTCGTGGGCGAAGGAACCGTCGGTGTTGTCGACCAGATCGTCCTCCACCTCGAAGGTGTTTTCGCCGCAGTACACGGTGTCGCCGAGCTCGCCGATGCCGCGGGCAGCACCCGCCGCACCGATCTGCCCGTACCAGTCCTGGGTGACCTCCAGGGCCGAGTACTCGCCTTCCTCCTCCTCTTCGAATACCAGGTCACGGATGACCCGGCAGGGCAGGCCGCCCACGTCACGGACCTCTTCGGTGGCGGTCACCACCACCACCTCCCTGACCATCTCGCCGTCATCGTCCTCGCTCTCGGCGACGATGACGTGCGTGTGGCCGGCCGTCAGCGGCCAGTACTGGTTCGGGTCGACGCTGTCACCGATGTCGTTGGGATCGACGAAGTCCTCCGGCTCGAAGGCGATGTCGTACCGGCGTTCACCCACCAGGTCGCACAGGTCCAGCCTGGCGGCATAGACCTCATTGCACTCGTCGGCTTTTTCCGCCCGTTCCGCTCGAGCATCCAGCAGGCACTCGCGTTCGTCCTCGGCGGCGGTGACGTAGGCACAGTCGGCCCGATGGACGAGATAGTCGTCCGCCCGGTCCGCGAAGCAGGCATAAAGCATGAGTTTGGCGTGCTGGCTGCACGCCCCGTAGCGGTAGTGGGCGGCATTCGCGTTGGCGGCGCAGAGCCCGAGTCCGGCGACGAGCAGGGCAATCAACCCGCGTAAATCCAGCATCTCTCTTCTCCCTGGTTGCTGTCGAAATCCCGTACAGAACGGGATGTGTGGGCAGTTGGACCAGGGAGGTCGGGAAAATCTATCGGGGAGCCATCATCGTGAGCATGGGCAGGGGGCTCTAATCCTCCAGGCAGACCAGCACGGCCGCGTTGGCGATCACGAGCTTGTCGATGCCGGGGTCGCCGGCGCGGCCCGGTTCTTCCGGTACATCCAGACCCCCGAGGACAGGTACCACCGTCACCTCGCCGTAGGGAAACTCCGCGGCGATGGCCTCGAGGTCCAGCTGATCGGGCGCCTGCACGCCGATGCGCACCGTGATCTTCATGTCGGCGGGCGACTTGCCGAGGGTGCGGAAGAAGTTGAGGCTGGAATGGCGGATGGCATCCGACACCGCGCGCCGGGCGGCCTTGGTGTAATCGCCGCCGTGCACGTCGGTGCCCATGCCCATCTCGGTGACATAGCGTTTGAGTGTCATGGTCCTCTCCGGCCGATCTCAGTCGTAGTACGCGGGTGCGAGCTTCAGAGTGTCGGCCAGCGCCTTGTCGTGCTCGATCCAGAGCGTGGCGTTCTCGGCCACGAGCAGCGCCTCGACCTTGTCCATGGAGCGGAAGGTTTCCTCGGCATCGGAGTTGAAGGTGGGGGCGCGGCGCAGGGCCCGGCTGGCCCGGAAGTGATAGAGGTCGCCGGAGAGCACCACGTTTCCCGTGTTCGGAAGGCGCAGCAGCAGCGCCTGATGGCCGGGCGTGTGCCCGGGTGCAGAGATGATCACCACGCTGCCGTCACCGAACACGTCGTGATCGCCCGAGAGCAGGAGCCGCTCGTTGCCGGCGATGCCCGCGTAGAGCTCGGGCACGAAGAAGGGATTGACGTTCTCGCCGAAAGCCGCGGCGTACTCCGTGTCCTGAATGAGCAGCTTCGATTCGGTGAACACGTTGGCCGCGCCCACGTGGTCGTAGTGCATGTGCGAGAAGGCGACCAGATCGATGTCCGCGGGAGAGAGCTTCATGTCCGCGAGCTGGTCGGGGAACGAGCGCTCGTACTCGTGGTAACCGGTTGCCTCTTCGAGCCGCCCCTTGCCCGCCATGTCCAGTGGTAGACCGGCATCCCAGACCATCCGGCCGGCCGGGTGCTCGATGAGGTAACAGGGCACGATCAGGTCCCGCACCGGGGTCTCGTCGCCGGTGAGGCTGAACGGGCCGACGTCGTTCACCCCGATCACGCCGCAGTCGAAAACATAGAGGCGCACGCCTTCCTCCGGGTCGGCGCAACCGGTCAGGATCAGCGTGGCCGTGAGCAGCAGGGCGCCTGTCAGCGGGCGTCGGGTCGTTGTGGGTCGCGGCATGGGTTCCTCCTCGGTTTAGAGGACGTTAGCTGAACAGGCCATAGATGCCCAGCTGTGCGGCGATCAGTACCAGGGCCCACCAGCGGATGTCGCGCCAGCGTGCCTGATCCGGCGCATCGGCCATGAACAGACGCCGCGGCACGGCGAAGCAGCCGACGGCGACGACGCCGAACAGCAGCACCGTGATCACGTTGGCCCACCACACAGGCAGGTCGGCGAGCCAGCTCACGGGCGGGCGTCCAGCGGTGCCGTGCCCGATCTCCGGTAGATCAGGCCGGCGAGCTCGGCCGCCGGCAGCGGCTGCGTCCAGTAGCTGGTCACCCACAATGCCAGCAGGGCGTAGCAGAAGCTCGTGAAGGCCACGTAGAGCATGTTGAGCCCGGACGCCATGAGCACTGCAGAGAGCGCCACGCCGGTGACCAGGGTGACGAGCCCGGCCGCGGGCGTGGCGTGGCGCGTGAACGCACCCAGCACGAGCAGCGCCAGCATGGGCCCCTGAAACAGGGACAGCAGTGACTGGATGAAGACGTAGATGCCGCCCATCTCGCCGACGAACGGCGCGAAGCCCATGCCGCCGAGCAGGATGACGAGGGTGAGCCAGCGTCCGACCCTGAGATCCGCGACCGGGTCTGCCCGCCTGAGCAGCACGCCCCGGATGTCGCGGGTGATCATGAGCGCCGTGGCGTTGATGGCCGAGTCGATGGTGGACTGCAGCGCGGCGATGATGGCCACGAACATGATCCCGGAGAGCCCGGGCGGCAGGACATTCTTCACCACCCAGGGCAGGGCCATGTCCGGATACTCGATGTCCGCGTGCATCACCAGGGCGAGCAGGCCGGGAAAGACGATGAGCAGCGGCACCAGCGTCTTGGCGAAGGCGGCGAACATCATGGAGGCGCTGGCGTCCCACTGGCTCTTCGCGGCCAGGGTGCGCTGCAGAATGGCCTGACCGCCGCACCAGTAGGCGGGCGACAACACGATGGCGAGACCCAGGATCACCCCGGGCCACGGGAAATCCGGATGATCCGCCGGCAGGTAGGCCTGCAGGTGCGTGGGGTTCTCCCGGACCAGAACGCTGCCGAACTCCGCCAGGCCGCCGGCTTCACCGATGCCGAGCGCGACGATGGCCGCGCCGCCCGTGAACATGATCAGCACCTGCAGCGCGTCGGTGAAGGTGATGGCGGCGAGGCCACCCGTGATGCTGTACAGACCCACCACCGTGCCGGTGACCGCGATGCCCGCCCAGATGGGCCAGTCGAGGTAGGTCTCGAGCGTCAGCGCGATGGCCCAGAACGAGACGCCGATGGCGAAGATGGCGAAGGTGCTGGCGATGGCCGCCGCGAGCACGCGCACGGCGGGGCTGTAGCGCCGGCCCAGGTACTCGGGGATCGAGTAGACGCCCGCGCGCCAGTACAGCGGAATGAACACCAGCGAGGCGAGGATCATGGCCGGGATGGCGCCGATCCACTCGAAGTTCGCCTGGGCGATGCCGGAGTTGTAGGCGCCGCCGGAAGCGCCGACGTAGCCCTCCGCGCTGACGTTGGTGCCGATGATCGACAGGCCGATGATGATCCAGGGCAGCGACCGGCCGGCCAGAAAGTAGTCGTGTGCGTCGTGCACGCGCCGGCTGAGGCGGAAGCCCATGAAAACGACGGCCGCCAGGTAGACGACGATGATGGTCAGGTCAAGCGGGTGCAACGGCTGACTGTCTCTCTCCCCCGGCCAGTGTAGCCCAACGGACGTCGAAGCGGATGCGCGGGGACCGCTCGGGCTGGTAGAGTCGACACCCACATTGGAGAGGGTGGAGAAACGCTTGACCATCAAGGTCATTGGTGCCGGATTCGGTCGAAACGGCACGCTGTCGCTCAAGCACGCGCTCGAGCAGCTCGGATTCAGCCGCTGCTACCACATGATGGAGCTCTCGCTGGAGAAGGACGAGGATCTGGCCTGGCTGGCGCTGGCCCGCGGCGAGCCCGTGGACTTCGACACGCTGTTCGAGGGTTACCAGGCGTCCGTGGACTGGCCGTCGTGCAACTTCTGGCGTGAGCAGATGGCGTGGTACCCGGATGCCAAGGTGATTCTGAGCGAGCGGGATCCCGAGCGCTGGTACGAGAGCATCATGAACACCATCTATCCCTCGTCGCTGAAGTTCCGCGAGATGGACGACCCGCTGATGCGGCGCCGGTCGCGGATGGTGTTCGAGGTGGTCTGGGACGGGCTGTTCGGCGGCCGCATGGACGACAGGGATCACGTCATCGACGTCTACCTGCGGCACAACCAGCAGGTGAAGGACGAGGTGCCGCCGGAGAAGCTGCTGGTGTTCGAATCGAGCCAGGGATGGGATCCCCTGTGCGCGTTCCTCGAGGTGCCGGCGCCCGACGAGCCCTATCCGCGGGTGAACACCACGGAGGACTTCCGGGCCATGGTGCAGGCGCGGATGACGTCGGGGGACTCAGCCGACGGCTGAGCCCACCCTGCTCGAACTCCCCGCCGGAAACCACTGCCGCGTCCGCAGGCAGAAGCGGACCAGCATCAGCATCAGCGGCACCTCGATGAGGACGCCGACCACGGTCGCCAGCGCGGCGCCTGAGGAAAGCCCGTAGAGCATGGCCGCCGTGGCGATGGCCACCTCGAAGTGGTTGGAGGCGCCGATCATCGAGGTCGGTGCGGCGTTCTCGTAGCTCAAGCGCAGGAAGCGCGAGAGCGCGTATCCCAGCGCGAAGATGAACAGCGTCTGCACGGTGAGCGGCACGGCGATCCAGAGGATCGTCAGCGGGTTCTGGACGATGGTGTCTCCTTTCAGCGAGAACAGGAGCACCAGCGTCACGAGCAGGGCGGTGATCGTCACCGGGGTCAGAAAGCGCAGGAACGTCTCCCGGAACCAGGCTTCGCCCCGGCTGGCCAGAATCCACCGCCGTGAGAGGTAGCCGGCAACGAGCGGCAGCGCCACGTAGATGCTGATGGACAGCAGCAGCGCCTGCCAGGGTACGGGCAGCTTGCCCACACCGAGCAGAAAACCGCCGATCACGCCGAACAGCACCAGCATGGTCAGCGAGTTGATGGCCACCATCACCAGGGTGTGGCCATCGTTGCCTTTCGACAGGTATCCCCACACCAGCACCATGGCCGTGCAGGGCGCAACGCCGAGCAGGATGCAGCCCGCCAGATAGCTGCGCCAGAGCGGCACCTCGAGCATCCGCACGCCCTCCACGAGCACCACCTTACCGGCGCCGTAGGTATCGCCCACGGACAGATCCATGCCGAGCGGCAGCTTCACGTGATCCACGGCGTCCGGGCCGATGAAGGCGAGGAACACGCTGCCGAGAAAAAAGCTCGAGATGGCATACATGGTGAAGGGCTTGATCGCCCAGTTGATCACGAGCGTCAGGCCCACGGGCCGGACGGCCTTGCCGGCTTTCAGCACCTCGTGGAAATCGATCTTCACCATGATGGGATACATCATGAAGAACAGGCACACGGCGATGGGGATGGACACCACCGGCGCGCCGTTGACGGTGATTGCCATGCCGTCCAGAGCCTGCGCCACCTCCGGTGCCACCTTGCCGAGCGCGATGCCGGCGACGATGCACAGTGCGACCCAGAGCGTCAGGTAGCGTTCGAAGAAGCTCATGCGGTGTTTCCTTTCCTTTCCATCAGCAGCGGCCGTCGTCGTCCGCGCAGCACTCTGCGACAAGATAGTCCACGAGGTCGCGCATCGTGCCGAAGTTGGCCGTGCAGCGCAGGGTCCGCCCCTCCCGGTTCTGCGCCATCAGCCCGGCGCCGACCAGATGCGCGATGTGGTGGGAGAGCGTCGAGCCGGGTATGTCGAGCTTGTCCTTCAGGCTGCCGACCGGCAGTCCGGCCGGGCCTGCGCGCACCAGCGTGCGGAAAATACGCAGCCGGGTCTCATTGCCGAGACTCTCCAGGGCGGTGGCAGCGGTGTGGCTGTTCATGCCGGACCTCCAGCGAGACGGCGAATAGGTCGCTCATTCTAGAATTGTTGATTCTACGAATCTAGAAATAACGAAATATTCTTGGCTACGACCCGGGGGCTCGTCTATATTTCGATAAGTTTCGAAATAAACCGTCATCGGCCCGCTGCGGCTGACGGTACCAGGAGTGATGAACATGATGAGACTGCAGCTGGCTTTGAACGTGGACGATCTGGAACAGGCCATCGATTACTACCGGCGCCTGTTCGGGGTGGAGGTGAACAAGCGCCGGGAAGGGTACGCCAACTTCGTGGTGGACTCCCACGGCCTCAAGCTGGTGCTGTTCGAAGCGCCCGGCGCCGAGCGCCTCAACCATCTTGGCTTCGAGCTCGACGACGATGCCGACGTCGACGGTGCCGCCGAACGGCTGGAGGGCGCGGGTGTTCTCGCCGAGCGGCAGAACGCCGAGGTCTGCTGCTTCGCCCGGCAGAACAAGGCCATCAGCTACGATCCCCAGGGTCTGATGTGGGAGTGGTACCGGGTACTCGAGGACTCCCCGACCTTCTTCGAAGACCCGGCACCCGCGCCTGCGGCGTGCTGCGCGGAAGCGCCTGCGGCGTGCTGCGCGGAAGCGCCTGCGGCGTGCTGCGCGGAAGAGCCTGCGGCGTGCTGCGCGGAAGAGCCGGCGGAAGCCCGGCGTGGCTGCTGCGGCTGATCCGCCTCAGTCGGCGAGCAGGCCCAGCAGGGTCCGGATGGCCTCCAGCTCGTAGTCGGCGTGGAGGCTGCCTTCGGCCTTGAGCACCTCGATGTCGGGCTCGGTGAACCAGCGAACGTCGATCAGCTCCGACTCGTCCCAGCTCCGGATAGGCGCGTCCACGGGCGCGGCGTAGACCATGTGCAGCGCCTGCTTGTAGGGGTAGGCGCCGACCTCGATCAGATCGGGCACGTAGACGTTGAGCTCCTCCTCGAGCTCCCGCGCGGCGGCGGCGGCCGGTGTCTCGCCGCGTTCGATCTGGCCGCCGGGAAGCCCCCAGCGCTGATGGCGCCGGCCCCAGAACCCGCCGTGCACGGCGAGCAGGAAATGTTCCTCCCGGTAGAGGATGCAGCGGGCGGTCTTGTAGGTCTCCAGCACGGCGTCACTATGCCAGCTCCGGCACGCCGAGTCTGCGCCGGATTTCCGCCGCCGGCAGCCGGTGGCCGTACTCGGAGATCTCGAAAGCCTCCGCGTACCCTGCGCCGGGTGCCCAGCGGCGGGCGATGGCTGCCGGTCGCCGGCCGTAGTACTGCCTGAGCCAGTCGCGCCGGTCGGCAACGGCGAGCGCCGGTTCCTGGCCGTCCATGAAGGGCAGCCACTCGAAGACCTGCGACTCGTGACAGGCGAGCAGGTCGACCACCTGCTCGAGCAGCGCATCCGTCGGGAGCACCACGTCCGCCTGGAACGGTGCAGGTCGGGTGAAGAAGTCGGCCATGGTGAGCACCACCGGGTCCTTCGCGAGCGCCGGTGACTCGGGCACCACGTTCGGCACCCGCAGCAGATAACACGCATCCTGGACGAGCTGCGCGGTGGCCCGGTGATCCGGGTGATAGTCCTGCAGGCGGTGGGTGACGAGGAGGTCCGGCGCGAACGCGCGAATAGCGGCGATGAGCCTCTGGCGCAGGACGAGGCTCGGCACGAGCTCGCCATCCGGCACTTCCCAGATCCGCACCTCGGCGCCGATGAGGGCCGCCGCCGTGGCGGCTTCCTGAGCACGTCTGGCGGCAAGCGCCGGGCGGCTCAGGCGCTGATGACCGGCGGAACCGTCGGTCAGGCAGAGGATCTGGATCTGGCTGCCACGGGCGGCCTGTGAGATCATCAGCCCGCCAGCGTGAAACTCCGCATCGTCGGGATGCGCACCCACCACCAGGATCCTGGTGAAGCGTTCTGCGGCTTCGGTGTCGGACACGGTTCACACGGGCGTTACAAGCGTTGCTCCGGGTTTTACATCATTCGGCGACCGTACGGATAGACTTGGCGCGCGCTCGGATTTTTTCGGGACCAGCTCGGACTCTATGAGAAAGGATTATCGATTCCTGATCGGCCAGCGGTTTGCCTTCGGGGGCGCCATCTATGTCGTGCAGGATCTGACTGCGGCCGAGGATCGCACCTACGTCACGGCCAATCCGTCGGATACGGACGCGCGCGAGCAATCCGGGGGAGCGGAGCCCGGCACGGAAACCTTCAGCCTCTCGGACGTCATCCAGTGGCTGCTGGTCGACGAGGAAATCGAACTCTTTTATCCGAACTATCTGGCCGCCCGCTAGGGCGCCTCTGCGGCGACCCGGCCGCAATCTGGTCGGATTCGCCATGGTTAGGCTTTTCCGCGGCATCCCTCACCACCCACGTTCCATCCTGGCCGCGTAGAATCGGCTGCACCGGATTGGAACGCGCCTTGCTAGTGAGCGTCAGGCTGATCTAAACAGACATCTGCGCACCGTGATGGTGAGCGATCGGAAGAGGGTGCTCATGCTGAAGCTGACCGGGCTGTCGAAAACCTACGCCAATGGCGTCCGCGCGCTGGACGACGTATCGCTCACCGTGCCCCGCGGCATGTTCGGCCTGCTCGGTCCGAATGGCGCCGGCAAGTCGACGCTGATGCGGACCATCGCCACTCTGCAGACACCGGACACCGGCAGCATCGCGCTCGACGACCTGGACGTGCTCGCCGAGCCGACGGCGTTGCGCCGCACGCTCGGCTACCTGCCCCAGGAGTTCGGTGCCTACCCGCGCACCTCGCCGGAGGTGATGCTCAACCACATCGCGACGCTGAAGGGGATCGGCCACGGCGAACGAGGAGAGCTGGTGGAGCAGCTGCTCGTGCAGACCAATCTCTGGGACGTGCGCAGAAAGAGCATCGACACGTTCTCCGGCGGCATGAAGCAGCGCTTCGGCATCGCCCAGGCGCTGATCGGCCGGCCGTCGCTGATCATCGTCGACGAGCCCACCGCGGGTCTCGACCCGGTGGAGCGGCGCCGGTTCCACAACCTGCTCGCGCGGATCAGCGCCGACGTGGTGGTGCTGCTCTCTACCCACATCGTCGAGGACGTGGCGGACCTCTGCCCGCGCATGGCCATCATGGGCGACGGCAGGATTCTGGTGGAAGGCGAGCCGCAGGCCCTGGTGGCCAGACTGAAGGGGCGGCTCTGGTCGAGGACGGTGTCACTCACCGAAGCACCGGTGCTCAGGCGCTCCCTGCCGGTGGTGTCAACGCGGCTGGTCGGTGGGCGGGTAGAAATCCGCGTGGTGGCGGAATCGGAGCCGGAAGGCGGGCTCGCTGCCGCGGAGCCGACGCTGGAGGACGTCTACTTCGCCACGCTCCTCGGTCACGGCCTCGCCGTCGAGCTCGACTGAGGCCGCGCATTCATGTTCTTCGAGATCTTCCGTTTCGAGTGCCGCTACCAGCTGCGCTCGCCGCTGTTCCTGGTGGTGGCAGGCCTGTGGTTTCTGATCGCGTTTCTGATCACCGGCTCGGAGTCGGTGCGGGTGGGCGGGGTGGGCGACAACATCAATCTCAACGCGAACTTCGCCATCCTGCAGATTCAGTACACGCTGAGCATTCTCGGCATGTTTCCGGCCGTGGCCTTCGTGGCCAGTGCCATCACCCGTGACCTGGAGATGAGAACCGCCCAGCTCTTCTTCGCCACCGGCGTCGGCGAACGCAGCTACCTCTTCGGCCGCTTCGCGGGCGGGGCGCTCTTTGCGGTGCTCATCGGGGTCGCCGGCCTCGCCGGCACGCTGGCAGGCACGCTGATGCCCTGGCTCGATGCGGAGCGGATGGGACCGTTCACCCTCGCACCCTACGTCTTCAGCCTGTGGGCCATCATCGTTCCGAACCTGCTGATCATCAGCGCCCTGTTCTTCGCGGTTGCGGCGATGACCCGCTCGATGATGGCGGCCTATGTGGCCGCACTCGGTTTCATCGTCGCCTACATCGTGCTCGGCAGCGTCACCGATCAGGAGACCATCGGCATCTTCGCCCTGGGAGATCCCTTCGGCGCTGCGGCGTTCGGCGAGATCACCCGCTACTGGACCGTCTTCGACCGCAACTTCGCCATGCCGGCGGTGACGGATACGCTGCTCTACAACCGGCTGATCTGGGCCGGCGTGGCCGCACTCGCACTCGGGCTGACGGCCTGGCGGTACCGGTTCAACCTGGCGCCGGCGGCGCGCCTGAAGATCCGGCGCGGACCCCGCCGGGGCCGCTCCGCGCCGGCGTCCCGGTCCGAAGCGCTCGCCGTGACCCCGCACACGGGCTTCGGGGTGGACATCGCCCGGTTCCTTTCTCAGCTCCGCATGGACGTTCGCGGTATGACCCGCAGCATTCCGTTCTACGTGCTGCTCGCGTTCGGCATGCTGCAGATCGTGGGCAGCTTCATCGGCGCCACGACCCAGTTCTTCGGCACCCCGGTCTATCCGCTGACCGGCACGCTGGTCACCTTCGCCGGCGGCAGCTTCAGCATCGCCGTGGTCATCATCGTGATCTACTACTCCGGCGAGCTGGTCCACCGTGAGCGGCAGTCGGGTCTGCAGGAGATCGTCGACGCGACACCGTACCCCAACTGGATCATGGTGCTGTCCAAGGTTTTCGCCCTGTGGTTCGTGATGGCGGCACTGCTCGTGGTCGTGATGATCACCGCCATGCTGGTGCAGGTTTTCAACGACTTCTACCGCTTCGAGATCCCGCTCTACGTGGCAGGGCTGTTCGGCGTGCTGGGCAGCTACTACGTGCTGCTGTGCGTCCCGGCGGTGCTGATCCAGGTGCTCTCTCCCAACAAGTTCGTCGGCATGGTGATCTTCCTGGCCGTTTTTCTGGGTCTGATCACCCTGCCGAACCTGGACTTCGAGCACTATCTGTACAGCTACGCCCTGCCACCTGCGCCGTATTCGGACATGAACGGCTATGGCCACTTCGTGACTCGCCTGGTGAGCTTCGCGGTCTACTGGGGTGCGTTTGCGGGGCTGCTGATCGTGGTCGCGCACCTGCTGTTCCGACGCGGATCGTCCGGGAGCCTCAGCATCCGGCTCGCACAGGCCCGCGCACGCTGGTCGGCACCGGTCGCGGTGTGGACGGCTGCCCTGCTGCTTCTGTTCTTCGGTACGGGCGGCTGGATCTACTACAACACCAATGTGCGCAACGAGTACCTGACCACGGACGACCGGGAATCCCGTCAGGCGGAGTACGAGAAGACCTACAAGACCTTCGAGGATCTTCCCGGGCCGGAAGTCGTGGACATCGACACGGAGGTGGACATCTTTCCGCAGGAGAGACGCCTCGAATCTCGGGGTACCGCCCGGATGATCAACCGCAAGGATGAGCCGATCGAGGTTCTGCACCTTTCCATCGCCCCGGTTCTCACCTTCAACGAGGTGACGCTGGATGGTGCGGTGCTGGAAGCCTCCGACGAGACACTCGGCTACTATCAGTACCGGTTCGAGACGCCGCTCGCTTCCGGCGCGGAAGCTCGCCTCAACTGGAATCTCTCGTGGATCAACGAAGGCTTCCCTAACTCGGGAGGCACGACCCGGGTGGTCCACAACGGCACCTTCGTCAACAACACGGAGATCATGCCGCTGCCCGGCTACGACAGGAGTCGTGAACTCGGGGACAACAACACGCGGCGCGAGTATGGCCTGCCGCCCGTGGAGCGCCTGCCCAAGCGGGGCGACCCCGCCTATCTCGGCGTGACCCAGTTCACGGTGGGCGAGCGGGCGGGATTCCGGTCCGTGGTCAGCACGTCCGCCGACCAGATCGCGGTCGCGCCCGGGTACCTCCAGAAAACCTGGGAAGCGGACGGCCGCCGCTACTTCCGCTACGAGATGGACGCGCCGATCTGGCCGTTCGTCTCCTTTACGTCCGCGCGTTATGCCCTGGCGGAGGACGAGTGGAACGACGTCAAGCTCGAGGTCTACTACCACCCGACCCACGACTTCAACATCGACAACATGATCGAGAGCAGCAAGGCGTCTCTCGACTACTTCACCCGGGAGTTTTCGCCCTACCAGTACCGGCAGTTCCGCATCCTGGAGTTTCCCCGATACCAGGTCTTCGCCCAGTCGTTTCCGAATACCATCCCGTTCTCGGAAGCCATCGGCTTCGTCGCGGACCTCCGTGACGAGAAGCGCATCGACTACGTTTTCTATGTGACCGCCCACGAGATGGCCCACCAGTGGTGGGGGCACCAGGTGGTGGGTGCCAACATGCAGGGATCCACCCTCATGGTGGAGACGCTGGCCCAGTACTCGGCGCTCATGGTGATGGAGCACGCTTTCGGCGAGGAGCGGATGCGCCGTTTCCTGAAGTACGAGCTCGACCGCTACCTGCAGGGTCGCGGCGGCGAGCTGATCGAGGAGCTGCCGATCAGCCTGGTGGAGAACCAGCCCTACATCCACTACAACAAGGGCAGCCTGGTCATGTACGCGCTCAAGGATGCGATTGGCGAGGAGCGCGTCAATCTGGCGCTCAGAAACTTCATCGACAAGTGGGCCTTCCGGGAGGGACGCTTCCCCACCTCGCTGGACCTGATCGGCGAGTTCCGCACCGTTGCGGGTGCCGAGCATCAGGATCTGATCACGGACCTCTTCGAGAAGATCGTGATCTACGACCTCAAGGTCACGGACGCCTCGGTGACCCCGGTGACGGACGGCTTCGAGGTCAGCATGACGGTGGTGGCCGCCAAGTACGAAGCGGACGGCAGCGGCGCGGAAACGGAGGTGCCGCTGTCACAGGTGCTGGACGTGGCGGTGTTCTCGGACGACGACGAGGCGCTCGGCGACGACGACCTGCCGGAGCCGCTTGCTTTCGAGCGCCGGCGGATCACGAGCGGCGAGCAGACTTTCACCTTCACGGTTCCCGAGGCGCCGGGTCGTGTGGGCATCGATCCCTACATCAAGATGATCGACCGCAATCCGGACGACAACGTGAAGTTCCTCTAGCACCCGCCGACGCCCGATCACTCTCCGGCGCGCGGTGTCGCTCAGGCCCGCTCCAGGTGCCAGACGGTGACGTTCAGGGGCTTGCGCAGAAACAGACCGCCGCCCACGGGCAGAAAGCTCGGCTCGAGCCGGCGCCGGTACCAGCGGAGCGGGCGGGCGATCTGCGTACCGTCCGTGCGCTCCGGGTCGCACAACCCCAGATCCTCCCGGGTGAGCGCCCCGAGGTACAGGGCGCTCCCGGTCACGGCGCTCAGATTGGCCAGCGCCTTCGCGCAGGCCCGGTCGTCGAGATAGCCGAGCACGTCGTTGCAGATCACCAGGTCCGCGCGCCGGTCGGTGTCCAGGTCCACCACCGAGCCGGGCTCCCAGCCGTATCGGCTGCAGAGATAGTCGCTGTACTCGATGCCGTGGGTCTTCACCCCCGGGAACGCCCGGCCGAGGGCCCGGAGCAGGTTACCGGTGCCGCAGCCCACATCCAGCACGCTGCGCACCGGCACCTCCAGATGCCTGAGATAGGCAGCGATGAAGGCCGCCTGACGCTTCACGGCGGCGGGGGTGGTGGCCCGGGTCCGGGGATTGCGGTAGTAGCGGTCGTAGTAGGCCTTGTCGAACCGGTCGCGCATCATGCAGAGCTTCCCCTGGACCTTTCGTGCACAGTGAGTGCCTAAGGTATCCTGATGTGCCGGTCTGTCCAGACCGGGCGCTGCTAGAAAGGGAGGTGGGTCATGACGGATGTCGTTGAAGCGCTCGTCGAAGCGCTGGGCGAGGACGCGGTCATCAGGGGCGCCGCGGTGGCCGAACGCTCGGCTGGAATCTGGCGCTCGGATCCCATCCGCGCCAAGGCCATCGTCCGGCCGCGGAGCACGGAGGAAGTGAGCCGGGCGCTCGCGATCTGCAACGCGCACGGGCAGTCGGTGATCGCGCAGGGCGGGCTCACCGGGCTCGTCGAGAGCGCCATCACCGGTCCTGACGACGTCGCCCTGTCGCTCGAGCGGTTCAATCGCATCGAGGCCATCAACCCCGTGGACCGGACCATGGTGGTGGGCAGCGGTGTGGTGCTGCAGACCATCCAGGAGGCCGCGGACGAGGCCGGTCTCATGTTCCCGCTCGACCTGGGCGGGCGTGGCAGCTGCACCATCGGTGGCAACATATCCACCAACGCCGGCGGCAACCGGGTGGTGCGCTTCGGCATGACGCGCGACATGGTGCTGGGCCTGGAGGCTGTCCTGGCGGATGGTACGGTGGTCTCTTCCATGAACCAGATGATCAAGAACAACGCCGGCTACGATCTCAAGCAGCTCTTCATCGGCACGGAAGGCAGCCTGGGTGTGGTCACCCGGGCCGTGCTGCGGCTGCGGGAGAAGCCGGCGGACGTGGCCACCATGTTCGTGGCCGTGGACGCCTTTCCGAAGCTGGCGGCCTTTCTCAAGCACATGGATGCCGCGCTCGGTGGCGGTCTCTCCGCCTTCGAGGTGATGTGGAACAACTTCTACACCCTCGTCACCACGGAGCCGGCGACGAACCAGCCGCCCATTCCGCGGGACTATCCCTACTACGTGCTCGTGGAAGCCATGGGGGCGGATACGGCACGCACGGAGGCCGCACTCGCCGCGGCGCTGGAGCAGGCGCTCATCGTCGATGCGGTCATTGCCCAGTCGGAAGCGCAGCGGGAGCAGCTCTGGGCCATGCGCGACGACGTGGCCCAGACCTTCCGCTATGCCCCCGCCTATACCTTCGACGTCAGCATGCGCATCTCGGCTATGGAGGGCTATCTTGCCGAGGTCAACCGGCGGCTCGCGGAGCACTACGACGAGGTGCACAACTTCACCTTCGGTCACATGGGCGACGGCAACCTGCACCTGGTCATTTCCGTGGGCGAGGGCGGGCCGGCAGTGCGTCGTACCGTGGAGTCCTGCGTTTACGAGCCACTGGCCGAGATCGCCGGTTCCGTCTCCGCGGAACACGGCGTCGGGCTCGAGAAGAAACCCTACCTGGCCATTTCCCGCAGCGACGCGGAAATCGACCTCATGCGCAGGCTGAAGCGGGCGCTGGACCCCAAAGGCATCCTGAACCCGGGCAAAATCTTCGATCTGGACGCCGCCGGTTGAGCGAGCTGCACTACAGAAGCCTCACCTGGGTGTGCGCCCGCATCCGCAGCGGCGAGCTTCGTGCACGGGACGTGGTGCGCTCGCAGCTCGAGCGCATAGAGACGTTCGAGCCTTCGCTGCACGCCTACGCCCGGGTGCTCGCCGACCCGGCGCTCGAACGTGCCGAAGCGCTGGATCGCGCGCGGGAGGCGGGCGAGCCGCTGGGCGCGCTGCACGGCGTGCCCATTGCGCTGAAAGACCTGATCGACCTCAGCGGCTGGCCGACGGCGAGCGGAACCCGGGTCATGGCGGACAGGCAGGCACAGCGGACGGCCACCGTCGCCGCGCGCCTGGAAGCCGCAGGCGCGGTGATCGTCGGCAAGACCCAGCTCACCGAGGGTGCCTACGGCGTGCATCACCCGGACATCCAGCCGCCGCTCAATCCCTGGGATTCGAGCCGCTGGACGGGTGTGTCGTCTTCGGGTTCCGGGGTGGCGGTTGCCGCGGGGCTGTGCTTCGGTGCGCTGGGTTCGGACACCGGCGGCAGCATCCGTTTCCCTGCCGCGAGCTGCGGCACCGTCGGCGTGAAGCCAACCTACGGCCGGGTGAGCCGGCACGGCGTGTTTCCGCTGGCCGAGAGTCTGGACCACATCGGGCCAATGACGCGCACCGTGGCGGACGCCGCCCGCCTGCTGCAGGTGATGGCGGGCCACGACCCGCACGATCCGACCAGCCTCGAATTGCCCGTGCCGGACTGGACCTCGGAGCCGGGCCGGCCGGTTCGGGGGCTCAAGGTCGGTATCGACCGGGCGTACGTCAGCCGCGGTGTGGAACGCGAGGTGGTCGAAGGGGTGGATCGGGCGGCGTCATTGCTGAAGGACCTCGGTGCACAGATCTGCGCGGTGTCCATGCCGGCGAGCTATCGGGAGCTGGTCGAGCAGTGGGGGATCACCTGCGCGGTGGAATGTGCTCATGCGCACCGCGACTACTATCCCTCCCGGGCCGGTGAGTATGGTCCGATCCTGGCGGAGCTGATCGAGCTCGGCCGCAACCCGCCGGCCGGCGCCTACGAGTGGCTGGAAAACGTGCGGGCGGGCTTCCGCGAGGCACTCGACGCGCTGCTGCGCGAGGCCGACGTGCTGCTGTGTCCGAACATGCCGTACCTGGCGCCGCCCGCGGATCGGGTGCTGGAGCTTTCGGCCGATCCGGACCGTGCCGGCGGGCTCACCTTCACCGCACCCTTCGACTACTCCGGTCACCCGACCCTGTCGCTGCCCATCGGGCTGTCGGCCGGGCGGCTGCCGGTGACGATCCAGCTCGTAGCGCCGCGGCTCGAGGAAGGCCGGCTGTTCCGCGTCGCCTCGGCCCTGGAAGCCGCCGCCGACTTTCACGATCGGCCTCTGCCGTGACGCGGCGCCCGACTCAGATCCAGCGGCGCACGCGCGCCTTGTAGTCCAGATAGGCCTGGCCGAAGGTCCGGGCCATCAGCGTCTCCTCGTGGCGGATGAAGTAGCCGCGGATGATGGCCACGAAGGCGACCACCACCAGCCAGGCGCTGAGCCCGTTCATGATCACCGCCGTTCCCGCCAGGGCCAGCACCATGCCGGTGTACATGGGGTTCCGGGACAACGAGAACACACCTTCCGTCACCAGCGCCGTGGACTCGCTGAAGGGAATGATGTTGGTGCCTGCCCTGGCGAACTGACGCGAGCCCTGAACGGCGATCAGCACGCCGGTGAGGATGGGGATCGCGCCCAGCAGGTACCAGGGACCGGGCAGCACGCTGCCGCCTTCCAGGATGCCTGCGCCGACGATGCCGAGCAGCGCGAGCAGGAAGTAGTGGGGTGGCAGGATCTTCGGAGGGGTCATGGCTCAGGCTCCGTGATGCTCGCGGATCCAGGTATTCAGACGCGTCTGCTGGGCCGGGGTCAAGGTGCCGTAGAAGTGCGTGAACGCGGGGAGGAGCTCGTCCATGACCGTCTGGGTGTGGTCGATCAGCGAGTTCATCAGGTTCAGGGCCGTCGGTGCGTCCGTGATCTCCGGGTGCGGACAGACGCCGGCGCCGTTGTACCAGCGGCTCACCGAGTCCAGCACCGGCTCGAGCGCCGCCTGCTGTGAATCGGTGAGGTCCAGCGAGATGCTGACCCAGGCGTCTGCCAGCTCGAGCATCTTCTCCCGATGATCCGCATCACAGGCATGGGCATGCCAGCGTCCGGATCGGGCGGCGTGCACGGAGTGGGCACCGACGTGCCCGGCGATCATCTGCACTGCGTTGGCGTTTCCGGGCAGCATGCTGGAGGCAAGCACCGCGCCGAACAGACCCACGACGGCGACGGTGAGCAGGGAGGTGAGCAGCAGGTTGCGTGTCTTCATGACGGACTCCTCGTCCTGTTTTCGGTAGGTGGGCAGATCCTGAGGCTTCGCTGCGGCGTTCGGGTCTCCGGACGATGGCAGCGTGTAACAACGTGTTTCAGAACGCCGGACTGCAATCCGCTGTTACCGTTGCGACGGCCTCGCCTCCGATCGGCACCGCCGACGAACCCTATAATGAGAACCTCAGTGGTTGGAGAACGCGAAGTGGCCACCCCGGATTCGGAGCCTGCCATCGAGGTGGTGCTGGTGGACGACGATGCGGAGATCCGCCGGCTGGTGGGCGACTACCTGACGGTCCACGGCCTTCGGGTGCACAGCCTGCCCGACGGCAAACGGCTGGCGCGGCTGCTCGACAGTCAGCCCGTGGACGTGGTGCTGCTCGACATCATGCTGCCGGGAACCGACGGTCTCTCCCTGTGTCGCGAGCTGCGCGAGGATCGCGGTATTCCGGTCATCCTGCTGACGGCGCTGGCCGAGGAGAGCGATCGGGTGCTGGGCCTGGAGATGGGCGCGGACGACTACCTCACCAAGCCCTTCTCCAACCGGGAGCTGCTTGCCCGCATCCGGGCGGTGCTGCGCCGCAGCGGCCGCACCCTGGCCGTGCATCAGACGGACGGGCACGCCGGCTACCGTTTCAACGGTTGGCGGCTTGCGCCGGGTCGGCGCGAGCTCACGGATCCGCGCGGCGTGCTGATCTCGCTGACCGGCGGAGAGTTCGACCTGCTGCTGGCATTTCTGCGCAAGCCCCAGGAAGTGCTGAGCCGGGACCTGCTGCTCGAGCTCACCAAGGGCCGGCAGGCGCGGGAGCTCGATCGGAGCATTGACGTGCAGCTCTCGAGGTTGCGCAGAAAGCTCGACGATCCCGACCTCATCAAGACCGTGCGCGGCGGTGGCTACCTGTTCACGGCCGACGTGAGCGCCGAGCCGTGAGCGGACCGACGAGTCTGTTCGGCCGGCTTGCCTGGGGCATCGTCATCGGCTTCCTCGTTCTGCACGTCGGCACGATGGTCTTTCACGGGCACGAGCGGATGGTGAGCGAGGCGGAAGTCTTCGCGGCCAACACGGCGGAACGCGCCCTCACCATTGCCGGGGCCGCCCGCCACCACCCCGAGCTGCTCGAGGCGCTGTCGACACCGTACTTCCGGATCCGCTACCAGCCGGTGCCGGAACCGGAGCCGGCGAGGATCTGGCCCCACTCCCGGGAGATCCGCGGCGCTCTGGACGACAGGCTCGATCTGCTCGGCTTTCCCGGCACCCGGGACGCGCGCGTCTGGTTCACCTCGGATCGGCGGACACCTCGCCTGCACCTGGAGCTGCCTGCCGTGGAAGGCGCTCCGGAACGGTGGCTCGTGGTGGATGCCGTCGGGCCGGAGATCCGGGGACGGACGCTCGCCACGGTCTGGACGACCACGCTGCTGCTGGTGGTGCTGCTGATCGTGCTCTGGGTCACCCGTCGCTTCACACGATCGCTGCCCCATCTGGCCCTGGCCGCCGAGCAGCTCGGCCGGTCGCAAACCCCCGCGCCGCTGCCCGAGAAAGGGCCCAGGGAAGTGCGCCGTCTCGTGCGGGCGTTCAACGCCATGCAGGACCGGGTCACCGGACTGCTTGCCGAGCGCAACACCATGCTGGGGGCACTGTCGCACGACGTTCGTACCCTTGTCACGCGGCTGGGTCTGCGCCTGGAGAACCTCTCGGAATCCGAGATCCAGAGGCAGGCGTCGCAGGACATCGAGGCCGTCATCACGCTGCTGGACGAGGCGCTGGCCTTTGCCCGCAACGAGGCCGGCGGCGAGAAGAGAAGCGCGGTGGATCTGAGCTCTCTGCTGCAGACGCTGGTGGACGACCGCGCCGACCGGGGTGAGCCCGTGACCTTCGACGGGCCGGAGCTGCTCGTGATCGAGGGGGAGGCGGTGGGTCTCAGGCGGACATTCGGGAACCTCGTGGACAATGCGCTGCGCTATGGCGGCTCGGCGCGCGTATCGCTGCGCCACGAAGGTGCCACGGCGGTGGTGGACGTGGCCGATCCGGGACCGGGCATTCCCGAGGCAGACGAGCAACGCGCGCTTCAGCCGTTCGAGCGCCTGGAGCGTTCACGCAACCGGCACACGGGCGGCTCGGGGCTGGGCCTGAGCGTGGCCAGCCGGATTGTCGAACGGCACGGTGGCCGGCTCGAGTTCCTGCGCGGGACGTCGGAGTTCGTGGTGCGGGTGGTGCTGCCGGAACGGGGTGCCGGTCAGATCGCCGCGCAGGCAGGACACCAGAAGTAACGGTTGAACACGAACAGCACAGCGCTGCCGGTACCGAGCAGGACGAGGTCGTAGACCAGGATGTCGGCGATCGGGTTGAGGAACATGCCGAGCCACGCGGCCTGTGCCGCCAGGTGCGTGCCGAGGTAGACCACGCTACCCTTCCCGGGGGACGGCTCGAATGCCTTCCAGAACAGCAGCGCCACGGCGAAGTGCAGGATCATCGCCACCGGCAGCACCACCATGGCGAAGTAGTTGGCCGTGAGGTCGAGAGTCGGCGGCAGCATCTGCATCCAGGCGACGCTGCCGAGGTCCATCAGCGGTGCGCTCAGCAGCCCTGCCAGGACGAGAAGCGGAAAACGGATCATCGCCACACCGTCAGTCGAAGGTGAACGTGCCCTGGTCGATCACCACGTCACCGTTCTGGTTCGTGGTTCTGAACAGAGCCTGGTTACCGTCCACCCACATGGATACGGTCAGCTCGTCACCGGGGATGACCGGCTTCGAGAACCGGCTCTTCATGCTCCGGAAGCGGGCAGGATCGCTGCCGCACAGGGTGTGCAGCAGGGCGCGGCCGGTGAATCCCCAGGTGCACAGGCCGTGGAGGATGGGTTTCTCGAAGCCGCCCATGGCCGCGAAGGACGGATCCGAGTGCAGCGGATTGCGATCTCCGGAGAGCCGGTAGGTGAGCGCCTGATCCTCACGGGTCCGGTAGCGCACCTGGTGGTCGGGCTTCCGGTCCGGAAAGACGAGCTTGTCGGATGGGCCGCGATCGCCGCCCCAGCCCCCCTCACCGCGGCAGAACATGCTCATGGACGTCTTCAGGAGCGGTTTGCCGGTGGCCACGTTGGTGGAGGTGGACTCGAACGCCACCACCGCCGCCGAGCCCTTGTCGTAGATACCCGTGATCCGGCCGACGCTCTCGATCTCTCCATCCGGCGGAATCTCACCGTACAGCTCGATCCCCTGCTCGCCGTGCACCATGAGGGCGGGGTTGAAGGAGCCGATTTTGTCCATGGGTACCCCGCCGCCGCCAATGATGACGGCGAACGTGGGCAGCACGCGCTGCGGCAGGTCGCGGGTATTCTCGGTGGTGAACTGCAGCTCTTCCGTGCCGGCGCCCACCCCCACGGCGTAGAGCAGGGCATCCTTGGAGGTCCAGCGTCTGCGGCTGGGGGTCCCTGTGGCCCCCACGGCGTCCGGATTGATGGGCACTGGCTTCCCCCCGTGTCGTGTCGCCCCAAATGTAGCGCACAGGCCCGGCGTGATGCCACCCGGGAGTGAGACTGGATCTGGCACTTTTTTCAGTGTTTTTACGCATTTACCCGATCTTCGTATACACTTGGCCACCTTTCGAGAACGCATCGGAGTCGTTCTGTGATCGCTTTTCGAACCTTCCTGACCCTGATCGCGGTGTGTGCTGCGCTTGGCTCTGCTGCCACCGCTCAGGCGGCCTCCTACCGGCTGCCGGAAAACGGCGACAACGTGGTGGGTGCCGTGACCACCCTGAAGCTCGCCTACGAGGACACTCTGGCTTCCATCGCCGAGGAGTACGGGGTGGGTTTCCGGGAAATTGTCGACGCCAATCCGGGTGTGGACCCCTGGCTCCCCGGCGAGGGGACGATCATCGTGCTGCCGACCCAGTACGTGCTGCCGAGCACGCCCCGGGAAGGCATCGTCATCAATGTGGCCGAGTACCGGATGTACTTCTATCCAGCCGGCGGTAATCGGGTGATCACCTTTCCCGTGGGCGTGGGCCGCGAGGAATACCGCACGCCGCTGATCAAGACGCAAACGGTGGCGAGCATTCGCAATCCCAGCTGGACGCCGACCAAGGACGCCCGCCGGGAGCACGCCGAGTATGGTGACATTCTGCCGCCCGTGGTGCCGCCCGGTCCGGAAAACCCGCTGGGCGAGCTGGCGATTCAGCTCAAGATTCCGGGATATTTCATTCACGGCACCAACAAACCGTTCGGCGTCGGGCAGAAGGTCAGCCACGGCTGCATCCGGCTGCACAACGAGCACGTGCTGACGCTGGCGGAGCTGGCGCCCAGCGGCACCCCCGTCTACATCGTCAATGAGCCCGTGAAGGTCGGCGTGCGCTACGACGAGGTGTTCCTGGAAATCCACCGGGACCTCTATGAGGAGCCGGACCAGGAATCACTGAAGCACGTGGTGTTGGAGAAGAGCGGCGACCACGCAGCCAATCTGGACTGGCAGCGGGTGGCTCAGGTTCTGGATGATCTGAAGGGGATCCCCGTCAGAATCTGATTCCGCACCGCCGCCGGGCGATGCGGAATCAGTCCGCTACTCTGGCTTGCTTGGGCTTACTTGCGCGAGCAGCAGGTTTCGGAAATGCGCTGAGCGCGCTCGTTCGCTTCGTTGGCAGCGTTCAGTGCGCGATCGGCAGCCGACTTGGCTGCGCTCGCCTCGCGGCTTGCAGCTTGTGCAGCTGCAGCGGCATCGCTAGAGGCGCTGGAGGCACTGGATACCTGACCTTCCAGAGCCGTCACACGGTTCTGAAGGGCATCAAACGCTTCCTGGGAAACGCATCCAGAGAACAGAAATACCGCCGCGAGGGCGAAGAGTACGTTTTTCACAGTGAGGGTCTCTCTTGGTGTCGAACAGGACACGCGCACCCTACCAATAGCTGCAGAGAAAATGAAGTCCCTCGCCGCTGGCGCGAAAGGTTTTTTTGCGCCTGATCAGGGAGTTCCAGGGGATTCGTGGGAGTTTGCTCGCACCCGTGATGAGATCTGTTCAACGTTCCCTGGCCGCGTTGAACCGGGCGGGGTGTGACTGGGCTAGAATGCCGGCATGGACGAAAAGTTTCGTCTGGTGTTTCGTGGCGAACTCCTGGACGGCCAGCACCGGGCGGTGGTGAAGCGCCGCCTGGCCGAGCGACTCAAGCTCGACGACGCCCAGATCGAGAAGCTCTTTTCCGGCGATTCCGTGGTAGTCAAGCGGGATGCTGATCGGGAGACGGCCGCGCGCTACCAGAGCGTGTTCAAGCAGGCGGGAGGCCTGCTCCGGGTGCAGGCGGTTGGGTCGGAAACGCCCGGCAGTCATTCTGCGCCGGAAAAAGCCGTGCCGGAGAAACACCGGCCCGCCGGTGTGTCGCTGTCCGGGGCCAGACTCAAGGCCATCCGCCCCGCCGCGAACCCGGACGTCGACGCGCCCGACCTTTCGGTTCTCACCACCTACTTCCCGCCACCCAAAGAAGCCGCTCCGGAAATCCGCGCGCCCGATTTCGTGGTGGCGGAAGTCGGGGCCCTGCTCAAACAGCACACGAACCAGCTGGAAGCCCAGGTCATCGACGCGGACTTCGAGCTGGCGGAGGTGGGTGCCGATCTGCTCGAGCAGCCGCGCATCGTGAAGGTCGTGGATCTCGGGCCGCTGGATTTCGACCTGGCGGAAGTGGGCGCGGATCTGGGGCCCGGACCCGGGGCACCGGCACCACCGGCACCCGACGTCTCTCATCTGGCCCTGGTAGAGGCCTGAACCCCGACGTCCGTGTCCGGGCGTCGGGTCAGCCGACGGTGACGGTCAGCGTCTTGTAGCCCGCCGCCTCCATGGCGGCGGCCACCTGGTCCTGTGCATCCGGGCACAGGGCGATCATGGATCCACCGCCGCCACCCCCGGTGAGCTTCGCGCCCAGCGCCCCGCTGGCGCGGGCGATGTGCACCAGCTCCTCGAGCTCCGGTGTGGAGAGCTGCAGGGCATTCAGGTAGCCGTGGCACAGGTTCATCAACTCGCCGAGCTCGCGGAAGTGACCGTCGCGGAGGGCGTCCAGACCGGAACGGGTGAGCGCGGCAATCTGGTCGAAGATGCCATCGTAGCGGCTCTGATGAGTTTCCCAGGCGTGCCGGACCCTGGCCACCGTGTTGGCCGTCAGGCTTTCCCGGCCGGTGATGCCGATCACCAGGGGCAGGGGTTCTGTCAGCGAGATGGCGTCGAAGCGGGCATCAGCGTCTCCCGTTGCGCCGTCCTGGGTGGAGTTGCGCTGATAGAGCAGGGGCGTGCCGTAGGTGGCGATGGTGTTGTCGATTCCCGACGGGGTGCCGTGCGCGGCCTTCTCGCACTCGTAGGCCAGCCGGTTGATCTCCTCGTTCGGCAGCTTGAGCTTGTAGGCCTCGTCCACGGCGCGGATGATGGCCACGGCCAGGGCGGACGAACCGCCGAGACCCATGGCCCTCGGCACGTGGGGGATGACCTCGATGGTCATGTTCTCCTTCTCGAGCCCGAGCCGCTCCAGGATGTGGTAGAGAATGCCGGACAGGCCCTGGCCGCTGCCGGCCTTGACCTTCTGCTCGAGCCCCCAGCGGGGAATCACCAGGTCGATGCCGTTGCCGCCCTTGCGGACCAGGGACTCCACTGCCAGCGGGATGGGCAGGGCGATGGCCGGTCGGCCGTACACCACTGCGTGCTCGCCGAGCAGGATGATCTTGCCGCAGGCCGAGCTGCGCTCGCCGTGGTCGGGGACGACGGATCTGCGGGCCAGGTTCTTGGCGATCTCCTGCGCCTTCCAGACCTTGATCTCGCCGGACTCGATCAACGCTTCCACCACCGCGTCGAAGAGGTCTTCCGGCACGCTGGCCGTGCTCGCCACGCTGCGGGCGTGCAGCGTCATGTGACCCTGCTGAATCCCGTCCGTGGACAGGGCGCGCAGGGCCGCGAAATTCTGGGCGAGCCCCACCGCGGCCATGATGCCGGCAAGCTCCGTGGCCGAGGGCGAACCCAGCAGGCGGTGGTTGATGCGCACGCTGGGATTGGTCTCCAGGCTGCCGCCCACGGTCCCCACCTTCATGGGGATTTCGATCTCGCCGATGAGGTCGCCGTTCTGGTCGGCAAACCAGCGGGTGAGAGACCGGTAGCGGCCATCGCGTGCGGCGTAGGCATGGGCGGCGGATTCGATCGCCCGCCAGTCGTTGCCGGTGGCGATGGCGACCGCATCCACCCCGTTCATCACGCCCTTGTTGTGGGTGGTGGCCCGGTACGGATCCACGGTGGCGAGGTCCGTGGCCAGGATGATGCCGTCCCGTACTTCCTCACCCGTGAAACCCTTGCCTTCCAGGTTCTTGACAGGGATACGCACGGAAGCCCGGGCGATGGCCCGATCCGTGAGGTTCGACAGGATCCGCAGAAAAACCTTGCCGCCGGTGATCGTCTCGACCAGGGACGCGACGCCCTCGCACATGGTGTTCACCAGGTTGGCGCCCATGGCGTCGCGGGTGTCCACCAGCAGGTGCAGCACCACCATCTGGCGACCGTCCTCCGGTGCCTGGTGCAGGTGCACTTCGATGTCCAGCGCGCCGCCACCCCGGGCCACCATCTTCGGGTGCAGGCTGTTGGCCAGGGCCAGAATCTCTTCGCGCTGGCTGAGCAGCTTTTCCTTCGCAGCTTCGGGATCGTCGATGTTCACGGCCTGCACCTGGCCGATGAGGATCGGATCCGTGCTGCTGGCCGTGAAGCCGCCGCCGAGGCGCGCCATGCGGGCCGCACCCGAGAGCCCGGCGACGATGGAAGGCTCCTCCACCACGAGCGGAATCACGTAGTCGTGGCCGTTGATCAGGAAGTTGAGCCCGAGCCCCATGGGCAGACCGAACACGCCGACCACGTTCTCGATCATCTTGTCTGCCACCGGCAGCCGCAGCGTGTGCTCGGCCGTCGCCAGCGCCCGGACGTCGTCCTCGGAGAGCAGGCCCCGCTGGCGGAGCGCGGTGATGCGCTCGGCAACCGTCATCTTGAAGAAATTGGGTATGCGCGAGCCGCTAGCTGCTGATTCGGTGGACGCCATGGGGGGCAATCTCCAGGTTCAGTGGCAGAAATGAGTCTGGGGCGGCGAGTGTGAGCAGGCTGTCAAGGCTGGATGCATCGTCGCTCACGGCGATACCGATGTCACCCCCGCCAGCGCCGCACGGTTTGTAGACTACTTGGACACGAGAAGCAAGCTCGTCCAATCGGGCGTGGGCCGCATCGTAGATCCCGAGGGTCGCCTCCGCATCCAGTGCCTTCAGCCGGCGGACGTACTCGGCGAGGGTGGGCAGATCGGGCCTGGCGAAGAGCGCCTCGGAGGCCGCGCACAGCTCGTTCAGCGTCCTGTTGTCCGCGGCAGCCCGCCAGGCAGTGAACCTGGCCAGGTGATCGGTGGTTTTCGCGGAGTGCCCGACCCAGAAGAACCGGTAATGCAGGCCGTCCGGCCAGCCGGCGGGGCTCGCCGCCCCGGACTGGAAGCGGATCAGACCGCCTTCGCAGGCGGCGGCCACGTCGAGGCCGCTGCCCGCCTTTCCCTGCAGGAGCTGGTGTGCCGTCCGCGGGATCGAGGAATCGAAGGGCCTGGACAGCGCTTCGGCGAGGGCGGCGCAGGCGGCCGTGCAGATAGCCGCGCTGGAACCGATACCGAGCTTTCTGTGTCCATCGTAGAAAGCGGTGGTATCGGTGGTGATCAGGCCGCCACGGGGCAGCGGCGGATCGCCGAGTGCGGACAGCGCGGATCGAACCACCGCGGCCGCGCCGCCCGCAGTCGCGGGATTCAACGCCCGCAGGGCGTCAGCATCGAGGGTGACGTCACTCGTGAAGCCGATGGAGCGGATGCGCCAGTCGCCGCCTTCGATCGACACACCGGCGCGGGCATACCGGTCCACGGCCATGACCAGGGCGGGCGCCCCGGCCAGCACGGCGTACTCTCCCCAGATGACGGCCTTGCCTGGTGCCGCGAACTCGATCATGGGGTCTTCAAGCTGCGACGATCCGGGCCCCGTCGCCGAGGCCTACCGAGTGGGTGGCCAGCACGCCGGGAATCTCCGCCAGGCGCGCGGCGACAGCGGGCAGTGAGTCGGGCAGGCAGACGGCCTTCACCTGCGGGCCGGCGTCGATGGTGAAGAAGACGTCGGCGCCGTCGGCCCGGAGCGCACGAACGGCGTGCATGCAGGCGATGGTTGCCGGCCGCCAGTAGATCATGGCCGGCTGGCTCGAGTGCATCACGCCGTGCATCTTCAGACAGCTCGACTCCGCCAGCTCCGCCAGCAGCGGGAAGTTGCGCTCCGCCACCGCCGCCCGGGCGTGCCGATAGTCTTCTGCGGTGGTGCGCACCCAGGGCTCGTAGTACGGGGAGGTCGCCTCGGAGGTGCGCATCCCCGCGGAGGAGGAAACGTCCTTGCGCTCGACGTCGGTGATAGCGATCACCACGTTGAGCGGCCAGTCAGCGGCGTCGAGCAGCGGCTCGGCGACCCAGTCAGGACCGGCAAGGCCGACGATACCGCCGTAGATGGAGCGGGCCGCTGAGCCGGACGCGCGTCGGGCATAGACGGAGCGTTGCCGGTCCGTCATGCCGAGCCCGCAGTGAGTGTCGATGGCGGTCACCAGCGCGGCGAAGCCCGAAGCGGAGGACGCGAGACCTGCGGCGGTGGGAAAGTTGTTGTCGCTGACAATCTCGAGCGGGCCGATGTCGAACTCGCTCCGCAGCATGGCCAGCGCGGCGCTCACCTTGGCATCGTCCGATTCCCGGCCGTCCAGCACGACCTTCTCGGCGGTGGCATCGGCCACGGTGGTGGTGGAGCAGAGCGTGTCCAGCGTGATGGACAGCGACGGCGTGGCGGGGATGTTCCCGGGCAGCGCCTGCTTGCCCCAGTACTTGATCAGCGCGATGTTCGGGTGGGCAACCGCGGTGGTAGTCACGGGTCGGACAGGGCGGCTCAGAGGTAGGCGGGTGGCGGCACGAACCGGAACCCTTCCGCCTCCAGCGCACGGGCCACACCGATGGTGATCAGGTCGCCGTACTCGGGCCCGACGATCTGCACGCCGATGGGCAGGCCGTCGCCGTTGAGCCCGGTGGGGATCACGGTGGACGGCAGGTACGACACGCCGGTCAGACCCGCCCAGAACACCTGCTCGAAGTACGGCCGCTCCTCGTTGTTGACCCGGATCCTGCGCTCGCCGAATTCCCGGTGGTCGTGCTTGAACGCCGCCGTCGGCATGATCGGGGTGATCAGCACGTCGAAGTCGCCGAAGAACTCGTGCCACGACCAGCGCATGTGGTCGCGCAGCTCGTTGTGGGCCTTCCAGTCCTTGAAGCTCGCCACCTGTGCCCGCAGGATCTTCGCGGTATTGCTCTGATCATCCGGGTCCAGTGTGGCCACGTAGCGCTTCAGGTTCTCGTAGTCCGCGTCCGGCATACGTGCCGCCATGGTGGCCTGCAGCAGGTTCTGGTAGGTGTCGTGGGAGTGCCCGGCGGAGAAGCCGGGGCGTGCCTGGTCGTCCACCGCTGCACCCGCATCGCGACAGGCCGCGGCCACACGCTCCACGCGGTCGCGCACCTCCTTGTCCACGGGGCACATCTCGTCGTCGCTCCAGACCGCGACCTTGAGGCCGGCGAGCTTGCCCTTGAACTCCGGGAGGTCGAGCCGGTAACCCCGGGCCATGATGTCGTCCGGCCCCGCCATGCAGCGCACGGCGGTGTCCAGGTCGGCGGCAGAGCGTCCCAGGGGGCCGATCACGGAGATGTCCGGCTTACTGCGCACGTCTCCCGGCGGCGAGTGGCCGCGGATCCAGAGCAGGTTGTGGGTCGGCTTGTGACCGAACACACCGCAGAAGTGCGATGGGTTGCGGATGGAGCCGCCGATGTCGGAGCCCGTCTCGAGCCCGGTCAGACCGGCGGCAAGCGCGGCAGCGGATCCCCCGGAGGAGCCGCCCGGGATCCGCGAGTGATCGTAGGGGTTGTTGGTGGTGCCGTAGACGTCGTTGTAGCTCTGAAAGTCGGCCAGCATCAGCGGCACGTTGGTCTTGCCGAAGACGATGGCGCCGGCCGCCTTGAGCTTCTTCACCGCCTCCGCGTCTTCCGTGGCGATGTTGTCCTTCCAGGCGGTGTTACCCCAGGTGGTGGGCGTGCCGGCCAGGTTGTAGGACTCCTTGATCGTCATCGGCACGCCGTGGAAGGGACCCACGGGCCGGCCGCCGGCCAGGGCGCGGTCCGCTTTCTCGGCTTCGGCCAGAGCCTCGTCGCGCACGTCCACCACAATGGCGTTGAGCTCGCCGTTGTAGCGATCGACCCGATCGAGATAGAGCTTCAGCAGCTCGACGGCAGAAATGTCCCGGCGCGCGATGGCCGCGGCCAGCTCGGTGGCCGAGGCAAAGGCAAGATCGCTCATTGCTCCTCCTGACGGTTCGCGGCATGTTAGCACGCTCGAGCAGCGACTCAGCAGGAGGAAAACCCTTGAACACGAATCGGCAATGGGTGCTGGCGAAGCGCCCCTTCGGCATGGTCACCGAGGAGAACTTCGAATACCGGGAGGTGCCCATCCCCCAGGCAGTCCCCGGCCAGGTGCTACTGCGCAACCTCTATCTGTCCTTCGATCCCACCCAGCGCGGCTGGATGGAAGACCGGGAGAGCTACATGCCGCCGGTGGCCATCGGCGAGCCCATGCGGGCCGGCTGCGTCGCCCAGGTGGTGGAGTCGAACCACCCGGACTATGCGTCGGGCGACCTGGTGCAGATGCTGGGTAGCTGGCAGGACTTCTTCGTCACCGACGGCAAGGACGGCATCCCGCTCACCAAGCTGCCCGCCGGGATCAGCCCGCAGATGGCGCTCGGCGTGCTCGGCACCACGGGTCAGACCGCGTATTTCGGCATGCTGGACCTGGGCAAGCCGGAGCCCGGGCAGACGGTGCTGGTTTCCGGAGCGGCCGGGGCCACAGGCTCCGTGGCCGGCCAGATCGCCCGCATCAAAGGCTGCCGGGTGATCGGCATCGCCGGCGGCAAAGAGAAGTGCGAATGGCTGAAGCAGGAAGCCCGCTTCGACGACGTGATCGACTACAAGTCGGAGAACGTGGACGCCCGCATCGGCGAGCTGTGTCCGAACCGGGTGGACGTGTTCTTCGACAACGTCGGCGGCAGCATCCTCGAGGCGGCGCTCAACCACATCAACCTCAAGGCACGCATCGTGCTCTGCGGGGGGATCAGCAGCTACAACGCCACGGAGCCCCAGCCGGGACCCACGAACCTGATGAATCTGGTGGTCATGCGCGCCCGGATGGAGGGCTTCATCGTCATCGACTACCTGCCCAGATTTGCGGAAGGGGTGGCCGCGCTCGCCGGCTGGTACCAGAGCGGCGAGCTCGTGCACCGGGAGGACGTGCAGGAAGGCTTCGAGAACATCCCGAAGACGCTGAACCGGCTGTTCACCGGCAGGAACATCGGCAAACAGCTCCTGAAGATCGCCGATCCCGCCTGAGCGGGATCGGCGCCGTCAGGGGACGATCACCGTGGATCCGGTGGTCTTGCGCGCTTCCAGGTCCCGGTGTGCCTGAACGAGCTCGCTCAGTGGATATCGCTGGTTGATGTGAACCCTGACGGTGCCGTCGCCGAGCACCGCGAAGAACCGGTCCGCGAGCGCTTTGAGGTCGGCCGGATTCGCGGTGTAGTGGGCGAGCGAGGGCCGGGTGAAAAACAGCGAGCCGCGATTCTGCAGCTCGTGCGGCGGCACGTCCGGCGCGTTGCCGGAGGCGTTGCCGTAGCTCACGAACATGCCGAGCGGCGCGAGGCTTGCCAGTGACGCCTGGAAGGTGTCCTTGCCCACCGAGTCGTAGGAGACGTGCACGCCGCGGCCGCCCGTGAGCTCGCGCACCCGCTTTGCCACGTCCTCCTGGCGGTAGAGGATCGTGTGATCGGCGCCGTTTTCACGGGCGAGCGCAGCCTTGTCTTCGCTCCCGACCGTGCCGATGACGGTGGCGCCGATATGATGGGCCCACTGGCAGAGGATCAATCCCACACCGCCTGCTGCCGCGTGCACCAGGATGTCGTGATCGGCGGAAACCGGGAAAGTGCGGGTCAGAAGATAGGCGGCCGTGAGCCCCTTGAGGAGACTGGCGGCCGCGAGCTCCTCGCTCACCGTGTCGGGCAGCTTCACCAGCCGGCTGGCGGGCATGATGTTCGCTTCGGCATAGGCGCCGAGCCCGCCCGCGTAGGCCACCCGATCGCCTTCCCGCAGATCGCCCACACCTTCGCCGACGGACACCACCACACCGGCGGCCTCAACCCCCAGCCGGGTCGGTAGCGGCAGCGGGTACAGGCCGCTGCGATGGTAGGTGTCGATGTAGTTGAGCCCGATGGCCGTGTGCCGGATGAGCACCATGCCCGGCCCCGGCTCGCCGAGGTCCGCGTCTTCCCAGCGCATCACGTCCGGCGGACCCGGTTCGTACATCCGATAGACACCCACCATGCGCGACGCTCCTTCAGGCCGAGGCGTGGAGGCTAACCCAACGCTCCATCCGATCCCACTGCTCGAAGAGCAACGCCACCCGCGCCTGCGGATCCTCCGGGATCGCGTCGAACGGCACGCGCCAGAAGTGGATGCGGATCCGGGCATCGATCCAGCTGCCGTTGACGAGCGTCCGGAAGTGGCTCGATCCCTCGAATCCGGTGTGGGCGCAGAAGAGCAGATCATGTCCCGGATTGGCCGCCAGCGCCGCCAGGAAACCACCCGTGCGCGGCGGCAGCAGGTGCGGCCAGCGATCGAGCTGTGCCAGACGCTCCGGATTCCGCTGCCAGCGGGATCGGAGCCGTTCGGCTCTGGTCGGTGAGAAGCGGGTGCCTTCGGGATAGAGCAGCAGGCCCTCGTCCGGCGCCATGCCGGCGACCAGCGCCGCGACGCTCGCTGTCGCCTCGGCACTGTCCTCACCGCCCCGATCCACGAAGCAGTTGGGCAGCCGGTTGCCGACGATGTCCAGGCAGGGGTCGAGCAGGAGCTCGCGCTTGAGCACGTAGCGCAGGCGGATTCCGTGGGGGATCGCGTAGAAGACCATGGGGATCAGCGTGTCGGCGATGCTGGTGTGGCGGGGCAGCATGAGTGCGCCGGTGCCCGGGAGCGCGTCCTGTCCGGTGAGCTCGAACCGCAACCGGAACAGCCGTTCGCCGAGGCGTTTGAGCGTGTGTGCCCACCAGCACTGCAACCGGAAGTTCGCCGACAGAAATCCCTCGGCCTCGCGGTGCCGGAGCCAGAGCCATCCGGCGGCCGCGATGCCGATGGTTTCACACCAGAGATAGCCCAGGATCAGGCCGAGTGTGGGCACCGCACCCCGACAGCCCGGCAGGCGGCCGATCAGCCAGGCCAGCAGCAGGAGCACCGGTGAGAGCAGGCTCGAGAGCAGCGTCAACAGGATGAAGGCGGAAATGGTGAGGAGGCGACGAGCGACCATCGCCGATCACCCGCTCGGAAAGAACCGCTGCCTGAACCACAGAAATCCGAGAATGCCCATGAGCCCGTTACTTAAGGCAGTCGCGATGAAAATGCCGTGATAACCGAAGTGGTGATCGAGCAGCAGGGCGAGCGGGATGTAGACGATGAACATGCGGGAGAACGACAGTGCCGTGGACGGGAGAGGCTTGCCCAGCGCGTTGAACGACGCGGAGGCCATCATGAGCACACCCCAGAGCCCGTAGGACCATGGCACCACGGCCAGATACCAGGCAGCGGCCGCGATAACCGGTGGTGAGTCGTCCACCAGCCCGGCGATCGCGCTGCCCGCGAGCGCCAGCGGTATGGCAATCACCAGGCCCCAAACGAGGCAGAAGCGGTAGGTGACACGAAGCCCTTCCCGAACACGATCCGTCCGGTTGGCGCCCCAGTTCTGGCCGACAAAGGGCCCGATGCTCGCGGAAAGCGCAAACAGCACCATCACGGCCACCGACTCGATCCGCGTGGCCACACCGAATCCGGCCACCACCGTCGCCCCATGACCGGCCAGCAGACGGGTGATGAGCGCCCCAGACACGGGCCCGATGAGCTGGGTGGCCATGGCCGGCAGGCCGATGTGAAGGATCTTCCGGGCAGACGCGCCCAGCCCGTCGAAGAGGCCGGTGGTGGTGATCAGATCGTTCCGGCTGATGTAGTGGAGGAGCACCGCAGCGGTACCGAGCCGTGATATGGCTGCGGCAACCGCGGCACCGGCGAGCTCCATCCTCGGCGCACCGAACCAGCCGAAGATCAGCACCGGGTCGATGGCGAGATTCGCCAGCGCTCCGAGCGTCATCACGAGGCCGGGTATGTTGGCATTGCCGTTGGCGCGCATGATGTTGCCGGCCACCATGGTGACGGTGAACAGCAGCATCGTCGGGTAGTAGATGTCGAGATAGCTGTGAATCAGCGGCAGCACCTCGGGTCCCGCGCCGAGCAGGGTGAACACCGGGTCGATGGTCAGATAGCCGAGCAGGGAGAGCACCGACATGGACACGACGACCAGCACGATGGCGTGGGTGCCCAGACGGCGGACCTCCTCGGTCGAGCCGGCGCCGACGCTGCGCGCGATGACCGACGACGTACCGATGCCGATGCCGAGCGCGATGCTCGTGAGCATCATGGTCACCGGGAACGTGAAGGTGATGGCGGCGATGTGGCGGGTGCTGAGCTGGCCGATGAAGCCGATCTCCAGCATGCCGACCAGGATGTTGGCGGAGATGCCCGCCATCATGGGCGCGGTCAGCTTGAAGAGCGACGTGGTGACGGCGCCCTGAGTCAGATTTCCGGAAGACATTAGCTGATATGCTGCGGAAACACGCGCATCCGGGGGGAATCGGCTATTCAACTTGAACTCCAGGGGGAAGTCGATCCGGCGTTCTCGAGCGTGGCCGATGTCTTCATGGAGGGATTCGCTGCCGGACGTGATGTGGGAGCGTCCGTGGCTGTGTATCTCGATGGTGCGCCGGTGGTCGATGTCTGGGCTGGCCACGTGGACCGCCGCAAAACCCGACCCTGGGAGCGCGACACGCTCTGCGCGCTGTTTTCCTCCAGCAAGGGCATTACCGCCACCTGCATCCTGCAGGCCGTGGCCGACGGCGCGATCCCGCTCGACGACCCCATCGCGGCCTGCTGGCCGGAGTTCGCGGCGGCGGGAAAAGCGGCGATCACGACCCGACAGGTGCTCAACCATCGCTCCGGCGTCGTGGGATTCCACCAACCGATGCCGCCCGACATTCTCTACGACTGGCCGGGAATGTGTGCCGCGCTGGCAGCAGAGCACCCTTGGTGGGATCCAGGTACGAAGCACGGCTATCACGCGAGGACCTTCGGTTTCCTGCTCGGTGAGGTGTTGAGACGCAGTACGGGTGTCGGTCTGCGTCAGTGGCTGAAAGACCGGCTGGTGGAACCGTTCGGGCTCGACCTGCACTTCGGGCTCGAAACCGACGTTCTCGGCCGGTGCGCAGACATGCTGCCCGCCCGGTTGAAGGCGGGCGCCAAGCCACCCGAGTCTGCGCGGGCGCTGCTCGCTGCCATGACGGACCGTTCGACGACCACAGGCGCGGCGTTTCAGAACCCGTCGCTCGGGCCAGGCTACATGAACTCCGAACAGTACCGCCGCGCGGACATGCCGGGCATGAACGGATTCGGCACCGCTCGCAGCCTGGCGGCGTTGTACGCCGGCGTGAAGGACCTGATCCCCGCGCCTCTGCTCGATCTGGCGACGACCACCGAGTCCGAAGGAATGGATGAAGTGCTGAAGTCGTTCTCCCGCTTCGGGCTCGGGTTCATGCTCCACGACCCGTGTGCGCCCATCGGCGTCCGGGAGGGAACTTTCGGCCATGCGGGTGCTGGCGGCTCGATGGCGTTCTACGATCCGAACGCGCGGATCGCGTTCTGCTTTCTGATGAACCAGATGCAGCAGGGTGTGGTTACCGGCGGCGCCTCCGCCATGGCCTGTGCGGAGGCGGTGTATGCTTGCCTGGATCAAGGGAGGAAGTTGTCATGACCCCAATCGTCGACTGTGACGCGCACGTTCTGGAGCCGGCAGATCTCTGGCAACGTTATCTGGAGCCCAAGTTCCGCGACCGGGCGATCCGGGTGCAGGAAGCCGATGGCGTGGAGCAACTCGTCATCGGTGAGGAGATCGTGCTCCAGGGTGTGGTCGCCGGACTGGGAGGTGCCGAGGAGAGCAAGGCGGAACTCTTCGCCGGAAAGAAGTCCTATGTGCGCGACAATCCGGCGGACAGCTTTGATCCCGGTGCCAGGCTGCGCCGGATGGACGCGTGGGGTATCCGGAAGTCGGTGCTGTTTCCGACCATCTGCATCCTGCCGTTTCCGACGGACGACCAGGCGCTGGCGAATGCCTATTGCCGTGCCTACAACACCTGGATCAGCGAGTTCTGCCAGACGGATCCGTCCAGACTCGCCGCCATTGCCGTGGTGAACTGGCATGATGTCGACGAAGCGGCCCGCGAGCTGGATCGCTGCCTGAAGCTCGGTTTCAAGGGGTTGTTCGTGCCTCCTGAAACCGTCGGCGGCCACAGGCCAGGCAGCACCCACTTCGATCCGATCTGGACAAGGCTGCACGAAGCGGAGCTGCCCGGCTGCTTTCACGTGATCGTGCGCTTCGGTGGCGCGGCGGTTCCCTTCGCCGACTGGCATGCAACCTCGCCGGGACCGGTATTCAGCTTCGGCCTCGGCGGCACAGGGCAGCTCATACCAGCCATGACGAGTGTGATCGTCGATGAGCTCTTCGAGCGTTTCCCCAAGCTTAAAGTCGTCAGCGTGGAGGCGGGCTGCGGCTACGCGCCCTACCTGATGGACCGGCTCGATGCCAAATTCGAAGCGCTTCGGGAGATTCTCCCGCTCAAGCGAAAACCGAGCGAATACATCCGGGAAAACTGCTATTTCGTAGCCGAGCAGGGAGAGCGGACGATCGGCATGGCGCTGAATCTGGTGGGCGAGGACCGGATTCTGTGGGGAACGGACTACCCCCACGTGGACGCTCTCACGGTTTCTGAAAACCTGCCTTCGGAGTATCCGGTGCTGGCGCAGAATGCGGAGCAGGTTTTTCGTCTGTAACTCCGGGAAACGTCAGGGTGATGGTGGTGAACTCGCCTTCTTTCGACTCGCAGGCGATTCTGGCGCCAATCGAATCCATGACGAGCTTGCAGAAGCTGAGCCCGATACCGGCGCTCTGACCGGTCGGCGTGGTCGTGTAGAAGCGCTCGAAGATGTGCGGCAGCACCGAGTTCGGAATACCCGCCCCTGTATCGTGAACAACGATCAGCCCATTTGTGCCTGCCATGTCGGTATACAGCTGGATCTCACCATGGCCTGATTTCTGCACAAAATAGAGCGCGTTCTTGATCAGGTTGAACAGCACGTGCACGAGCAGAAGTCGCGGTGAGTCGAATACGAAATCGTTCCGGATGTCCACAGACACCAGGTCACGTTCTTTCTGATTGTTGAATGGAAATCTACGGGCCGCCTCGCTGACGATCTCGCTGGCATGAACAATGTCTGTCTGCACGTTGGCCAGAGGTTTGTCCGCCGTATTCAGAAGCAGCATGTCGATGATCGTGTTCGAATATTCGACCTCGTTCCGGATAGAGAGCAGCGCGTTGTTCAGTGCTTGGATCTGAGACCGCCGCAGGGGCGCCACCGGAATCCCAGCCTGCTTTGCCTTCTCATAGGCGTCCGTGAGAACAGGAAGAAGATTCGATGCCCCTTTGGACATTACGCCGATACTGGCGAGAGGCGTGCGGAGTTCGTGGGCGAGGTTGGCGCCGATGGCGGATGCGGCGCGGAGCTTCTCGGTTTGGACCATTGAGACATTGCGGTTTGTGAGGCTTCCGATGATCACCGCGGTTAGATATACGGGAAAAGGAAGCAAAACCGTCTGCTCGATAGCTTCCCAGTTGACTTTCTCCAGAAAAAAAACAGGGGCAAATGCAAGTATTGATGCTAGCACCCAAAGGATTGTTGCTAGTGGTCCGTGGTGAACCAAGCTGACAAAGAAGAATAGCGCGACAAGGTATTGATAAACCCAGATGGGGGAAACACTTTCGGAATTTGGGGTATATGAAGCGTTCAGAATAAGCATCGCCCCAAAGGAAAATGGCAAACCGAATGTTATGACTACCATCCAGTAGAGATAAAATTTTTGCCGCAGGCCCCATGGAAGCCTTCCATGAAAAAGTAGTCCAAAGCCTAGGATGCCTGTGCTAAGGCGAATGCCAAAGGTGTCGAAGTTGGGAGATGCTACAAGTCGCTCGACGAACGTCGTAAACGGCATTACGACAACACACAGCAGCCCAATGGCGAAGTAATGTTTCTCCGAATACTCAGCGCTTCGTTTAGCAGCGGAGACTAGAGTTTCCAGCCTGCCCAGTATTGTTTGCAGCATTGGAGGAAGATTGTCTCGTCTATTGCCAACGAGATCGCAAAAATGTCTAGATTCGCATCGATTCCCAGCTTAGTTGATGAAGGATAGATTTAAAGTAGGACATTGCTTACAAACTAACCTTTGCGACACACCGCCAAATCGGAATACCCGCGATAGCAAGGGAAAACCTCGTCAACCACGAATCCACAAGATTTCAACGTATCCCTGAACTCCGCAGTCGTATGTAGCCAATAGCGGCCACTATCTTGTCCTTTTGTCGTTTGTCGGTTTTGCTTGATAAGTTCTCGGTTGTCTTTCAGGACCTTTATATAGCGGCGCAGTCGATGTCGCTTCATGGATTCGCGGAGAACATAAAAAGTCCAATCGAGGATGTTCTGCTTTCGGCCGAAATCGATCACAAAAAAACGCCCATCTGGCTTCAGCCAAGTGTGAATATTTTTTAAAACCTCTGTTTGTGGCGATATCGCGTAGAGGGCATTGATGCAGATTATGACGTCGAAGGAGCTTTCTTCGAAATCAACATCTTGAACATACTGATTCCTAATCTGAACAGATGTCAGTTGATGCTGGTCATACTTTCGACGCGCCAGCTCGTTCATCTTCTTATCGAAATCTACGTGCACGTAAGATGCACCATCCAGCTGTTTGGCGAGGGCCAAGATATAGTTCCCGGTTCCTGCGCCGAGATCCAAAATAGCGGGATTCTGAGAAATGCTCCAGGACTTGAGGTACTGAACTAGGCGGTCGATGTTTTCCTGATATGAGGGATTAAGTTCGCACATCACGTCGTAGTGTTCTGCGTATGCATCCCAATTCATTTCATCTTCTGCAACCTTGCTCGACTCGAACGCAGTCGTAGTGCTCGATCCGTTGTCCAATTTAGATACCTCCGAGTAACATTTTATTAAGACTAGTGGTCAGCCCAGACGAGAAGGCCAGGTAGGGCGAAGAGATCGAAAACGAGAGCCATTCCTATGATCAGGCACGTGCATTCCCCAAAGCTGCTATTCAGTTCGAAGCTGGAGAATAAAAGTGCTGCAAGACCTCCAACCATTACAACGCTCGTAGCGGATACCGCAATTCCGACGCGATGGATGCTAAACCCCGCAGCTTGCCAGGAGTCAGAGTCGAGGCGTTGTCTGGCGTCGACGAAGCGATAGACCATATGCGCTGCGTCATCCACCACTATGCCTATCGTCAATGCGATGATGGCGGTCGATGCCAATCCGATGGTGTCGTTAAAAAAACCCCAGATGCCGAAGCCGAATACTATTGGGAGGACAGTCGCAAGAAGAGTTGCAACACCCAACCTTAACTTCTTGACTACGAATCCGATGGCTAAGGAAGTGAACGCTATGCTTAAAAATATCCCGGAGACCATCGATTGGATGTTTGTCTTGGAAAGATAGGCAACTGGAATGTTTTCGCCTGTCACTTTAAGTTTAAACGGCGAATTGTTCGCTTCGTGCCAGCGATATATAGCTGATTCTAGTTCTTGTATCTCAGTTGAGGTGGTCTCGTTGAGAAGCACAGACATCCTGGTTTGTTTCTGGTCAGCTCGAACGAAGTCTGTATTGCTTTGTCCTCTTCTTAAGGAGAGTTCATACACCAGATACCACTGCGCTAACTCGTCAGCACTGGACACCGATGCGAGAGATGTCCCGAATGCTTCTGAAAGATCGTGCAATACGTCCGAGAACGAACTGGCATTCGATACATACGCTTGATCGCGAACGAAAGTAGTTAATCGCTCTAGATAGGCGATATACGATGGATCGAACACTCCGTTGTCAGCGCCGTTCTCTAGAACTATTTCGATGTGATTGGGGCCGGCTAGAAGTTCGGTCGCTCGGTCGGTATTCCTTCTAAAATCGGTGGTTTCTGAAAAGTACTCGACGAAATTGTCGTCCAACGTGATGCTAAACAGGCCAATGGTAGAAACAGACATTACAGCCAGAGTTGGTACCGTTAGCGTTCGACCTGATTCCACAAATCGAGCGTAATCGTTAAGCCTCTCTTGTAGCCAGGCTGTAGCTGCACTACTTCGGATGTTTGAGAGCCTCTGAAGAACCAGAGGCAACAACAGAATAGATAGTGCAGTTCCAGAAGCTACACCAAAGGCAGATAGGTATCCAAGCTCCTTGAATGGGGGTGAGTCTAGGAAGAGCAACGACAGTAATCCGACTGCGGTCGTCGAAGAACTGACCAACATGGGAACCAAGTTACCTTGTAGCGCGGCTTGAGTACTCTCTACTGCAGATGCGCCGGGCACTGCCATGAGCCTGACGAAATGCACCATGATGTGCATTGAGCTAGTGACCACCAGAGTGAACACAACTAGCGGTACTATTGAAGTAGCGCTGTTGATTTGATGGCCTGTCCATCCAGCAAAGCCCATCGTAGTAAGCACTGCTAGGAACGCCACTCCCAGAACGCAAAATGCTGGGGCTAGTCCGCCTAAGAAGAGGGTAAGCAGAACCAGCACAATCCCTAATGCTATGGGTAGCAACGTGCCCAAATCTTCCGCGCTATAGGTGGCCATTGCCTGCATCATCGGCACGCCGCCGGTGACAACGAGTTCGAGATCGGGAAAAGAATCTCTGAACTCTGCGGCCAGAGATTCCGCGTCGTCAGTGATTTTCTTTATTGTGTCTTCCGAACTCCTGTCGAGAGTTACCGTAGCGACGACACCTGCGGAGTGAAGATCTTTGCTGATAAGACGGTTTAGGATCTGAGGCTTTCTAAGAACCTCCAAGTCTCCCGTATTGCAGGTGGGTAAATCTGGACAGGCCACCTCGCTAAGCGGTAGTACTTCGATTACGTTTTCTTGGCCTAGGGCAACGGGATAGCTGCTTATGGAATCAACTCGAATAGTGTTGTGTATGCGCCATGCCTTGTCTGTAAGCCACTGAATCGCCTCAATCTGCGACCCTTCTTCAATAGATGATGTGCCGTGAATAACATACAGAATGTTGTTATTTGGAGTGTAGTTGGCCTCGAACTCAAGGACATCGTTGAAGTACGTATTCGAAGGGCCATAAAAAACGCGATTGTCGGGTGTGACGCTTAGTCCGCTAGTGCCGACTAAAGATAGCGCGGTGCCTAGAACAACGAGCCCATATATGAAGCTGGAGTGATTTCGGATCCAACCAAACAGCAAGTCGCGTCCCCGGCAAGCTTCCAATGTGCGGTATTAGAGTCGAGATCTCCCTGTTCGACTACAAGAGCGCTATTTAGACATTCCTTGCTGGAAAAGCAAGATTTACCGACTACGCTTCCTCGGGCGTGAGCTGAAATAGCGGAGAAGTTGCGCGAGAGGAGACAGGAAGTTGTAGAACCTGACCCGTGCAGAGGTCAGATCCGCCGCGATTGTAGGATCTGATTGCGCGAGATAGTTGCCGACGCTTTTCCAGATAACATTCCAGTAGATGGGGCCGACACTCTGGCCGACAACAACGTCGCGCAAATTGATGTGCATGACGATTTGTTCTTTTTCTGGGTAGAGGGGGTGTCTATACCGAAGCCCAGTGTCTTTGCACCCCAAGCGCATATACATGTCTCGGAGTTCAGCGGTCGTCGACATCAGTACCCACGGACGTTTTGCTTGGATGGCCGCGATAGCGGCATGTTGCATTAAAGTAGTCCAAAGGTCGTTGGCGCGGAAATCCGGATGCGTGGCTGCACGTGCGATCTCAAGGATTTGTTCACTTCTCGGGAATTCTGGGGGGAGCTCGAGGTAATGTTCATGTTCCAGTTTCTGTCCCAGTTCGTTGAAAGTCAGGCGCATTGTTGCCACTACCCGCCCACGGTAGCGGCCAACAACGATTCGACTCCTCATGTCGTAGATGTCCGCCATATCATCGGCGGAGTAGTGGCTGGGAATTTTTTCACTAACGCGGTTTGCTAAGAGTCGAAGCTCCAGGACCTCTCTGAATTCTTCGGCTGTCTTTGCGAACTGATAGTCGACTCCTTTGGTTAGCGACGTTGGAAAGAATCCCTCATCACGAATAGCTTTCAACGATTGTGCGTCACTAAACTGGATCAGGTATTGACCGATTACTTCGCGGTGATGCCGGGAAAGATCTACGAACTCTAAGCCAGTCTCGAGATAGTCCTTGCCGTGCTCGGCTGTAAGGTTGACGCGGACTACTCTAAGAGGGAGAGAAATCTGCGAAGTCAGCGGGAAGCTGATCTGCGCCTGTAATTCCATGCCGGGGACAATGAACTTATTGCGTAGGCTGGTAAGAGCTCGTATTCCAGACTTGGATATGTCGCGAATTTTGAAGTAGAGAAAATCGTTAAACTGAAGAGGGTTTGCAGCCATGCAGATAGGATCAAACTGGCTGCTGCAGATCCATCTGGATCCACGTCTTCGGCTCGACTCGCGCTGGGGTGTATCGTCCGTTTTTTTTGAAAGCCGGACACCCAATACTTTTCTATCGTTCTCCTCTGGTGCGACGGCTACTACGAGACCTTCGAAATTCGTAGACTGATTGCCGACTAGAAGTTGGAGGTCCAGAAGGTCGCCTTTTCGGAAATCCGTAATGTTTTCGGGTAAAAGTTCAACCCCGAGTGGACTCATCCTCCACACGCGAATTTCTTGGAAAGGTTGCCCTGAATCCGTCTTTCGAATCAAAGCTCTGACGACGTCAGTTGCTCGAATATCGGCTGGAAATATTATGTCGTGGAGTTCTTGGAACTCTTGTTCAGAAAAATCACGCTGCACGAGATCTGCTGTCATCCGCGTTGCTATCGATGTCCTTTATTACTCTTGAATAAAGTTCAAAGAAGACTTCTATGTTGGCCTGTGAAGGGCGCATAGTATGTATTCTCCTGACATCTGGGAAGTTGCGGATTGAGAGACCGAGATCCTCAAGGTCGATCGTAGTGACAGTGGGGTGTATGCGTAGTTCTTGCAGGAGCTTCATTGATCTATCGCAGATCACCAAATCAGAGGATCGCAGGAGTGCGCGCAGCTGAGGCTGCTTGGTAAGCTCATCAAGACGGCTTAAAAAGTTCACCGGGCTGCCGAGAGCCGTGATCTCTACTGAGGAATCAAAGCCGCCGATATTCCCAACTATAGCTTCGCCAGTTGAGATCAAGATGTACCTTTCAATGTCTTGGTGGCTTGCTGTCTGGTTGTGGCGTTCGTTGATTTTTGCGACCTCCAAGCCCGAAAGAATGGCTCTTACAAGGTTTGCGTGAATGCTCTTGTCGTCGAAATATGCGAAGAGTAGGTCGCCGATCTTTCTGGGTATGCCGCCGTATTCTTCGAGGGCGTCTGTGCATTCTTTTATGTTTGGAACTACGGAATCTCTAATAAATGCGTCGAGATTCTTGGAGCTTTCGGTAAACCCTCTTATATCGCTGAACAAGCACGCTATGTCGCACCGTCTTGGTCTAAGGACTCCGTAAATTGCTTCCAAGACGGAGCTGCTGCGATCACGCAGGTGCTTTTCTAGTCTGTTTGCAATCTCGGCTGGTATGAACGATTTGATTCTATCTGTGAATTCAATGTTCATCTCGATGTTGCGTTTCTGTGCGTCGATGTTCTGTTGGTTTAGCAGGAAATATCGGATATCGGCTGCGTAGCTTCCTCGAGTCGTAATGATGGCGAAGACGACAACGGCGCTGGCGGAAACTGCTTCGGGAATTGACAGGCCCGCTTGCATTAGTGATGACCATTGTAGAGATATCAGAAACGCGGCAAAGAAAGCGCTTTTTAGGACTGATGCGCGTAGTGAAAGCACACAGATTACGTCCAGAACGAAGCAATAGATCCATGGGGCTTCCGGATACCAAACAGTTACTCTTGCTTGTGAATAGCAGAAGATCGATGTTGCCAGAATTGCAGGTAGACGATACCAGCGGATATTTCTTAAAGGGCTGATATAGAAGATGAATGTAACCAGGGCGATGGCGACAACGGTTGTCCTAAAGGACAACCAAAGGTTTTTTGGTTCGAGTCCCATTGGCAGGTCGAAAAACCAGTAATGACCTGCATAGATAAATGCCGCTACTGGAAAAAATAGTTTAGCGGTCGCAAGGAAGTCTGCCCGCTCTTTTTCTTCCCACATTCCTCGCCAGGGAGTTGTGTCGAGAAGCGACAGCGGGAAGAGGTAGTTGAAGAATTTGTCGAAGATTTGCACCGCGGCATATGATGCTGCGAATTTTTAGGTTCGCCGTCTAGGGATCCTGCCCTAAAATGCATCAACCTCCTGTTGATCGAGTGGTCATTTTGTATCTGTTCACAGGAGGTTTGCAGGCTATGTATCACGAAATTCAAGCCGCTCGTCGGAAATTGAGAAGGAGTTCTCTTTTTCGATGGCATACGAAAGGCCAGCTTGGCTTCTGGTGGGTTTATCTGGTGCGGAAAGAGGCTAGAGAAACTCCAATTCAGCGAATCTCAAGGCGATTCACTTATGCTTACCTATCGCGATTCCACGCTCGTCTCGGACTCGCTTAAAAGGGAACTCCTCCAGTTCGCCATCTCCGCCGCTGTTAAAGCCGGCGGCGAAACCCTTCGCTTTTTCCGGGCAGACGCAGCCGTGGAGAATAAGCTCGACGATGGGCGGTTCGATCCGGTTACGGAAGCAGACAGGGCCGCGGAGCAGGTTCTGAGAGAGCTGATTCGGAAGCAGTATCCGTCCCACGGGATATTCGGCGAGGAGTTCGGTGTCGAGGCGGGCGATGGGCTGACCTGGGTGATTGATCCGATCGACGGCACCCGAGCCTTCATGAGCGGAATGCTGCACTGGGGGCTGCTTCTTGGGCTGTTCAACGGTGAAAAGCCTGTGGTCGGGGTGATGTATCAGCCCTACACGGAGGAGATCTGGGCCGGCGACGGGCAGAGTGCGAGCTTCCACCGGCACGGCGAGACGCGTGAGCTGCGCACGCGGTCCTGCCCTACCCTGGATCAGGCGGTGCTGGCCACCACCACACCGGTGCTTTTTCATGGGCGGGAGCGCGAGGGGTTTCAACGGCTCGAAGGCAGCGTGAAGCTCAGCCGCTACGGCGGTGACTGTTATCTCTGGGCGATGGTCGCGATGGGCTACGTGGATCTGGCCACGGACGCGAATCTGAACGCCTACGACATCCAGGGGCTGATCCCGGTTATCGAGGGGGCGGGTGGGGTCGTCACCACTTACTCCGGCGGCAATCCGAGCCTTGGCGGGACGATTCTGGCGTCGGGATCCGCGGAGCTTCACGAGGCTGCGTTGAGGGTAATCAACGGCTAGCGAGCCTGCCGGGCGGGGCGGTGCTGACCTTTTCACCGCGATGGCGCAGATTCGAGGATGTTTGATCCAAGTTGGTGCGCGGCATCTGGACTTTCCCGACGCCTGCGTGTGCCCCGCTGAACCTTCTTCTGCAAGAAATTCCCGTCTTTTTACAGGCCGATCTTCGTTGTCTGGATGGGCTTCGGTTTTTGGCACGGGTTCTGCAATAAGGAGCAGTGAGTAACACCGACGCATCTCTCTCCCCTACAGACCCAATGTCGGTGTTGCACGCAAGGCGCCCAAGTCGCTCCCCTCGACTTGGGCGCCTTAATTATTTTCACTGTAGGGCCCCGGCAAAAACGCGAGGCTCCGGTGAGCAGAGAGAAGGTCGAATTCCCCAACGGGCGTGGTGAGATGCTGGCGGCGCAGCTCGAGCTGCCGGACAAGCCGGCGAGGGCTTTCGCGCTCTTCGCCCACTGCTTCACCTGCGGCAAAGACAGCGCGGCGGCGGCACGGATCACCCGCGGGCTGGTGGCGGCGGGTATCGGGGTGCTGCGCTTCGATTTCACCGGCCTGGGAGGATCCGAGGGCGACTTCGGCAACACCGGCTTTTCCTCCAACGTCGAAGACCTGGTCGCGGCGGCAGACTATCTGAGGAGGGCGGGCAGGGCGCCAGCGCTGCTGGTGGGGCACAGCCTCGGGGGGACAGCCGCGCTTTTTGCGGCAGGGCGGATCGCGGAGGTGCGGGCGGTGGCTACTATCGGCGCCCCGGCATCGCCGGACCACGTTCTGAAGGTCTTCCAGGCCGACGTGGCGAACATCGAGCGGGACGGGGTGGCGGAAGTATCGCTGGCCGGTCGTACGTTCCGGATCCGCAGGGAATTTCTCGACGACCTGCGTGACCACTCACTCCCGGACGTGATCGGGCACTGGAAGCGGGCGCTCCTGATTCTGCATGCCCCGCTGGACGAGGTGGTGTCGATCGACGAGGCGGGGAAGATCTTCCAGGCCGCGCGTCACCCGAAGAGCTTCATTGCGCTCGATGGGGCCGATCATCTGCTCAGCCGTATCGAGAAGGCGCAGTACGTGGCGACGACCATTGCCGCCTGGGCGGAGTCCTATCTGCCGGAGGTGGAGGCGGCCGAGGGCCCTGCGGTGCCCGGCGGGATGGTCTGGGTGGGCGAAGGCAACCGGAAGTTCCTGCGGGATCTCTATTCAGACGACCATCAGTGGATCGCGGACGAACCGAGCCGGATGGGCGGCGACAATCTGGGCCCGGATCCTTATGAGCTGCTGCTGTCGGCCCTCGGCGCCTGCACCTCCATGACCGTCCGCATGTACGCCAACCACAAGCGCTGGAGCCTGGATTCCATCGGCGTGCGGCTCTCTCACAGCCGGGAACACGTGAAAGACTGTGAGGATTGTCCGGAGGACGGCGGGCAGCTCGAGATCCTGCGACGGGACATCAGCCTCGCCGGCGACCTGGACGACGCCCAGCGGGCACGGCTGATCGAGATCGCCAACCGGTGCCCCGTGCACCGGACGCTGGAGGGGAATCTGAAGATCGAAACGCACGAGGCCTGAGCCACTTACACCCGTCTGAACACTTCGCTGTGGAAGATAGTGCCGGAATGCTGTAAACCTCCGGAATGTCCATAGAAAACAAGCTGTTGGATGCCGCCCGGCGGATTCTCCTGCCGCTGGTGCGAATTCTGCTCAGAAACGGCGTCCCGTCGGATGCGCTGACGGAGCTCGTCCGCAAGACCTACGTGGACGTGGCGGAGAACGAGTTCGGCATCGACGGCAAGCGGCAGACGACGGCGAGAATCTCCGTGATCACCGGGCTGAACCGCAAGGAGGTGGCCCGGCTGCGCGGCATGGCGCCGCTCTCCAGCGACGATCAGCGCCGCTGGAATCGGGCGGCCACCGTGCTTGGTGCCTGGCTGCGGGACGACGAGTTCCACGACCGCAAGGGCGATCCGCTGGATCTTCCCTTCGAAGGCTCGGCCGTGTCCTTCGCGCAGCTCTGCAAGAAGCACAGCGGCGACATGCAACCGCGGGCGATCGCGGACGAGCTGCTTCGGGTGGGCGCCATCGAGCAGGTGGAGGGTCGGCTGCGGATGACCACCCGCGGCTATGTGCCCGCGGGAGATCCGGAGAGCGTCGCGGAGATCCTGGGTATCGATACGGCCGAGCTGATCGAAACCATCGACCACAACATGACAGCTGGCGCGGACGACAAGCTGTTTCAGCTCAAGGTGCTCTCCACCAACGTGCCGGCCGAGCACGTGGAAGAGTTCAATGCCTACTCCCGGCGGCTGGCGCGTCCGGTGCTGGAAGAGCTCAACCGGTGGCTGGCGGCAAGGGACATGAAACGGGACTGGTCGGGAACGGACGAGCGCATGGTGCTCGGTCTCGGGATCTACCAGATCAATCGTCGGGCTGAACGGCCCGCAGATCCCGAGCCCGAGGAGCCGACGTCATGATCGTCCGGGATCGGCTGGTCGTCGTCGCGCTGCTGCTCGTGCTCGGCGCCTGTGGCGGCAGCGGCGGTGGCGGTTCCAGCAGCGGCAGTGTCTCCACAGGTGGCGGTTCCACCACCAGCGGCGCGGGCGGCAGCGGCGGTGCCAGTGGCGGCAGCGGTGGGTCTACGACAGGCGGCTCGGCGTTCGAGTTCGAAACCGGGGTGGGCGGCAGCGGCGGGATCATCGGCGAAATCGATGACTTCGGCAGCATCATCATCAACGGCCTGGAGATGAATACGGACAACGCGGCCTTCTTCGTGGAAGGCGAGAGCGGCCGGGTGCAGGGGGATCTGCGGGTGGGTCAGTACGTGGTGATCGCCGGTGATCTGAACAGGCTCGACGCCGACTCGGTGCACTACCGCGCCAATCTGCGGGGTCCGGTGTCCACGCCGCCCGTGGTTCTGGATCCCGACACCGGACGCTATGAGCTCGTCGTGGTCGGCCAGACCGTCCTCACGGGCGCCTCGACGCGATTCGACGGGGCGCTCGCGGAAGAGATCCGCCAGGGCGATCTGCTGGAGGTGAGCGGACCCACGGACAGCGACGGCCGGGTACGGGCAACGTACATCGCACGGCTCTCCGTGCTCGATGAATATAAGGCTGTCGGTCGGGTGGCGGATCTGGATACCGCGGCGCAGACCTTCGATCTCGGCGGTCTGCAGGTCAGCTACAGCGCAGCCGACTTCCTTCGTTTTGCCGAGCCCGCCCTGCGTGCGGGCCAGCTCGTCGAGGTGCGGATGGCGCCCGCCGGATTCACCGAGCCGGCAACGGCGTCGGCGGACGAGGTGGAGCGGCTACCGGTGCCGACGCTGGGTGAAGGTGCGGAGGTGGAAGTGGAAGGGCCGATCGATACGTTCGTGTCGCCCACGGAGTTCAGCGTCTCCGGCATTCCCGTCACCACCACCGCGAGCACGGAGTTCGAGAACGGCACGCTGGACCAGCTCGGCCTGAACGCGGAGGTGGAGGTCGAAGGCCGTACCAACGCGGCGGGCATTCTCGTCGCCGAGGAGATCGAGTTCGAGCAGCGCCGGGCGATCCGGGTGGAAGGGCCGGTGTCTGAAGTCAACGTCAGCACCGGCACGGTGACGGCGCTGGGTGTGCCCTTCGAGGTGCGCGACGGCACCCGCCTGGAAGACCGCCGGGACGATCTGGACCCCTTCACCCTGAACGACCTGATGCCGGGCGATGTCGTCCGGGCTCGCGGCTTCCTCGAGGGCACGCGGGTCGTGGCCGTGGAGGTCGAACGCAGCAGCCCCAATCCGGGGAATGAGCGCACTCTGCTGCGCGGTCCCGTCACCGGGTTCGACAAGGCGGCCGCGACGGTGGCCGTCCAGAACGTCAACATCGTGGACGGTATCGGTGCCACCGACTACCGGGACGAGGACGGTGATGCCGTCGATCGCGATCCCTTCTACGACCTGCTGCTGCCGGATGCCCGTGAACTCAACGTGATCTGGGACGACTTCGGTTCCCTAGCCGACCCCGCAGACCGGCTCACCATCGAAGACGACGACTGAGGCCGATTCCGGCGCCGTTTGGCGTCGAAGGGCCTGATCGCGGCCACGCGGCAGCAGTTTTACTCACCACACAACCACTCCTGGTCAGCCCCTCGGGTCGGAATATCTGCGCCTGTTCCCGGCGCGCACCTTTCTCATTTGCCCTTCCTTATAAATGGGAATATATTCCCATCAATGATATGGGAATAATTTCCCTCTCACCGCGAGTCAACGTAGAATCTGTCTGGAGTGGAACCATGAAACGTCAAGTTATTAACACAATCATCTTCGCCGCCGCCCCTCTGCTGATTGCCGGCTGTGGTGGAGGCGGAGGCGGCGACAGCGCGGCCCCGGTGGCCGCGAACCCGCCGCCGGTGGCCGGGGGTACGAGCGATCCGACCATCGTCAAGACGGGCCCCATCACCGGCTTCGGCAGCGTTTTCGTGGATGGTCAGCGCTTCGAGACACGCAGTTCTTCGACGTCGTACCGGGTGGATGACAACCCGTCGGCCGAAGACCAGCTCGAAGTGGGCATGATCGTCCGCGTTCGCAGCAGCTCGAAGAACTCGGCTGGAGAGTGGGTCGCTGACGACATCGAGTTCGACGAGGAGCTCAAGGGTCCGGTGGACTCCGTGGGCGCCTCCTCCTTCGTCGCCCTCGGGCAGACGGTGAACGTCTCCGGCAACACCTTTCTCGACAGCGGAGTCAGCCTCGCCAGCCTCGCGGCCGGAGACCTCGTGGAGGTCAGCGGCTATCGCAACCAGGCCGATGAGATCGACGCCACCTACGTGGAGCTGAAGTCGCTGGCCAACGTGGACGAGTACGAGGTGCTCGGGCAGGTACGGGATCTGGATACCTCGGCCATGACGTTCCGTGTCGGCGGCCTGACCGTCGATTACTCGAGCGCCATCATCGATGACGTGGCCGGCGGGCTCACGGACGGCATGCTCGTCGAGGTGGAGGACGAGAACCGCGCCTACACGGCCGGGGACCTGACCCTGCTCGCCACCAAGGTGGAAGGCGAGTTCCGCGGCGAGTTCAAGGACGAGGACGACAACGACGAGGATGGCGACGGCCGGGATGACGACAACGGCCGGCGCAGTGGTGGCGACAGCGACGAGTACGAGGTCACCGCCGTGATCACGGAGGTCGTGGACGGCGACACCTTCCTGCTCGGATCGCTGGAGGTGCAGTACGGCAGCGGCACGGAATTCGAAGGCGGCACGGCCGCGGATCTGCTGGCCGGTACCCGGGTGAAGGTCGAAGGCGATCTGAACGATGCCGGCGTGTTGGTGGCCCGCGAAATCAAGTTCGGCGTATTCGGCTTCAAGGAATCGCGGATCTCCGGCCTGGTCAACGAGGTGAACAGCGGAGAGCAGACGCTGGTGGTGATGGGTGTGACCGTGGACGTATCCGGCGCCGAGCTGGAAGACGACCGCGACGACGTGTCGCCCTTCTCGCTGGACGACATCAGCATCGGTGACTTCATCGATGTGGAAGGCTCCGAGACGGACGGCGACGTGGTTCGGGCGAACGAGGTCGAGCGCGACGATGCGGACGATGATTCGGAGCTCCGTGGGCTGTTGGACGCTTTCGACGCCACGGCAGGCACGGTGACGATCCTCGGCCAGGTGGTAACCACCAGCGCCAGCACCCGCTACGAGCTGGACGACGACATGGCGGTCAGTGCGGACGAGTTCTTCGCCCGGCTGCACGCGGGTCAGTCCATCGTCGATGCCGACTGGTCAGGCGCGCAGACGGACACGGCGTCTCCTGCCCGCGAGCTGAGTCTGGAAGACTGAGCGATGATCGCGTAAGCGTCGGGAATGTCGATTGAGAGCAAACTTCTGGATGCAGCACGGCGGATACTCCATCCGCTCGTGCGCATCCTGCTGCGCAACGGCATTCCCTCCGACGCCCTCACCGAGCTCGTGCGGAAGACGTACGTGGACGTCGCCGAGCAGGAATTCGCGCTGCACGGCAGGCGCCAGACCACGGCCAGGATCTCCGTGATCACCGGCCTCAACCGCAAGGAGGTGGCCCGTCTACGTGGAACCCCTGCATTGACTAACGACGACCAGCGACGTTGGAATCGTGCAGCAACCGTGCTCGGAGCCTGGCTGCGGGACGAAGCGTATCAGGACAGGAAGGGCGATCCTCTGGATCTGCCCTTCGAGGCGGAGGGAGATGTCTCCTTCTCGGCACTCTGCAAACGCTACAGCGGCGACATGCAGCCGCGCGCCATCGCGGACGAACTGCTGCGGGTGGGCGCTGTCGAAGAGGTCTCCGGCCGGTTGCGGATGACCACACGGGGCTACGTGCCCTCGGGTGATCCGGAAAGCGTGGCGGAGATTCTGGGCATCGACACGGCCGAGTTCATCCGCACCGTGGATCACAACATGCAGGCGGACCCGGAAGACCGGCTCTTCCAGCTCAAGGTGCTCTCCGACAACGTTCCGGCGGAATACGTGGACGAGTTCAACGCCTACTCAAGGCGGCTGTCGAGGCCGGTTCTGGAAGAGTTGAACCGGTGGCTGGCCGCAAGGGACCTGAAACGGGACTGGTCCGGAGACGATGATCGGTTCGTGCTCGGATTGGGTATTTATCAGATCAACAGGCCAGCGGCGCGTCCGCAGGCCGAGAACGGGGATCCGGCTGGGTCCGGGGGCTGAAGCATGAGGTATCGTGGTTTGCTGGCAGTAGCGGTGGTTGCCCTTGCGGCCTGTGGCGGCGGCGGGGGTGGCGGCAGCAGCGGTGGCGGTGTCACCACCGGCGGCGGCACCACGGGTGGCGGCACCACGGGTGGCGGCACCACGGGCGGCGGCACCACGCCGCCTCCCTCGAACTTTCAGTTCGACACCGGCATCGGCGGCAGCGGCGGGGTGGTGGGCGATATCGACGGCTTCGGAAGCATCTTCGTCAACGGCCTGGAGCTGAACACGGACGACGCCGATTTCTACCTTGAGGGCTCGAGCGGCTTCAGCCAGGACGACCTGCGCGAGGGTTATTACGTGGTCGTCGCGGGTGACATCGGCACCAGCGAGGCGGCGGAAGTCTTCTACCGGTCGAACCTGAAAGGTCCGGTCTCCGCAGCACCGGTGGCCATCGACGCGCTCACCGGTCGTTATGAGCTCACCGTGCTCGGCCAGACGGTCATCACGTCCGCAACCACACGTTTCAGCAATGTGCTCGCGGCGAACATCGTGCAGGGCGATCTGCTCGAGGTGAGCGGCCCCATCGATGGCGACGGCCGGGTGCTGGCGTCTTACGTGGAGCGGAAGGCGAGCCTCGCCGAGTACAAGGCCATCGGTACGGTGGCGAGCCTCGACACGAACACCGAAACCTTCGACCTCGGTGGTCTTGCGATCACCTACAGCGGGGCCTCGCTTTCCGACTTCGACGGCGCCGCGCTGGCCAACGGCCAGCTCGTGGAGGTGAAGATGACGCCGACCGGGTTTACGGCACCTGGCAGCGCCACCGCGACGGAGATCGAGCTGCTGCCCGTGCCGTCGATTGCGGAAGGCGCCGAGCTGGAGGTGGAGGGATTTATCGACAGCTTCACCTCGCAGACGGAGTTCACCGTGAGCGGCATTCCGGTGACCACGAACGCGAGCACCACCTATGAGGACGGCTCTGCCGCGCAGCTCGCGGCGAACGTGAAGGTCGAGGTGGAAGGCACGGCCAACGCCGCCGGCGTGATCGTGGCGGAGGAGATCGAGTTCAAGTCGGACAACGCCATTCGCGTGGAAGGGCGGGTCACTACCGTCACTACGGCGAATGGCATCAGCGGGACCGTTGGGACCGCGCTCGGCCTGTCATTCGAGGTCCGCGCGAGCACGGAGATCGAAGATGAAACCAGCGGCAGCTCCGGTGCGCTCACGCTGAACGATCTGATGGCGGATGACTACATCGAGATGCGCGGATTCTTCGATGGCTCGACTGTGATTGCGGTTGAGCTCGAGCGCGACGATCCGCAGCCGAGAGCACGTCTGCGGGGGCCGCTCACCGCGATCAGCGAGAGTACGAGCACGTTGGAGATCCAGGGCGTGAGCGTCATCGAAGCACTTGGCACGACCAGCTACGAGGGCGACTCGAGTCCGGCCGGCAGAAGCAGTTTCTACGGCCAGCTCGAGATCGGCACGTCGGTGGAAGCGGATTGGGACAACTTCGGCTCGCTTGCCGACCCGGCGGACGAGCTCACGATCGAGGACGACTGACGCCCCTCAGGAAGCCTTGCGCTGGCTCGCCAGCTCCACCAGGGTGGCAACGACGAGCTTGCGCTCGGCTTCCTTGACCCGTTCCTCCAGGGTGTCCGGCGTATCGTCCGGCCGCACCGGTACCCGCACCTGGGCCAGGATCGGGCCGGTGTCGTACTCGCCGTCCACCAGATGCACCGTGGCGCCGGATTCGCGCTCGCCGGCCTCGATCACAGCGGCGTGCACCTTGCGGCCGTAGAATCCCTGGCCACCGAACTTCGGCAGCAGCGCCGGGTGGGTGTTGAGAATCCGGTTGCGGAACCGCTCGAGCGTTCTCGGCCCGAGCTTTTTCATGTAGCCGGTGAGCAGCACCCAGTCGGCGCCCGCGTCTTCCAGCGCCTGCTCGATGGCGGTGTCCAGGTCCGCCGGGTCGGCGTGCGTCTGGCTGCTGAGGTGGGCGATTGGAATGTCGTGCGTCCGGGCCCGGGCCACGGCGCCCGAGCGGCTGTTGTTGCTGATCACCAGCGATACTTCGGCGTCGAGCTCGCCGGATTCACAGGCGTCGATCACGGCCTGAAGAATCGTGCCGCCGTGGGAGGCGAGCGCGGCGATGCGCATCACGGCGCCACCCGGAAGATCGCGGTGTGGAAGATTTCCGTGGTCAGGTGGTCGAGGCGCGAGTAGGCGAGGTACAGACGCACGAACTGGTGCCCCTTCTTCTCCCACTTCTCGATGGGCACCGCGTTCACGGCGAGCGTGTCTCCCACACGCACCAGATCCCGGAAGCGGATCTCCGAGCCCACGTGGAGCCACGTCGGCATCGCGTACTCACGGGTAAGCGCCAGGTTGGCGATGGAGAGCAGCCAGTGCGGGTGCGCCACGAAGCGGTACAGAGGCAGGGTGTCGCTGATCTCGTCCGCGTAGCGCTGGTTCTCGTCCGTGATCACTTGCACGTGCCATTCGGGAAACGGCTCGCCCTCGCGGATCGTCTCCCAGCGGATCTCCGTGCGCGGCGCGCTGCGCCTCGGCGCATCGAACACCGATTGATTTTCTGCGCTCGGCAGCGTTGCCGGCATCCGGCTCTCCAGCTCGGCGAGCAGGGTGCCCTCTGCGTTGTGTGCGCTCACCCGGAAGCCGCCATCCCGCTCTTCGAGACGGATGGACAGCGCATCACCGTCGTAGGCCGGCTTGTGGAAACGGGTGTGGTTCACGGAGCCGTCCAGCCAGCGCTCGCCGAAGCGTTCGACGAGGGGGTGGGTGAGGTGCCCGAACACCGCCACGCCGGGCACCAGGGCGCCACGGAAGCCGTACTTCCGGGCAACGTCGTCGCTGTGAATCCGGTTTTCGTGGGACTCGGAGAAGTTCCGGGCCACCACCTCGTAAGTGCTCATTGCAAGGCTTTAGGGAATCTCTGCATAAGTTTCGCTGACTCAGCGCGTCGTACGGGTTCTTTGGCAAGGCGCGCTTCGCAGGGAATGATCACTTCCATTGCCAAGATGCGCAACGAAGACCAAATGGCCCGTACGGCGCGCCCTGCGGGAGCTTTTCGCATTCGCCATGGCGGCATTACGCCCCTTGCCAATAGGATTGATATTGGCTGCGGGACGTGCCTTGCCCTGACGAATGCGAAAAGCTCTGAGTCTGCGAAACTTATGCAGAGACTCCCTGGCCCGCTGGAATCCGCGTATAGGCGTATTCTGCCGGATCGGGGGATAATGGCCAGCCCGTGAGCCCCGCTGCGAGCGTTGCGTGCCCGCAGAAGGCTCGATCTCGGGTAAGGAAGGTCAGTGTTCGATCAGCAGCTGATCGTCGTCAGCGGCAAAGGTGGTGTGGGTAAGACGGTGATGGCGAGCGCCATCGCCGTGATCTGTGCCCGCCGCCGCCGGACCATGCTGGCGAGCTTCGATCCGCACCTGGACCGCCACCCCATCTTCGACGTGCCGCTCGGCTACGAACCCGCCGAAGCCGCTCCCAACCTCTCCGTGATGCGGGTGGAGGCACTGCCGGCGATCCGCGAGTACGTGCGCCGCAAGCTGCCGTTCTCCGGTCTCTACGACACGTTCCTGAGAAGTCGCATGTTCCGCGATTTCGCCGGCGCCGCGCCGGGATTCGAGGAGCTCATGTGCCTGGGCAAGCTCTACGATCTGGTCACGGACGGCGGCTACGAGCGGGTGGTGTTCGATGCTCCCTCCACGGGTCACCTGCGCACCCTCGTCGATGTGCCGGCGGCGACGCTGAAAGCCGTGCTGGTGGGGCCGCTCAACCACAACGCCCGGAAGATTCAGGATCTGCTCATGAACCCGGATCGCACCCGGGTGGTGGTGGCGAGCCTGCCGGAGGAGATGGCGGTGCGGGAGGCGCTGGAGCTGGAGTCCTTCTGCCAGGACCGACGCATGCGGGTGGGCCCGGTGATCGTCAACCAGCGGGTCTCGGACCGGTTTGCCGCCGATGAGATAGCAGCACTCAGCGACGTGCTCGTCGGCTTTCCCGAGCCTTCCGAGGCGTTGCGGGCCGCCATCGATTCGGCCGCCGCCGAGCACGATCTGGCAGCGAGCCAGGCTGAGGCGGTGGCGCCGCTCAGCGGCAGGCGCACGGTGTGGACGGTTTCCCGCTGCATCGATCACGAGCCGCCGGCACTGCTCGCTGCCGTGGTTGCCGAGCTCGAGGTGGAGCACGGCAATGGCTGAGGCGCTCGATCCCACGGCGCTGGTGAAGACGAGCAGTGTCATCGTCTGCTGCGGCGCAGGCGGTGTGGGCAAGACCACCACCGCCGCGGCGCTCGGCGTGCTGGCCGCGCGTGCGGGACGATCCGCCGTGGTGATGACCATCGATCCGGCCAAGCGGCTGGCTCAGGCCATGGGGCTCGATCATCTGGACAATGACCCGCGGCCGGTGGCGCTCGACGCCCCGGGACGCCTCTCCGCCATGATGCTCGACACCAAACGCACCTTCGACCGCATGGTGGAGACCTACGCGCCCGATCAGCGCGTGCGCGACGCCATCTTCGCCAACGCCTACTACCAGCAACTCTCCTCCACCCTGGGCGGCTCCCGCGAGCTCATCGCCATGGAACGGGTGCTGGAGATCCTGAATGCCGGGGAGCACGACCTGCTCATCGTCGACACGCCGCCGGCTCAGCACGCCCTCGACTTTCTCGACGCGCCGAAGCGACTCATCGACCTGCTGGACGGCTCCTTCACTCAGATGCTGGTGGCGCCCTATGGCCTCGCCGCCCGGGCGCAGTTCAACTTCTTCCGTCAGTCCTCGGCGCTGACGCTGAAGTTCCTCGAGCGTCTCACCGGTCTCGAGATGCTGGCCGACCTCTCCGAGTTCCTGCTCGCGTTCTCGAGCATGTTCGACGGGCTGAAGGAACGCTCGCGACGGGTGCTCGCGCTCATGTCCGAGCCGGGCACCACGTTTCTGCTGGTCTGCGCGCCGGAGCCGGTGAGCCTCGGCCAGGTGTCGCGGTTCTCCGAGCGCCTTGCCCGGGACAGCATGGCCGTGTCCGGCGTGCTGGTGAATCGGGCGCACCTGCCCGTGCCCGCCGCCGCGCTCTCCGAGGCGGAGGTGGCGCGCCTGGATGCGTTGGGCAGCCCCGGTCTTGATTCCCTGGCGCGCCGGGTGGCGGCGGCACACACGGACGCGGTGCGTCTGGCGGCGGCGGATACCCGGTCGCTCGCGGTGCTGGACAGGCTGGATCAGCCGCGCAAGCTGGTGCCGCACTTCAACCGGGACCTGCACAGCATGGCGGACCTGGTGGCCTTCAGCGACGCGCTCAGATGAGGGCTCGGCCTCCGGCCCGTGCTCAGTTGCCGTAGGCCTGAGCCGGCAGCCAGGTCACCAGACCTTCCCAGTTGAAGATGATCACCAATCCCAGGATCTGCAGCAGGATGAAGGGCACCACCCCCCGGTAGATCGTGCGTACGTCGATACCGGCCGGCGCCACCCCCTTCAGATAGAAGATCGCAAAACCCACCGGCGGGGTGAGAAAGCTCGTCTGCAGGCACACGGCAAAGAGCACGGTGAACCACACCGGGTCGAAGCCGAGGTTGGCTACCACCGGCGACACCAGCGGCAGGATGATCAGCGTGAGCTCGATCCAGTCGAGGAAGAAGCCGAGCAGAAAAGTGGCAATGAGGATGCAGATGACGATGCCGGTGGCATCGAAAGGCAGCGACAGCAGCGCCTCCTCGATCAGCTCGTCGCCGCCAAGGCCGCGCAGCACCAGCGAGAACGCCGTGGCACCGAGCAGCACGGCGAAGATGAAAGCGGTGGTTCGCGTGGTCTCGTCCAGGACCTCGCGCATCACGCCGCCGCCGAGACGCCGGTTCATGGCCGCCAGCAGCCAGGCACCGGCCGCGCCCATGCCGGCCGCCTCCGTGGGGGTGGCGATGCCGAGAAAGATGCTGCCGAGCACGGCGAGGATCAGGAACGCCGGCGGCAGAATCGCCTTGAAGAGGTCGACGATGGCCGCCCAGTCCACCGGATCGTGAGCGGCCGCGGGCGCCTTGTCCGGCCTAGCGAATCCGTAAATCAGGAGGTAGGCGATGTAGAGACCGCCGAGCAGCACGCCGGGAAACACCGCGCCGAGAAAAAGATCGCCCACGCTCATGGACATCCGGTCTGCCATCAGCACCAGCATGATGCTCGGCGGTATGAGAATACCGAGCGTGCCCACGGCGCACACCGTGCCGGAGGCGAGTGCCTTGTCGTAGCCCTGGTTGAGCATCACGGGCAGGCCGAGGAGCGCCAGCAGCACCACCGAGGCGCCGATGATGCCGGTGGTGGCGGCGAGCAGCAGGCCGATCAGGGTGACCGTGACGGCCAGCCCGCCGCGGATGCCGCCGAACAGGCGCGAGAAGCTGATCATGAGCTGGTTGGCGATGCCGGAGCGGTCGAGCAGCAGACCCATGAAGATGAACATGGGCAGGGCCACCATCACCCAGTTCTCCATCACGTTCCAGACCCGATCCACCGTGAGTGAGGTGTAGTCCCAGCCCATGCCGATAGGGATCTGGAAGTCCACCTCGAGGACGATGGCGAGCGCGGTGAAGAGCACGGACAGGCCGCCGAGGATCCAGGCCACCGGAAAGCCCGTGAACACCAGGGCGATGAAGCTCACGAACATCCCGAGCGCGAGGATCTCGTTAGCGGGCATCCGTTTCCCCGCCCGGCCCCAGGGGGAAAAGAAAACGCCACACCCGGGTCAGCCGCGAGACGGCGGCCAGGGCGAGGAGCACGAAGCCGAGTGGCAGCATGGCCTTCATCGCCCAGCGGAAGGGCAGGCCGCCGGGGGCGTTGGAGACCTCGGAGAGCGCGAAGCTCGTGGCCACGAACGGCACGGAGTAGACGATCACCAGGGCGATGAACGGCAGCAGGAAGAGCAGGATGCCGTAGAACTCCACCCAGGCCTTGAGCGTGGGGGAGAAGCGCTCGTGCAGCACGTCCACGCGGATGTGGCTGTCCGTGAGCAGCGCGTACCCGAGCGCCAGCAGGAAGCCCGTGGAATACAGGTGCCACTGGATCTCCTCGAACTCCACCCGGCCCTCGCCGAAGGCGTAACGCAGCACCACGTTGATCACGATGATGGCGAGCAGCACCACCCACAGCCACGACGTCAGCCGGCCGATGCGGATCAACCAGGGATCGAGGAGCCGGGAAAGCGCAGTGTCCGGCAGCGGCACTAAAAGTCTCTCGGCAGGTAGGCCCGGGACTTCCAGTGCGCATAGTCGGCCCGGAAGGCCTGCTGGGAGGCGTAGATCGTTGCGAAGTCGGTATCCCGGGCCGCTTCGGCCGCCATCACTTCGCCCGTGATCCGCTCGAGCTCGCGCAGCACGTCCGTGGGCAGCGTTTCCGCGGAAACGCCGTGGTCCGGGAAGTGGGCGATGATCGCGCCCTGGGTCGCCTCCGACTTCGCCAGGTTGCGCATGGCGCCAGCGGTGCAGGCCGTCTCCAGCAGCGCCCGATCCGAGTCGGCGAGGCCATTCCAGACGTTCAGGTTCACGGCCATGTGCGAGAACGTGCCCGGCTGGTGCCAGCCCGGGTAGTAGTTGTAGGGGGCGATGCGGTTGAAGCCGAGCGCCTGGTCGACGATGGGCAGGGCGAACTCGGTGGCATCGATGGCGCCTTTCTCCAGCGCCTGGAAGATCTCACCACCGGGCAGCATGGTCACGGACGCCCCGGCCTGCTCGATCACCTTGCCGCCAAGGCCGGCGAAACGGATCTTGAGGCCCTTGACGTCCTCGAGCGATCGCACGGGCTCGCGGAACCAGCCGGCGGTCTCCGGGCCCGTCATGCCGCAGAGCAGGATGTGCGAGCCCTGCTTGTGGTACAGCGCCTGGCCGAGCTCCCGGCCGCCGCCCTCGTACCACCAGGCCGCAAACTCCCAGGGCTCCATGCCGAACGGCACCGCACCGAGCAGCGGCGAGGCCGGCACCTTGCCCTGGTCGTAGCCGAGCCAGGTGTAGCCCACCTGCACCTTACCGTCGCGCACGGCGTCCGTGATGGAGAACGCCGGCACGATCTCGCCCGGCTCGAAGATGGTGATGTCCACCTCGCCACGGCTGGTGCGGCGGATCTGCTCCACCACGTAGATGGGGTTGTCGCCGAGCACGGGCATGGTGCTCTGGAAGGACACGGGCATCCGCCAGGCGATCCGGACCTCGCCGGGGCCCCGATCGACACCAACCGCGACGGCCCCTTGGCCGCCGGGTGCCCGGATGGCCAGCGAGGCGAGCACGCCCACCACGAAGGCGGTGACGAGGCCGGCAAGAAAGGCGCGCGCGCCGGGACCGGCGCGGTTGTCGTCTGATGGCATACGGCTGGAAACCCCTTCCCCGGCGTTCGCGGGATTGTGGGAACTGGGTTCCGCGGTTGCAACCCGGGGCCCGTTCCGCTCTGTACTTATGGCCATTTCCGAGTTGTTTTGTGGGGTTCGTTTAGCTAACTTGCCGGAGCGCGTGGGGGATATGCGCGCTCGTAAATTACCTGGATTGGGGAAGTTGCATGCTAATCGCTGTGCCCAGGGAAACCTGGCCGGGTGAGCTGCGGAGCGCTCTTGTGCCGCAGAACGCGAAGAAGTTGATCGGCGCCGGTTTCGAGGTGGTCGTGCAGGCGGGTGTCGGCGAGCGGGCGGGATTTCCCGATGCCATGTACGCCGAGGCCGGGGCCAAGGTGGAAAGCGATCGTGCTGGCCTGCTGGGTCGCGCCGATATCGTGCTCCGCGTGCGCAAGCCCGACGCGGATGACGTGGCGGCCCTCAAGTCCGGCTGCATCCACGTGAGCTTCCTCGATCCCTTCAATGAAAAAGCCCTGGTGGACTCGCTGGCGACGAAGGGCATCACCGCCATCTCCATGGAGATGATTCCCCGCACCACGCTCGCCCAGAAGATGGACGCGCTCTCCTCGCAGGCGAACCTGGCCGGCTACGTCACGGTGATCCAGGCCGCGTTCCACTGCCCGAAGATCCTGCCCATGATGATGACCCCGGCCGGCACCATCGCCCCGGCCCGCGTGTTCGTGATCGGCGCCGGGGTGGCCGGCCTGCAGGCCATCGCCACGGCCAAGCGTCTCGGCGCCCGGGTGGAAGCCTTCGACACCCGCCCGGTGGTGGCCGAGCAGGTGCAGTCGCTGGGTGCGAAATTCGTGCAGATCGATCTCGGCGACACCGGCCAGACAGAGCAGGGCTACGCGAAAGAGCTCACGCCCGAGCAGATCGAGCTGCAGAAGGCCGGCCAGAAGAAGGTGATCAGCCAGTCCGACGTGGTGATCACCACCGCCCAGGTGTTCGGCCGTCCGGCGCCGAAGATCGTCTCCCGCGACATGGTGGAAGCCATGGCGCCGGGCAGTGTGGTGGTGGACATGGCCGTGGAGTCCGGCGGCAACGTCGAGGGCTCGGTGCTCGATCAGGTGGTGGAGATCAACGGCGTGAAGGTGGTCGGCCAGGGCAACCTGCCCTCGGAGGTCGCCAAGAACGCGAGCGAGATGTACTCGAACAACCTCTTCAACCTGATCACCCACTTCTGGGACGACGAGACGAAGAAGCTCGACCTCGACCCCGAGGACGAGATCGCCCGCAACTGCGTGATCACACGCGGCGGCGCCATCGTCAACGAAACCATCAAGAAACTCTGACGGAGCCCCACCATGGAAGCGGTCTTTCTCGGCTTTGTACTGATGCTCTCCATCTTTCTGGGCTTCGAGCTGATCTCCAAGGTCCCGGCCACGCTGCACACGCCGCTGATGTCCGGAGCCAACGCCATCTCCGGCATCACGCTCGTGGGTGCGCTCACCTCCGCCGGCGCAGGTCTGGCTGACTGGGCCACCTGGCTCGGCGCGCTGGCCGTGTTTTTCGCCACCATCAACGTGGTGGGCGGCTACATGGTGACGGACCGCATGCTCAGCATGTTCAAGAAGAAAGAGCAGCCGGCCGGAGGACAGAAATGAGCGAGGAACTGATCAACGCGATCTATATCGTCGCCGCTGTTCTCTTCATCTTCGGTCTCAAGGGGTTGAGCTCGCCCGCCACCGCGGTGCGCGGCAATCTGCTCTCGGCCGTGGGCATGTTGCTCGCCGTGCTGGTCACGCTCGTCTCCCGCGAGATCATCGAATATCAGTGGATTGCCGCGGCGGCCGTGCTCGGCGCCATCGTCGGTGCGGTGGCCGCGCAGAAGGTGGCCATGACCTCCATGCCGGAGATGGTGGCGCTCTTCAACGGCTCCGGCGGTATCGCCAGCCTCTTCGTGGGCTGGGCTGCGCTCTACAACACGGGCAACACCACCTTCACGATCTTCACCATCCTGCTCTCCGTGCTGATCGGCGGGGTGACGTTCTCCGGCTCCATCGTCGCCTGGGGCAAGCTCGCCGAGGTGATGACGAGCCGCGCTATCGTCTTCGGCGCCCAGCGGATCGTGAACGCGCTGATCCTGATCGCGCTTGTCGTCTGCGGCGTCCTCTTCGCCATGGAACCGTCGCTCAACTCGCCCTATCTCTACGCCGTGATCGTGCTGTCACTGGTGTTCGGCGTGATGGCCGTGATCCCCATCGGCGGCGCCGACATGCCGGTCGTGATCTCGCTCCTGAACAGCTACTCGGGCCTCGCCGCCTGCGCCGCCGGCTTCGCCATCCACAACAACATCCTGATCGTGGCCGGCTCGCTGGTGGGCGCCGCCGGCATCATCCTCACCAACATCATGTGCAAGGCCATGAACCGCTCGCTGGCCAACGTTCTCTTCTCCGGCTTCGGCGCCGTGAAGACGGCCACCAAGGTGGAAGGCGAGGTGAAGCCCATCAACACCGAGGATGCCTACCTCATTCTGGAAGCCGCCTCGTCGGTCACCTTCGTGCCGGGCTACGGCATGGCCGTGGCTCAGGCGCAGCACGTGGTGCGCGAGCTCGGCGAGCTGCTCGAGGAGAACGGCGCCGAGGTCACCTACGCCATCCACCCGGTGGCCGGCCGCATGCCCGGGCACATGAACGTGCTGCTTGCCGAGGCCAACGTGCCTTACGACCAGCTCGTGGAGATGGACGACATCAACCCGCGCATCGAGAACATCGACGTGGCCGTGGTGATCGGTGCCAACGACGTGGTCAATCCCGCCGCCCGCGAGGACGAGAACAGCCCCATCTACGGCATGCCCATCATCAACGTGGACAAGGCCCGCACCGTGTTCGTGCTGAAGCGCTCCATGGCCTCCGGCTTCTCCGGCGTGGACAACCCCCTGTTCTTCGGCGAGAACACCCGCATGCTGTTCGGCGATGCCAAGCAGTCCCTCTCCGCCGTGATCGGTGAGTTCAAGGGCTGAGCAGGCCCGCCAAACCGACTATCTGCTGACGGCCGCCTGGACGAACGCTTCCAGGCGGCTGCGGATCACTTCCGTTGTGAGACCGGTGAGCCCGAATTCCGCCCAGGGCGGGTAGGGCTGCACGTCCGGGCCGAAGCCCAGCGCATCGTCCACGTCCCAGAAAGGATCGTGCTCGTATCCGGGCACATGCCCTGCGTAGCACTGCAGGAACGCGTCCGCCGCCGGCTGCCCGTACATGAGGGCCAGATTGAGCCGGCAGTGGGCCACGTCCACCCCGCGCGGACCCATGCAGGCGTTGATCCAGTCCACCACCCCGGAGATGCGCCCATCCACCCAGAGCAGATTTGCGGGGTGGTAGTCGCGGTGAAGGAAGACGCGAGGCGCATCGGGCGGCAGCGAAACCAGCGCCTGGGCTTCGGCCCAGAGTTCAGTGTCCTGCCACCAGGCTGGCGGAGGGTGGCTGCGCTGCTGGTTCCACGATTCGAAGCGGTAAGGCACGACCACGTCAGCCGCGTGTATGCGGCTCAGCATGCGGGCCATGTCGTCCAGCCAGCCGGTGGTGGGTGATGCGGGGAGCACAACGTTGCCGACCAGATGGCTCATCACCAGGGCGTTGTCGGGCAGCCGTGCGATGGGAGCCGGCGCGGGAAGCCTACAATCCTGGAGCGCTGTGAGAATTGCGAACTCCCGGTCTATGAGTTCCTCTGGAGCGGTATCCCACCGCGCTGGCAGGATGCGTCGCAGTACAGCGTCGCCGCGCCGCAGGCGGAACCGGTAGAGCTCGGAAGAGGTCGCACCGGCGAGTGGCCGGAAGCTTTCGGGTGCCTCGCCCAGGCAGTCCCGGAGTGCCTGCAGCAGCGACTGATCGAGGCTCGGTTCCATGCTTCCACCGTATGCGGACAGGCGTAGTATGCCCGGTCGAAGACCGCAGATCCGGACGCCAGCTTGAATCCGACGACGCTCGTTCTGCTCACCGGCGGTGCCATGTGCCTGATGGCGGGCGGCTACCTGTTGCTGCTGCTGCGCCTCTGGCCCCGCGTGTTTCTCAGGCGCTTCCCGGAGGAGGTGCGCAATGCCGTGCCGCCGCTCACATCGCGGGAGCGTGGTCTGGGTTTTGCCGTCACCCTGCCGCTCCTGATCATGCTGCTCGGTTTTCCCGTCTGGATTGCGGCACACCTCCATGGGCTTGGCGTCTCGGGGTTCGGAGTCCTGTTCACCGCCTCCTTCGCCGTATGGATGATGTTCAACCTCTTTGACTGGCTCATTCTGGACGAGCTCGTGGTTGGTCGGCTACGACCGAGCTGGCTGGTGCTGCCAGGTGCCGAGCAGGTACCGTTGCGGTTCGACAGGGCAGAGCATGCGAGATCCTTCGTGAAAGGGAGCGTTGGCGGGGTGATCATCTGCGCTTTGATCGCGGCCGGTGTGTTGCTCGTGGGGTGAGATCTGCGGGGGAGCGGATGTCGTGATTGTGCGATATCACTCTTTGCCTGATCAGCTATTCCTGAGATATTTCAGGGGGTTGGAAGGGAGGTGAGATGAAGGGTTCCGTGTTTTACCGACAGCTTGTCGTGATTTATCACGACATCATGTCGTAGATTTGGTTGTTAGGCGTCATCCCGAAGGGTCTTTCCGAGTTTTGAAAGTCTTGCTCATCAATGGAGCATCAGGATCAGGTAAGACTACCCTTGCCAAAACTTTGGATGATCGCTTGGTAGGCGTCTCGTGGGTTCATCCCGACGAATTGATGGATACGCCGAACATGGCAGCCGAGGACATCCTCAAGGAGAGCCTCGCTCATGCAGGAAAGCAACGTCCCGGCTCAACGATAGTCATAGATTGCCAGATACGCCCGAGCGCCATAGACCTTTTAGCGAGATCGTATTCTTTGGAATCCTGTGAAATGGTGCTTCTAGACTGCCCTAGAGATATTCGAGAGCGACGGTTGATTGACCGTGGGTGGAGCAGCCAAGACTTCGATCAGATTGACGCTTGGGCATCCATCCTTTCGGACGAAGCGAGATCGGCTGGTTTTACGATATTTGATACAAGCAGGGTCTCGGTAGATGCAATGGCGGACGAACTCGAAAGGATGCTACGAGATGACGCCTAACGAATCGATGAAGCGGACCTCCCTAACTGTCACTTTCTTTGCATTCGCAAAGAAAGCGCCAGCGGCGGTCGGCCGCTTATCTTGGTGTTAGGCGTCATTGCTGCGCACGTAAACTGTGGCCATAACAGCAGCAAAGATTAAGCATCTACGAGAAGTGACAGGCTTCAGTATGATGGACTGCAAG
>JBFWZA010000012.1:0-205277 GCA_050185825.1 Pseudomonadales bacterium | reverse complement strand
GGGCATCGCCGAGGTGGAGCAGGCGGATGCGGTGTTCGCCGCCCTCGCTCACCCGGCCCGCCGCCAGATCCTGCTCTCCGTGCACTTCCGGGGGGAAGCCCGGGCCGGCGACATCGCCCGGCGCTTCCAGTGCAGCTGGCCCACCACCAGCCGGCATCTGGCCACCCTGGTGAAGAGCAACCTGCTCACCGTGGAACGCGCCGGTCGGGAGCGGATCTACCGGGCGAACGACGCGCTGCTCGTGGAGCTCTTCAGACGCTGGCTCGGGTACCTGACGTGAAGATCGCTTTCGTTCTCCTCACCGGACTCGCCCTGGCAGGGTGCGGCTCACCGCCGGTGCTCTCCGGCCGCTACCACTACGGCGGTGAGGTGGACATCGTCTGCCCCTGCGGCTCGTCGCTGTGCTACTGGGTGCGCGCGGAACCGGCCATCGCGAAAGCGCTGCACGACTTCGCCCTGCGTCACGCGGAGGCGCCCTATCAGGGGATGTACCTGCGCTGGCGTGGACAGCTTCTGGACGAGCCGCGCATAGGCTTTCCCGCCAACTACGATGGCCTCATGCGGGTGGAGGAGGTGCTGACGCTGACCGCGGAGATTCCCGGCGACTGCGCCGCGCCATGAAAGGCCGGCGAGCAGGCGAGCACGCCCCTCGCAAATCAGGTGGGCACCTCGAGCATCAGGCAGGCGCCTTGTAGTCCACTTACCGCCCGCGGTATAAACTGCGCCCGACTCACGGACTGCTGTCCGGAACCCATCTCCGGCGCTTTCTACCAACGACAATCCAGAACAAGGACGTCTTTCATGCGCGACCTACTCAGACGAACGACCCGCCGCGGCCTTCTGACCCTGATCTGTGGCCTGCTCGCGGGCGCGCTGGTCAGCCTGCCGCTTGCCGCCAGCGCGGCGGACACCGCACCGGTGCTCAAGCGGATCGCCGCCGCCGGCACCCTGAAGGTCGGTATGTCCGGCGGCCAGCCGCCGTTCAACTTCACCAGCCGTGAGGGCAGCATCATCGGCATGGACGTGGATCTGGCCACCCTGCTGGCCACCGCGCTGGAAGTGGACCTGCAGATCGTCGACATGCCCTTCGAGCAGCTCCTGCCTTCCCTCGAGTCCGGTAAGGTGGATCTGGTGATCTCGGGCATGACGGCTACCCTGCCGAGGAACATGCGCGCCGCCTTCGTCGCCCCCTATCACGTCACCGGCAAGTCGATCCTCGCCCGCTCCGAGACCATCGCCGCTCTCGGCACCGAGGAGATCGGCTCGACCAAGCGCAAGATCGCCGCGCTCAAGGGCTCCACCAGCGAAGAGTTCGTGAAGAAGGTGGCCCCCAATGCCGAGCTGACCGCTACCAAAGATTACAACGAGGCCATCGACCTGCTGCTCGCCAACAAGGTGGAGCTGTTCGTGGCCGACGCCAGCATCATCATGCTGTCCATGATGCGCTGGCCCGATGCCGGCCTCGTAGCCGCCGACCGGCCGCTGACCATCGAGCCCATCGGCATCGCCGTCCCCGCGAACGACCCGCTGCTGCTCAACCTGGTGCAGAACTACATGCGCGCCATGGAGGCCGGCGGCGTGCTCGAGCGTTTGAACCAGAAGTGGTTCAAGGACGGCGGCTGGCTGATCCAGCTGCCCTGATCCCATGCGCTTTCTCGCCCGCGAACGGCACGATCACGTTCTGCTGCTGACCATGTCGAGCCCGGACACGCGCAACGCGCTCACCGGGCCCGAGCAGTTCGAAGACTTCGAGCAGACCTGCGCCGAGGTGAACGACGACCCGTCCGTCCGCTGCGTGGTGCTCACCGGCGCAGGCAGCGCGTTCTGCGCTGGCGGCAACGTCAAGGACATGCGCGACCGCAAGGGCCTCTTTGCGGGGGATCCGTTCGATCAGGCGGACGCCTACCGCAAGGGCATCCAGCGAATCCCGCGGGCGATCTTCGCGCTGAACGTACCCGTGATCGCTGCGGTCAACGGCCCGGCCGTCGGCGCGGGCTGCGATCTGGCCACCATGTGCGATATCCGCATTGCCGCCCGGAACGCATCGTTCGCCGAGAGCTTCGTGAAGCTCGGCATTATTCCCGGCGACGGTGGCGCCTGGTTCCTGCCCCGGGCCGTGGGCTACTCCAACGCCTGCAAGATGGCGTTCAGCGGCGATCCGGTGAGCGCCGACGAGGCGCTCGCCATGGGCCTGGTCTCGGAGGTGGTGGATGGCGATGCGCTGCTCGACCGGGCGCTCGCGCTCGCCGCCAGCATCGCAGCCAACCCGCCGCACGCGATCCGGCTCACCAAACAGCTCATGCGGGCGAGCGAGCGGGCGAGCCTCTCCGAGCTCCTGGACATGTCCGCGGCTTTTCAGGCCGTCTGCCATGCCGAGCCGGATCACCGGGAGGCGGTGGCGGCCTTCTTCGAGAAGCGGCCGGGGAACTACCGCACGTCCTGAACGAGGCCCGGGTACGGATTCTGCGCAGATTGACCCCTAGACTGGGGACATGACCGCATCCCAACAACCTCCGCTAAGCTGGCGCGATCCGATCGGTCTCTGGCGGGCGGCCGGGACGCTGGAACGCCTCCGGTTTCTCCTCCCGTCGATGCTGCTCCTGGCGACGATGCCGGCAGGTCCCAGCCTGGTGCTGCTGCTGCTCCCTGTGGCCCTCCTGGTTGCGATGCTGATACTCGGTGTCCGACTCGTACTCATTCCTTTTCGCCGTCATCGATCCGCACGCCTCTGGTCCTGGGCCATACCGACCGCCTGCCTCACCATCGTCGTGATGATGGGGGTTTATCGGTTGTCGTTCGACATCGCCATGGTTCAGACCCGCGATCTGATCGCCTCCCTCGAGGCGGAGCTCGACCATGCAGGCGCCCATGCTCGCTGGCCCTGTGGCACCGAATTCAGCTGCAGCTGGTCTGCCGGACTCCCCCCGGCGACGTATGACGTGTGGCTGCTGCGCATGGACAACGAGCCCCGGGAGGCGCTCTACATCGCGAGCATCCAGACCGGGATGGTGGGTACCGGCTTCGAGGTCAGCCTCAGCAGCACGGGAACCCTGCGCGCCCGGATACCGAACACCGGTCAGGCGCTCGATCCGGAAACACTGGAGCCGATTGCAGCCCCGCGACAGCGATGACAAGCTGAATCGGCCATGCCGTATCACCTCCTGGCCGATCTCGTGGTGCTCGCTCATCTCGGCTTCGTGCTGTTCGTTGTCCTTGGCGCGCTGCTCGCCGTGCGCTGGCCGAAGGTTGTGTGGATTCACCTGCCCGCGGCCGCCTGGGGCGCCTTCGTCGAGTTCTCCGGTCGGGTCTGCCCGCTCACGCCGCTGGAGGTCCACCTGCGCCATCGCGGCGGCGAAGCCGGCTATGACGGCGGCTTCGTCGAGCACTACCTGGTGCCCCTGCTCTATCCGGCCGAACTCACCAGCGATCTGCAGCTCGCACTCGGCAGCCTGGTTGTGGTCGTGAACGCCGGCCTCTATGGTTGGCTCTTCTTGCGGAGAAGAAAGCCATGAGCGTGGAGATCAACGGCGTCGCGCACATTCAGTTCACGATCAACAGCCCGGAAGGGCTGCCGTTCTGGGAGTCGCTCTGTCACTTCATGGGGCTCACCACCCTGATCCGAAACGACGACACCGTGTACTGCATCGGCGGCAGAACGGGGCTGCTGGCGCGTCTGGCACCTCCGGACAAGCGCGGGAAGACCTTCGATCAGTGGACGGTGGGGCTGCACCACTTCTGCCTCCGCGCCCGTTCCCGGGAAGACGTGGATGCGATCGCGGCACACGCCCGTTCCCTCGGCGCACGCATGGTGCACGAGCCCGAGGACGGCGATCGCTTCGCGCCCGGCTACTACTCCGTGCTCTTCGAAGATCCGGACGGCATCCGCATCGAGATCAATCACATTCCGGGCAAGGGCCACTTCGGCGATCAGGGTCGACTCGGCCCGGGTGGACGCGGTCCCGCCACTCTTTACGGCGAAGAAGGCCTCAACGGCTGAAACCATCACAGGAGCCTGCCGCATGGACAATCCTCAGGTACTGATCGACTCGCTGCCGAAGGGCAAGCTCTCCGCCAGCAACTACCGGCTCGCGACCGGCACCGTGCGCGAGCCGGGTGCCGACGAGGTGCTGGTCAGAACCCTGGCCTTCGCCATCACCGCCGGCACCCGGGCTGGCCTGCAGGGCAGCGCCAGCTACGCCGGCGCCCCGAAGACGGGCATCGTCATGAACGGCACCGGGGTCGGCGAAGTGGTGACGAGCAACTCGGCTGCGTTCCGGCCGGGCGAGAAGGTGCTCGGGCCCACGGGCTGGCAGGCCTACTCCACGCACGCCGCCGGCGCGCTGACCAGGCTCGATCCCGACAACGATCCCGTGGACTATCTCGGCCCCCTCGGGGTCAACGGCCTGACAGCGTATTTCGGCCTGCTGCGGATCGGTGCGCCCAGGTCGGGCGAAACCGTGATGGTGTCCGCCGCCGCGGGCTCGGTGGGACACCTGGTGGGGCAGATGGCGAAGATCGCCGGCACCCGGGCCGTCGGCGTCACCGGCAGCGACGCGAAGGGTGACGTGCTGACGCGGGATCTCGGCTTCGACGCAGCGGTGAACTACCGCGAGGACGACTTCCGCGAAGCGCTGAAGGCCGCCACGCCGGACGGCATGGACGTCTACTTCGACAACACCGGCGGCCCGATTCTCGGCGCCGCCCTCTTCCGCATGAACGTGAACGGCCGCATCGCCTGCTGTGGCGTGGTCTCGCAGTACGACACGGACTCTCCCGAGCCGGGACCCAAGGGCGTGCCCGGGCTTCTCGTGAACAAGCGCCTCACCATGCGCGGCTTTCTGGTCTTCGACTTCGCCTCCGAGTATTTGGCGGCACGCGCCGAGATCGCCGGCTGGCTGAAGGACGGGCGCCTGAAGAGCCTGACGGACGAGGTGCGCGGGCTGGAGGCCGCGCCCGCGGCGTTCGTGGATCTGCTCGCGGGCGGCAATCTGGGGACCCGCGTGGTGCGCCTCGACTGATTGCGGAGCCGGCCGGTTCAGACCTCCACGGATTTCCGTCTGAGCCGCCGCATGCCGTGCAGCCAGCGGTCCACGTCGTCGCCCTTGCGGCGCACGTACTCGGCCACCTCCGGGTGGGGCAGCACGTAGAAGCGCTCCTCCCGGAGCGTTTCCACCACCGTCCTCGCCAGATCTTCCGGCTCGATGATGCCATCCGTCTGCCCGTCGCCCAGGCTGCGCGGTGCCATGGCCGTGTTCACACCCTGAGGACAGAGCACGGAGACCTTGATGCCGTCGTCGCCGTGGGTGATGGCGAGGAACTCGGCGAGCTTCACCGCGGCGGCCTTGGTCACGGTGTAGGGACCGGATCCGATGGCGGCCAGCAGCCCGGCGGCGGAGGCCGTGTTCAGCAGGTAGCCGTCTCCGCGCGCGATCATGTCCGGCAGCACGGCGCGTGCCGCGTAGAGGTGCGACATCACGTGCAGCTCCCACTGCTTCTGCCAGACCTCGTTGGCGGCATCCGTGAGCACCCCGGCGCCGCCCGCACCCGCATTCGAGCAAAAGAGATCGATCCGCCCGTGACGGTCGATGGTCTGGCGCACGAGCGTCTGGATCTGCGCCTCGTCCGTCACGTCGCAGGCCATGCCCTCGCAGCCGATGTCCCGCGCCGCGGACGTCACCGCCGCCGCATCGAGATCGGCGAGCACGACGGCGTTCGCGCCTTCCGCCAGAAAGGCCTTCGCCATGGCCCGACCGATGCCACCACTGCCGCCTGTGATGACGGCGACCTTACCTGCAAGCTCCATTCGACCCCTCCGTTCCCGACCTTCTAAAAGACAGCGGCAAGTTAAGACCCGCCAGCGGGCAAAACTCAAGGCGCGCCGCGGCGGGTATCGGGATATTGATTAGTTCTCTAATTTATTAACCAGACGATCCTTTGCAGGCAATCCATCCGTGCAGAACGCACAGATTTCGCATATTCATCTTTTTATTAACATTTTTCCTCGTATTTTCGAAAACCGGCCGTTATACTGCGCAGCTGCTACTCCCGATGAATACTTACCTTACTAATTAATATTAATTAGACTTCTAAAATGTCTATGCGATTGAGGCGACCGACACCGGAAGACGGCGCGGCGCTGCACAACCTCGTAGAACGCTGTCCTCCGCTCGATACCAACTCCCGCTACTGCAACCTGCTCCAGGTGTCGCACTTCGGCGACACGGCCATCGTTGCCGAGCTGAACGGGAAGCTGGCGGGCTTCGTCAGCGGCTACCGCATTCCGGGCCGTGAAGACGTGCTGTTCGTCTGGCAGGTGGGCGTGGCGCCCGAGGGCCGGGGCGAGGGTCTGGCACCCCGGATGCTGCTCGAGCTGATCGAGCGGCTCGGTGATGTCCGCTATCTGGAGACCACCGTCACACCGGCCAACGACGCCTCGGCGGCGGTATTCGAAAAGGTGGCCGGAAAGCTCGACGCGCGCCTCAGCCGTTCCGTGCTCTTCGAGTCGGACAGGCACTTCGACGGTGCCCACGACGAGGAGGTGCTGTTCCGGATCGGACCATTCTCCGTGGGCCGATCGGCCGCACTGCAGCCACGAGCCTGACCTCGACACGATCCACCGCGGTGGGTCATCCATATCAATTTTCAGGGGAATCAACACCATGAGCGACATTTTCGACGCGATCGAGTCAGAGGTTCAGAGCTATGCCCGCTCGTTCCCGACGGTTTTCCAGAAGGCGCGCGGCGCCTGCCTGTTCGACGCCGACGGCAGACGCTACCTCGACTTTCTGGCCGGCGCCGGCACGCTGAACTACGGACACAACCATCCCGCACTGAAGACCGCGCTGCTCGAGTACATCGAAGCGGACGGCATCACCCACGGGCTCGACATGCACACTTCGGCCAAGGAGCGATTCCTGACCGCACTGCAGAGCATCATCTTCGAACCCCGCGGTCTCGAGTACGTGGTCCAGTTCACCGGGCCCACCGGCACCAACGCGGTGGAGGCGGCCATGAAGCTCGCCCGCAACGTCACGGGCAGGCACAACATCATCAGCTTCACCAACGGCTTTCACGGCGTCTCGCTCGGCGCCATGGCGGCCACAGGCAATTCGCACCACCGCGGCGCGGCGGGCGTGCCCCTCACCGGGGTGACACCCATGCCCTACGACGGCTATTTCGGCCCTGACGTCGACACCACGGACTATCTCGCACGGATGCTCGACGACCCGTCGAGCGGTGTCGACCACCCCGCAGCGGTGATCGTCGAGACCGTTCAGGGCGAGGGTGGGCTCAACGTGGCGAGCTTCGACTGGCTGAAGCGGATCGAGCAGATCTGCCGCGAGCGGGACATCCTCCTGATCGTGGACGACATCCAGGCCGGCTGCGGACGAACGGGCACGTTCTTCAGCTTCGAGCCCGCCGGCATCGAGCCGGACATGATCACGCTGTCCAAGTCGCTTTCCGGTTACGGGCTGCCGTTCGCCGTCACCCTGTTCCGGCCGCATCTGGATCAGTGGAAGCCCGGCGAGCACAACGGCACGTTCCGCGGCAACAACCACGCCTTCGTCACCGCCACCACGGCGCTGGAAACCTTCTGGCAGGACGACGCACTGATGGACCACGTCGTCCGCAGGGCGCAGCAGCTCCGCTCGGGCCTCGACGACATCGCCCGCCTGGCGCCGCGCGGAACCCTGGAACCCCGGGGCCGCGGCATGATGCAGGGTCTCAACTGCCCGGACGGCGAGATGGCCACCGCCATCGCCCGTGCCTGCTTCAAGAAGGGTCTCGTCATCGAGACCAGCGGCTCGGAAGGTCAGGTCGTGAAGTGCCTGTGCCCGCTCACCATCACCGAGGCGGAGCTCAAGGAGGGTCTCTCGATCATCCGCACCGCCACCGCCGAGGTGCTCGCCAACGCATACCGGAAGGTGTCCTGAATGATCGTAAGAACCCTGCAAGACGCGCGCTCCACGGAGCGCCGGATCGTCACCGACAACTGGGAGAGCGTCCGCCTGCTGCTCAAATCGGACCATATGGGCTTCTCCTTTCACATCACCACCATCTACAAGGGCACGGTGAACGAGATGTGGTACCAGAACCATCTGGAGGCCGTTTTCTGTCTGTCCGGGCGCGGCCGACTCAAGGATCTGGAGACCGGTCGCGAGCACGTGATCGAGCCCGGCGTCATCTATGCCCTCGACAAGCACGACCGGCATGTGCTGACCGCAACGGAAACCCTGTCCCTCGCCTGCGTCTTCAATCCGCCACTCAACGGCAAGGAGGTGCACAACGAGGACGGCGCCTACACCCTGGACGCCGAAACCATCGTCGAGTGAGCCCGGAAATGCACGACCCCTACCCCACCCGCGGCAGCGAACCGGGGCTCATCGAGCGCCAGGATCCGGTGGTCTACCGGCAGCCGGACGTGAAGGCGCCTTCCGCCGACCGGGAGCGGCTGACACGATTCGAGCGCGACGGCTACCTGTTCGTGCCCGAGCTCGTCCCGCCGGCAGACGTCGACGCGCTGCTCGCGGAGGCCGAGCGGTTGAGAACGGATGCCGCAATCGAGCAGCCCGAGAACGCGTTCTTCGAGTCCGGCACGACGAGCCTGCGATCGCTGTTCGCCGTGCACCGGGTATCCGAGACCTTCGCGTCGCTCTGCGAGGACGACCGGGTGCTGAACCTGGTGCGCAGCATCCTGGGTGACGACGTCTACGTGCACCAGTCCCGGCTCAACTACAAACCGGCGTTCCGGGGTCGCGAGTTCTACTGGCACAGCGACTTCGAGACCTGGCACGCGGAAGACGGCATGCCGCGCATGCGGGCACTCAGCCTGTCGGTCTCGCTGACACCGACGCTGGCGACGAACGGACCACTGATGATCGTTCCCGGTTCCCACCACACGTTCATCAGTTGCGCCGGTACCACCCCGTCGGACCACTACCGCGAGTCGCTCGTCGAGCAGCGTGTCGGCACCCCGGACGAAGCGACGGTGGCGCGACTCGCCCGCCGGCGCGGCATCAAGGCGCCGACCGGCGGCGCGGGGTCCGCCGTGTTCTTCGACTGCAACGTGCTGCACGGCTCCAACGGCAACATCACGCCTTTTCCCCGCACCAACCTGTTCGTGGTCTACAACGCCGTCAGCAACGCTCTGACGGAGCCCTTTGCCGCACCCGCCCCCCGACCGGAATTCGTCGGCGCCCGTGAGCATGTGGAGATATTGCCGAGGAGGCACAGACAATGAGCATCAAGGCCGTGGAGAAGATCGGCGGCACATCCATGTCCCGCTTTCCCGAGCTGCTGGACACCCTGTTCGCGGACGATGCGGGCAACCCGGAGTACGGCCGCATCGTCGTGGTCTCGGCCTTCGGCGGCATGACCGATCTGCTGCTCGAGCACAAGCACTCGGGTGAGCCCGGCGTGTTCAGCCTGTTCAGCGAGGGGGAAGACGCGGACGAGTGGCAGGATCAGCTCTCCGACGTCGGCCGCCGCATGCAGGCGGTGAACGCCGAGTTCTTCCAGGAATCCGCACCGCTCCTGACGAAAGCCGATCGGTTCGTCGAGGAGCGCATTGCCGACGCCCGCCAGTGTCTGTCCGACGTGCAGCGGGTCTGCAGCTTCGGCCCGTTCGACCTGGATGCCTATCTGGACCGGGTGCGGGAGCTGCTGAGCTCCATGGGCGAGGCCCACAGCGCCCACAATGCCGCCATGCTGCTCAATGAGCACGGGGTGGCAGCGCGGTTCGTGGACCTGACAGGCTGGCGGGACTCCCGCTCGCTGAAGCTCGACGGCCGCATCGTCCTCGGTCTGCAGAACGTGGACGTGACCCGGGAGCTGCCCATCGTCACCGGCTATGCCCAGTGCGAGGAGGGCCTGGTGAAGCGTTATGCCCGCGGCTACACGGAAATCACCATGAGCCGGATTGCGGTGCTCACACAGCCGGATGAGGCGGTGATCCACAAGGAATATCACCTCTCCAGCGGCGATCCGAAGATCGTCGGCGCCGAGCGCAGCGTGCCCATCGGCCGGACCAACTACGACGTGACCGACCAGCTCGCCAATCTGGGTATGGAGGCCATCCACCCGAGTGCCGCCGGTATGCTGCGCAAGCGCAACATACCGCTGCGGGTGAAGCATGCTTTCCAGCCCGACCACAGCGGCACCCTCATCGACGGCAGCTACCGGAGCGACAAGCCCCGGGTGGAGATCATCGCCGGACGGCGCTCCGTGATGGCCATCGAGGTGTTCGATCAGGACATGATCGGTGCGCAGATGGCCTTCGAAACCCGCTTCATCGAGGCGCTGAGCCGGTTCCGCGTCCGCTCCATCGGCAAGGACCTCAACGCCAATTCCATCACCCACTACGTGACCTGCCCGCTGCGAACGGCACGGCGGCTCACCGAGCACCTGGAGGAAATCTTTCCGGACGCGGGCATCGCCTCGAAAAAGGTCGCCTTCGTCTGTGCCATCGGCACGGACATGGACATGCCGGGCATTCTCGCCCGCTGCGCGGCAGCGCTCGGCGCCGCCGGTGTGAAGATCCTGTCGGTGTCCCAGCCGCTGCGCGGTGTGGACGCACGCTTCGTGGTGGAAGAGGAACAGTACGCCGAGTCCGTTCGGGCGCTGCACGACTCCATCTTCGCGGGCAGCACGGCCGAGGGTAACGAAGCCGCGGATCGCGCCGCATGATCGCGACCACATTCGTGCTGTTCCTGCTCGGCTTCGTGCTGGTGGGCGTGCTCTCCTATCGCCAGTCGCGTCCCGACCGGCGCAATTACCTGCTGGCCGATCAGAACGTGCAGCCCTGGCTCGTGGGGCTCTCGGCCGTGGCCACCAACAACAGCGGCTACATGTTCATCGGCGTCATCGGTTACACCTATGTCACCGGACTGCCGGCCACCTGGCTCATGTTCGGCTGGATCGTCGGCGACTTCCTCGCCTCGCAGTTCGTGCACAGGCGGCTGCGGGAGGCCACCACCTCCGGCGTGGGCGACACCTTTCCGGGGGTGCTCTCCCGCTGGCACGGCGTGGACCATCCCTGGGTGCGTCACCTCGGCGGCGTGGTGACCGTGCTGTTTCTCGGCACCTACGCCGCCGCTCAGCTCACCGCGGGCAGCAAGGCGCTGCACGTGCTGTTCGGCTGGCCGCAGGCCACGGGCGCCATCATCGGCGCCGGCATTGTGCTGCTCTACTGCCTCGCCGGCGGCATCCGCGCCAGCATCTGGACCGACGCCGCCCAGTCGGTGGTGATGATCATCGCCATGACGCTGATGCTGGTGGTGGGCGTGAATACGCTCGGCGGCGTCGGCGAGACGTGGCGGGCACTGTCTGCCGTTTCTCCGGACTACATGTCGCTGATTCCGACCGGTCTCTCGCTGGGAGACACCTGGGGGCCCGCGCTCTTCATCATCGGCTGGCTCTTTGCCGGATTCAGCGTGATCGGACAGCCGCACATCATGATCCGCTTCATGGCCCTGGACACACCGGCGCACACCAACCGTGCCCGCCTCTACTACTACCTGTGGTTCATCGGCTTCTACTTCGTGGCCAACGCGGTGGCCCTGCTCTCCCGGGTGCTGCTGCCCGAGACCGCCACCTTCGATCCCGAGCTCGCGCTGCCGACGATTGCCATGGAGCTGCTGCATCCGGTGGGCGTCGGGCTGGTGCTCGCCGGCATCTTCGCCGCCACCATGTCCACGGCAGACTCGCTGATTCTGAGCTGCGCCGGGTCGCTCGCGGAGAACGTGGCGAGGCTGCCGCACAACGTCTGGGTGGCCAAGGTGACCACCGTGCTCGTAACGGGCTTCGCACTGTGGCTGGCGCTCTCCAGCACGGACAGCGTCTTCGACCTGGTCATCGCCTCGTGGGCCGTGCTGGCCGCCTGCTTCGGGCCGCTGCTCCTGGTTCTGGCACTGGGGCAGCGTCCTTCCCAGGGTCTTGCGGTGGCGATGATGCTGACGGGGGTGGCAGGCGTGTACAGCTGGCTGCAGTTCGACTACCTCGGCGCCTACTACGAAGGCACCCTGGCGATCCTCGCCGGATTCTGTGTGTTCGGCATCGGCCGGGCGCTCGGATTTGCCGGTTCGCCCGCCCTGGGGGGTGCCGCCCGCCCGGGGAGCATTTCCTGACGGGTTCAAGAGGCCGCATGAAAAAGCCCCACAAGCGGCCGTTCGAGGCCGGTGAGTACGACCTGCGGCTGGACCGCGTGCGCAGCCTCATGAGAGCCCGCAACCTGGACGGGCTGCTGATCTCGAGTCCGGAGAACATCTTCTATCTCTGCGGGCTCAACTATCAGGGCTACTTCGCCTATCAGCTGCTGCTGGTGCCCTGTGAGCAGGAGCCGGTGCTGATCACGCGGGCCATGGAGCATGCCACGATCCGTGACAAGGTACCCGGGGTGCATCACCGCAAATACTCCGATGGCATCGAGCCGCCGCCGCCGGCCTCGGACGACGCGTCGGACCTCCTGTTCGCTGCCCCTGCCGACACCGGCGACGAGCGGGGCCTGCGACCCTGGTCGATGAGCTTCGGGATGAACACGCGCTCCGCAAACCGCAGCGCGCCGCACTTCGACGCACCGGCACGGGTGACGGTGGACGCGGTGGCGGAAGCCGGTCTTGCGGGTGCGCGGCTGGGCTTCGAAGCAAGCAGCTCGTTCTTTCCGTTCGGCATCGCCCAGCGCATCATCGACGGCCTGCCGCGGGCGGCGTTCGAGGACGCCTCGGATCTGGTTGCCGAGTGCCGCCTGATCAAGTCCGCTCAGGAGCTCACCTACACGCGTCAGGCAGCCGCCCTCACCGATTCCATGCTGCTCGCCGCGATCGCTTCTGCAGGACCCGGCGTGCAGCAGCGCGACATCATGGCCGCCATCTACCAGACCATGTTTCATCGTGGCGGCACCTGGCCCGGTTTCGTGCCGCTGGTGCGGGCCACCCGCACGCTGGAGCACGAGCACGGCTCCTGGGAGAACCGCCCGCTGGCCGGTCGGGATCTCCTGTTTCTCGAGATGAGCGGCTGCGTGGAGCGCTACCACGCACCGGCCGGCCGGCTCATCTTCATCGGCAGCGCCCCGAGACGGGCGCGCCGCATCCAGCAGATCTGCGAAGCGGCGATCGACGCCGCGGCGGATGCCATCCGGCCGGGCGTGCTCGCCAGGGACGTCTATGCTGCCTGGCAGGCCGAGGTGGATCAGGCAGGACTCGCCGGCTACCGCCGCCACCACTGCGGCTATGCCGTCGGCATCGGTTTTCCGCCGAGCTGGAGCGGCAGCGGTGTCCCCGTCGGCCTCAGAAGCGACTCGGAGCTCGAGCTCCGGCCGGGCATGGTCTTCCACCTGATGTCCTGGCTGCTGAGATCGGGTCGTGGCGACTACTTTCTCTCCGACACGGTGGTGGTCACGAGGGATGGCTGTGAGCTCCTGACCCGGGTCCCCAGGTCGCTCACGATCCGCTGACCGCAGACCCCCGGACCGGTAGAATGACAGCGTCCCGTCTCCCGTGAGCCGAGATACATGAAACCGTTCGTATCCGCGGGCGAGCTCGTCTTTTTCTTCAGCCGCTTCCTCAGCCGACCCGGCAAGGTTGCCGCCATCTGCCCGAGCTCACGCTACCTCACCCGGAGCATGTTCCGGGACCTGGATGTGGGTGCGGACGACGTGGTGCTGGAGCTCGGACCCGGGACCGGCTCGTTCACCCGGGAAATCAGCACCCTTCACCAGCGCGGCGTGAGGACGACCTATCTCGGCATCGAGCGTGACGAAGACATGGCCCGCTACCTGTCCGCCCGCTTCCCGTCGCTCGAGTTCGCAACCGGAGACATCGTGGACGTGCGGCGAATCTGTCGCGAGCGATCACTGCCGCCGGCCACGGTGGTCATCTGCGGGGTGCCGCTGCTGCTCATGGAAGAGTCCGTGCTCTCGACGGTGCTCACGGACATCCGCGACTGCATGTCGGACGATGCCGTCTTCCGGGCATTCAGCTACGTTCACTGCTATCCCACCCGCCGCGCTTCATTGCTCCGGGCGCTGGTCCAGCACTCGTTCCGGCGCGGATTCGGCATCTCCTCCGTGCTGCGGAACCTGCCGCCGGCCGTCGTCCTGACCGGGGAAAAAGCGCGTTAACGGACCTCTTCTCCGGGCGCCAGCAATGGCGCTGCGTCCAGATCCTCCGCATCCATCATCGCGGCGACCCGCGCCAGCGAGGAGACGATCAGATGCTGCTCCCAGTCCGCCAGCTGGTTGAAACGGACGATGAACCCTTCCTGCAGAGGCTGGGGTGCGCTGTGCAGCAGCTTCCTGCCGGCGGGGGTAACGCTCAGGTTCACGCGCCGTTTGTCCGTCTCGCTGCGCTGCCGGCGGACGAGCTTCTGACCTTCGAGCCGGTTCAGAATGTTGGTCACCGTTGCCTGACTGAGGCTGACCCGGCGGCTGATTTCCGACACCGTGGGCGCTTCCGCACCCGCTGCCTCGATGGCCCGCATGACGACGAGCTGCGGCGTGGTGAGACCCGTCTCCCGGCCGAGCTTGCGCGAATGCAGGTCGTTGGCCCGGATGATTCGCCGGAGGGTGACCAGAACGTCGTCGGTGAGATCCGCCATCCGGCACTTTTATCACCTTTCACCACCGCGTCACCACCGCGGGGCACTATCCGCAGCGGATTTGATCCTGCGCAAACTGCCGCCGGAGCCGGCACGCTAACGTTGGATCGTTATCCTGTGGGAATTTCCGTGTGCTCGCCTCACTGCCCGCCGAGACGGTCCCGTTCCGGGACCAGGTCCGTGTCTTCCTCCGCGAGAATCTCGACGAGGAACTGAAGACCGCTGCGCGGCTGACGACCGGCGTCTTCACCGAGATCGAGGCGGGCCGGCGCTGGTACGGCATTCTGGCCCGTCAGGGATGGGTCGCCCCGACCTGGCCCGTCGAGCACGGCGGCACGGGCTGGACCGATCTCGAGAATCACATCTTCACCTCCGAGTGCTTCCGGGCGGGCGCACCGCTGCTCTTCAACATGGGCGTGCGCCACATCGGTCCGATCCTCATGGCCCGCGGAACCCGCGCCCAGCAGAGCGAGTACCTGCCGAAGATCCTGTCCGGCGAGCACGTCTGGTGCCAGGGATACTCGGAGCCCGGTGCCGGTTCGGACCTGGCCAGCCTCAAGCTCAGGGCCGTCCGCGACGGCGATCACTACGTGCTCAACGGCTCCAAGATCTGGACCACCGGCGCCCACTTCGCCACCCACATGTTCTGCCTGGCGCGAACCTCGGACAGCGGACGGAAGCAGGAAGGCATCACCTTCCTGCTGCTGTCCATGGACTCGCCGGGGCTCGACGTGCAGCCGATCATCAGCCTCTCCGGCGACCACGAATTCAACCAGGTCTTCTTCAACGACGTGCGCGTACCTGTCAGCGGCCGGGTGGGTGACGAAGGGGACGGCTGGCGCGTCGCCAAGTCGCTGATGCAGCACGCCCGGGCCACCAACGTGAACACCGGCTGGGTGCGGGAAGCCCTGGCGCGGGTGAAGCGTCTGGCCCAGCGCCTGCCGGACGGCTGCGGCGGTGCCCTGTGCTGCGAACCGGCCTTCGCCCGAAAGCTCTCGGAGGCGGAGATCTTTCTCGACCGGGTGCAGATGCTGGAGCTGCGCGTGCTCTCGGCCACCACCCGGGGGGAAAGCCCCGGTGCCATTTCCTCCGTGCTGAAGACGCTCGGCTCCGAGGTGAAGCAGCGCATCACCGAGCTCGCGCTGGAGGCGGTGAGCTGGTACGGACTGCCGTTTCAGCCGCAGGCGCTGAACCCCTACACCCGGGCCGAGATCGTCGGTCCGCAATGCGCGGTGACCGCCATGCCGACCTATCTCAACGAGCGGGCCGCCACCATCTATTCCGGCGCCAGCGAGGTGCAGCGCGACGTGCTCGCCAAGCAGGTGCTCGGCCTATGAGCGAACCAGCTGGTGCCCGGTGCCCACCGGACCTGTGATCCTGCAGCCTCCACCACACGCTACGTCTGTTCCCGCAGCCGGCGATATCGGGCGCCTTCCGGCAGGGTCTCACTGACGTAGGCGGCTGGAGGCTGCAAAGTGACCGTGATCCCACCCGGGTCAGGCAGTGGCGGCAGGCGCACGGGTGAGCGGCTTCTGGCGAGGGTCGCGTGCGGATCGAAGCGACGCCCCTCCCCCGTCGGCCACCGCCCGGCCAGCAGCTCGTGCCAGCCGCCGAGCTTGCCGTCGGGATCCTCCAGCTGCGCCACCAGCACCCGGGCGCGAGCCGGCTTCGGAAAACCCGTGAAGCAGCGGACCGCTGCAACCAGATGCTCGGCCGGCAGCAGGTCTGCGAGGGTGAGCACGTCGCCCCGCCGCTCGACCGGCACCGGGCCGAGGAAGTGCAGCGTCACGTGCAGGTTGGCAACCGGGACCCGCCGCATGCCGGGCAGAACCGGCATCTGCTCGTCCTGCACCTCCGACAGCGCCTCGGCGGACTCGGCGGTGAGAAAGCAGCCCAGAAACACCCGCACCGGGAAGCGTCATCCCAGCGCGTAGCGGTTCGGCTCCACGTCGTGGGTGCGCTGCCAGAACTCCAGGTTTGAGAAGGGAGAGTTGTTCACCACCTTGCCGTCAGAGTTCTTGTACCAGCTCTGCACCCCCGGATGCCCCCAGGCGAGCGTCCGGCTGATGGCCTGCACCTCGTCGTTGTACTCGTCGTTGACCGACTCCGGGATCTCCAGCGCCCGAGCCCGGCGGCCGATCATCAGCGCCAGGCACTGCATGACGTAGTGCACCTGGCACTCGATGGAGTAGATGATGCTGCCGCCGTGGACGATGTTGGTGTTCGGCCCGTACAGGCAGAACAGATTCGGGTAGTCGGGCACCAGCATGCCCTTGTAGGCGCGGGGGTAATCGCCCCAGCGGTCCTCGAGGGTCGCGCCCGAGCGCCCCACCACGTCCATGGGCCAGAGGAAATGGTTGGTGTTGAAGCCCGTGGCGAAGACGATCACGTCCACCTCGTGCAGCGTGCCGTCCGCGGTCTCGATGCCATTCGGGTGGATGGCGACGATGGGATCGGTCACCAGGTTCACGTCGTCCCGGGCGACGGTGGGATACCAGTTGTTGTCGATGATCAGTCGCTTCCCGAAGACGGGAAAATCCGGCACGCACTTGGCCATGAGATCCTGGCGGGGTCCGAGCTGCTCGCTGATGTAGGCTGTGAGTGCTTCCCTCAGGCCGTCGTTCACCTCGCTCATGGCCCGGCCCTTGTGCGTCCAGGACGGGTCCTCCGGCACAGCCGGCCAGTTGCGGTCCATGAAGCCGAAGATCATCCGCGCCCGGTGCCACTCGGCGTAGAAGGGAATGTGGTTGAGCGCCCAGATCAGACCCGGCTCCACCGGCCGGTAGTAGTCCTTGTTGGGCGAGATCCAGTGCGGCGAGCGCTGGAACACCGTGGTGTGCGCGGCCTTCTCCGCCGTCTTCGGCAGGAGCTGCACCGCGCTGCAGCCGGTGCCGATCACGGCGACACGTTTGCCCGTCACGTCCACGTCGTGGCGCCAGCGCGCGGAGTGGAACGACTCTCCTTCGAAGCGGTCGAGCCCCGGGAAGTCCGGAATGATCGGCCGGTTGAGCTGCCCCACCGCGCTGATCACCGCATTGGCCGTGAGTGTCCCGGAGCTGCCGTCCGCGTTGCGCAGGTCGACGTGCCACAGACCCGCCGTCTCGTCGAAGCGCATGGCCTGGACTTCGGTGTTGAAGCGGATGTTGCTCCTGATGCCGTACTTGTCGGTGCAGCGTTCGAAGTAGTCGTAGAGCTCGTCGCGCTTGGAGAAGTAGCCGGACCAGTTCGGGTTACGCTCGAACGAGTAGGAGTAGAAGTGGTTGGGCGTATCCACGCCGCAGTCCGGATAAGTGTTCTCGTACCAGGTGCCGCCCACGGCGTCGTTCTTCTCGAGAATCGTGTAGGGAATGCCGGCATCGGTGAGCTTGATGCCGGCGCAGATACCGGACATGCCCGCACCAACCACGATCACGTTGAAGTCCTTCACACCCTTCCCGGCAAGCGCGTTGTCCAGCATGGCCCGCCAGACGTCGTCGCGGTCGACGAACCCCGTTTCCTCCAGCAACATGGCAGCAAACGCGTCTTCCACCGGCTCCGCGGTGGAGAACTCCATCATCTGCCGCATGCGGGCAAGGTCAGGTGCGCCGGGCAGCTCACGCGGCTCGTCGCGCAGCGCCTTCAGCATGTCGAATGCCGCGGACCGGATCTCGCTGGCGATCTCGTCGCTGTAGTCACCCGAGTCATCCGGGAACAGGCTGCCTTCGGGCACCACGATGGGCGCTGGTGTGTAGCGTTCGCTCATCCAGCGGTCGTCGCCGGAGATCTGCGTCATCACCATCAGCAGCGTCGGCAGGTTCACATCGGCCAGCGCGCGCTGCAGGTCGGCATCCGTTCCAGGAATGGTCGTCTCGGTCATTCGCTCTCTCCCCCCAAGAGTATGTCGTCGGACCATTCTAGCCCGCCCGCTCCGCTCCCGTCACAGCGCGGAGAGCGGCCTACCCGGTCATGAGACCCCGACCGCAGCGGTTCAGCACCCCGCTCACCGCCTCCAGCCATGCCGCCGGGCCGGCGACCGGCGCCCGGTAGGTGTTCGGATTGTCCGGTGCGAGGTAGCCGCCGTCCCGGGCGGGAAAGACGATGGCATGATCGGCGCGCTCCATCATCGGCAGGTCGTTCGGCGCGTCACCGCAGGCCACCGTCACCGCGTGGATGCCGAACTGGAACCGCAGCAGCCGCCAGAGCCGGGCGAGCGCCCGGCCCTTGTTGATGTGCGAGCCGACGTGCAGAAAGCGGCCACCGGCCACCAGGTCGAGCTTCGCCTCTGCGAGCTCCGCCCGGAACGTCCCGAGCTCCGCCTCGTTGCCTTCCCAGAGCAGCGGCTCCGACGCCAGACGCCGGCGGGCGCGTTCCGCGGCGTTGGAACCGAGCCCGGTGAGGGAGGCCACCTCGTCCGGCGTCATGTCTGAAAAGCCGCGGAACGGGAAGCCATGATCGAAGCGAATGGCGCGCAGATAGGCAACGAGGTCCGCATAGCGCAGGCCGAAGCACTCGAGCTCGTAGTCCGCGAACCGCTCGCTCCCCGGTCGGCAGAGCACCGATTCCCGCCAGGCCAGGCCGCTGCCGTTCTCGAAGATGAGCACGGGATCCGCACAGCAGTGGCTGACCAGATCGATCATCTCCGCCGGCGTCTTGCTCGATGCCAGGGCGATGATGGCGTCCTCGTGGGACGCTGCCAGGTTGTCGATGGCCGATGCGGCGTCGACCACGGGGTAGCCGTCGTCGAGCAGTGTGCCGTCCAGGTCCGTGACGATGAGCCAGTTCACTCACTGCATTCCTGCGTCAGGCTTCCATCGGGAGATTGCAATACACGGGCCAGGTGCCGGAACCACCGATATACCGCCCGGGCATGGGGCTGGACGCACCGAATTGGGTCGCCCGCACCCTCCGGGGGCCGCTCCCGCCTGAATCTGGTGCGCGTGTCCGGCGCGGCGGGCCCACCGCCCGCCCATGTATACTCGTCCGTCATGGCGCCTACCCCCTCCGGCATGTTCTCCTCACTGGCTTTCCGTGACTTCCGTCTGCTGTGGTTCGCCAACATCGCGGCCACCTTCGCCATGCAGATGCAGATCGTGGCGCGGGGCTGGCTCATCTACGACATGACCGCCTCGCCCATGGCGCTGACCTGGGTGATGCTGTCGTTCATGCTGCCCTCCGTCGTCTTCTCGCTGGCGGGCGGCGTTCTCGCCGACCGGCTGCGGAAGCGGGCCATCATGGTGGTCTCCGGCATGCTCAACACCGTGGCCACGGCCGCCCTCGCCGCTATCGTCTACGCCGGTGAGGTGACGTTCTGGCACTTCATCTACTTCGGTGTGTTCAACGGCACGGTGCTGGCACTGTCCATACCGGCGCGGGCGTCGGTGACGCCGGAGATCGTCGGCCGGGACCAGATCGTCAACGCCATGGCGCTGTCCAGCGCCACCTTCAACCTGGCCCGCATCGTCGGACCGGCGCTGTCCGGCGTGCTGATCGCGCTGTTTGCCGGCGGTGACACGAGCTCGTCCGAAGGTGTGGGCATCGTCATCTTCACCGTCGCCGGTCTGTACCTGATCTCCGTGATCTGTACCGCGCTGATCCGCTATCAGGGCAATCCCCACCAGCAGGTCGGTAAGAGCCCGATGGCGGACGTGGTGGAAGGTTTCCGCTTCATGCGCGAAGAGCGCCTGGTGCTCGGCCTGCTGGTGATGGGGTTCGTGCCCATGACCTTCGGGTTCTCCGTCACCTTCCTCATGCCGGCGTTCAACGCCGACGTGATCGGCGGTGGCCCCGAGACCCTGGGTCTGCTCATGACCGCCGCGGGGGTCGGGGCGCTCGGCGGCTCGCTGCTGCTGGCCCGGGCCGGTGACATCGGCGGCAAGGGCAAGGTGATGTTCTACGCCGGCTATCTGTGGGCGATCTTCGTCGGCGCCTTTGCGCTCACCGACAACCTCATCGGCGCCATGTTCTTCGGCGCCGTGACGGGCCTGTTCGGTGCGGTGATGGGCTCGCTCAACATGAGCGTGATCCAGATCGCGCTGCCGGACGAGATCCGCGGTCGGGTGATGGCCATCATGATGATGGCCCACGGCTTCATGCCCCTCGGCATCATTCCCGTCAGCGCCGTGGCGGAGCAGATGGGTATCGATCTGGCGCTGCTGCTGTCCGCCGTGCTGCTCGGCACGAGCCTCGTGCTTCTGAGGCTGTGGCTTCCCGGGCTCGCCCGCATCGACCGCGGTCACGAGCACGCACCGCAGGAGCGGGCCGCTGTAATCCGTGAGGGACCAGCAGACTGACGCCGTCAGAGCAAACGGGCATGCCGAATTGCAGCGCACTGGTTTTCGATCTGGACGGAACGCTGCTGCGGCGCGACCGGTCCGTCAGCACGTCCAACCTTCAGGCACTGCTGCAGGCAGCGAGCGTCGGTTTCACTCTGGTCATCGCCACGTCACGTCCGATCCGCAGCATCCGGCAGTTTCTGCCATCCGCTCTCCTCGACCTCTGTACGACCATCAGCCTGAACGGCGCGGCCATCTGGTCTCCCGGCGCCGGGAATGCCCGGCTGCTGGGTCACGTCGGAGCCGACCTCACGCCGCTGCTCGACGCCCTCAGTGCTACCTCACACGATCTCCGCTACTCCCTGGAGACGGACGGGCAGCGGTTCGCCCTGAGCCATCCGCTCGACGCGCACGACCTCTGGACGGTCCACGCTGCCACCCCTGACATGGTGGTTCACGAGGGCCTGATCGATCCCATACAGGTCACCAAAATCGCCGTAGACGGTCTGGGTCGCGCGCTCGATGAAGCGCTGGGACTTGCCCGTGGGTTCCCCGCGCTGCGATTCATCCCGGCGGACGCGCAGACATTTCTGAACATCGTACCCGCTGACGTGGACAAAGCACCTGCGCTCGGAATGGTTGCAGACGAACTCGGCCTGGATCTCTCGGCGTCAATAGCCTTCGGCGATGACCTGCCAGACCTGGATCTGATGTCGGTGGTGGGTACGGGTATTGCCATGAGCAACGGCCACGAGCTCGTCCACGCAGCCGCTGACCAGGTCATTGGTGACTGCGACGAGGACACGATCGCGGATTGGATTCACCGCAATCTTCTGTCCTGAAACCGACCACGCTTCAGTCGATGGACTCCAGCGACACTTCCGGCTTCGGCCGCAGCTCGATGCGCTCGAGCCGCCCTTTGTCGAAGGTGAGCACGCGGCGGAATTTGTTCGGTCCCTGCTCGTAGACCCATTCCGTGAGTCGGGCGGTCACGCCGGGCACGTAGACCTCGTCCCAGGCGTACTGCAGATCGGGCTCGCCGCAGCGCTCGAGCACTTCGAAAAAGGTGTAGCCGCGCTGAATCAGGCTGTCACCACAGCGCATGGAGTTGGCGAGGGCCGCCATGGAAACCGGCAGCAGGCAGACGGCAAGCAGAAAGGTCGGCAGGCGGCACATGAGCGAACGCTACCGCCGGTCGCGTCGCCTGCCAAGTGCCCGCGGCGCGGCGAGCAGGCGCCGCGCCGGAGCAGTCGCGCGGATCAGCGTCCGCGGCCGCCTCCCTGCCCCTGGCGGGTCGAAGACGACGGCCGCTGACCGCGATCCACGGATCTCGCCTTACCGCGCGCGTCGCCGGTCTCGAACCGGTTCACCGAGTCGGCGCCGTTGCCGTAGCGGACGAAATCGCGGAACGCGTCGTTGTCGCCCCGGGTGTCGATCCGGGTGTTGTGGATGTCGTTCGGCATGTTCGCCCAGCCCTCACCCCATTTGCTGTTGTGATCGGCAAGCGCCGGGACGCTGACGGTCGCGGCGAGCAGTGAGAGCAGGAGCGTTCTACCTCGGGTTCGCATCGTGATGCTTCCTTATCATCGTGATTGGATACCCGTTACAACGCCTCACCACCACAACGGTTGACCCGGAAGGCCTAGGTACTTTCCCTTAGTCCGAACCTCGCGCTTCAGGGTCGGAACTGCAGCGGCCGGGAGACCAGCTGACCGGGGGCGGAGATTACCCGGTACGCCGCGTCGATCCACTCACAGACGTAGCGGCGGGTATCCCGCGGATCGATCATCTCCTCCATCTGGAAACGGCTGAGCGGCCCCACGGGGCCCCGGGCGCTCTCGATCCGGGCCATGAGCTCCGCGCGAAACGCCACCGGGTCCTCGGCTTCGGCAAGCTGGCGCTTGTACGCCGCTTCGATGCCACCCTCCGGGGGAATGCCGCCCACGTCCGCCGCCGGCCAGACGACGCGCACGGACGGCCGCGAACGGGGTGTGGCGTAGTTGTTGCCGGCGACGCCGAAGCTGCGGCGCATGATCACGGTGAAGATCGGCACCTTCGTCTGGGCGAAGGCCACCATCCACTCACCGCCCTTGCGGATCGTGCCGGCGAGCTCGTGCTCGAGACCCACCGCGAAGCCGGGATTGTCCACCAGATTCAGCACGGGCAGGTGAAACAGATCGCAGAGATCCAGATGCCGGGTGAGCTTGTCGCAGCCGTCCGCCGTCAGCGCGCCGCCGTTGGCGTGCTGGCTGTCGGAGGCGATGACGCCGACGGCACGGCCGTTGAAGCGTGCGAAACCCACCACCTGGTCCGTGCCCCACAACCGGCCGATCTCGAAGAAGGAATCCCGATCCGCCATGAGCCGGATCGCCTTGCGCACGTCGAAAGTGGCGGTGCGGCTCCGGGGAATCAGCGTGAAGAGCGCCTCTTCCCGGCGATCCGGCGGGTCCGCCGGGTCCGGCGGCAGGACGGGCGGCGCCTCGTAGACCGACGCCGGCAGGTAAGAGAGAAAGCGCCGCGCCTGCGCCATGGCGTCGGCCTCGGTCTCCGCCAGATTGTCCACGGAGCCGTTCCGGCAGTGAATGTGCCAGCCGCCCAGGTCCTCCTTCGTGATGTCGTAACCCATGGCGTGGGAGACCACGGGCGGCCCCGCCACGAAGAGCTGCGCGATGTCGCGCACCATCACCGAGAAGTGGCCGAGCACCGCCTTGGCCGCGCCGATGCCCACCACGCTGCCGAGCAGCAGGTTCACCACCGGCACCGTGGCGAGCTGCTCTGCGTACATGCTGCTGCCCAGATGCCCGGGCAGGAAGGAACCGCCGCCGCCCGCCACCCTGGGTCGCCCCGCTTCAATGGCCCCGGAGCTCTCCTTGGCACGGCTCTCGCCCGACTTCTTCTGCTCCGGCACCATGGCCGCCACGCTGCCACCGCCCGACGATCCGTCGAGCAGCCGCAGCGACGGAATACGCATCTCCATGGCGAGGCGGTCGAGATAGCCGCTCTTCGCGCCGATCGCGCCGTCCGCGTGACCGCCGCGGGAAGTGAAGTCGTCCGCGCAGACCACCACCGGCCGCTCGGCGATGGTGCCCCAGCCGCCGACGCTGTTCGCCGGGGTGAATGCCGAGATGTGGCCGTCCCCGTCGTAGGACGCGAATCCGGCAATGCTGCCCACCTCCCTGAACGAACCCGGGTCGAGCAGCAGGTCTATGCGCTCCCGACAGGTGAGCTTGCCCCGCTCCCGCTGCCGGACCACGCCCGGATCCTCGGAGCCGGGTGCCAGGCGGGCCTGCGCCAGCCCCTTCAGCGTCGCGACCTCCTCGAGGGTCGGACCCCAGGTCTGCGCATCGCTGCCCGCGTCTGCGTCGTCAGCCTCCGCAGCAGGCGTGATGGCAAAGAGCCTCTGGCCCGCACCGACGCTGTCGCCCTCGGCGAGCGTGAGCGCGGCTGCCACGGTGCCGGCGCAGGGCGCGCTGAGAATGGACTCCATCTTCATGGCGCTGACCACAGCCAGCGTGTCGCCCCTGGACACCACGTCGCCCTCGGCGGCGCTGACGCTCACGATGCGGCCCGTCATCGCCGCTTCCACGCCGACCTCGCCCTCACCCACCGCAACCTGCGGCAGGTGGGTGGGCTCGTGTCCGACCGGCGCGCGGGCGCCGGCACCCAGGCTCAGGGCCTGCTGCTCGAGCAGAGCCACGGTGGCGCTCTTCGTCGCAGCAGAACCGGTGCTGCGGGCGAGCTCGGGCGCCTCCGCAGTGAGCGTGGTGCGGGCGTCACCGGAGAGCACCTGCTCGTGCGCCAGGATCCGATCGAGCAGCGCGAGATTGGTCGGCAGCGCGCCGATGTGGAACTCGCCGAGCGCGCGGCGTGTTTTCGCCACGGCGGCCGGAAAGCTGCTCCCGGCCGGCGTGCTGCAGATCACCTTGGCCAGCAGCGGGTCGAACTGCGGCGGCGGCGCGTAGCCGGCGTAGCCGTTGGCATCCACCCGGATTCCCGCTCCCGACGGCTCCTTGTAGGCGCTGATGGCACCCACGCCCTGAGCGACCACCCTGGCCTGAATCGCGTACCCCCTCGGTTCGCCCACCCGCGTCTGGTCCTCGAGGCCGAGCTCGGCGAGCGTCGCGCCGGCAGCCAGACGGATCTGCGCTTCCACCAGATCCACGCCCATCACCTGCTCGGTGACCGTGTGCTCCACCTGGATCCGCGGGTTGCACTCGATGAACCAGCAGGCGCTCTCTTCCGGCCTGACAAGGAATTCCACGGTGCCCGCATTCGTGTAACCGGCACTTGTCGCCATCCGCACGGCATCGTCGAGCATCCGTTCCAGCAGCGCCGGGTCCAGACCGGTCGCCGGGGCGATCTCGACCACCTTCTGGTGGCGGATCTGGATGGAGCAGTCCCGCTCGCGCAGATGGATCACGTTCCCGGTGTGATCGCCGAGCACCTGTATCTCGATGTGCCTGGGTCGCTCGATGTGCTTCTCCAGGAACAGGCTGCCGTTGCCGAACGCCGACTGCGCCTCACCGGTGCAGCGCGCAAAGGCGTCCGCCATCTCCGATTCCGAACGCACCAGCCGCATGCCGCGGCCGCCGCCTCCGGCCGACGCCTTGAGCATCACCGGATAGCCCGCTTCCGCGGCGGCAGCGATGGCGGCTTCCACGCTGCCCAGCGCATCCGGGCTGCCGGGTATGGTGGGCACCCCGAGCTCCCGGGCAAACGCCCGGGCCCGCACCTTGTCGCCGAACAGGGCCAGCACGTCCGCGCTCGGGCCGACGAAGACGAGCCCCGCTTCCGCGCAGCGGCGTGCGAACGTCGCGTTCTCCGAGAGAAACCCGTAGCCGGGATGCACCGCATCACAACCCGTCTCCCGCGCGACCGCGAGCAGTGCGTCCATGTCCAGATAGGCGCTCACGGGATCACCGGCGTCCGGCAGGGGCTGCGGTTCGGTCACGCAGCGCGTGTGCAGCGACAGCGCATCCACGGGCGCGAATACGCCGACCGTTTCCACCCCGAGCCCGGCCGCCGCCCGGGCGATGCGGACGGCGATCTCACCCCGATTGGCGATGAGTATCCGTCTGAACGGCGGCACGTCCCGCCTCCCAGTCCTGTCCTGCATGTCTCTCCCCTGAAGTGAACCCGGCGGTTTGTGTTCCACCACCGGGCGTTAGAAGATACCGCAGTTGATCCCGGCGGATCGACCGGGGGAAAACGTGCACGGGGGAGAAGCGCTATGAACGTCGCAAGCAATGGAACCTGGCTGCTGACCGCGCTGCTCGCACTGTCGGCCTGTGGCCAGGAGCCGAAGTCCACAGAGCCCTCCACCCCTGCCGAGGAGACGGCCATGGCCCCTGCACCAAGCCTCGAGGAAACACTGCTGCCGGGTGTGCGATTGTCCGTGGTGGAAAGCAACGGCATCCGCCTGCGCGTGGCCGAGATGGGCGAAGGACCCGTGGTGCTGCTCGCCCACGGCTGGCCGGAGTCCTGGTACTCCTGGCGCCATCAGCTCGCCGCCCTGGCTGAGGCCGGTTACCGCGCCGTGGCGCCCGATATGCGGGGTTACGGCGGCTCCGACGCGCCGGAGGACGTGAACGCCTACGACGTCGTCACCCTGGCGGCAGACATGGTGGGCATCCTGGATGCGCTCGGTGTCGAGCGGGCGGTGATGGTGGGCCACGACTGGGGCTCGCCGGTGGCGGCGCACACCGTGCTGCTGCATCCGGACCGGTTCCGGGCGCTGGTGCTGATGAGCGTCCCGCACGGTGGCCGCGGTCCGACCAACCCCATGGACGGCATGCGCCAGAACTTCGGCGACAACTTCTTCTACATGCTCTACCACAACGAGCCGGGCGGCGTGGCCGAAGCGGAGTACGACGCCAACGTCCGCGACTTCCTGTTCCGCATCTACCAGTCACCGAACTCACCGCGCCAGCCGCCGGAGGTGACGGACCCGAAGCGTTCCGCGGGCGGCTGGATTGTGCGCATCGGTGAGCCCCTGGGATTGCCGGACTGGCTCACCGAGGCGGACCTCGACTACTACGTCAGTCAGTTCGAAGCTGCCGGCTTTCGGGGCGGCCTGAACTACTACCGGAACATCGGCCGGAACTGGGAGCTCACCGCCGCACTCGCGGACGCGCGCATCGAGGTGCCGACGCTGTTCGTCGCCGGTGCCCAGGATCTGGTGATCGGCGGCGCCTCGAAGGACGATCTGCAGGCGATGATGGCCGATACGGTCCCGGACCTCCGGGGCGTGGTGCTCCTTCCGGGCGTCGGCCACTGGGTGCAGCAGGAGGCGGCGGATGCCACGAACGCTGCGGTGCTCGCGTTTCTCGCCGAGCTGGACGCGCCGGACTCGCCGTAACCGACATGCCCATCGAGCTTACCGACAGAGAAGCCCGGGTGATCGGCTGCCTCATGGAGAAGTCCGTGATCACGCCGGACATCTACCCGCTGACGCTGAACGCCCTGACCAACGCCTGCAACCAGAAGTCGTCACGCGAGCCGGTGATGAACCTGTCGCCCGGCGAGGTGCAGGCCACCGTCCGCTCGCTGGAGGGCAAGCGCCTGATCCGGACGGACGAGAATTTCCGGACCCAGGCGGCGAAGTACAGCCAGCGGCTGTGCAACACCCCCTTCTCCGACTGGCAGTTCGATCCGGCCCAGTTCGCCATCATGACGGTGCTGCTGCTCCGCGGGCCGCGCACACCCGGCGAGCTCAGAGCGAACGTCGGCCGGCTGCACACCTTTGCAGACAACGACGAGGTGCTGGAAACCCTCGAAGGACTCCGGGACCGCACGGGCGGCCCGCTGGTGGCGGAGCTGCCGCGGGAACCCGGCAGGCGGGACTCGGCATGGATGCACCTGCTGTCAGGCAACGCCCCGCCGCCGGTCGCCGCCCGCGCGAACCAGAGCCGGCAGTCCGGCGGATCATCCGCCGCCGGGCAGACCGCGTCCCTCGAGGCCCGGGTGGCGGCACTGGAAGCGGAAGTGGCTGAATTGCGTCGCCAGATCGATGAGCTGGGTGCGGGAACGCCCTGAGGTCCATCGGACGTCCACCGACCGATCAGGCCGCCCGTCCTGATACCGCCGTGGCAACGGGCTCCAGCAGAGACGCCATCACCTCTTCGTGGATCTGCCGAACCAGCGGCGGCGGCAGCGCGAGAATCTCCGCCAGGTCTGCAAGATAGACCCTGCCTCGGGATCGGCGCCGATCGATGATCAGCGCCGAGACGCGGTAGACCTCCATCGCGGCGCCCATCGCCAGCGCCTGCTCGGCAACCTCGTGCAGTTTCAGCGGCCTGTCGAGCTCATCGATCAGCAGTCGCTTCTCGATGTTCGTCAACGCAAGCGCATCGAGCAGCAACCGGATGCAGCGCCGGTCCCGGGCACTGGTGTGGCCGTCGGCGGCGGCAGCCGCAATCACAGCGCGCGCCAGCAGGGAAGCTGCCGGTCCATCCGCGGCCCGGCTCGCGTCGATGACTTTGTTCAGCTTCATCCGACACCTCTGTCTTCTACGTTGCAGACCCGGGTATGGTCCCTGGGGATGCGGGCAGGAAAAAGCGGGTTTTTCCGCCGCCGGAGTTCCGCTTTACCGAACTTTGCAGTGAACCTTTCGGTCAAGCCGTTACATCGGTTTGATCGAATTACAGGTCTCCTTTATTCGAATAGACCTGAGTAACGAAATTCGTACCCTCTCCCGCCAGCCCTGGTCGGAGACGCCGTGTTGAACAATCCCCTTCCGTTCCCAGATGCCGCGATCGCTGCGGATGCCCGGGCGCTGCGCGGCCGACGCGTCGGCATCGTGGGCGGCGGCCAGCTCGGCAGCATGCTCTGCCAGGCGGCCCGGAAGCTGGACGTGCACACCACCCTGCTCGCCCCGGACCCCGGCTGCCCCGCTGCACGGCACGCCGATGAACTCGTCGTCGGGGACTATGGCGACGTGTCGGCCGCCGAAGCGCTGGCCGCGCGCACGGACTGCATCACCTTCGAAATAGAAACCGTCTCGCCGGAGGTGCTACGGCGACTGGCCGACCTCACCCGGCTGCAAAGGGTACGCGTTGCGCCGGATCCATCGGTGATGCTCCGACTTCAGAACAAGCTCACCCAGAAGCAGTGGCTGCGTCGTAACGGTCTGCCCATCAATCGCTTTCTGGCGTGGAACGGCCACGATCCCGATCCCGGTCAGCTCGGCCGCCACTTCGGACTGCCCCTGGTGCAGAAGGCGCTCACGGGCGGCTACGACGGCCGTGGTGGGCAGATCCTGAAGAACCGCGCCGCTCTCGCAGACCTCTGGCTCCAGCCGAGCCTCATCGAGGCCTGCCTGACCGGTATCAGGGAGCTCTCGGTGCTCGTCGCCGACAACGGCAACGGCGAGGTCAGCGTCTACGATCCGGTCGAGCTGGAGTTTCTCGACGCGGCGAACATCCTGGACCGGGTGATTGCGCCGGCCCGAATCAGCCGCGCGCTGAAACGGCGGGCCATCGGCATCGCCCGGGCGGTCGTCTCCCGACTGAACACACCGGGGCTGTTCGCCATCGAGCTGTTCGCGCTGCCGGACGACAGCCTGCTGATCAACGAAATCTCGCCCAGAGTCCACAACAGCGGTCATCACACCATCGAGGCCTGTCGAACCTCTCAGTTCGAGCAGCAGCTGCGTGCTGTGCTCGGCGCCCCTCTGGGACCTGCCGGCCTGCTCACACCGGCCATCACCCAGAACATTCTCAACGATCCGAAGCTGCCGGTCGGCGCGCCGGCACGGGTCAGGGGTGCCGCGGCTGACACGATCGTGCACTGGTACGGCAAGGCGCCGGATCGACCATGGCGCAAACTGGGACACGTGACCTGCCTCACCGACGATCCGGTCCTGGCAAGGCAGCGCACGCTGACTGTGCTCTCCGCGGCAGCGGATCCGGCCACCCGGACCGGCTCATGACGTCCACGGTCGGCATCATCATGGGCAGCGACTCCGATCTGCCGATCATGCGCGGCGCGGAAGACGTGCTCGAAGAGCTAGAGATCCCGTTCGAGCGCACGGTGGTGAGCGCGCACCGCACGCCGGCGCGGCTCTTCGAGTACGCCACCAGCGCGGCAGGACGGGGCCTGGCGGTGATCATCGCGGGCGCCGGCGGCGCCGCACACCTGCCGGGCATGGTGGCGTCACTGACGCCGCTGCCCGTGATCGGCGTACCCGTGAACACCACGGCGCTGACGGGACTCGATGCCCTGCTGTCCATCGTTCAGATGCCACGCGGCGTACCCGTCGCCACGGTGGCCATCGACGGCGCGACGAACGCCGGGCTGCTCGCGGCGCAGATCATCGGCAGCTCGAACATCGCCGTGCGTGATCGCATCTCCGGCTACAAGCAGCGCCTGGAGTCGCTGGTGCTGGAAAAAGCGGCAATTGCCACCCGCAGGGGTTGAGCTTGGACACGCTGTTCTTAAGCAACCTGAGCTCACCGCCGCTGCTGTTCTTCTTTCTCGGGGCCGCGGCCGCCTGCTCCGCTCGGACCTCGAGATCCCCACCCAGATCGCGCGGTTTCTTTCTCTCTATCTGCTCTTCGCGATCGGCTTCAAGGGCGGTGTGGCACTCGCGGAAAACCCACCTGATCTGAACGTGGTGATGGTGCTGGGTGCGGCCATCGGTCTGGCCTCGGTGGTTCCCGTCTACGTGTTCTTCCTGCTCAGACGACGCGCATCGACAGCCGATGCCGCTGCCATCGCCGCCACCTACGGTTCGGTCAGCGCCGTGACGTTCGTCACCGCGACGGGCTATCTGGACGCCGCGGGAATTCCCTGGAGCGGCTACCTGGTCGCCGCCATGGCGCTCATGGAGTCGCCGGCGATCATCATCGGCATCCTGCTCTACCGCGTATCCCGCGAGGCCGAAAACGACTCAACCGGCATCGACTGGCGCGAGCTGACCCGGGAATCGCTGCTCAACGGTTCGGTCTTTCTGCTGATCGGCAGCATGCTCATCGGCTGGATCACGGGCCCTGCGGGCATGGTGCAGATCAAGGGCCTCGTCGGCGACCTCTTCATCGGCCTACTCTGCCTGTTCCTGCTGGACATGGGCATCGTCGCCGCGCGGCGGCTGCAGGAGTTTCGTGCCCGGGTCGCCAAGCCGGCCGCCGCCGGTCTGGTGCTCAATGGCAGAACCGTGATCGGCCTGGCACTCGTGCTGCCGCTGCTCAATGCCGCCATCGGCGTGACGCTCGCGCTGCTGATCGGCTTAAGCGAGGGAGACGCGCTGCTGCTCACCGTGCTCGCCGCGAGCGCTTCCTACATCGCGGTGCCGGCGGCCATGCGCCTGGCACTGCCCGAAGCCAATCCCGGCCTCTACCTGCCCATGTCACTGGCCCTGACCTTTCCATTGAACCTGCTGCTCGGCATCCCCGGCTATCATCTGCTGATCCGCTGGTTCACCACGGGATGAGCAAGACGCATGAAACCCTGTAAGCGCATCGAGATCGTCATCGAGGAAGCCCTCGCGTCGCGCCTCGTCGAGCGGCTGGAGTCGCTCAACGCGCCGGGCTACACCCTGATCCCCAGGGCCAGCGGCTACGGCAACCGCGGCCGGCGCCGGGGGGACGATCCTACCGGCACGCTGAGCAACTGCGTGTTCATCATCGCCTGCGACGACGAGGACACCGTGACCGCCATCGTCGAAGGCGTCCGCCCCCTGCTGACCCGTTCAGGGGGCATCTGCCTGGTCTCCGACGCGCTCTGGGTGAGGCACTGACGCCGGCCGTGCGCTCCGACTAGAGCAGATCGCCTCCCGCTGCCGACGCGGTGGTGCCGAACTGCTCGTAGGCCTTGATCACGTTGCGGCCCACCCGCCACTTGTGCACCTCGTCCGGGCCGTCCACCAGACGCTGCGCACGGATACCCGTGTACCAGCGTGCAAGTGGCGTGTCCTGGCTGTAACCGAGCGCACCGTGCAGCTGCAGCGCCGTGTCCACCACCTTGTGAACCATGTGCGCCAGGAACACCTTGGCGATGGAGTTCTCCTGGCGGAGATCCAGCCCCTTCTCCGCCTTGTAGGCGATATGCAGGAGCATGAGGCGCGCCATGTAGAGCTCGCTCGCGCACTCGGCCAGCATCCACTGCACGCCCTGCCGGTCTGCGAGCCGCCGGCCGAACGTCTCCCGGCTGGTGACCTGCTTCGCAGCCAGATCCAGCGCCCGCTGGGCCATGGCCACGTTGTGCATGCCGTGGCGCAGACGGCCGTAGGCGAGCCGGTGCTGGCCCATGTCGAAGCCCTTGCCGAGCCCGCCGAGGATGTTCTCCCGCGGCACCACCAGGTTCTCGATCTTGATCTCGGAGTGACTGCCGCCCAGCTTCAGGCCGATCTCCGTGTGCGGCTGCATGGTTTCGATATTGCGCACGATCTGATAGCCGGGATTCGGCAGCTCGACGATGAAGGTGGTGAACTGCTGGTGGCGCGGGGCGTTCTCGTCCGTGCGCGCCATCACCACGGCGATGTCCGCGACGCTGGCGGAGGAGCTGAACCACTTCTCGCCGTTCAGCACGTAGTTGTCGCCGTCCAGCACCGCCGTGGTGCGCATGCCGGTGGCGTCCGCTCCGGCCGCCTTCTCCGTCATGGAGTAACAGATGCGCTTCTTACCGTCGAGCAAAGGCTTCAGGAACTTTTCCTTCTGGAAGTCCGTGCCGTGCTCGAGGAGCGTGAGCATGGTGGCATCGTCCGGGCCCTGGGTGTTGAGCGCCAGCGCGCCGAGCATGCTCTCGCCGAGCTCCATCTGCACCAGGGCATTGGCCAGCGGCTTGAGGCCCATGCCGCCGTATTCCTGCGGAATGAACGGACACCACAGCCCCTGGGCGCGCGCTTTCTCGCGCAGCCCCGCGAGCACGTCCTCGAACTCACGATGCGCGAGCTCCTTCTCCGCGGGGAAGCAGTGTTCCTGCACGAAGGTGCGCACCTTCTCGCGGATGGCCTTGGTTTCTTCCGGAATCTCGAAGTCGATCATGTCCCTCTCCCCTGACAGGTGTGCATTGAAAAGGGACCAGTGTACGCACTCTCCGCACCCGATGCCTACAATGCCTGCAAGGAGGGGTGCTACCATCGCCGGCTTGCCACGCAGGAAGGGATCATGACCATCGAACTGACCAAGGACTCCATCGACCTCGGCATCGTCACCCGCACGCCCGGGCCGATGCTGGCGTTCTACCGCGACACCCTGGGGCTCGACTATCAGGGCGAGATGCAGATGCCGGGCGGCGGCAGCATGCACCGGCTGATGTGCGGCACGAGCCTCATCAAGCTCTACACACCGGGCAATCTCTCCGACAGGAACGCGGTGCCCGGCGGCATCCCCGGCGCCACCGGCTACCGCTACTGGACGATCTCCGTGGCCGACGTGGCCGCGCTCACCCAGGCCTGCGCCGACGCAGGCGCGAAGGTGGCGGTGAAGCCGACCGAGATCCGGCCCGGCGTGCGCATCGCCATCGTCGAGGACCCGGACGGCAACTGGGTGGAGTTTCTGCAGACCGCATGATCTCCCGGCGCACCGCGTTGACCACGCTCGCAGCCGCACCGCTGATCGGCTGCGGACGGCCCCCGTCTTCACCCTATGCGCTCGGCCGTGCTTACTCCCGGCAGCCGTGGGCCGTACCGCAGATCGATCGCGGCAACGTGATCCGGGAGATCGTCGGGCACCGGCCGTATCGTGCTTCCGGCTTCGTGGTGCGCGCCGAGCCATTCGACGACAAGCTCGTGGTGCACAACTACGGTCATGGCGGCGGCGGCATCAGCCTCTCCTGGGGATCGTCCGCGCTTGCCGTCCGCGAGCTCGGCGATCGGCCACCGGGGCAGGCCGCGGTTGTCGGCAGTGGCGTCATGGGCCTGACCAGCGCCAGATTGCTGCAGGACGCCGGCTGGCAGGTGACGATCTACACGCGCTCCATGGCGCGCCACACCACGTCGAACGTCGCCGGCGGCGAGTGGGGCCCGTTCAGTGTCTACAACCCGGACGCCGCGAGCCCGGAATTCGTCGCCCGGCTCGGCTGGGCCGCGCGCGTCGCGCACCATGCCTACACCAGCCTCGGTGGCGAGGACTACGGCATCCGCTGGCTCGAGCACTTCGCCCTGTCCGATTCGCCGCCGGCACCGGCACTGTCGGGCGGCGGCGAGGACTTCGCCGACCTCATGCCCTACTCGGCCGACCTCCCGCCCGGCAGCCATCCGTTCGGCAACCTGCACGCCCGTCGCTCCGTCACCATGATGATCGAGCCGGCGCGCCTGCTGCGCAGCCTGGTGCGCGATTTCCAGCTGGCCGGCGGCCGCTTCGTCATCCGCGACTTCGGCGACGTGGGCGACGTGCTCGGCCTGGAGGAAGCGGTGATCTTCAACTGCACCGGCCTGGGGGCTGCCGCGCTCTTCGGCGACACCGAGCTCATCCCGGCCAAGGGTCAGCTCGTGCTGCTGCCGCCGGACCCCGCCATCGACTACCTCACCACCGGCGGTGGTCGCGGTCTGCTCTACCTGTTTCCCCGGTCCGATGTGCTGCTGCTCGGCGGCACGTTCAAGCCCGGCGATGGCTCCACCCACCCGGAGCCGGAAGAGACCGAGCGCATATTGTCCGAGCACGTCCGCCTGTTCGAGGCGTTCCGGGCGACGTAGTCCGCACGGTTGGCAGCGGCCCACGATGGCCCTACCCTGTGCGGCCTGTGGCTCGAATTCCGACGACGGCGAACAGACCATGCAGACGGTGCAGTTCTACCACTCCCCGACCTGAGGCCGGTGCAAAGCGGCAGGTCTGTCGCTCGCGAAGGTGCTTCCCGAGTTTCCGCACGTCAGCGTCGAGCACGTGAACGTGCTCGAGCATCCCGGCGGGCTGCGCGAGCGCGGCATCCGTCGGGTCCCGGCACTCGTGCACGGGGAGCGCAGCCTCTCGAAGCTGTTCCTCACCCGGCGGAGCATCCGCAGATTTCTGGCCGGTGTCTGATACGCCCGCAGCGTAAAAAAACGTGCCGGTCCACAGCGCCGGGAGTACACTGCGCCGCCGCCCGGCCGGCACCTCCCCGCGCACTCGGATGCACAGCCTTGCAAGACCTGTCCCTGCCCGATTCCCCCTCCGCGCCCTCGGATCCCGCCGCCGCATTCGAGATCGTCGCCGCTGCCCTGGTGGATTCGGGCTGGGGGGTGTTCACGGGCCTCGTTCCGGAGCTGCTCGTTCGACGGCTGGCAGAAGCCGCGCGGAATCTCGAAAGCTACCGGGCTGCCGGTGTCGGCCGGAACACGGACAACCAGCTCAACCACTTCGTGCGCCGGGACCGGATCGTCTGGATCGACGGCTCGGATCCGGCCGGGCGTGACTGGCTGCACTGGTCGGAAGGCCTGCGCGCGCACCTGAACCGGACGCTCATGCTCGGCCTCTCGAGCTTCGAGAGCCACTTCGCCTGCTACCCCCCGGGCGCGTTCTACCGGCGCCATCTGGACGCCTTCCGCGGTGAGGCCAATCGCGTGGTGAGCGTGGTCTGCTACCTGAACGAAGCCTGGATGCCCGGCGACGGGGGGGAGCTCGTGCTTTACGACGAAACCGGGCGTGAGCTCGGCCGGTTTCCGCCGGCTGCCGGCACCCTCGCCGTCTACCTGAGCGAGCAGTTTCCCCACGAGGTGCTGCCCACCCGCGCAGACCGATACAGCCTGGCCGGCTGGTTCCGCCGCCGGTCGGAGCTGCCACTCGCCAACGTCTGAGCGCTTCCGTGGCGTCGAAGTCCAGAAGCCGTGCCTATTCCGACGACCCCCAGGTCGAGTCCTCGCTGCGGCATTCCATCAAGGACGGCATCTACTATTCCATCCTCACCGGCGGCGCCGAGAGCTACTTCTCCGCGTTCGCCATCTTCCTCCACGCCAGCACCACGGTGGTGGGCCTGCTCGCGTCGCTGCCACCGCTGCTCGCCTCGTTCATGCAGATGGTGTCCGCCTGGGTCGGGCGGCGGTTCGGGATCCGCAAGCGGATCATCGTCTACGGCGCGCTGCTGCAGGCCGCCTGCCTGGTGCCGCTGGCGCTGGCCCCGGTGCTCGCCCCCACGCACGCCGCCTGGCTGCTCATTCCCATCGTCTTCGTCTACTTCTGCGGGCCGAACCTGGGCTCGCCGCAGTGGAACAGCCTGATCGGCGACCTGGTGCCGGAAGGCCGGCGCGGCCGCTTCTTCGCGGAGCGCACGCGGCTGTCGAGCGTCGCCTCGGTGAGCGCCCTGATCGTCGCCGGCCTGGCCATCGACGCGACCGACCGCTGGGCGGACGCCTACTGGGGCTTCGTGCTGGTGTTCGCCTTCACCGCCCTGGCGCGCCTCGCGTCCGCCTGGCACCTGGAGCAGATGCACGAGCCCACCCGGAAAACGGCCGCCCTGGAGGTGATCGAGGATCTCACCCTCTGGCGGCGCTTCCGGCACTCGCGGCTGATGCGGTTCTCGCTGTTCTTCGCGGCCATGCAGTTCGCGGTGGCCATCTCCGGCCCCTACTTCACGCTGTACCTCCTGCGCGACCTGTCCCAGAGCTACTTCGAGTTCATGACCATCACCGTGGCCTCCGTGCTGGTGCAGTTCCTGACCCTCAACCGCTGGGGGCGGCTGGCCGACCTGTTCGGCAACCGGCTGCTGCTCATCGCCACCGGCAGCATCATCACCATCATTCCCTCGCTGTGGCTGGTGTCGACGAATTACGCCTGGCTGCTCGTGGTGCAGTCGATCAGCGGCCTCGCCTGGGCCGGATTCACGCTGTCCGCCACGGCGTACGTGTTCGACCTCACGCCGAGCGAGCACCGGGCCACGCTCATCGCCGTGCACAACGTGTTCGCCGCCATCGCCGTCTTTCTCGGCGCCAGCCTCGGCGCGCTGCTCGCCCTGTACGTGCCGGACGAGCTGCACTTCTTCGGGATCACCGTGACCGTGCTCACCCCGCTGTACGGGTTGTTCCTCGCCTCCTGCCTAACCCGGCTGGCAGTCGCGCTGCTGTTCCTGCCGCTGCTCCGGGAAGTCCGCCGGGTGCGGCCCATGTCCGTGGGCGGCCTCATCTTCCGGGTGACGCGCATGCATCCCGTGTCGGGACTGATCTACGAGATCGTCGGCAGGGTGCGGCCGAGGAGCCGGCGCCGGCAGGAGCAGGAGCAGGACGAGGACGACGGCTGAGCCGCCGGTATCGCTCTAGCCTGTGCCGGCCTGGGCGTGCAGCGCGCCGATGAGATCCCCCACACCCGGTTCGTCCCGGCTCGTCCCCGCACCGACCAGGTAGACGGTGCGCTGCACCACCGGCGCACCGGCCACCGGGTGCAGCCGGCCCGCCTGAAGATGCGCGGCGATGGCGGGACTCGCCAGATAGGCCGTGCCACCCAGGGTCAGCAGGATCCGCTGGGCGAGCAGGGCCGAGTCGAGCCGGACCCTGGCGCTGACGATGCCCTGCAGGCGGTCGTAGAAACGCGTCAGTGATGCGCCCCAATCCACCTGCACGTAGTCGTCCAGGCCGCCGTCGAGCGAGAGCCCCGGCCGGGTGGAGACCAGCCTCAGTTCGAAGCGGGTCAGCTCCTCCACCCAGAGATCGGCCGCCCGGGGCGGCTCGTAGAGCATGCCCAGATCGAGGGAGCCGTCTCTCAGCCGGACGACGGTCTCGGCGGTGTTCAGGGATTCGATCTCCAGGTGCCAGTCGGTGCCGGCACCGAGCAGGGCCAGCAGCCAGCCGTCCAGATAGATCTCGCGCAGGCTCGGCAGGCAGCCCATCACCACCAGCGGCCGGCTGCCGGCCGCCGCCTCCGTCACTGCCCGATCCCAGGCCGAGAGGATCGACTCCGCGTGGGGCACGAGCTGGTGGCCCGCGGCCGTGAGCTGAATGTTGTTGCGGGCACGGGTGAACAGCGGCTGGCCGACCAGACCCTCGAGCTGACGGATGCGGGCGCTGACCGCTGCCTGGGTGACGAACAGGTTCTCCGCCGCCCGGGCGAAGTGACGGGTCTTGCGGACTTCCAGAAAGGTGCGAAGCAGCTCCGTGTCCATCACCGGATTAGAACCGGCTCGCGCCTTTTTAACAAATATCTTTTATCAAAAGAGTGATTTTATTTTTCTTTATCTTTCAATCTTCCGCCCCACAATCGGATTTGTTCGTCGCTTTCGAGCACGAACCTTGAAAGGAAGACCACCGGGCAAACGCCCGATCAGATCGACATGAGCAGGATGAACGACGACTACGACGATTTCGACACAGACGACCTGTCGCCGGAACTGGCCGCCCAGCTGGAGCGCCTGGAGCGCACCCAGCACTTCCGGGCCCAGGAGCAGACCCGACTGCGCAAGCAGAAGCTGCACGTCCGCCACCGGCTGGAGGAGTGGGGCGAAAACCGCCGCATGCGCGACGAGATCGACTACCTGTCCTGACGCCCCGGCGTTCTGACTCCAGCCGGAACACGACCCGTCCGTCGCGGTCGGGACCGCCTATTGCTCACCCCGGGGCATCGCCCGGCGCAGCGCCGGGTCGAATCCCGACGCCACCCACTCGCACATCGCCGTGTTCCAGTGGCTGAAGTACCGGCGGACGTCCGGGTCGGCATGCAGCGCAAGCCGCTCGGGGAAGAGATTCCAGTCCGTGAGCGCCGGTGACGGCGGCCGTACGTATCGACTCGTGGTCGGCAGGCTGCTGGCCAGCCAGCCGCCCCGGCCGTAGTACTGATGCCACGTCCGCCGCCGCTGCCGGCCATCGCCGTCCAGCCGGGTATGGAAGGTGGCCGTGTCGTAGAGGATGCAGGTGCCGGCCGGCCCGCGCAGCGGCACCTCCCGGTAATCGTCGCCCAGCGCGTCGAAGGCCGCCTGCAGGGTCTCGAAGCGGCCGCTGCCCGGCACCACGCAGAAGGCCGGCGCCTCGGGACCCACGTCCGTGAGGTAGTGGATGGCACACAGCCAGTCGCAGGGCAGATAGGGCTCGCGGAGGAGCCGGTCGCGGACCACCGCGTCGTGATGGAAGTTCATGGCGCCCGGGCCCGCATTCTCCGGCGTCTCCCGGAAATTCAGCTCGGCAAACCGCACGTGTTCCCACCCCCCGAGAATCCTGGCGACCAGCGCAGACGAAGCCGGGTGGCGGACGAAGGGGTCGAGCTCGGGATGGTCGAGCAGTGGTTGGGAGTAGATCAGCCCCTGATTCCTGTGGTGCGGCTTGCGGCGGGCACCGAGGCCCCAGCGTTCCGGGACCGCCGCCTGGGTGCGGTCGCAGAAGTCGTTCAGAAAGCGGAGTTCCGCGGCAGTGAGGCACCCGGACAGCACGACGTAGCCATTGGCGGCAAAGAAATCGTAGGCGTCGTCGATGTGCTGCACGCCGAAGGCAGGCGGCGACTCGCGGGCGAGACGTCCGAAGCCCTGCGCGGCGAGAGACCCATCCCCCGACTCGTTGTCCTGCGGTGAGAACTGAGGCAGCGACCGATGATCGACCATGGCAGCACGGATGCAGACGCGTTGCAGGCATCTAAGCACCAACCGGCCAGGCGCGCCAGGCCGCGCCACCGGCACTGATTTCGAGCGCGGTGACGCACGATTTCCGCTCACACCCGCGGTTGTGCACCGGAATCGTGCGCCGCGGGTCGGCGAGGGCTGGAAATCCGCGGCCGCACCGTGGCGCACTCCTTGCACGCCACACCCCATCACGACAGGGGAGCGGTGCATGCAGATTCGGGTGAGAGACCAGCGCGGCTGGCGGACGACGCCCGGTATCCTCGGCCAGCATGCTTCCTCCATGCAATCCGTGCACGCGCTGCTCGGCTACTTCCTGAAGGACCGCCACTCCCCGACGCCGTTTCCCGGCCGCGACGAGCTGGTGCACACGGCGAGCTTCGAGTGGGGCGCCGCGCCGCCGCTCGAGAAGATCATCGCCAGCCGCACCGAGCTCGCAGCACTGCTCGAGCTGCCGGAGATTTTCCGCCAGAGCGTGTCCATCCTGGAGCCCTGGCCCGACGTCGGCGTCAATCTCTACGGCGAGAAGGTGCGTGCATCCAAGAACGTGGCGTACATTCTCCAGCAGGTGGCCGACGCTGATTCGATCCTCTACCCGCTCTGGCAGAGCGGCATCGCCAATCCGGACCGGCTGGCCAACGTGCTCAGCGCCGGCATGGCCATCGTCTTCCAGGGCGGCGACCCGTCCGTGCACGATCCGGCGACCTTCGACGGCAGCAACACCAGCCTCGAGGACATTCTCGGCCTCGTGGAGCAGCTCCTGCTGCGCCGCTTCGCCGGCAGCGCGCCGGTGATCTTCATCTGCCTCGGACACCAGCTCGCCGCCGCGGCGCAGATACGGCTCATCAAACGCGCGGTGCGCAGCATCCAGAACGTCGAGCGCCTGCCCCTGGACCCCACCGGACACGCCCTGGCCACCCTGAAGCGGGTGGCGATCCGGATTCAGGAAACCGGCGAGACGCTGAGCGTTCGCAAGCTGGGGGAGACCATCGCCACCGGCTGGCACGACACGCGCTTCGCGGTGGCCAGAAACGAGGCCTTCGAGATCGGCACCCGCCGCCTGCTGCCCTACCGCCGGCGCGCAGGGACGGCGGATCACGTACCGCCGGCGCTGCACGACACCCACGCCCTGATCGCGGACGAGCTCGATGGCGTGATCGACACGCTGATCGCGCTGGAACGGGAGCTGTCCATCGAGATGTTCCACGGCGACGAGGTGAACGAGGAGGCTGCGCTGTTTGCCAACTGGGCCTTCAAGACCCTCCACGACACCGTCGTCCCCATGCGCCACGAGCTTGCCGTGAGCGAGCTGTCCTGGCTGCTGGCCCTGCCCTACGCGGTGGAGATCCTGTCGCAGACCCGGGTGGACGGCAACGTGATGACGGAGGTGGGTACCACCTGCATCTACTACAAGGACTGGGAAACCCACACCATCCGCCGTTCGTTCACCTGTCAGTTCCACCCCGAGCTCATGGCCGACATCCGCGACATCGGCCGGCGACCTGGTCCGCGCTACTCGGAGCTGAAGGACAACGACGGTGTACGCATGCTGGTGCGGCTGCTCTATCACGGCATGCAGGAGTGAACCTCCCCCGGCCATAACGCCCCGATGATAAGATCCGAAGCCATCGGTTCAGGGGAACGGGAGAGCATCGTGCTCAGATTTGTCCTGATGCTCGCGCTGATCCTCGGCGCGATCTACTTCATCGCCACGGGCACCCGCACCGGACAGGATTTTCTGCTCGAGCGCATGGTCCGCCTGGCGGTGACACCGCCGGCCGCGCCATTCGACGGGCTGCGGGTTCTGCTCTGCGGAACGTCCTCGCCGCTGCCGGCGCCGGACCGCGCCCAGGCCTGTGTGGCTGTGGAAGCCGGCGGGCGGCTGTTCGTCGTGGATGCGGGTGCCGGTTCGGCGGCGAATCTGGCGGCTGCTTCCCTGGATCGGCTGGAAGCCGTCCTGCTGACCCACTTTCACTCCGACCACGTCAGCGCGCTCGGTGACATCAATCTGAATTCCTGGGTAGCGGGACGTCCCGCGCCGCTCGACGTCATCGGGCCGGCAGGTGTGGAGCAGATCGTGGCGGCGACCAACGCCCTCTACACGCTGGATCGCGGCTATCGGGTGGCGCACCACGGGGCCGACCTGCTGCCCCCCGCCCTGCACGTATTACGCCCGCGGACCATCGAGCCCGGGGTGATCCTGGACGACGCGGAGCTCGTCATCGCGGCGTTCCCGGTGGACCACGCGCCGGTGGCACCAGCGGTCGGCTATCGGTTCGACTACCGGGGACGTTCCGTGGTGATCAGCGGCGACAGCATCGCGACGGGCTCGCTCGTCGAGGCGGCCCGGGGGGCGGACCTGCTGCTGCACGACGCCCTGTCGCTGCCCATCGTCACCGCACTCGAGCGGGCCTCGGCGGCGGCAGGCCGGGATCGGCAGGCGCGCATCCTGAGCGATATCCAGGACTATCACGCCTCGACGGCCAGCCTCGGCGAGCTCGCGGAGTCGGCCGGCGTCGGGACGCTGGCGGTCTACCACCTGGTGCCGCCGCCCAGGAACTTCCTCATGGAGAAGATCTTCCGGCGTGACCTGCCGTCCGGCACGGTGATCACGACGGACCGCATGGTCTTCGAGCTGCCCACCGGCAGCGAGCGCGTTCGCCTGATCGAGCCCTGATTCCCGGCCTGCGGGTGCGCGCACCCGTGCCGGGTGCGGATCAGTTCAGCGTGTAGTCGAACACCAGCCCGTAGGTTCGGGGCAGGCCCGTGTAGCGGACGATGTTGTCCTGAGCCAGCGCGTTGGCGTACCAGTACGCCTCGTCCGCCAGGTTCGCACCCCACAGCGACACGGACCATTTCCCGCTCGCCGCCGCCAGGGTCAGGCGCGCATCGAGGAGCCCGTAGGCATCCACCTCGAACGGCTCGATGGCGGAGATCTGCGAGTAAGTCTCGCTCTGGTAGGTGTAGGCGAGCGAAACGCGCATCAGCATGGCCCCGGGTAGCGGCCGCTCGTAGCTGCTCGCGAGCTGGTAGGACGCCTCCGGCGCATTCGGCAGGGGCTGGCCCCTGGCATCGAACACGGTCTGGTTGAAGACGTCGAAGGCAGCGTCGTAGTCACGGATCTCGGTGTCGAGGAAACTCGCGCTCACCGCGACGGTGAGGCTCTCCGTCAGCAGCCAGTCGGCGCCGATCTCGACGCCCGTGATGCGCGACTCCGGCACGTTCTGGATGCCCACCAGCCCGGGGAAGATGCCGAGCTGATCGGGAATGAACGTGGACACCTGCTTGTCCTGGTAGTCGTAGTGGAACGCGGCCGCCGTGACGCCAAGGCGCTTCTCGAAGAGCCGTCCTTTCACGCCCACCTCGACGGCGGCGAGGGTTTCCTCGTCGTAGGGCTCGAACTGATCCACCACCAGGGCGGAAAAGGTGTTGTAGCCCCCGGACTTGAAGCCGCCGGCCAGGCTGCCGTACACGAGCCAGTCTTCGGCGGGCAGCCAGTCCAGACCGATCCGGCCGGTAGCGCGGCCGGTGTCGATGTCGTCCTCGTGAACGCCGGGGATCATCACGTCGGGTGCCGGCGGGTTGCTGCTCGTGCCGGTGCCGGCGAGATGCACGCAGCCGCCGGGCACGAGCGCTTCCGGATTGGTGAGCGTGAACATGCCGAGCGCCTGGAAGGTGAGCAGCGCGGTCACCGCAGAGCCGTCACCCGTGTCCGTGGTGCAGTTCTCGATGGAACGGTCTTCGCGGGTGTAGCGGCCGCCGACGTTCAGCCGCCACTCGGGGGCGAGCTGCCAGCGGGCATTGCCGAACACGGCAGCGGACTCCGTCTTCTGGGTCGAACGGCTGCCGAAGGTGAAGCCGACGGTGGGGGATTCGGAGTCGTCGTAGTTGCTGACGTCGTCCACCCGGTCGCTGGAGTAGTACAGTCCGGCGAGCCAGGTGAGCGGCTGGTCGTCCGCGGAGGCGAGCCGGAGCTCCTGGCTCCAGCTCTCGATGCCCGTGTCCGCGTCCACTTCCAGAAGCCGTGCCGGCGTGCCGTCCCAGTCCAGGTCGATCTGCCGGTCGAAATCGTCGTAACCGGTCACGGAGGTCAGCGTCATCCCCGCGAACCGCCAGTCCACGATCAGAGAGCCGCCGGTTCGACGCGCAGTCTGCTCGGGATCCCGATCCCAGCGCGCGGCGGAGGTGTCACTCGCCTCGCTCACCATGAGCGGGTCGAGGCTCGCCAGCGGATAGAAGCCCAAGCCGTTCAGAAACGCCGCCTGCTGGTTGGATGCGGGCAGCACCACGGTGGATTGCGGCGTCTGCGGCTCGCCGTCGAAGCGCTCGGTGTGCAGCGTCAGGAGCACGTCCACCGACTCCGCCGGCGCGAACGCCAGCAGGCCGCGAACGCTGTACTCGTCGTAGCGGCCCGCCACGTCGCCGGTGAGCTCGTTTTCCTGCCAGCCTTCGTTGCGCTGGCGGCCGGCGGCGGCCAGGCGGCCATTCACCCGCTCGCCGATGGGGCCGCTCACGAAGCCTTTGAGATCCAGCGTCTCGTAGTTGCCGGCACCGAGGCTGACGCCCATGCCCGGGCGGTCGGTGGGCCGGCGGCTCACCAGGTTCACCGCACCCCCCGTGGTGTTGCGGCCGTAGAGGTCGCCCTGCGGCCCTTTGAGCACCTCGATGCGTTCCAGATCGTGCTTGAGCCCCGTCGTCATCACCGGATAGGGCACCGCCACCTGATCTTCGTAGATGCCGACCGTGGCGCTGCTGTTGGGCTGATGATCGTCGAAGCCGACACCGCGGAGCGTGTATACGGGGACACCGGCGCCCCCGGCGTTGCTGACCGTGAAGCCCGGGGTGAATCCGGCAACGTCGGCGCTCGAGTCGATGGCGAGCTCGTCGATGACATCCTCACCGAACACCGCCATGCTGATCGGCACCTCCAGCGCCGTCTCCGGACGGTGCTGGGCCGTCACCACGATTTCCTCGAGGTAGCCGGTTTCCGCGCCGAGCGGCGCGGCCAGGCAGGCGGCGACAACGAGCGACAGGGGGCGGAGTCCGGTTTCCAGGCGCATGGCAATCCTCGCGAGTGCATTCGTCCTAAAAGATCGGGCACTCTAGAGAAATCCTTAGCGCCCCGACAGAAAGCAGAGCGCGGGCTGTTAACCAGGTCTCGTAATTCCCCGGGATGTCAGGACCAGCGGTCCCAGCGCAGGATCTCGTCGACGGGTTTACGGGTCACCGGGCCGAACCTGCCGAGTGGGTAACCTACGGGAATGAGGCAGTACGCCACCATGCTGTCCGGCAGGTTCAGCGCTGCCGCCACCGCAGCCCGATCGCCGAGTGCCAGCGTCGTCGGCGCGGCACCGAGGCCGAGCGCCCGGGCCGCCAGCAGCAGGTTCTGAACGCCCGGCCAGATGGAGCCGCCGCCGTGGGCCGCGGTGGCCGCATCCACCTTCTGGCCGAAGTCCAGACAGGCGATGACCAGCGCCGGTATCTCATGCATGTGCTCCATCTGCCAGAGCACCGCATCGAGCATTCGCTGGCGTTTCGCCTCGCTCTGATGGGGCAGGCTGCCGGCGCGTCCGCTCTGCGGTCCGACGTAGGCCTCCACCCCGGCGCGGTTGAGATCAGCCAGCTTCTTCTTCACCGCGGGGTCGCGAACCACGATCCAGCGCCCGTTCTGCAGGTTGGAGCCGGATGGCGCCTGATTCGCCGCATCGATGAGCTTCACGAGCAGCGCCTCCGGCACTTCTTTCGTGTCGAGCTTGCGCATGGCGCGACAGTTGTACATGGCCTCGAAGAGGCCCATTTCCTCACTCATTGCAGTCTCCCCAGGAATCGGTCAGTCGGAAAAGGAGTTCAGGCGGTAGAGCATCAGCAGCAGCTGGGTCGGCTTCACGCCGTGCACGCCGAAGTGCCGCTCCCAGGCTCTGCCGACGTCACCGCGCTGGTAGAGGTTGGACAGCGAGGTGTTCACCACCAGCCGGAAGTCGGCGTCGTTTCTCGGCAGCGGCAGCGCCAGCGGCTCGAATGACAGCATGTCCTCGGTGATCACCAGCCGCTGCTCGCCCCTGGACAGAAAGCCGATGCCGAAGAGTGTTGCCTGATCGCCGGCGTGGGCCTCCGTGTTCTTGTTGACCAGGCGCTTGAGCCCCTCGGCGTGGTTCGGCACCCGCACCACCCGCGCCTTGATGCCGCGCTTCTTGAGCTCGGCCTTCAGCACCTTCTCGGTGGTGGTGCCGCCGACCACGGATACCCGCCGGTTGCCGAGATCGTCGATGGTGTGAATGTCGCTCGAATTCAGAATCATCAGGCTCGCGCCCGTGAGGTAGAAGAGGTTGGAGAAATCCACCTGCGCCATCCGGGAAAGGGTCACGGACGTGGCGCCGCACTCCAGGTGCGCCCGGCCGTCGGCAACGGCCTGGATCCGATCTTCGGCCGTCACCGGCACCCACGTGACCTTCAGCGTCTCCAGTCCCAGGTGCGCCTGGATGTCCTTGGCAATGATGCGGCAGAGATCGATGGTGAAGCCTTCCGGCGCCAGGGCCTCCGGCGCCTTGGACGAGAACGGGGGCACTTCCAGCCGGTAGGCAAGCTTGAGCTCGCCGGTCTGCCGGATGTCGTCGAGCGTACCCGCCCAGGCAGACAGCGACAGCACCATGACGCCCACCGCCGCGAGTATGGCCCTGATCGGTTTCATCCCGTTACCTCCTTCGTCGAGCCACGAGAATACCGCCGAACTCAGCGCACGCCCAGCAGTGCCAGCCAGCCGACGACGATCGGCGGCGCCAGAGCCCCCACCAGCAGCCCGCCGCTCATGAAATCCGAGACGGCGAGCCGGCCGCTCGAGAACGCCAGGGCGTTCGGCGGCGTGGAAATGGGCAGGCACATGGCGCAGGAGGCGCACAGCGCCAGCGGCACCACCGCGAACGACTCGTATCCGGACGCCATGACCACGGCAATGGGCACGAGAATGTTCGCCGCCGCGGTGTTGCTCATCAGGTTGGAGAGGATCAGCGTGGCGTAGCAGAGCAGGAACACTACGCCGAGCTCGCCGGCCTGCTCGAGCGGCAGCCCCGCCACGAGCCAGTCCGCCAGCCCGGTGTCGCGCACACCGTTCCCCAGCGCCAGCCCGCCCGCAAGCAGCAGCAGGATGTCCCAGGGGAGCTGGCGGACGTCTCGATCCCGGAGTATGCCGGTGGCGGTGAGCACGGTGATCGGCAGGAAGGAGACCACCGCGGTCGGCAGCCGCGTCCACTCCCCGGTCATCCACAGCAGCAGCGTCGCGCCGAGTGTGCCGATCGTCACCTGCCGCTGCCAGCGCGGCGGCGCCGCCTCGGCAGCGCCAACCGGCGCCGCCAATTCGAGCCGCTCGCTCTCGCCCAGCGGGTAGCGAAGGTACAGATACAGCCAGAGCAGCCCGAACAGGATCACGGCCGGGGGCAGACCGTAGACCATCCAGGTGAGGAAGCCGATGGCCTCGCCGGGCACGGCGGTCAGTGCCCCGGCCGCGATGGCGTTCGGGGGCGAGCCGATCAGCGTCGCCATCCCGCCGACGTTGGCGGCAAACGGGACGCCGAGCAGCAGCGCGCGGGCATACCGGCTGTCAGCCGACAGGGAAGCCACCATGGGGGCGGTCAGCGCCAGCATCATGGCCGTGGTGGCCGTGTTGGACATGATCATGGAGAAGAAGAGCGAGCCGGCCATCACCCCGAACAGCAGGCGCGGCGGGCTGACGCCGAACACCTGCAGCAGCCGCCGGGTGAGCGACAGGTCGAGGCCCGTTCGGCCGATGGCGGCTGCGAGCACGAAGCCGCCGAAGAACAGCCAGATCAGCGGGTGGCCCAGCACCACCACGAAGGTCTGCCAGTCCTCCGGCGACTCGGCGAAGATGCCGCTCTCCGGGTTGCCCAGCAGCAGGATCTGCAGTGCGATGACGAGCACGCTCACGGAATAGGCCGGCACCACCTCGAACAGCCAGAGCTCCGCCGCCAGCACCAGAATGAACAGCATCCGCGCGGGTGCCGCCTCGAGACCGGCCATGCTGCGGGCCAGCACCGCCAGCAGCACTGCCACCGCCAGGCACAGCAGGAAGCGTCCGGCGGTGCCGAGCGGCCGCGGCTGTGGTGTGTGCCAGACCTTGCGCGCGTCACGCCGGGTGTCGCCCACGATCCGTCGGTGATCAGGGTCCGTCACGCCCTTTCCCGCTCCATTCCCGCAATGGGTCGAACGATACGGGGATGTAAGGAGAAACCACAACTGAGAACCGGTTCGCACAACCCGATCCAGGCGTTGCTAACCTGACCGTTCAGGCTGCCGGGGTGCTGCGAGATCGGAGTACGCCGCGAGGCCAGCAGAATCGCGAGGTCACAATGAGCGAGCACCAGCAGAAGCGACAGTCCGATGTCGTTCACGATCGGCAATGGGATCGCACTGAGGAACGGGTGTTCCGTCACGACGACGGTTGGTACTTCGCCTCACGGGAAGGCGACATGGGACCGTTCGAGAACGAGGGCGAAGCCCTCGAGCAGCTCGACGCCTACGTGATGCTGATCGATCTGAAGGAAGAGAACGAAGGCCCGGTCACCCCGGACCTGCCCGAGGACGAAACCGTCTTCTGACGCCCCTGCCGGCGGAACAGAACGCGGATCAGCCGGCGTCCAGGAACGGCCCGTCCACGCACAGCCGTCGACCGTCCGGCGCCGCGCACGCACCGCACACCCCCACCCCGCACTTCGTCAGGTAGTCGATGGCGCTGAAGATCCGCTCGGCGGCGCAGTACCGCCTCTGCACCGCGACGGCGGCATGCACCATGGGTGCCGGCCCGCAGTTGTAGAACACCAGCCGCGCCAGCTCTTCCGGGGTGCGCTCGGCGAGATAGCCGTCCAGCAGCTCGGTGACGAGCCCATGAAACCCCTCGCTGCCGTCGTCGGTGGCCACGTGCAGCGATTTCGCCGCCGCAGCGGCTTCCTCGAGAAAGTACAGCCGTTCACGGCTGCGGGCGCCGAGAAACAGCCGCGTGTTGCCGTGATCCCGGGCCAGCTGATAGACGGCCGCAAGCCCCGTGCCGCCGGCCACCGCGATGACCTCGCCCCCTGCGGGCGGCCGGGCGGGCTCGCCGTGCGGTCCGCGCACATAGGCGCGCGTGCCAGGCGCGAGGTCCATGAGCGCCGCCGTGAACTGGCCGACGTTGATCACCACCAGGGAGAACGGATCGTCCGTGAGCGCCGAGAACGGCTTCTCGCCGAGCCCCGGAATCCACAGAAAGATGAACTCCCCGGCCTCGATCTCCACGGGCCGGTCGAAGCGGAGGATGGCGATGTCGTGGCAGACCCGCACGTTCTCCACCAGCGTCACCGGGCGAAAGCTCATGTCGAGGTCGTAGCGGATCAGCTTCTCCGCGCGGGCTTCCGGACCGGGCGCGTCGCCCCCTCCTTCGTCCGCGACCTCGGCGGCCAGCGTGCGGAAGTAGCTGCCGATCTCCGGTGTGGTCAATCCGGTGAGCGCGGAGCCGACGCCGACGATGCTGGCACCCGCATCCCGATAGGCATGCACGTCCGCAGCCGAGCTCACCCCGCCGCAGCCGATGATGGGCACGCGGGTGCGCGCGGCGATTTCCCGCACGCACTTCAGGCCGATGGGCAGGATGCCCTTGCCGGACATGCCGCCGAGCCCGTTGGAGAGCACGGCGGCGCCGTGTGCCGTGTAGTAACCCGGCCCGACGGTGTTGATGGCACAGAGCGCGTCCGCGCCGCCAGCCACGGCAGCTTCGGCGATCTCACCGATATTGTCCGCGTTCGGGGTCAGCTTGGGGATGACAGGGATGTCCACGGCCGCCTTCACCGCCGCCGTGATCTCTCGGACCAGCTCCGGGTCCTGACCCATGGCCATACCGTAGCCCTTGGCGTGGGGGCAGGACAGATTCAGCTCGAGGCCGTCGGAGTACGGTGCCAGCAGCCGGGCCACCGCCACGAATTCGTCGATGCTGCCGCCGAAGATCGAGGTGAGCAGGAACCGGTCCGCCGGCACGACGAGCGTCGAGAAGAGCTCGGCCGAGCGCTCGGCACCCGGATTGGTGAGCCCCACGGCATTGACGAAGCAGCCCGGGGCGTACTGGCTGTACACCGGTTCCCGGTATCCCGCTCGCGGCTCCGGGCCGATGCTCTTGGTGGTCATGAGCCCCACCTCGGGAACGTGCTCGAACAGGTACTCGATGATGGGCACGGCGGTAGCAACGATGCCCGACGGGATCGTGAAGGGTCCGGAGAGGGTCTTGCCGAGGAAGTCGATGCTCAAGGGAATCCCGTGCGCGGCTGGCGTCGGGGTGCGGATTCTACCTGCTCACCCCCCGGCCCGGTACCCTTCAGGCGCGGCCGAGCAGCTTCTCGTAGCGGGCGACGCTGTCCGCCGGCCAGTAGCGGCTGCGCTGGTAGTACTCAGCCACCGCCGGCGCACCGCCCTCGAGATTGACCCAGGGCTGCTTCGAGGCGGTGAAGATGTGGATGTCCGGCGGGTACCGGTCGGGATCGTCCAGCGTGCCCACCCGCAGGAACTTGACCTTCTCCCCGGCCGCGCCGTAGTGACTCCAGACCGCGACCCGGCAGATCGGGCAGCGCACGATCACCTGCCCCTTGCCGCTCGCGGACGGGGTCAGCACCTTCTCCGGATGTCCAGCCAACAGGCTCACCCCTTCGGCCTCCACCATGGCGTTGAGCGCGAAGGCGCTGCCGGTTTCCCGCTGGCACCAGCGGCAGTGGCAGCAGTGCACGAACAGGGGTGCGACCGTGAGCCGATAGCGCACGGCCCCGCAGGTGCAGCCTCCTTCCAGAGACTCGGACAGCTGGCTCATGAACGGATACCTTCCGGGACAGACGTCAATTTCACACCAGCCGAGCGGTGAGCGCCACGACCGCGACGCCCGCCCGCCGACGCTATACTCCCGTGGTCACATCGTGAGGGAGCGAGACATGACGCTGCAGAACCTGCAACCGATCAACGATCAGCTGGCAGACATCATCGTGCGTGCGGACGAGCCCTGGATCGAAACCGAGCCCGGTAGGGCCTGGATGAAGGTCCTCTGGGCCGGTCCCGAAACCGGCCGCTGGGTCGCGCTGATCCGCTGGAGCAAGGGGTACGTGGCGGCCCCCCACAAGCACCTGTCGGATGCGCACACCTACATCCTCAGAGGGAAGCTCAAGGTTCGCGATGGGGTGCTGAATGCCGGCGACTACGACTATGAGCCAAACGGTGTCCTGCACGGCGCAACAGAGGCGCTGGAGGACACCGAGTACCTGTTCGTCTGTGAGGGGCCGGTGCTGTTCTACGACGAGAATGGCCTGACCAGCTACCTGGGGTGGGAGGAACTGGTGCGTCTGCGCGAGGCGGCGAAGTCGGGGGAGATGCCGTCGCTGAAGGTCTCCTCCGCCGGCTGAGCCACCGGGCGTCTCACTTGTGAGCGACCTGGCCCGGGTTAGAATGACGACATCGCAGGCTGAGGGGGAGGCGCATGTCTCAGGCAAAGCCATTGGTCGTGGATATGGATTCCCACGTGATGGAACCGCCGGACCTGTGGCAGAACTACCTGGAGGCCAGATACCGGCACCGTGCCATCTGCATCGAACGGGGGGCGGATGGCGTCGAAACCCTCATGGTGGACGGCAAAGCGTTGCTGTCCGGGCGGCTCGCGGCGCTTGGCGGCGCCGAGCACGATGCCGTTCAGACGTTCAGCGACCCGGCACTGTCCTACCTGTATGGGTGTCCCAAGGCGTCGTACGACACCGATGCGCGCGTGCAGCTGCTCGACGAATGGGGCGTGGATATGGGTGTCGTGTTCCCGACGATCGGCATTCTGTGGGACAAGGAAGATGATCCCGAGCTGGCGATGGCGTACGCACGCGCTTACAACAACTGGCAATGGGATTTCGCCAGACCGGCACTGGATCGTATTCTGCCGATCGCCCACATTCCCCTGTACGACGTGGATCTCGCCTGCCGGGAGCTGAAGCGCTGCCTGGCGCTTGGCTTCAAGGGGATGTTCCTGGCGCCGGAGCCCGTGTGCGGCAGGCGCCCCTCCCATCCCGATTTCGACCCGCTATGGCAGCTGCTGATCGACGCCGACCTGCCCATCTGCGTACACCTGATCGTGCGCTTCAACAGGGTGGTGAACCTTTCGAACACCCAGTGGTGGGATGTCACCCGCGAGCGGCCGGATACCGTCTTTTCCTTCGGTCTGGGCGGGACGATGCAGCTGATACCGGCAGTGGCCGCGCTCGTGTGCGATGGCATGTTCGAGCGCCACCCACGGTTGAAAGTCGCCATTGTCGAGTCCGGCGCCGGATACGTGCGCTACCTCATGGACCGACTGGACGAAAAATACGCGAGGTTCAAGGCAACGAGCTGCCTTTCCCGGCCGCCCAGCGAATACATCCGTGAGAACTTCTGGTTTGTGATGGACCCGAGCGAGGGCAGCATCGATGCCCAGTGTGACCTGGTGGGGGAGGACAGATTCCTCTGGGGTTCCGACTATCCGCACGTGGATTCCCACCTGACGGCCATGCAGGAACTCCATGTTGCGCTTGCGCCCATGTCCGAACGCCGCCGCAACGGGGTGCTCGGCGAGAACGCCCGGGCGCTGTTCCGGCTCTGACTGCCGGGCAGAGCGTCTGTCTCCACGCCATCACGCGTATACTGCCGGGCAACGTCAGCGGAGAGAGACCATGCCACCCGTGATTCGCCTGGGATGCCTTGGCGGCCTGCTGCTCCTGGCGGCTGCCTGCGGTCAGGAAGCGGCGCAGGTGCCGGGCGAAGGGACTGGCGAGCAGACGATGTCGCCCGCCCGGCCTGCCGGAGCGCCGATCGCAACCACCCTGGCCGGACCGGTGCAGGGCGCCGCAACTGACGGCGTGCTCGTCTTCAAGGGCATCCGCTACGGAGCCGACACCGCAAGCACCCGATTCACCGCACCGGAAGCGCCCCAGCCATGGACCGAGACGGCAGACGCCACCGCATTCGGCGCTTCCTGCATTCAGACGCCCTACCCGCCGGATACCGCTGGCGGGCTGTTCGAATCCTGGACACCGGACCCGGTGCCGCCCACCAGCGAGGACTGTCTGTTTCTCAACGTCTGGACACCGGCGCTGGCCGACGGCGGCAAGCGTCCGGTAATGGTCTGGCTGCACGGTGGGGGGCTCACCCGAGGCTCGGGCAGCAGCAACGCCTACGACGGCACGCGGCTCGTCCGCCGTGGCGACGTGGTGGTGGTCACCCTCAATCACCGGCTGAACGTGTTCGGCTACACGTACCTGGCCGACTTCGCGCCGGGCTTCGCCGACTCCGGCAACGCCGGAATCCTGGATCTGCTGCTGGCTCTCGAGTGGGTGCAGGGCAATGCCGAGGCCTTCGGCGGCGACCCGGGCAACGTGACGATCTTCGGCGAGTCCGGCGGCGGCTGGAAGGTGACCACGCTCATGGCCATGAAGGCCGCCCAGGGGCTCTTCCACCGCGCCGCGGTGCAGAGCGGTCCGCTGCTGGAATTCGAGGACAAGGCCAGAGCATCTGCCGCGGGTGCCGCGCTCGCCCGCTCCCTGGGCCTCAAGCCCGAGACCGCCGGCAAGCTGAAGACCATGCCGGCCGCCGCGCTGCTGAATGCCTTCGAAACCCTGAACGCCACCGGCGTGTCGGTGGGCAACCGGCCGGTGCTGGATGGCACCCATCTCGACGCCCAGCCGTTCGCCGACGCGCGTGCCGCCGGGATTCCCATGCTGATCGGCACCACCCGCACGGAGACCTCGCTGTTTCTCGGTGCCGCCAATCCCGTCGCCTTCGGCCTCACCTGGGAGCAGCTGCCTTCGACGCTCGAGCGCTCGCTGAACCGCCCGGACGTGGACGTGGAGACCGTGATCGCCACCTACCGCAAGCTCCATCCGGAGTACGGCCCCACGGACGTGCTGTTCACGGCCACCACGGATGCCGGCTTCCTCAACGGCAGCCACACCCAGGCAGACCGGAAGGCGGCGCTCGGCGGCGCGCCCACCTACTTCTATCTGCTCGACTGGGACACGCCCGTGGACGGCGGCAAGTGGCGCGCCCCCCACGCGCTGGATATCGGCATGGTGTTCGACAACGTGGCCCGTTCGGCCTCCATGTCGGGCACGGACAGCGCGGCGCAGCAGATCGCCGATCAGATGTCCGAGGCCTGGCTCGCCTTCGCGCGCACCGGTAATCCCAACCACCCGGGCCTGCCGGAATGGCCGGCCTACGACGCGACGACGCGCAGCGTGCTGCTCTTCGGGCTGCGACCGGCGGTGGCAGCGGACCCGCACGGGGCGCAGCGCGCCGTATTCCTCACGCGATGAGCACGCGTCAGAGCTGGAACTGAATCCGGCTCTGCAGGAAGTGGGTGCCGCCTTCCAGACCGAACCGGTCCAGCATGCCGTAGCCGTAGACGACCTCGAGGCGCAGGTTGTCGGACATGTGCCAGTTCACCATGGGCGTGATCCGCCAGAACTTGCCACCGCGGATGGGTCCGGAGTCCAGATCCGAGTAGGAAAAGCGTGCGATCAGCTCCCAGGCGCCGGGGCCGCCGTTGAACACCGTCCGCGCCGGTGAGATCCGCTCGAAGAAGCCGCCGCGGGTGTTGTATGGCCGGACCTCCCCGGTGACCGTCCAGGCGGCAAAGATCTCGCCGCCGTGCAGGTACGGATCGCCCGCTTCCGGCGCCTGCACCCGGCTGAAGAAGTACTCGCTGCCGAACATGAGTGGCCCGGGCCGGTAGTAGGCTTCCACGGCCACGGTTTCCGAATGGTCGGCGTCGAACTCGCCGGTGTCGATGGCGTAGCTCTGGGCCAGGAACGACTCCGGCTTGGAGCGGAAGTGAAAGGCGCCGTCGTTCGACTCGCCGTACCGGTAGCCGACGCCGAGGTGCAGCAGCCGTTCCGGCTCCGACTGCAGAAACGGCAGCCAGATCAGACGACCCACGAACTGACGGTCGTACTTGTTGAACGACTCCTTGTCGGAGAGAGAATCCTCGAAGACGCCGAGGCTGTAGACCCACTGCCCGCCCGGGGTGCGCCCCATCCACTTGATGCCATCCGCCAGGATCGGGTTCAGGGCGTCGTTGATCGTCGCCCGCTCGTTGGTCCAGCCCTGGTAACCCACCATGAGCTTGTTGGTGGACAGGCCCTCCTTGGTGCGGCCGACGAAGAGCTGGCCATGGAGCTCCGGGACGTCGAGCATCAGGCCCGTCTGTCGGAAGTGCCAGGTCTCGCTGGCTGCGTTGTACATGTAGCCGAGCGTGTAGCTGACCCGCGGCAGCTTCGGGAAGCGCCCCTTGAGGATGAAGCGCGCATCCCGCACGCCCGTGTCCTCGGAGAGGTCCATCTGCTGCTGGCTGTCGTCGTCCTGACGGTAGTTGGCATAGTCGATGAGGAAGCCGCCGCCCAGGCGGGCGGTGATCCAGGGACTCCGGTAGGCGTTCCAGCCGATGAGCTGCCGTCGCGGCTCGTCGCCGTCTGACTCGGCGGCATCGAGCACATCGTTGAGGTGCGCAGCGGCCAGCGCCGACGGCGGTTCTTCGGTAGCTGCTGCGGATGTCGGCTGTCCGACGCAGGGCACGGCCGCCAGCCATCCGGCCAGCAGCACGCTCCCCTGGAAGACGACCTGCCAGGACAGGTTCGAGCGGAGGATCAAGGTCGCGTCACCAGGCAGCGGCGCAGGGGCGATTCCCTGCGCCGGGAAAGGGGCTCAGTAGGTCCTGAAGAGCTGCTGGAGGTCCTCCGGGGTGCGCTTCTCGAGCAGCGCCAGGGTCAGCAGGATCCGGGCCTTCTGCGGGTTGAGCTCGTCGCTGGCGATGAAACCGAGGGCGTCGTCGTCGAGCTCCACATTGCGTCCCACGAGGCCGGTGGGTACCCGGCTGGCGCGGACCACCACCACCCCTTTCTTCACCGCGGCCGCCGCCGCATCCACCGAAGGCTTGTTGAGGTTGCCGTTGCCCACGCCGGCGATGACGATGCCTTTTGCGCCGCCATTGGCGGAGGCCGTGATGAGATCGGGCGACATGTCCACGCTCATGAAGATCACGTCCACCCGCGGCAGGCTGGTGACTCCGGCGATGTCGAACTCGCTCTGGGTGGTGTGCGGCCACTCCGGAGACTGGTAGTAGTCGTTCTTACCGTAGCTCGCGATCCCCACCACGCCCCGGATCGGCGACTGGAAAGTCTCCACCGCGGTGGTGCTCGTTTTGGTGAGGGAATGGGCCGCATGGATCTGATCGTTCATCACCACCAGCACGCCGCGGCCGCCGGCCTGCGGATCCGCCGCTACGGCCACCGCGTTGTAGAGGTTCAGCGGGCCGTCCGCGCTCACCGCGGTGGACGGACGCATGGAGCCGACCATCACCACGGGCTTGCTGGTCTTGACGGTCAGGTTCAGGAAGAAGGCGGACTCCTCCATCGTGTCGGTGCCGTGGGTGATGACCACGCCGTCCACGTCCGGACCGAGCTCGTTGATGCGCTTCGCGACCTTGAGCAGGATCTCGAACGACATGTCCTGGGAGCCGACATTCGAGATCTGCTCACCTCGGACGTTGGCGAGCTCGGCGATGCCCGGCACCGCAGCCAGCATGGCGTCGATGGTCACCGCACCGGAGGTATATCCGGACTGGGTGCCGGTGGCCGCCGCCCCGGCGATGGTGCCGCCGGTGGCGAGGATGACGATGTTGGGCTTGCTGCTCTCCGCTGCGTTGGCGTTCTGCCAGGTGCCGAACAGCAGCATGCCGACGCCGATCACCAGCACGGCAATGCTGAGTATCTTCAGTCTGTGAATAGCCATGGTTGTCTCCTGGTTCATTTCAACGCACTCACTGCGGGTAGGAACTTCGGTCCAGATTGGCGAGCTTCACCGGGTCCAGCAGCTCGGCAATCTGCGCCTCCGTCAGCAGGTTCTTTTCACGGATGATCTCCAGCAGCCCCTTGCCGGACTCGTAGGCCTCGTTCGCGAGCTCAGTGGCCTTGTCGTAACCGAGCACCGGGTTGAGCGCGGTGACGATGCCCACCGTGGTCTCCATGTAGTGTTCGAGCACCGCCTCGTTGACGGTGATGCCGTCCACACAGCTCGCCCGGAACGCTTTCGAGCCGTTGATGATGAGCTGCTGGGATTCCATCACCGCGATGCCGGCCACCGGCTCGTAGGCATTGAGCTGCAGCTGGCCGCTGTGCGCGGCGAAGGCGACCCCCGCGTCGTTGCCGAGCACCCGGAAGGCGATCACGTTGATCAGCTCCGGGATCACCGGATTCACCTTGCCCGGCATGATGGAGGAGCCGGGCTGCAACGCCGGCAGGTTGATCTCGGCGAGACCTGCACGAGGGCCGGAGGCCAGCAGGATGAGGTCGCCGGCGATCTTCGACATCTTGATCGCGAGGCTCTTCAGCGCCGAGGAGTAGACCACGAACGCCTGCTGGTCCCAGGTGGCGGCGAACATGTCCGTGGCCGGGGTGATGGGCCGGCCGGTGAGCTCGGCCAGTGCGTCCGCGCACGCCTCGGGATAGCCCGCCGGCACGTTGATGCCGCTGCCGATGGCCGTCGCGCCCATGTTCACGGCGTAGAGATAGGTTTCCGCGTCCTTCAGCAGCGCGATCTCCGACTCCAGCGAGGCGGCGAAGGCATGGAACTCCTGGCCGACGGTCATGGGCACCGCATCCTGAAGCTCCGTGCGGCCCATCTTCGGAATCTCGAGGAACTCGTTGCCCTTGGCGCGGAACGACTTCACCAGCAGCTCGAGCTCACTGATCAGCTTTTCGTTCCTGAGAATGAACGCCACCTTGATGGCCGTGGGGTAGGAGTCGTTCGTCGACTGGGACATGTTCAGGTCGTCGTGGGGTTCCAGAAACTGGTACTGCCCCTTCTTGTGCCCGGTGAGCTCGAGCCCGATGTTGGCCATCACCTCGTTGACGTTCATGTTCGCCGACGTGCCGGCCCCGCCCTGATACCAGTCCACCTGGAACTGGTCCCGATACCTGCCGTCGCGGATCGCCTGATAGGCCTTCTCGATGGCCGCCAGCCGCTCCGGCTTCATGGCGCCCACCTTCGTGTTCGCCCGCGCCGCCGCCAGCTTGACGATGGCGTAGGCGTCCACGAACTCGGGCCAGTAGTTCATGTCGAAGCCGGAGATCTGGAAGTTCTCCAGGGCCCGGGCGGTCTGCACGCCGTAGTAGGCGTCCGCCGGCACGGCCTTCTCGCCGAGCAGGTCGTGCTCGATCCGGGTTTTCCCGCTCGCCGGAAACGCCGCAGATGCCGCAAGAGCTGCCGCCAGCGAGACGGCGAACAGCAGGTTGATCTTCATGGTCAGTTCCCCCGTCTAATGATCACCCTGCGCCGAGCGCAGGGTGGCTCCCGATCGATGCTACTCGCCGGCATTCGGCCCGTAGAGCCCGACACCCAGCTCGGCAACGATGTCGCGGATGGCCCGCAGCGCCCGGATGCTGTTGCCGGCTTCGTTCAGGCGCGGCGAGAACGCGGCGATGGCGAACTTGCCCGGGACCACGGCGACGATGCCGCCGCCGACACCGGTTTTCGCGGGCAGGCCGGTGGTGTACATCCACTCGCCGGACTCGTCGTAGAAGCCGGCCGTGGCCATGATCGCCAGCAGCTCCGGCACGTCTTCCGTCTTCATGGCCCGTGCCTTGGTGAGGGGATTCACGCCGCCATTGGCGAGCGTGGCGCCCATCATGGCGAGATCCCTGGCGTTCACGCCGATGGAGCACTGGCGCGTATACACCCTGAGTGCCTCTTCCGGATCGCTGTACAGCCGGCCGTAGTTGTAGAGCAGGTTGGCGATGCCCCGATTGCCCCAGGCGGTCTCGTACTCGGAGTTGTAGACCTCCTCAAGCACCTTGAGCTCACGGCCCGCGAAGGCTTCGATGTTGGCCATGACCCGCTCCCACCGCGCCTCCTCCGAATTGGCGTTCACCAGGCTGACCGCCGCAATGGCACCGGCGTTCACCAGCGGGTTCACCGACCGCTCCGGATAGATCTCGAGCGCCAGCTTGGAGTTGAAGGCGAGTCCGGTGGGCTCGACGCCGATCTTCTCGCGAACGGTCTTCGGGCCCTGCTCCGTCATGATCAGCGCCGCCGTGAATGGCTTGGACACGGACTGGATGGAGAACTCGTAGTCCACGTCCCCGGCCGTGTAGACCTTGCCTTCCTTGGTGGCGATCACTACCCCGAAGAGCTCGCTCGGGATCGTCGCCAGGATGGGAATGTAGTCCGCGTTGGCACCTTCCTTGAGGTCTTTGTATTTCGCGTGCGCAGCGTCCACCAGAGACTGGTACTGCTTCGCCGACGCGGCATAGGTGCCGCTGCCGGCGAAGAGGAGCAGCGTGACGGCGAGCAGATGGTTGATGACCGACTTGTTCATGTCTTCCCCCTCAGATGCTGAATGTCTTGCCGAACGAGTACTTGAACGAGAACTGGACCCTGAAGTCGTCGGACGAGAACCCGTCCGAATTGTTCTCGCGGTCCGCCCACTGCAGCTCGGGCCCCATGAAGACATTCGGGATCGGGTGCCAGAGAATGTTGGCCAGCGCGTACTGACCTTTCTTGAAGGCGTCACCCGCCTGGCCGGAGTAGGTGTCGTTGTCCTGAATCGAATAACCGACGGTGCTCGTCCACTTTTCGCTCCAGTTCAGGTCGAGAAACGCCACCACGCCCCACATGGGGATGGTCTTGCCGACGAACGGTACCTCGCCGGGATCGGTCACCTCGATCACCGCCACGTCCGTGGACCCGTCGTTCTGGTAGTTCTGGATACCCTCCCCGAACACCACCGACCCTCTGAATACGTGACGACCGAGATTGAGGTTGGTGCTGACGTTGACCCCCCATCCCAGCTCGTCTCCGCTCAAGTCGAAGGCATCGTCGTTGGTATCTTCCCACTTGATCTGCCGGAGAATGCCGGCGATCTGCACGTGCCCCCAGTCCTCCTGGATCCGGACGTGCGCCGCCAGGTCCGGCAGCTCGAAGTCCCCGCTGACGCCGTCCAGCTCCACACGGTCGCTGAACCGCGCGCCGTCGCTGCTGCCGCCCGGTCTCTCGAGGGTGATCGCAAACCGGGAACCGGACTCCGTCCGCCATGGGGTCCAGCGGGCCTGAACGTTGCGGTAGAAGACCATGGCGTTCGGCCCCCAGTACTCGATGGAGTTGGGGAACACGTCGATGTCCATGAACGCGCTCCAGTACTGACCCGCGCCGAACTGGCCAAGCTCGCCCCAGGCGTGCCGCAGCCGGATGGTGGTCTGGCCGGCATCGTCACCCACGCCGAACATCTCGAATTCGAAGATGGTCTTGAGGTCGCCCATGCTGGTGGGCGTGCTCGTGCTCACCCCGAGCCGGCTCTGGCGGACGCTGGCGAACCAGCTGCCGTCGTCGCCGAACTCGTCCTCGAACGACGGCAGCTTGGTGGGCCGGACCACGTCGAACCAGTCCGGGTCGTTCTGCTTGGCCTGGTAACCCGTGTCCATCATGGCGAAGCCGTAGATGTCCATGGTCGTCTTGTCTTCCGCCAGGGCAGGCGTGCAGGCCAGACAGGCGGCACCCGCGAGGCATGCGCCGCGCACGAGTTTCCGGATTCCGTTCATTTGACTCTCCTGTTCACTTCCTAGAAGAAGATGCTGAAGGCGGCCGCCACGGTGGTGCCGTCCTGCCCACCGGTGTAGTAGCCGAACGTGCTCGACACCGGAGACTTGTTAACGTCCATCACCTGCAGATTCAATCGGTGATTACGCGTATTGAAGGGGTAGTAGTTCATGCCCAACAGGTACTCCCACGACCGGTCGAAGCCCGCGTCCTCGTCGCCGAAGATCTGCGAGGTGGCTGCGTAGATCTCGAGCTTCTGGGGGATGGGATAGAACGAGCCCTGCACGTAGAAGCCCCAGTCGTTGATCTTGCCTACCGGCAGCAAGCCGTCCGCCCGGAAGTTGTCCAGGGTGCGGTTGTAGAATTCCGTCTGCAGGAAGAACCCGCGGTACTTGATGCCTGCATCTACGGAAACGATCTCGTAGTCCACGTCGGTGACGGTGACGCCCGGCGCCAGCGAGCCGGTGGCGAAGACGTTGAGACTGTCGGCGAGCTTGAGCGCGGTGTTGTCGGGACCTTCCTCGATGGACGAGTATCGCTCCTCGGGCGAGAACGTGTAGGACACCCCGAATCGGGTGGCGAGCTCCTCGTGGAACTCCCAGTCCCCGTAGGCACCCCGGGGACCGAACTCGTGGGTGGTCGGCATCCACCACAGCGACCCGCCGTAGGTGAACTCCCGGTCCAGCACGCTGGCGGTGGTGCCGAGGGTGCTGGAGGTGTTGCCGATCATGCCCTGATACCAGAGTCCCGGCAGAACCTCCCCGTTCGCGAAAATCCCCTGCGTGAAGTACGGCCGGAAGTACTCGTCGGCCATCACCCGGTCGTTGCCGAGCCAGTACGGATGCGAGCCGAGCATGGACCGGGAGCCGGGATTGCCGGCGATGCCCGCATAGAGGTTGAAACGCTTGGAGAAACGGTAACCGATGTTGCCGAACAGGGCGTCCTGGTCCGTGGCGTTCACGGTCCAGAAGCCGACCTGATAGCTGAGCTTCGGCGAGCCCATCCAGCCCTTCAGGTAGACGATCACCCGGTGCGAGTAGATGTCGTTCCGCAGGTCGACCGGCTGCTCGCGATCCAGATGATCGGTGAACGTGTCGTCGCCCATCTGGTTCATGTAGCGCACGAGGGCATAGGCGCTCATGGACAGCTCGCCGAGGTCGTTCCTGCCGATGAGGAAACCCTCACCCGGATCGAAGGCGCCCCATGCCGGATAAAGGTCTTCGCTCAACGGGTCGTTGAGCGCGGGGGTCGGACCTTTGACCGCCGCGGTCAGTATGCCGGCGGCCGCGGCGCGCTCCTCAACGGGGACTTCCACGGCGCCAACCGCCTGTTCTCCTGAAGATACGGCCGGAGCGGCGGCAGCGCCGGCTTCAGGCGTGGCATCTTCCGGTGCAGCGGCAACGATCCCCTGACCCGCCAGCAGAAACTCCCCGCCACAGCCTTCCGTGACCCACACACCCTGGCCATCGTAGCCCCAGTTGCGGCCGAGCAGGCAGTGTGCGGAGCCGGTGGAGCGGACGAGCACCACGCCCGACGTGGTATCGCCGGCGCAGTGCTGCCGCTCACCGTTCTCGGACGTGCAGGTGACTGAGGCGAGCCCGTCCGGCGCCGAGGCGAAAGCCGGCATCGCCAGCACCAGGCTCACCAGAAAAGAGGACAGAATCCCGACGCTGGCCTGACCAGGTCGGAAGGCAAAGTACATGCGTGGCATCCTTGCTCCAATGACCAATAAACTAGATTGATGCGACCGGACCGTGAACTCGTAAAATTCCCGGTATTGGCAGGCGCCGGATTCGGGTGCGCTGCCGGTGGTCTGGCCCGCATACTGACACTGGTCATCGCCCTGATGCCAGCCGCTTCCTGGCCGGCCAGACAGGTGCTGGTGCTGAACTCCTTCGATCTGCACGCGATGCACAACGCGGTGACCGCCGAGGCCTTCCGTGAGGAGCTCGAGCGCCAGTTCGGCGACGCGCTCAGCATCACGGAGATGAGCCTGGATGCCCGCTGGAACGAGGACGCCCGGGAACCCGTGCTTGCCGAGCTGCTCCATGAACGTCAGGCCTACCTGCCGCTGGACATCGTCCTTGCCGAAGGCCCGCCGGCGATCTCTTTCTGGCTGAAATACCGGGACAGGATCGCGCCCGATGCGGCGCTGATCGCGGCTGCCCGGAAAGGCACGTTCGAGCCGGCAGACCTCCGGCCGGACGACGTGGGTTTCTGGTCGGACTTCTCCTTTGCCACCGCCATCGACGACATTCTCGCCGTCCGGCCTCAAACCGACCGCGTGCTGATCGTCCTCGGCAGCACGGAGCTGGAGCGGGAGCTCACCCGTCAGGCTCAGGCGGAGCTCGCCGGCTTCCACGGGATCACCTTCGAGTACAGCAACGACTACTCCCTCGGCGAGCTGCAGAGCCACATCGAAGTCCTGGAACCCGGTTCCGCCGTCTACCTCTCCATCTTCAGCACGGACCGCCAGGGCATCATTCTCAAGGGTCACGGCGCCCTGGCGCTCGCCCATTCCTCCAGCCCGGTGCCCGTTTTCGGACCGTTCGACGATCAGCTCGGGCTCGGCATCGTCGGCGGCCGGCTCATCCCGCTCCGGGAGCAGGGCCGGTGGATGGCGGAGGTTGCCGGCCGCATCCTGCGCGGCCAGCCGGTGGCGGAGCGGTGGAATCGGGTGAGGCTCACCCCGCCCACCTACGACTGGCGCGAGCTCGAGCGCTGGGCCATCGATCGGGACAGCCTGCCGCCGGACAGCCGGGTGCGCTACGAGCCCGAGCCGGCCTGGCGGACCTACGCCGTAGAGATTTCCCTGGCGGTGGCGTTCATCGCCGGGCAGAGCCTCCTCATCGGAGGCCTGCTGACCCAGCGACGCCGAACCCGCCAGGCCGAACGCTCCGAGCGGCATCTGGCCGGCATGCTGATCAGCGCCCACGAGGACGAGCACCGCCGCATCGCTCGCGAGCTTCACGACGACCTCTCCCAGCGTCTCGCCAGGCTGTCCATCGACATCGGGCTGCTGAGCCGCTCCGAGCAGGCGAACGGACTGCAGCAGCCGCTGTCCACCCTGCAGGCCGAAGTGGCCGGGATCAGCGAGGACATACACGGTCTGTCCTATCGGCTGCACCCGTCCATCGTGGACGATCTCGGGATCACGACCGCGCTGCGCGCCGAGTGCCGGAGGATCCGGGAGCACGACGACGTCCGTATCGTCGACGCCATCGACACCCTGGACGTGGCCTGTCCGCGCGACGTGGGCCTGTGCCTGTACCGGATCTGCCAGGAAGCGCTCGCCAACGCGGTCCGGCACTCCGACGCCGCGACCATCGAGGTGCGGCTGACCCGGGAGGGAGACGACATCGAGCTGACGATCACCGACGACGGCTGCGGCTTCGACCCGGCGGCAGCCCGGTCCGGCCTCGGACTCTCCAGCATGCGGGAACGGGCCCGTCTGCTGGGTGGCACGCTGTCACTGTCGAGCACGCCGGGTGCGGGCACCACGGTACGCGCACGTCTGCCCGTGCCCCAAGCCGGGACCCGTGAAGACGCGGTGGGCGGGCAGGCCCCTGAGCTGCTAAGGTGAGCACCCAGCAGGGATGGGCTGAGAGCATGGCCGAGATCATGGACGAATGCCGAGATCGGCTGTCGGTGCTGGTGGCGGACGATCACCGTCTGGTGGCCGAAGCGCTGACGTCGATTCTGGAAGAGGAGTTTCATCTGGTCGGCATCGTCGGCGACGGCAGCGCCCTGCTCGACGCCGCTGCAACCCACCAGCCGGATGTGATCGTCTCCGACATCTCCATGCCCGGGCTCAACGGCATCGAGGCGTTGTCGGCCCTGAAGGATGTTGCCCCCAACGCCAGGGTGGTCATTCTGACCATGCATCGGACACCGGCCTACGCCCGGCAGGCCCTCGAGGCCGGCGCCAGCGCCTACGTGGTCAAGCACGCCGCTTCCACCGAGCTGCTGGATGCGGTGCGAGCCGCCGGCAGGGGTGAGACCTGGGTGCCGGCGTCGATCAGGGAGCTGCTGACGTCTGCCGAGACACAGAACGGTCCCCTGTCAGCGCGCCAGCGTGAGATCCTGGAGCTGCTCGCGGAAGGGCTGTCGGCCAAGGAAATCGCCGTGCGGCTGAACATCTCCCCGCGAACCGTCGAGTTCCACAAGTACGGCATGATGGATTCCCTGGGCATCTCCAGCACCGCCGAGCTGGTCCGCTATGCCCTGCGTACGGGCATCGCCGAGTACTGACGCACGGCCGCCACTGCCCACTTCCGGTATTTTTTCGAGTTCCCAGCCGTCCTTCCGGAGCATCTACTAACAGAACCGACAATCCGACAGACGTCTGCGCCCGGATGGACTGCCCCGACACTTCCCGATGTGCCCTCCTCGCAGACCCGCACATGCCGCTCAGCGAGGGAATGCGCGGCCTGCTCGACACCCTCTTCGGATCCGTCTTCGTGGTCGCCAACGCGGTCTCGCTGCAGGAGGGCGTCAGGAGCCTGCAACCCGCCGTCGCCATTCTGGATCTGGCGGTTGCCGGCGGAGAGCTGAAAGAGCTGGTTTCCGCCCTGAAGGCCTCCTCCCCCCGGACCGGACTCATCGTCCTCACCGTTCACGACGCGCCTGGAGTCGCCGAGGAGGCGCTGTCCGCCGGGCTCGACGGCATCGTGCTCAAGCGCTTCATCGCCCGGGACCTGCTCGACGCCGTGGAGACGGTGCTCCGTCGGGAGGTCTTCATCACCAGGGAGTTCTTCCCCCTGGCCACCGGCCATCCCGAACTCTGAGTCGGAGAGCAGGCCGCTGGTGCCTGCGGCTAACGTGTTGCCGGCGACGGCACCCGGTGGAGCATGGCGTACAGTGTCGGCACCACGACCATGGTGAGCACCGTGGCGAACATCAGCCCGAAGATGATGGTCACGGCCATGGCAACGAAGAAGGCGTCCGTGAGCAGCGGAATCATGCCCAGCGCCGTGGTGAGCGCCGCCATGGCGACCGGCCGCAGCCGGCTCACGCCGGACCCGACGATGGCGTCGTACACCGACCGGCCCGCTTTTTTCTGGGTCTCGATCTCGTCGATGAGGACGATGGCGTTCTTGATCAGCATGCCGGAGAGACTCAGGAATCCGAGAGTGGCCATGAAGCCGAACGGCTGACCTGTGACAAGCAGACCGACGGTGACGCCAATGAGCGCGAGCGGAACGGTGAACCAGATCACCAGCGGTTGCCGGATCGCGTTGAACAGCGCGATCACGATCAGCACCATGCCGATGAGGAATGCCGGCAGGCTCGCCGCGATGCCGGCGCGGCCGCGGGCGGAATCCCGGTATTCCCCCCACCACTGGAGGGTGTATCCCGGCGGCAGCTCAATGGCCTCGATCTGCGGCATGACGCGGTTGAGCACCACGCTGGCCACGCCTTCGGCCGGATCCGCGTGCACGGTGATGGTCCGCTTGCGGTTGAGCCGCTGGATGATGGGGTCGTGCATCTCGGTCTCGAAATCGGAGACCACCTGCCGGAGCGGGATCGACTGCTGCGCGGCCGCGCTCCACAACGTGAGATTGCCGAGGCTCACAACGTCTTCCCGCTCGGCCTCCGGCGCCCGGATGGTGATCGGCAGCAGCTCGTCGCGCTCGCGGAACTGAGCCACCCGCTCGCCTTCGAATCCGGCCCGGATGGCGCTCGCCACGTCCGGCCGCTCGACGCCCGCCTGATTGCTCTCCTGCTCGGCGAGCACGGGCCGGATCACGGGCACCGGGTTGCGCCAGTCCGAGCGGATCCCCTTGGCGCCGCCGTCTTCCCGGAGCACCCGCATCGCCTCGGCTTCGAGGCGGCGCAGCACGTCGGTGTCCGGCCCGCTGAACCGCGCCTGGATCTTGCCGCCGCTGCCCGGGCCGAGAATGAACGGCCGGCCGTAGACGTCCGCATCCGGGAAGGCGCGCGGAATTTCCTGCTCGGCACGGGCGATGAGATCCATCACCAGCCGGTAATCCTCCACGTCCACCAGGAACTGGGCATAGGCACTGCTCGCTTTCTCCGGTGAGTAGGTGAGGATGAAGCGCAGCGCCCCGGCGCCGACCACGCTGGTGACGTGGGTGACGCCGTCGAGCGCCGCCAGGTACTCCTCCACCTCGGCCACCTGCCGCGTGGTTTCGTCGATGTGGGTGCCTTCGGGCAGCCAGAAGTCGAGCATGAACTGCGGCCGTGTCGAATCCGGAAAGAAGCTCTGCTCGATGAACTGAAAGCCCCAGAGGGAGGTGCCGAACAGGGCGAGCACCAGGGTGATGGTAACGAAACGCCGCCGGATGGCCCCTTCCAGAAAGCCGCGATAGAGCTGGTAGAAACGTCCGCCGTAGGCATCCGCCTCAGAGGTCTCTCCGGCGGCAGGCGCTTTCAGGAACAGCACGCCGATCACCGGGGTGATGGTCATGGCCGTGACCCAGGAGAGTCCGAGCGAGATGAGCACCACCTGGAACAGCGACCGGCAGAACTCGCCGGTGGAGTCATCGGACAGACCAATCGCACCGAAAGCCATGATGGCCACGGCCGTGGCGCCGAGCAGCGGCAGCGCCGTCTGCCCCACCACCTCCACGGCCGCATCCTCGGCGCGCATGCCGGCCTGGATGCGCACGAGCATGCCGTCCACCACGACGATGGCGTTGTCCACCAGCATGCCCAGCGCGATGATGAGCGCCCCGAGCGAGATCCGTTCCAGAGCGATGTTCCAGGGCCCCATGAAGATGAACGTGCCGAGGATCGTCACCACCAGCACGAAGCCGATGATGAGGCCGCTGCGCACCCCCATGAAGAAGAGCAGCACCACCACCACGATCACCACGGCCTGCCAGAGGCTGGTGACGAAGCCGGAGATGGCCACGGTGACCGCGTCCGACTGCAGCGAGATGACGCCGAACTCGAGACCCAGGGGAAGCTGGGGCAGAAGCTCCTGGGTACGCGCGCGGATCGCGTCCCCCATCCGCACCACGTTGCCGCCGGACACCGTGGAAATGCCGAGTCCCACCGCGGGCGCGCCGTCGTAGCGGAGGATCTTCGTGGGTGGCTCCACGTAGCCGCGCCGGACCGTGGCCACGTCGCGCAGGTAGAACTGCGCGCTGCTGCCCTCGCCGCGCACCAGCATGTTCTCGATGGCTTCCACCGTAGTGAACGTGCCCGTCGGCTCGACGGCGACGAACCGGTCGCCGATTTCCACCCGTCCGGCGTCCGCTACCAGGTTCTTGTCGCGGATGGACTGGGCGAGGATGGCCGGGGTGACGCCGAGCTGTGCAGCCCGGTCACGGTCGAGCTCGATGTACACGGCCTCCTGACGCTCGCCCCAGTACGTGACCTTCGCCACGTCCTGCACCAGCAGATACTCCCGGCGGAGCATCTTGGCGATCTCCTTGAGCTCCGCTGCCGAGAACTCCTCGCCGTAGATCGCGACGAACACGCCGAAAACGTCGCCGTAGTCGTCGTTGACGATGGACGGTCCCGCACCCGGTGGCAGCTCGGTCTGCATGTCGTTGACCTTGCGCCGGAGCTCGTCCCACACCTGGGGCAGGCTCGCCCGGTCGTACTGATCCTTGATGCGCACCGTGACCGTGGACAGACCGCGCTCGGACCGGGATTCCACCTCCTTGATCTGCGGGAGCTGCTGCACCGCACGCTCGATCTTCTCGGAAACCTCCTGCTCGACCTCCACCGGCGAGGCACCCGGGTAGGGGGTGAACACCAGGGCTTCCTTGATCGTGAACTCCGGATCCTCGAGACGCGCGAGACCGAGGTAGGACTGCAGCCCGCCCACCACCAGACCCGCCGTCAGCACCAGCGTGGTGACCCGGTTTTTCAGGGACCACTCAGCGAGGTTCACGATACAGCGCCATCCGCTTCTCGAAGCACCTTCACTGGGCTCCTTGGTAGCGGCTCACCTGCATGCCGTCGGCGAGTTGGGCAAGGCCGGTGGTAGCGACCCATTCTCCGGGCTCGAGACCGTCGAGCACCGCCACCACATCCCCCACCGCGGCGCCGAGGCGAATCTGGCGACCGGTCACCGTCATGGTCTCGGGATCCACCACCCACACCTTCGGCTCGGAGTCCGGCGTGGCTACCAGCGCCGCGACCGGTATCGTCACGCCGCCGGCCCCACCGAACCGCGCCGTGACCCGCGCGGTCATCCCCGGCAGCATGGCGAGCCCCTCCGGTGCCTCGAAGGCGATGCGCACGGCGAACGTCCGCGTCGCCGGATCGGCGCGGCTCGCGACTTCGGTGATCCGCCCCGGAAACGAGGAGTCAGGCAGCGAGCTGATGCTCACCATGGGCTTCACCCGTTCCGTGGCCGCTTCCACATCCGCGCTCGTACGGTTCTGCGCGCGGTTGACGATGTCACGTTCCGGCACGTTGATCTCCACCTCCATGGCACGCAGATTCTCGACGATCACCACCGGCTGCTTGGCCTGCACGTTTTCGTAGACCTCGACGAGGCGCCGCGAGACGACGCCGCGGAACGGCGCCTTCAGCACCGTGTCGTTCACCGCCTTCTGCGCCTGTGCCACCTGCGCCTGGCTGACCTCCACCGCGCGCCGGTCCGAATCGATCCGCTCCGGGGTGATGGCACCCGGGTCCTCCGCATACACCCGCTCGCTGCGGGTGAGGTCAGCCTGGGACTTGCGCAGGTTCGCCATCGCGATGTCCAGATCCGCCCGATAGTCGCTGTCGTCCAGACGCCCGAGCACCTGACCCGCTTCCACCTGTGCACCTTCCTTGGCATCGAGCTCGACGATGCGGCCGGGCACTTCGAAGCCCATCTCGGCGCTGGTCGCGGCCCGGACCGCACCGGGATACTCGCGCACCTGGCCGCCACCGTCGTCCGTCACCTCGTGAATCTTCACCGGTCGCACCACCGGCGTACGATCAGGGGCCTCCTCGGTGCAGGCCCCCAGCCACAGCGCGCCCGCCAGCAGCCAGCACCCTCGTGACGCGTATCCTGTTGCGTTGCTCACGTCGGCTTTACTCCTTCGCCCCGAGTCCGATTTGCCGTCACCCGGCCTCCCTGCGCGAGTCTAGCGCAGGCGCTCACCAGTCCGGCCCTCTCAGCAGCGGCTGCTCGCCGGCCGGTGCCGGCACTTCGGGCTCGGCCGGCACCTCGGACGGATCCAGAAGTCCGCCCCAGTTCGTCCGCTCCTGCATCTCCAGGCGCGTGGTCTCGTCGATGACCGGCCGGCCGTCGCGCAGCTCCCAGCCGCCTCCGAGCGCCCGGTAGATACCCACCAGGCTGGTGACGATATCGCCACGGGTCTGGGCGTAGAACTGGTGCTGGATGTTGAGCTGCCGCTGGGTCTCCAGCACACGCTGATAGTCGGCGATGCCGTCCCGGTACTGGAGCAATGCCAGGTCCACGGCGCGTCCGGCCGCCTCCACGCCGCGGGCGTAGTGTGCGGCGGCTTCCCGGGCGCGCACGTAGCCGGCGAGCGCGTCCTCGACCTCACGGGCAGCGCCCAGCACCGTGGACTGGTAGAGCACGAGCTGCTGCTGCAGGCGGGCATCCTGCACGCGCACCGAGTTGCTGATCCGCCCGTAGTTGAGAATGGGCCAGGAGAACACGGGCCCGGCAAAGTACTCGACGCTGTCGCCTGTGAAGATGTCACCCAGGTCTGCACCCCGGGCATCGCTGGCACGCAGCCCGATCGACCCGGCCAGGCCGAATGCCGGATATTTCTCCGACTGCGCGACGCCGACGCGGGCGCTCTGCCCCGCGGCCAGGAGCTCCGCGAGCCGCACATCGGGTCGACGCCGCAGCAGCTCGGCCGGCACGCCCACCGCCACCTCGGCGGGCGGATCGGGAATGTCTCCCGTGCCGAGACGTGCCTCCAGATCGCCCGGCATCTGGCCGAGAAGCACGCTCAGCGCATTGCGCGCCCGCTCGAGATCCCCCTGGAGCAGCGGGAGCTGCGCGGCGGTGGACTCGTAGAGGGTGGCAGCCTGCTGCACATCGAGCTCGGTCACGAGCCCGTTACGCGCCTGCACCTGGACGATCTCGAGGCTGCGCCCCTGAATCGCGATGTCGTTGCGCACGAAACGGATACGTTCCTCGATGGTGCGCACCAGGAAGTAGATTCGAGCGGTCTCCGCCGTCAGGCTCACGAGGCCCGCGTCGTACGCCGCCAGCGCGGCAGCCAGATCCGCTTCCGCAGCCTCCACACCGCGCCGGTAGCGGCCCCAGAAATCGATCTCCCAGGCCGCATCGAACGACAGCGCGGCGTCCGTGAAGGTGTCGTCGGCGAGCGCGCTCACGAAGTTCGGACGGTTGGTGCTGAGTCCCGTCGCCAGCGCGCTGCCGTTCACGCTCTGAGACTGGGGATACTGATTACCGGTGGCGATGCCGAGTCGCGCACGGGCCTCGAGGATGCGCAGGCCCGCCACCTCCAGATCGAGATTCTGAGCGTACGCTTCCTGAACCAGCTCGGTGAGCAGCGGGTCGGTGAACACCTCCCACCAGGCTATCGGTGCGCCCGGCACGGTTTCCACCAGTCCCTCGGCACTGGCGAGGGTCCAGTCGTCCTTGAGATCGACCTCCGGTCGCTGGTAGTCGGGGCCGACGGCGGCACAGCCGGCGACGAGTGCCGCAACGAGCAGCAACGGGAGGCGGGTGAGGCGAGCACCACTTCTGGTAAACGTAGAACGCCTCGTTCGCAGCATATCGTGAGTCCGACTCGTCAGGTGGCACCGTCAGGCGGCGAATGGTAGCAGCCGCAGGCAGCCAGTTTAACCATCCACGCGGCACGCGTTACCCGCCGAGCGCGATCGTCATGGCCACGATGACCAGCCCGGCGCCCACCATCACGATACCGGTGCCGGCCGGGTGCCGGCCGGTGATCCGCCCGAAAGCGTACCCGGCCAGGAAGAGCAGGATCACCGCAATCCCGTTCGACACCCGCATGGCCGGCCCGACCTCGTGCATGACCATGAACGGAATCGTCACCGGGAAGGTGGAGAGAAAAACCAGCACGAACGTGCCCAGCGCACCGAGCCAGTCCTCCCTGCCCAGCCGTGCGCGGGCGGGGGGCTCGGGCAGCTGCACGAGCCGCTCGCGCAGGCTCTCCAGTTCCTCGGCGCTCAGAACCGACGCCAGCAGCGGCGGGACAGCCTCTTCGAGCAGGTCGCGGCCGTGCTCCGGATTCGCCCGGCGGAGCGCCTGGTAGGTCATGAGATTCCGGCTCTTCTCCGCCAGGTTGCCCATGAGCAGGAGTATCCCGTCGATGATGCCCCAGGCGATGTTGCAGCCCAGCGCGCCGATCAGCATCAGACGGACGTCGTCCCGACCCGCATCGGCGACGCTGAGCGATCCGGTGAACGTCAGCACCATGATCAGGCCGAACAGGATCTCCGAGACCCGCTCGATCGGCTGCAGGGCGCCCTTGAACGGCTCGCCGGCCTTTACCGGCTCGATGGCAGACACCAGTTTCGTCATCGCGTGTTTTCTCCTGCGGGTGACGGCAATCGACTCGACTCACAAGCTGTAGGAAAGCAGCACCATGCCGTAGTAAAAATCCTCCGTCCGGCCCGACGACTGCTCGACTGCCTTCCCGGGGTTGGCGTATGCCGCCACGACGCTGAAGGTAAAGTGATCGTTGATCGACCAATCCAGGTACCAGTCGATCTCGAACGCGACATCATCCGACGTCACGGTGGCGCCGAGCGCCTCCGGCCGGTGCAGGCGGAAGTCGTAGAGGATCACACCGGTGGCGACGGACTCGCTCGGATCCATGTGCAGGCGGAGCTGATGAGAGATCAGGTTCGAGTTCGAGACGAAGTACTCGCCCGCGATCTCGCCCTGCCACCACGCTCCCCAGTCGTAGAATCCGGTCAGGAGCGGGTCGAACGACTCGTTCCCGGAAGTATCCGGATCATCGCCCTCGAAGAAGGCGTAACGGTAGGAGAGCGTCGGCCCGTCGCCGAAGCGCCAGCCGACGAGCGCGTTCCAGGCACTGGCATCCAGCGCCTCGCCATTGGCCTCGAGCGAGTATTCGAGCTCCACGGTCAGCGGCTCCACACCCGGCAGCGGCGTGCCGAAGAGCCGCAGGTTGTAGACGTCGAGCCCGTCGCGCTGCGGGGCCTCGATGGGATCCGCGGACCAGCTCATGTAGGTCGCCCCGAGCAGGAGGTCGTCTGTCAACGCGAGCTCATAGTTGATGCCGGCGACCTTGCTGTCCAGATCGGCTTCCGGCAGCTCGTCCCGCTCGAGGTAGAACGCCTCCAGGGTGTGGCGACCGGGTCTGAACCGGCCGATTGCCGCGACCTCGAATGCCTGGCGGGCGTTGGTCCAGTAGCCGCCCCGGGACCCGCCTTCGGACGAGCCGTCCCAGAGCAGCAACCCGTGGCCGAGCTGATATCGGGCGCGCCCGACGGTGAAATCCAGAGCGTCCTCGCCGAGCTGCCCGAGCATCGTGCCCGAGCGCCAGCCGATGTTGAGATCCTCCACCTCGAAGGACGACGCGTCACCGCCGACGAGTGACGGCGAGGCGGGGCTGGTGCGCTCGCCCACGGCGCTGACGGCGCCGTAGAACCGGGACGCGTTGGCCATCGGGTAGGCGCCTTCCAGCCCGATGTTCACCGAAGTCTCCAGCCAGTTGTCGCCCAGGTCCCCGGAGGGCTCGCCGGGTTTCGGGTCCGTGTAGAGGGAGTTGGCAAAGCCGAACGCGCCGAGCGTGGCGCCGAGGTTGAGTTTCCAGTCTCCCTGAGCCGGGAGGCCGGGCGGGGTCACCGCCGCGTCTTCCGCAAACACGTCGGCTGCCCAGACCGTGCAGACCAGCGTCGCGGCAAGCGCAACCCGGAACGTCAGCGAACGCCCGTTTGCGCGCACGAGCGCGGAATCGCTGCAGGCGCCGGGCCGAGCGCCGGTGATGTTGTCCGTGGTTGCGTGCCTTTGAACCGGTCGCTCAGGCTAGGTCCTCTCCCGGGGCGTGTAAACCGGGAAATGTCCCAGGTCAGTCCGTCTCCACCCGCATCGCGCTGCCGAGCGTGTTGCCGCGGAAAACGCTCTCCAGGAAGTGCAGACCGTAGTGGTCGGCGAGCTTCTCGATGGCGCGGATGCCGCGCACGCTGTTGCCCTTCTCGTCGAGCGGTGGTGAGAAGGTGGCGATGGCCCCCTGCCCCGGCACCACGGCCACGATGCCGCCGCCGACCCCGCTCTTGGCCGGCAACCCCACGCGATAAGCCCACTCTCCGGAGTAATCGTACATGCCGCAGCTCAGCATCATGCTGAGAATGTCCTTCACGTACGGCGCCTCCACGGCGCGCTGACCCGACAGCGGGTTCACGCCCCAGTTGGCCAGCGTCGCGCCCATCACCGCCAGGTCGCGGCAGGTGACGAGCACGGAGCACTGCTGGAAGTAGAGCTCGAGGGTCTCTTCCAGCTTGTCGCTCAGCATGCCGAAGCTGGACATCAGGTGGGCGATGGCCCGATTGCGGTGCCCGGTGGTTCGCTCGGAGGCGAACACGGCATCGTCCACACCGAGCCTGTGGCTGGCATAGCGGGAGAGCATGTCGATCATCCGGCTGCTGCGCGCCGCGAAGTCGGGGCCCTCGATCAGATCGGCGGTGACGATGGCGCCCGAGTTGATCATCGGGTTGAAGGGCCGGTTGGAGCGCTCGTCCAGGATGATGGAGTTGAACGACTCTCCGGAGGGCTCCACACCGATCCGCTCCAGCACCCGGTCGCGGCCGTGCATCTCCAGAGCGAGACCGTAGACGAAGGGCTTGGACACGGACTGGATGGTGAACGGTTGCGCCGAGTCGCCGCACTCGAAGACCACGCCGTCGGTGGTGGCCACCGCAATGCCGAACCAGTTCGGATCGGCGCAGGCGAGCTCGGGAATGTAGCTGGCCACCCGGCCCTCCGCGACGCCCGTCAGCTCATCGTGCACGGCGGCCAGCATGGCGGGCAGCCCGGCTCTGACGTCTTCCCGCGCCATGTCAGAGATAACCCAGCAGCGTCGTGATCAGCATCGCGTTGAACAGATCGATGAAGAAGGCAGCGACCAGCGGAACGATCAGGAAGGCCAGGTTCGAGGCACCGTAGCGGATGGTCACCGCCGACATGTTGGCCATGGCCGTGGGCGTCGAGCCCAGCGCGAAGCCGCCGAAACCGGCCGCGACGACGGCGGCGTCGTAGTTCCGGCCGAGCACCGGAAAGACGACCAGGAAGATGAAGGCGACCACCAGCAGGAACTGCGCGGTGAGGATGACGATCATCGGCCCCGCCAGATCGATCAGCTCCCAGAGCTGCATGCTCATCAGCGACATCGCGAGAAACGTGCCGAGCGACAGGTCGGCGATGAAGGCGATGGCCGGGGTGCGGCTCGGCCAGGACCTGCCCGAGAAGCGCGGAAACGACGCGGGCAGCAGGTTGGTCACGAGAATGCCGGCGAACAGGCAGGTGACGAACAGCGGCAGGTCGAGGCCCGTGGTGGCAATGAGCGAGTTCAGCAGCACGCCGATCACCACGCACAGATGGATGGCCAGCAACGCATCCAGGAAGTCGTACGGCTCGAGGGCACCACCCTGCGCCTTCGGCACCACGCCCACGTCGAGCTGTTGCCTGCTGGCAGGATGCAGGTCGTAGCGATCGATCAGGAACTTGGCGATAGGGCCGCCCATCAGACTCGCCAGCACCAGTCCGAAGGTCGCGCAGGCGACGCCGATCTCCAGGGCACTGGCGACGCCGTGCTCCTCGGCGAATCGCGGCGCCCAGGCAATGGCCGTGCCGTGGCCGCCGATCAGGGAGACGGTGCCCCCCAGGAGGCCGATCTCCCCAGGCTGGCCGAGCACGGTCGCCACCGACACCCCGACGAGCGCCTGGCACACCATCAGGACGATGGTAACGACGAGCAGGATCACGAGCGGCTTACCCCCGGCCAGCAGGTCCCTGACGTTGGCGTTGATGCCGATGGTGGTGAAGAAGTACACCAGCAGGAAGTCCCGTGCGCCGAGCTCGAAATCGACGGCCACGCCGCCGAGGGCGTAGACGAGCGCCAGCAGCACGGAAACCAGCAGCCCGCCGGTCACCGGTTCCGGGATGCTGAACTCGCGCAGGAAGCTCACGGCCTCGTTGATCCGCTTGCCGACGAACAGCACGATGATGCCGATCGTGACCGCGAAGAAGGATCCGATCTGCAGGGTGCCGTCCTGAAACTCCATCTCTCCCGCCTCGCCTTCGCCTGTCGAACAACCTACCAGCCCCGGAGAGCTTCGTGAAACCCGCAGATTTACCAGTTCCGGAGCGAATCGACTTTCCTTTATGGTGCGGCGATCGGCTTCGGCCTGTCTGCCTGCACGGGAGGAATCATGGCGCTGAACTGGCACGCCGTCGCGCCGGTCGCGATCGCGGCGGGTCTGGCGATGGTGCCGGCTCCGGAAGGGTTGGACCAGCACGCCTGGTACTTCTTTGCGGTGTTCACCGGTGTCATCGTCGCCCTGGTGTTCGAGCCGCTGCCCGGTGGGGCGGTCGGTCTGATCGGCGTTACCCTGATCGCGACGCTGTCGCCCTGGACCCTGTTCTCCCCTTCCGAGCTCTCCCGGCCCGATTTCGAGCCTACCCTGGCGGCCATCCGCTGGGGGCTGTCCGGCTTCTCGAACTCGACGGTGTGGCTCATCTTCGGCGCGTTCATGTTCGCCATGGGCTACGACCGGACGGGACTCGGCAAGCGGATCGCCCTGCTGCTCGTGCGGGCCATGGGCCGGCGCACGCTGACGCTGGGATACGCGGTGACGATCGCGGACACGCTGCTGGCCCCCTTCACACCCTCGAGCACGGCGCGCAGCGGCGGCACGATCTACCCGGTGATCCGCAACCTGCCACCGCTGTACGACTCCCACCCCAACGATCCGTCCATGCGCCGGGTGGGCTCCTATCTCATGTGGGTGGCCATCGCCTCCACCTGTGTGACCAGCTCGCTGTTTCTGACCGCGCTGGCGCCGAACCTGCTGGCGGCGGAGCTGGTGAACAAGACCGTCGGGGTGGAGCTCGGCTGGTTGGACTGGTTCGTCGCCGCAGCACCCTTCGGGATCCTGCTGCTCGTGCTGCTGCCCCTGCTCGTCTACTGGATCTACCCGCCCGAGGTGAAGGAAGGCTCCGAGGTGCCCGCCTGGGCGGCCGGGGAGCTCGCGAAGATGGGACCCCTGAGCCGGCGGGAAATCACCCTGGGTGTTCTGGTGGTGATTGCCCTCCTCCTGTGGATCTTCGGCGCTGGCTTCGTCGACGCGACGACGGCCGCCCTGGTGGTGATCTCGCTGATGCTGCTGCTCGGGGTCGTCAGCTGGGACGACATCACGAGCAACAGGGCTGCCTGGAACACGCTTGCCTGGTTCGCCACCCTCGTCGCCCTCGCCGACGGCTTGACCCGGGTGGGATTCGTCACCTGGTTCGCACAGAGCGTCGCAACGGGTCTCCACGGCGTCACGCCGGCGATCGCCGTGGCCATGCTGCTGGCGATCAACTTCTTCGGCCACTACCTGTTCGCCAGCATCACGGCCCACGTGACCGCCATGATTCCGGTGCTGCTGGCCGTGGCCTCGACGATCCCGGGTGTGAACCTGCCTCTGCTCTCGCTCGGCCTGTGCCTGCAGCTCGGCATCATGGGCATCATCAGCCCGTTCGCCACCGGCTCGAGCCCCGTGTACTACGGCAGCGGCTATCTGCCCGCCGCCGACTACTGGCGGCTGGGGGCGATTTTCGGCGGCATCTTCTTCGGCGTGTTTCTGCTCGTCGGCGTACCATGGATGCTGACCGTCGGCTGATGCAGGCCGACGGCGCTGCCGGGCACTGGGAGAATTGCGAGTACCGCTCCTCCGCCCCTGCCCGTACTCTGACCGCATCAAACGGGAGGCACCGATGCGAACATACTGGTTCCGGATCACGCTGATCGGCTCCCTGGCAGCGGCGCCCGTCATCGCTCTGGGCGCAGCGGCGGCCGAACCGGCCAGCCAGGGGAACCCGACACTGACGGAGGAGGTCATCCCCCCCGCCGCCACAGCGCCGGACTCCGATGCCGGCGGAGCCGATGCGCCCGCCGCCGACGACGCGTTCGCCAACGATCAGCTCGAGCAGCTCGTGGCGCCCATCGCCCTCTACCCCGACGCGCTCCTCTCGCAGATCCTGATGGCCTCCACCTACCCGCTGGAGGTGGTGGAGGCGGACCGCTTCATGAAGAAGCACCCGGACCTGAAGGACGACGCCTTGAACGAGGCGCTGCTCAAAGAGGACTGGGATCCCAGCATCAAGTCGCTGTGCTCGCTCCCGAACGTGCTCAGCCAGATGAGCGAGAACCTGGACTGGACCCAGGACATGGGCGACGCCTTTCTGGGGCAGAAGACCGAGCTGATGGATACGGTGCAGCGCATGCGCGGCAAGGCCTACGACGCCGGCAACCTGAAGACCACCGAGCAGCAGGTGGTCACCCAGCAGGAGGACAAGATCATCATCATCGAGTCCTCGGACCCGGAGGTGATCTATGTGCCCACCTACTCGCCGACCGTGGTGTATGCCGGGTGGAGCTATCCGACCTACTACTACCCGCCATTTTACTACCCGCCATCGCCGGGCTATGGCTTCGTTTCCTTCAGCTTCGGCGTCATCGTCGGCGGCGCCATCTGGGGCAACTGCGGTTGGGGCTGGGGGCATTCGGACATCGACATCGACATCGACCGCTACAACGACTTCAACCGCGAAACCAACATCAACGCCGATCGCGACCGCATCCAGAACACCGGCCGTGGTGACGGCAAGTCGACCTGGCAGCATGATGCGAGCCACCGCAAAGGGGTCAACTACCGGAGCGAGGAGGTGGCGCAGCGCAACGGCGCCACCGCCGGCTCGAACCGGGTGACCCGCGAGCAGGCGCGGGGCCGCACCGGCGTGGACAACCGGATGGCCGGCGGTTCGTCCAGGGATCGGGCAGCCTCCTACCCGTCCCAGAGGCCCGGACAGACGGATCGCGCCTCGGTCGGCGACCGCGCCTCCGTAAGCGATCGCGCGTCGGCGGGCGATCGTGCCTCGGCAGGCGATCGTGCCTCTGTGGGAGACCGCTCAGCGAGCAGCCGTGTCGGCACCTCAGACCGCAGCAGCCGGTCCAGCCGCTCGTCGGCCTACAGCGGCTCGCGCAGCCCGTCCATCGATCGGATGTCCAGCTCCCGCGGCGCCATGAGCCGGGGCTCGACCTCGTTCGGTGGATCCCGCGGCGGCATGCGCGGCGGCGGTTTCGGAGGTCGACGGTGAGTAAGCACGAGGAGACGGGGACGATGAGACGAATCGGGTTCTGCGTCGGCGGAATGCTCCTGCTGCTTGCTGCCGGTTGTCAGCCGCCGGATCCGGGTGTGTTCGAGACGCCGGAAGGCGCCGTCGGCGCGCTGGCCGCCATGGTGGACAGGAGCGACGGCGAAAGGATCGACGACGCGCAGATCGAAGCCATCTTCGGCCCCGGCAGCGCGGATCTGTTCCGCTCCGGCGACGACGAGGCGGACCGGGAGGACGTGGCGCGGGTCAGAGCCATGATCGAGAGCAACGTGACCTTCGAAGACTTCGACGAGCAGACGAAGATCGCCCTGCTGGGCGACGCGGCCTGGCCGTGGCCCATTCCGCTCACCCGGGTCGAGAACGGCTGGCGATTCGACACCGAGGCGGGCCGGGAGGAACTCCTCAATCGGCGGATCGGCCGCAACGAGCTCTGGACGCTGGCCGCGATGCACGAGATCGTCGATGCCCAGCGGGAATACCGGCAGCACGGCCGGGACGGCAAGCGGCGGGCCTACGCCCGGCAGTTCCTGAGCAGCGAAGGCAATCACGACGGTCTGTACTGGCCGGCCGACGAGATCGCCGGCGAGAGCCCGCTGGGCGCACTGCTGGCGGACTCGGAAGCGAGGAGCCCATCGCCGCAGCCGTTCCACGGCTACCTCTACCGGATGCTCACCCGGCAGGGCGAGCACGCACCGGGCGGCGAGCGCGACTATCTGAACGACGACGGGCTGATGACCGGGGGGTTCGCGGTGATCGCCTGGCCGGCCAAGTACGGCAACTCCGGCGTCATGACCTTCATCACCAACCGCCAGGGCCTGGTGTACCAGCAGGATCTGGGCCAGCAGACCGAGGAGACGGCTTCCGCCATCACGGCCTACGATCCCGATATTTCCTGGGTCCCGACACCCGACCGGTTGCCGGAAACGGATCAGCTCTGAACGTCGCTCGCCACTAGTAAACCTACGAGTACCTCCCGCATCGCGGGATGCCTACACTGCCTGCCGGTCGGTCACGGATGGGCCGTGAACGGCTACCCCCCCCTCGCGATCTGGAGACAAGGGATATGACGACGTTTCGCATGGCACCCATCGGCCTGATGATCGGTGCGCTCCTCTACACCTCCGCCGCCATGGCGAAGGACGACGGCTTCTACATCGGCGCCAGCGTCGGTGCAGCGAGCTTCCAGGAAAAGGTGGATATCGACTTCGAAGACATCGATGACTTCGACGAGAGCGACTTCGCCTTCAAGATCTTCGGCGGCTACCAGTTCAACGGGCTGTTTGCCCTGGAAGGCGGCTACGTGGATTTCGGCAAACCGTCCAACAGCGACATCGAGGTCGACGCCTACGGACTCGATGCCTTCGCCGTGGTGGGCATTCCCCTCGGCCCGATCCGTGGCTTCGCCAAGGGCGGCGGCATCTACTGGGATGCGGAAGCCACATTGTTCGACGAGTTCGAAGCCGATGACGATGGTTTCGACTTCGCCGCCGGTGTCGGTCTCGAGCTCGAGCTCTTCGGCCTGGGCGTGCGCGGCGAGGTGGAATACTTCGACATCGCCGACGAGGTGTGGATGTACACGCTGGGTGCGACCTTCACCTTCTGATCCGGCTCCTGCGGATCCGGCAGGCATTGCCGTTTCCACGGCCCGTCCCTTGCAGGTGACTTTCCGAGGACCTGAATTGAGGGACGGGCCTGGTTCCCCTCACGCCGCCCAGCGCAGCGCCGCCAGCACCAGCACGGCGAGGAAGATCGTCTCGCCGAGCATCAGCACGATGGGTCGCACGCCCACCGAGACCAGCTCCTTGAGCCGGGTCTTCATGCCGATGGCCGCCATGGCCGTCACCAGGCACCACAGGGAAACCTGATTACCCGCCTGCTGCACGGCAGACGGAATCCAACCCGTGCTGCCCACCGCCACCAGGATCACGAAGGCGACGGCAAACCAGGGCAGCAGCGGCGGCCGCTTCGCCAACGCTTCCCCGGCGTGACCCATGCGCGTGATCATCGATGCGCAGACGATCACCGGCAGCAGCATGGCGACACGCATCAGCTTGACCACCGTCGCGGTATCACCGGTCTGCTCCGACAGGCTGTAGCCGGCGCCCACCACCTGGGCGACATCGTGGATCGTTCCGCCGAGGAACACGCCGGCCGCTACCGGATCCAGCCCCAGCGCCTGCACGATCATGGGATAGGCGATCATGGCGAGTGTGGACAGGGTCGAGACGCCGATGACCGTGAACAGCGTCGCCCGCTCCTTGCCCGGGTGAGCGGGCAGCGCCGCGGACAGCGCGAGCGCGGCGGACGCGCCGCAGATGGCCGTGGCACCGCCGGACAGGAGCCCGAACAGCACGTTGAACTTCATGGCTCTGGCCACGGCCATGGAAACGCCGATGGTGAGCACGACGGTGCCGATCACCAGCACCACCGGCTCCCAGCCCAGCGCCGAGATCTGCTCGAAAGTGATGCGGATTCCGAGCAGCGCCACGCCCAGGCGCAGGATCGACCGCGCCGCGAACTCGATGCCCGCGCGGCACACTCCTTCCTCGCCGAGAAAGCTCACCGCCATGCCGAGCAGCAGCGCGAACAGCATCAGCGGCGCCCCGTAGTGGTCGGAGAGAAATCCGGCAGCCGCCGCCACGGTCAGGCTGACCAGGACGCCGGGCCAGAGCGCCCGCGACTGCTGCTGCACCCGGGCAAGGGAAACGTTCATCGGCGAAGTGCCTCGATCCGCTCGAGATCCCGGTGGAAGACCCGATAGGCGGCGAGAAACGCCGCGATCGCGCCCAGGCTCACCAGCGGCAGCCACTCGAGCGCTCCGGAGAGCCCGATCCGGTCTGCCACCAGACCGGTGACGAACGGTCCCGGCGCCAGCCCCAGCAGGTTGTTGGCCAGCGTCAGGGTCGCGAACGCCGTGCCGTGAATGAGCGGATGCGTGAGGTTGGCCACCATGGCGCCAGCAGGCCCGCTGGTGCCGGCCGCGAAGAACATCCCCACTCCGATCAGCATGAGCTGTGCCATCCCCGGCGCCTGCTGGAATCCCGCAAACAGCAGTACGCCGCTCACCACGCAGTAGCCGATAGCCACCGCAATCTTGCGGTCCGCCCGGCGGATACCGAGTCGGTCGCTGAGCATGCCGCAGAGCACCATGCCCGCGCCGCCACAGAGGACGAACAGCGCCGCCGTCCCGCCCGCCCGGCCGGTATCCATGTGGTAATAGCGGTTCAGGAAGCTCGGCATCCAGGCCAGCAGGGCGCCGCTGATGAAGAGCTGCAGACCGCTGCCCACATACGCGCAGATCACCGATCTGGTCGAGAACAGCGTTCGCAGCGGTGACGGTGAGGCTGGAGCCGCGGTGCCTGGCGGCGGCCCATCGCCGGCACCGGGCGGCGCAGGCACGGAGCCGATCTTCGACTCACGCACCACGATCGGATACAGCGTTGCCAGCACCAGCCCGATGAGGGCCATGCCGGCGAATGCCCAGCGCCAGCCGAACTGATCGGCGATGGCGCCGCCGAGACCCATGCCCAGCACGGAGCCGAACATGCCGCCGGCCATGAAGGCACCGGTCACGGTTGCCCTGAGGTGCTGCGGAAACACGGAAAGCACCACGGCGATGCCGACGCTGCCGTAGGCGGCCTCGCCCACCCCCACGGCGAGCCGGGCCCAGAACATCTCCTCGTATCCCCGGGAGAGCGCGCAGCCCAGCGTCGCCAGGCTCCAGAGCATGGCCATGAGCGTCAGGCTCCGGATCCGCCCCCACCGGTCCGCGGCCAGCGACAGCGGAAAGGTCAGCAGCCCCACCATCAGGGCGACGATGCCGGAGAGCGAGCCGAGCTCGGCGTCCGTCAGGTTCCAGTCGAGCTTCAGCAGCGGAAAGACGGCATTCAGCACCTGCCGCGACATGTAGTCGGAGATCAGCAGCCCGAAGCTCAGCGCGAACACCACCCAGGCATAGGTGCGGGTAACGTTCGCCGTCTGCCCGGGCGTGCCCGCAAGCGTCACTGCCATGGCGGCCGTCCGGATTCGGGCGGCTAGAACGGAACGTCGCCGATGATGCCGGCGCGCTCCATCTTCCGGTGGCAGGGGCCGTAGTCCATCACGGCATAGTGCTGGGTGCTGCGGTTGTCCCAGATCGCCACGCTGTTCTTCTCCCACCGCCAGCGCACCTGGTGCTCGGGAATGTAGGCCTGGCTGATCAGATAGCGGAGCAGATCCGACGCACCCGGGTTCGCATCCTGACCGAAGCGGACGTTCGCCGGCGTGTGGTAGTTGGTGAAGTGGGTGGTGAAGCCGTTGACGAACAGCACCTTTTCACCGGTCTCCGGATGGGTACGCACCACCGGGTGCTCAGCGTCCGGATACTGCGCTTTCAGCGCCAGACGCTTCTCCATCGGCATCACCGCACCGAAGGTCGCCTCGATGGAGTGACGCGCCCGCAAGCTGCCGATCTTCGCCTTGACGTCCTCGGGCAGGTTCTCGTAGGCGAGCACCATGTTCGCCCACATGGTGTCACCACCCACCTCCGGACACTCCACGCAGCGCAGCACGCAGCCCATGGGGGGTGCCACGCGCCAGGTGGCGTCGGTGTGCCAGCAGTTCTCGTAGCGGTCGTTCGGCTGATCGGGTGACTTGTAGATCTGCACGAGCCCCGGGTGGTCCGGGTCGCTGCCCGCCACCGGATGATCCTCCAGCTCGCCGAAGCGCCGGGCAAAGGCCACGTGCTCGGCGCGGGTGATGTCCTGATTGCGCAGAAAGAGTACCCGGTGCTCGAGCAGCTTCGAGCGGATCTCGCCGAACAGGGCGTCGTCGTGCACGGCATCGGCGAGATTCACGCCGGAGATCTCGGCACCGATGCTGCAGGTCATGGGTCGTACTTGCATGTCAGCCTCCTCACACCACGAATATGGACGAGCCCGTCGTCCGGCGGCCTTCGAGATCCCGATGCGCACGCACCGCGTCGGCGAGCGCGTAGTGCTGGTTGATCTCGATCCTGATGCGGCCGGAGGCCACATGCCCGAACACTTCCTCGGCCAGCGCCGCCTTCTCCGCCGGATCGGCGATGTAGTCGGCGAGCGCCGGCCGCGTCAGGTAGAGCGAGCCCTTGATCGCCAGCAGCTGCGGGTCGAACGGCTCGATGGTGCCGGAAGCCGTGCCGACGCAGACCATCAGGCCGCGGCGCTTGAGCGAATCCAGGGACGCCATGAAGGTGGTCCGCCCGACGCTGTCGAACACCACCGAGACGCCCTCGCCTCCGGTGAGCTCGCGCACCCGCTTCGCCACGTCCTCGTGACTGTAGTCGATGGTGTGATCGCAGCCGTGTTCCCGGGCGATCTCCGCCTTCGCCGGCGTGGACACGGTGCCGATCACCGTCAGGCCGAGCAGCTTGGCCCACTGGGAGACGATCAGCCCCACCCCGCCGGCCGCCGCGTGCAGCAGGATGGACTCGCCGCTCTGAAACGGGTAGATGCGGCGCATCAGGTAGGCGGACGTCAGGCCGCGCATGGTCATGGCCGCCGCCGTTTCGAAGGCGATGCCGTCGGGCAGCCGGATCAGCGCCGCCGCCGGGACCAGGCGCTCCGTGCTGTAGGCACCGAGCGTGTTGATGAAGCCGGTGTAGGTGACCCGGTCGCCGGGCTTGAGGCCTTCGACGTCGGGTCCGACGGCCTGGATCACGCCGGCCGCCTCGACGCCCATGCCCGAAGGCAGCGGTACCGGATAGGTGCCGTTTCTGAAGTAGGTGTCCGCGTAGTTCAGGCCCACGGCGACGTGGCGCAGCCGCACCTCGCCGGGACCCGGATCGCCGACCGCCACGTCTTCCAGACGCAGCACTTCCGGCCCGCCCGTCGCGTGAAACCGCACTGCCTTTGCCATTGGGATGCTCCTTCGTTGCAGATTCTTCAGGTTTGGATTCTTGCCGGTTCGGCATCCAGGCGCTTCGCTTGGGGCGACGGCGACTTTTCATTTCGTGACAGCGCGCGTAGGCTGTTCTCTCCGAGAGCGCCACAGGCCGGGCCAATGACCACCCTCATCCGTGCGGCCGCACTGACCAACTACTTCGAAGTCGCTCGCGACCTGGGCCTGAACCCGCAGCCCCTGCTGCAGGCGGTGGGGCTCGGCCGCGCGCAGCTCGCGGAGCCGGAAAACCGGATACCGCTCGACGCCGTGCTCATCCTCCTGGAGCGCTCCGCGGAAGTCAGCGGCTGCATCACCTTCGGGCTGCGCATGGCGGAATCGAGGCAGCTTGCGCACTTCGGCGTAGTCAGCCTGCTGCTCTCCCACCAGCCGACGCTGCGCGAGGCCCTCAAGGCCCTCATGCAGTACCGGCACCTCCTGAACGAGTCGCTGGCCATGCACCTGGAGGAAGCCGGTGAGACGGTGATCATCCGCGAGGAGCTGGTGGGCGATGCGCCCATGGAATCCCGGCAGGGCATCGAGCTGGCCCTGGGCACGCTGTTCCGCACCGGCAGCGCCCTGCTCGGGGCGAACCTCAAGCCGATCAGCGTCAACTTCACCCACGGCGCACCGGCGGATACCCAGGTGCACCGCCGGGTGTTCCGGTGCCCGGTGCATTTCGGTGCCGAGTTCAACGGCATCGTCTGCCACGTCCGCGACCTGGACCGGCCCAATCCCGCGGCGGATCCCGCCATGGCGCGCTACGCGAAGCAGTTCGTGGAGTCCCTGCCGGGACCCAAGGGCCGGACCGTCCGCCAGGAGGTGCGCAAGGCCATCTACCTGCTGCTGCCCATGGGGCGGGCCAGCATCGAGCAGGTGGCGGAAGGACTCGGGCTCAACGTGCGCACACTGCAGCGGCAGCTCGCGGCGGAAGACGGCGTGTTCAGCGAGCTGGTGAGCGAGGTCCGCCGGGAGCTGGTGGTACGCTACCTGGAAAATCCCGACTACTCGCTGGCGACGATCTCGGAGCTGCTCGGCTATTCGGTGCCGAGCTCTTTCACGCGCTGGTTCAGCACCCAGTTCGGCATGACACCACAGCAGTGGCGGAAGAGAAAAAACGGGGCCGCGTGATGCCGCGGCCCCGGAAGGCACAAGGAAAGGGTCAGGCTGCCGCTTTCTTGAGGCCGGCCTTGCCCTGCACCCGGTTGGGCGCGAAGCCGTTGGCCGCCAGCGTCTCGTCCGCATCGTTGTAGAACGTGCCGATGCGGTAGATCTCGCGAGCCTCGGCACAGCTCGCGATGGGCCGGCCGAATTCCTCGGAGATCCGCACGAGCTGCTCGATCTGCGCCACCGAGCCCATCTTCCGATCGCGGCGTTGGGTCCAGATGTTGTCCTCGATCCCGCAGCGTACGTGCAGACCCATGGCGATGGCCATCATGTTCACGGGCAGCACGTTGAGCATGGAGGATTCCAGCGTCAGCACCGCGCCGTCCGGCACCGCGCGCACGAAGTTCGCCAGATTGTAGAGGTTCGGCGCGTCGAAGCCGCCGCCGATGGCGACCCACGTCAGGATGAGCGGCACATTGCAGGTGCCCTTGCGCATCATCCGCTCCACGGTCTCGAGCTGGGAGATGTTGGCGAGCTGGAAGTGGGTCTGCACGCCGTTGGCCGAAAGCCTTCGGATGTGCTCTTCCACCCACTCGGGGCCGGCGGGGATGGTCATCTCCTCGTAGGCATGACGGTTCGCGGGATCGGCCAGCGAGGTGCCCTTCAGATCCGCCTCGCACATCTGCTCGATGATGTTCATCTGGTTGGTGTTGATGGCGATGGTCACCTGGTCCGGCGTCGGCTTCAGCTCCGCGAGCATGTGCCGGGTGTCGTCGGACAGCCACTTGGCGATCTCGCCCTCGCCTTCCGGCGCGAAGGAGATGGAACCACCCACCTGCAGGATCATGTCGGGCACCGCCTCGCGCAGCCCTTCGAGCAGCTCGTTGAACTTGGACAGTCGCTTGGAGCCGGTGCCGTCCTCCTCGCGGACGTGCAGGTGCAGCACGGTCGCGCCGGCGTTGTAGCAGTCGACGGCCTTCTGGACGTGTTCGTCCATGGAGATCGGAATGTCTTCCGGGAAGTCGGAGGGCATCCACTCCGGCCCGTAGGGTGCGGCGGTGATCACCAGCGGCTTCTGGTTCTCGGGGAACAGGGATCCGTCCTGAAAGTGCATGCTGAGCCTCCATCGGGTGCGTGTTGACAAGACGGAGCCAGGTTAGTCGCGCGCCCCCGCCAAATCTTCGCATTCCACGACATCGACTTGTCAGATCATGACGTCCCGGCGGTGTTCAGGGCCTCGCGCGCGCCTGTGACGACGAGGCGTCAGCCGCCCTGGAGGCGGGGCAGGAGGAAGATCTCCGCCCCCTCGGGGATGGGCAGGTCGCGGATGTCCCGATAGATGTCGCCGTTGATGGAGACGGCCACGCCGTCCTCGAAGAGCGGTTCCAGGCGCGGGTAGCGGTCGACGAGCCGGCGCAGGAGCTCGCGGACGGTGGCGGCTTCGATCTCTACCGAAGCCGCTCCGTCCGCTGCATCCCGATAACCGCTGGACAGGCTGACCGTGGCCATGCGCCGGTCAGGCTTTGCCCTTCTCCTTGATCGCCTTCAGCACCCGCGGCGGCGACATGGGGATGTGATCCAGACGCACGCCCACCGCGTTCGAGACCGCGTTGGCGATGGCCGCCAGCGGCGGAACGATGGAGGTCTCACCCACCCCGCGGATGCCGTAGGGGTGATTCGGGTTCGGAATCTCCAGGATCTTCGTGTCGATGAACGGCAGGTCGGAGCAGACCGGGATCCGGTAATCCAGGAAGCTCGGGTTCTGCAGCCGGCCGTCCTCGCCGTACACGTACTCCTCGTTCAGCGCCCAGCCGATGCCCTGCGCGGCACCACCCTGGAACTGGCCTTCCACGTAGTCCGGATGAATGGCCTTGCCCGCATCCTGGACGACGGTGTAGCGCACCACCTGGGTCTTGCCCGTCTCCGGATCCACCTCCACGTCGCAGATGTGGCTGGCAAAGGACACGCCGGCGCCGTCCGCCACCACCTCGTTGTGGCCGGCGATGGGTCCCCCGGTCTGGGGCGACTTGCGCGCAATCTCCTTCAAGGTGAGCGGCGGCAGGTTGCTGTGCTCCAGGCCGACGCCATGAGCGGCGCCGTCCTTCCACTGCACTTCCTCCACCGGAATGTCCCACATCTTCGCCGCCCGCTCCTTCAGCACGCCGATGGCCTGACGCGCCGCGAAGATGGTGGCCATGCCCGAGGAGAAGGTGCCGCGGCTGCCCTCGGTGGTGTCGTTGTGCCCGAGCGAGGCGGTGTCCGCCACCGTGCATTTGACGTCCTCGTAGGGAATGCCGAGCTCCTCGGCACAGATCAGCGACATGGAGGCGCGCGCGCCGCCCACGTCCACCGTGCCGATGGCCAGGTTCACCGTGCCGTCCGTACCGATGTTCAGGTCCGTGCAGGTCTGGCCGCCGAAGTTGAACCAGAAGCCGCAGGCCATGCCGCGTCCCTGGTTCTTCTTCAGCGGGGCCTTCATGTGGGGGTGGTTCTTCACCGCCTCCAGCGTCGGGCCGATGCCGATGGGTCCGTAGGTGGGGCCGTAGGAGGCCCGGGTGCCTTCCTTCGCGGCATTCTTCATGCGGAACTCCACCGGGTCCATGCCGAGCGCCTGGGCGACGAGATCCATGGTGGACTCCACCCCGAAGGCGGCCATGGGCGCAGACGGCGCGCGATAGGCAGCCACCTTGGGCCGGTTCACCAGCACGTCGTAGGCCACGGTCTTCACGTTCGGCAGGTCGTAGCAGGCATAGGCCGTCATGGCGCCGAGCATCCCCCAGGGGCCCGGATAGGGTCCGTCCTGGTAGCGCAGCACCGCGGAGGCCGCCGTGATCCGGCCGTCCTTCCGGGCGCCGATCTTGATGTCCATGGACGTGGAGCAGGTGGGACCGGATCCCAGGAACACCTCGTCGCGGGTCATCACCAGCTTCACCGGCCGGTTGGCCTTCCGCGACAGCGCCAGCGCCAGCGGCTCCATCCAGACGTGAGTCTTGCCGCCGAAGCCGCCGCCGATTTCGGAGGAGGTGACCTTGAGCTGGGCGATGTCCATGCCGAGGAGCTGCGCGCAGACCGTGCGGAACGTGTAGTGACCCTGGGTGGTCACCCAGAGCTCACCCTGACCGTCCGGGCCGACGCTCGCGAGGCACGCGTGCGGCTCGATGTAACCCTGGTGGGTCTGCTCGGTCTTGTAGCTCTTCTCGATGACCACGTCGGCCTGCTTGAAGCCCTCCTCCACATCGCCATGCCCGAACTGGGAAACGTTGGCGATGTTGGACGGCTTGCCGTCCTGCTGGACCTTCGGCTGGACGATGGGTGCATTCGGCTTCATGGCCTCGTCCACGTCGGTGACGTGGGGCAGCACCTGGTAGTCCACCTTGATCGCCTTCAGCGCCGCGCGGGCCGTGGGCTCGTCGATCGCGGCCACTGCCGCCACCGCATGCCCGTGATAGAGCGCCCGGCCGCGGGCCATGCAGTTCTCGAGGATGTCGTAGTTGCCACCCTTGCCACCGGTGAGGTCCGGCAGGTCGTCGCAGGTGATGACCGCCTTCACGCCCTTCATCTTCTCCGCCTTGGACGTGTCGATCTTCCTGATCTTCGCGTGGGCATGGGGCGAACGCAGCACGCGCCCCACGAGCTGGCCCGGCGCAAAGGCATCGGCGCCGTAACGCGCCCGGCCGGTGACCTTGTCCACCCCGTCGGGCCGGCGCGGCCGGGTCCCGACGACCTTGAATTGCTGATTCGTGAAACTGGTTTCCGCCATTTGAGTCTCCTCCTGGCTCTGATTCTGTCGCTAACCTTTGCTGGCGGCTTTCTTCGCCGCCTTCTTGCCGGTCTTGCTGCTGGTCTTCCGGAGCTCCTTCGCTGCCGCATCCACCGCGCGGACGATCTTGTCGTAGCCCGTGCAACGGCAGAGGTTGCCGGCCAGCGCGTAGCGGATCTCCGTCTCGGTCGGGTCCGGGTTGTTGTCGAGCAGCGCCTTGGCCGCCACCAGGAAGCCCGGTGTGCAGATACCGCACTGCAGCGCCGCGTGCTCGAGAAACTTGTCCTGCAGCGGGTGCAGCTTGTCCCCGCCGGCGAGACCTTCCACGGTTGTGATCTTTCTGCCCTCCGCCTCTGCGCCCAGCACGAGGCAGGCGCAGACGAGCTGCCCGTCCACCGTGACGCTGCAGGCGCCGCAGTCGCCCGTGCCGCAGCCTTCCTTCGCGCCCGTGAGCCCGAGGCGGTTACGCAGCACCTCGAGCAGGGTTTCTCCCGGGTGGCAGACGAACTCCGCCACGTCGCCGTTGACCGTGGTGCTCACATGTACGCCGCTCATCGCTTACCTCCCGCGCGCTCGTAGGCAATCTTTGCCGCGCGCTTCGCCAGCACGCCGGTCACTTCCTTTCTGAACTCGATGGTGCCCCGCATGTCGTCGATGGGCCTGCAGGCCGCCTCGCAGGCTTTCGCCAGCGCGGCCAGTGCATCGTCGTCGAGCTTCGTGCCGATGATGGCGTCCGCCGCCTCCTCGACCAGCAGCACGGTCGGCGCCACGGCGCCCAGCGCCACCCTCGCCTTCTTGATTTCGCCCTTGCCGTTCAGCGTCAGGTTGATACCGGCGCTGCACACGGCGATGTCCATCTCCGTGCGCGGGATGAAACGCAGATACGCATCGGCCGATTTCGGATCCCGTTTGGGCAGGCTGATGGACTCGATGATCTCGCCCTTCTTCAGCGAGGTTTTGCCCGGTCCGGTAGGGATCTTCTCCACCGCCACCGTCCGCCGCCCGTTCGGGCCGACGATGTTGGCCTTGGCACCGGCCGCGACGAGCGCCGGCACGCTGTCCGCGGCGGGAGAGGCGTTGCAGAGATTGCCCACCATGGTGCAGCGGCCCTGGATCTGATCGGAGCCGATCAGGTTGGCGGCCTCGACAACACCGGGCCAGGCTTTTTTCAGGGCGGCATTCCGACCGAGCGCGGCGCTGGAGACGGCGGCGCCGATCCTGAAACCGCTGGCGTTCTTCTTGATGGCGCCGGTCGCCTCGATCCGTTTGATGTCCACGATCAGATCCGGCTCGACGACACCGCTCTTCATCTTCACGAGCAGATCGGTGCCGCCCGCAAGAACCATGGCCTTGCCCTTGGCGCCTGCCATGAGCCTGGCCGCTTCCTTCGCGGACGTTGGTGCTTCGTATCGCATATGCAGACTGCCTCCCCCTAAGGCGCGCGCTGCCCGGCAGAGCCATCTGCCCGGCCGGACTTCGGTGCATTCGGTGCTTGTGTGTGGAAACCATCCTCCCGGACGGTCGAAAGACTCTCACTCTTTTGCCTGTCAGGGTCAAGGTTGACGGGCAGTGCTATGCTCTTCGAGCAATCCGCTGGGGAGAACGGGATGGAGATCGAGGGCAAGGTGGTGGTGATCACGGGCGCCGGCTCGGGCATCGGCCGGGCGCTGGCTCGAGGTGCCGCCGCCATCGGTGCGCGGGCGGTGGTCTGCACGGACCTGAACAGCGCCAATGCCGCCGAAACCGCAGCCCTCATCGGCGATGCGGCCACGAGCGCGGCGCTGGACGTCGGCGACGAGGCCGCCATCGAGGCGCTGGTGGCGGACACCGAGGCCCGCATCGGACCCATCGATCTGTTCGTGTCCAACGCGGGCTACGGGCAGGCCGGCGGTCTGGAGCTGCCCACCGCCGACTGGATGCGGATGATGAACGTGCACGTCTGGTCGCACCTGGCCGCCGCCAGAGCCGTGGTGCCACGGATGCTCGAGCGCGGCGGCGGCTACCTGCTCAACACGGCATCCGCCGCCGGCCTCCTGACCCAGATCAACTCGGGCCCCTACGCGGTGTCGAAGCACGCCGCGGTGGCGCTCGCCGAGTGGATCGCCATCAACTACGGTGACCGCGGTATCGGCGTGTCCGTGCTCTGCCCGCAGGCGGTGCGGACCAACATTCTCGGCCCGGCGCCTGCGGACGGCGAACGGCCCAAGGGTCAGGCGAGCTACGACGGGGTGCTGGAGCCGGAGACGGTGGCGGATGCCTGCTTCGAGGCCATCCGTGAGGAGCGTTTTCTGGTGCTGCCGCACCCGGAGGTGGCCACCTACTTCCAGCGCAAGGCCAGCGACTACGACCGCTGGCTCGCCGGCATGCGTCGTTTCAGGGATCGTCTCGGCGGCTGAGCGCCGCCCGCGCGCTCAGGAGTGATCGCCGCCCAGCGCCTCGAGCCGGTCGGCAGCTTCCTGCTCGGCCGCTTCCGCCGCGGCCAGACGCCCTTCCAGCTCGTCGTACTCGTCGACGATGCCGTCCAGGAAGATGAGCATCTGCTCCTCGAGCACTTCCGGGTCGGCGCCGTCGGACTCGAGGCGGGAAAATTCCGCGTCCTTCTCGTCGAAGCGGGCATCCAGCCTGGAGAGGCTCACGCGCAGTGCCTCCACCTCGGCACGGGCGGTCTCCCAGGCGGCCCGGGCCGCGGCCACGGCCGTCGGGGCCTCGTCCGTCACCGGGTCGGGCACCGTCACCGTCGGCGTGCTCACCGGCGGAAAGACCGGTTGGGCGCTCGAAGCGGGAGCCACCGGATCGGCGACGGGCGCCGTCTGGCCGCCCGTCACGTCCGTGCGCGACGGCGCCGGCTGACGATCGAGATAGTAGAAAACCACCAGTGCTGCGCCGATGACGACGGCAAGCACTTCGACGACACGTTTACGCATGATTGCCTATGGTCCCATTCCAGGGCGCCGTGATTCGCGGCACAGACCACAAAACAAGCAGCACCTGCACGCCAGCATAACCGCTGTTCATGGCGCCCGGGTGACCGACCGGCCGCCGCCCGCCTCCTGATCGAAGGTCAACACGTAGAGGTGCACGTTGGGATCACCTTCGAAGGCGTTCTCCACCAGATTGAATCCCTGGCGCTCCAGCATGGCCACCGACGCGGCATTGTAGGGGTGCACGGTGGCGCGCACCTCGTCGAACCCGAGGATGTCCCGCGTCCAGCGGACCAGACCGGCGAGCAGCTCGGTGCCGAGTCCGCGCCCCCAGTGAGCGCGATCGAATCCATAGATGATCTCCTCCGTGCCGTCGCCGGGCCGCGCAATGCCGGCCCAGCCGATGAGCTCCCCGGTCTCCCTGAGCACCAGCGCACCGGTGCCGTAGCCGTGCTCGCGCACGTTTCTGCGTGAGTTCTCGATCCACTGCCAGGTGTCCTCGAACGACAGCGGGCCACCGTCACCCACGTAGAGCGAGGTTTCCTCGTCGCCGCTGATGCGGGCGAGTACCGGCAGATCGTCGAGCTCGAAGGTGCGGAAGATCAGCCGGTCGGTTTCGAAGGCGTTCACGGTCTTCAGTCCGGCAGCCCCAGCACGCGCTTGGCGATGATGTTCTTCTGCACTTCCTTCGTGCCGCCGGCGATGGTGAGGGACTTGCCGTACAGCCAGTTGCGCTGCGCCGCACGCTCGCCGGCCGCGACGTGGTCGTCCGCGCCCAACATGCGCACGCCCATGGCCTCGACCATGATCTCGTCACCCTCCTGCTTGAGCAGGGCGCCGGTGAGCTTCACCGCCGAGGAGGTGAACCCTGGCGCCCGGGACTTGAGCTCCTCGATGGCCCGGGACTGGGTGAGCTGCTGGGCCCGCTCGTTCATGAGGTAGCCGATGAGGCGCCGACGCAGCGCCGGATCGGCAACCCGGCCGTCCGCCGCCGCACCCGTGTAGTCGCGCACCACCCCCGGCACCCGGCTCTGCTCCGAGCGGCCGCCCTGGGAGCCGGAGATGTTGATGCCGGCGTGGGTGGAGCGTTCGAACTGGAGCAGGCGCTTGCCCACGGTCCAGCCGTTGTCCACGCCGCCGATCACGTCGTCCGCCCGGGCGGTGGCGTTGTCGAACACCGTCTCGCAGAACGGCGATGCACCGGACAGCAGCCGGATGGGGTTCGCCTTCACGCCGGGCTGATGCATGTCCACGAGCAGGAGCGAGATGCCCTGGTGCTTCGGTTTCTCCGGCGAGGTGCGCACCAGCACGAAGATGTAGTCGCAGTCGACGGCGTCGCTGGTCCAGATCTTGGTGCCGTTGATCAGATAGTGATCGCCCTGAAGCACCGCCTTGCAGGACAGGTTCGCCAGGTCCGAGCCGGCGCCGGGCTCCGAGTAGCCCATGGCCCAGGCGCCATCGCCGCGCGCGATCTGCGGCAGCCAGCGCGCCTTCTGGTCGTCCGTGCCGTACTCGAGCAGCGTCGGGCCGATGTAGTTGACGCCGCGCCCGGACAGCGGCGGCCGGGCGTCGATGCGGGTGAGCTCCTCGATGAGCACCCGGTACTCGTCCCGGTCGAGCTCCGCCCCGCCGTATTCCCGCGGCCAGGTGGGCACGGTCCAGCCTTTCTCCGCCATGCGCTCGAGCCACAGCCGGACATCCTCGCCGAGATCCAGTGATCGGCTGCCGATGGACACCGGGCCGGGGCCGCGGGCGCCGGCCGGGCAGTTGGCTTCCAGCCAGCGGCGGCTCTCTTCTCGGAACTGCCCGAGGTCGCTCATCTCAACGTTTCTCCTCTGTGCTGTCCTCGTCGGCGCCGCTGTCGGGGCGCTCACCGTAGTCCCGCCAGGGTCGGTCCCGCTCGCGGATGACTTCGCGGAACCCCTTGTCGGCAAAGGATTCTACCCAACGGTAGGCCTCCTCGGTGTGCCGGGTCACGCCGTCGAAGAGCGTCCCCAGCAGCTGCGTGGTGCGCAGGCCCATGTTCTCGTAAGCCTGATTGACGAGCAGCTTGTTCAGCGCCAGCTGATTGGCAGGAATGTTTCTGTACAGCCGCGCTTCGGACTCCACGAACGCCGAGAGCTCCGCTGCCGGCACCACGTGCGAGACCAGGCCGATGCGGTAGGCGGTGGCGGCGTCGATGGCCCGGCCGGTGAGCAGAAACTGCTTGGCATGCTCGAGGGTGAGCCGGTAGACCCAGAGCATGGTGGTCGGCGTGCCGTAGATGCGGCTCGGCGCGTAGCCGATGTGCGCATCCTCGGCCATATAGAGCTGATCGCAGCAGAGCACCAGGTCGGTGGCGCCGCCCACGGCCCAGCCGCGGATCTCGCCGAGCACCGGCTTCGGGCAGTGCCAGATGCTCATGAACCGGCGGACGTTGTTGCCCATGAACTGCAGGTCGCGCACCGGGTCCCAGGCGCCTTGGCGGCGGTCGATCTCGGGTGCCCCGTACGGCGTGTCCCAGCGGCCGCGCGCGGTCAGGTCGTAGCCCGCCGTGAAGGTATCGCCGACGCCGCGGAGCACCACCGCGCTCACCGCCGGGGAGCGGCCGGCCCGATCGATACCGTCGGCGATGCCCTGGATGACTTCGTCCGTGAGGGTGTTCTTCTTCCCGGGACGGTTGATGGCCACGATGGCGATGCCGTCGTTCTCTTCGTACAGCACGACCGGTTCCATGCTCCCCTCCCGTGACAGCCCCGACTCCCCCATTCTACTGGACAGCGTCGGTAAGGACTTCTAGGTTGTCTCTTCCGAACCGCCGGAAGCACCATGAACACGCCGGAACCGTACGAGCTCGCCAATGACTTCGTGAACGTGAACGGCATCGACTTCCACTTTGCCCTGGATGGCGATGCCGACAGACCCGTACTGGCCCTGGTCAATCCGGCGAGCAACAACCTCACCTGCTGGGAGCCGGTGCTCGACGGCCTGCTCGAGGTCTTCCGCGTGCTGCGCTTCGACATCCGCGGCACGGGCAAGAGCGGCTGGGGTGCCGACGATGCGTTCACGTTCTCGCAGTACGCGGACGATCTGGCCGGCATCATGGACGCGCTCGGGATCGAGAAGGCGTTCGTCGTCGGCGTGGCCTATGGCGCCCGCACCGCCGCCCGCTTCGCGCTGCGCCACCCGGCGAAGCTCACCGCACTCGGGCTGTTCGACGTCGCGCTGACACCGCCGGTGGCGCAGAGCGGCCAGCGGGAGCTCGGTGCCAGTGCCCGCCGGATGCTGGCCGACGCCGGCGAGCCCGGGGTGGAGATGCGGAAGTCCTGGCGTTTCTACGAAGACCGGCAGGCGGCACTCAAGGCGCACACCGCCCACGAGCAGGAAGACGATCTCTCGGAGCGGCTGGGGGATCTGCCGATACCGGTACTGGTCGCCTGCGGCCGCCAGGACATGAACCTCGGCGAAGCACAGCGTATCGCGGCTGCGATTCCGGGCTGCAGGCTGGAGATCATGGAGATGACGGGCCACGGCTCGCCGTTTTTCCGGCCGGGGCTCTTCGTCGAGCTCATCACCCGCTTCCATCACCAACTTCCAGGGATTGGAGACTCTCACCATGTCACCGGATGACGAGCTGGAACGGCTGCTCGAGGTGCTCATCGAACGCTACGGCCATACGCGCACGCTGGGCGAGACCTATGCATCCGCCTGCGCGCTGCGCCTGTGCCGGGAAGGGGGCACGATGAGCATGGCGGAGTTTGCGAAGCAGACCGGCATCTCGAAGAAGAACCTCTCGCGCTGGGCTCAGAACGCGGTGGAACGGGACCGCCTGAAGGTCCGCGAGCATGCGCTCGACGGTCGCATGAAGGATTTCATGCTCACCAACGTGGAAGACTCGAGCCGGCACCTGCCGGCGATTGCGCAGATCCTCGGCGTGCCGATGGAACCACCGCGGAAGCGCTAGGCGGCCTCGAGATCATGGAAGTCACGGGGCAAGGCGCGGCCGCTCTCCTCTATGTTCTCATCGTGGCAGGTGTGATCGGCTTTCAGTTCTGCCTGATCGCGGGTGCGCCTTGGGGACGGCTGACCCAGGGTGGGCGTCACGCCGGCGCGCTGCCCCCGGCTGGGCGCATCGCGGCGGGTCTGTCCGTGCTGCTGCTGGCCGGCATGGCCGCAGCGATCGCCTCGGCAGCCGGCCTGTTTCCGGGCTGGCCGGGCTGGACCGCCTGGGGCGCGCTGGCTGTCCAGCTGGCGAGCACCATCCTGAACTGGATCACGCCCTCCCGCGCCGAGCGAATGCTCTGGGGGCCTGTCACCACGCTCATGCTGGCACTGGCGGCCTTCGTGACGCTCGCGGCAACCCCGTAGTTTTTCGGATACTGCCGGCCGGCCCGACGCGCTACGGTCACCACCACAACCAAGGAGGACGTCATGGCATTCCCCGCCCGCATCACGCGCCTGATCAGTCGCGTTGCCACGATGGCACTGGTCACCACCACCCTGGCATTCCCGGCTCCGGCCGATGCAGCCTCGCAGAGCGCGGCGGCGGCGATAGCGAACGCCGAAGTGCACGACAGTCACTTTCATCTCACCAACTACGTCCAGGAAGGCACGGACATCCGCGATTTCCTCGAGATCATGGGCAGCAGGGTCGGCCGGGTCGCCCTGTTCGGCATTCCGCTGCAGCAGATGTGGTCGTATGACAACTCCGGTGAGTTCGCGCCGCTCTACTACCTGCAATCCGATGCGCCGCTGTACTACTACTCCTTCACCGATGCCTACATCGCCATGTCCTACCTGTCGCTGCCGGCGGAGGATCAGGCACGCTTCGACCCCATGATCACCGGCTTCAATCCCGCTGACATGTACGCGGCGGACCACATCAGGCGGGTGCTGCTGACGTTCCCGGGCGTTTTCTCCGGGATCGGCGAGTTCAGCATCCACAAGGAGTTCGTCTCCGCGAAGGTCGCCGGAGAGGTGGCGAGCCTGACCGACCCGGCGCTCGACCGCATCCTCGACTTCGCCGCGGAAGCCGGGCTGGCGGTGATCCTCCACAACGACATCGACATGCCGTTTCCGCGTCCCGATCAGGAGCCTTACGTTCTGAAGCAGATGGCCGAGCTGCTGCGGCGGCATCAGGACGCCACCATCATCTGGGCGCACTTCGGTGTGGGCCGCATCGTGCGTCCGGCAGAGAATCAGCTCGCCATCGCCGAACGCATCATGACCGATCCGACCCTGTCGCACGTGTACATCGACCTGTCATGGTCGGAGACGGCCAAGTACATCGTCGCCACGCCCGAATCGGTGGCCCGCGCGGCTTCGGTGATCAACAGGTACCCGGACCGGTTCCTGTTCGGCACCGACGAGGTGGCACCCGCCGACCAGAAGAGCTACCTGAAGGTCTACGAACTGTACGCACCGCTGTTCGCCCGGCTCACCCCGGAGGCGAGCGAGCTGGTGCGCAAGGGAAACTACGAACGTGTCTTCGATGCCGCGCGCAAGCGGGTGCGAGCCTGGGAGGCCGCCAATGTCGGCATCCGGCGGCCACCGCCACCCTGGACACCGGCATCCGGCACGGGCGACGACAGCCGCCGTTGAAGGCGGCCCGAAACCGGCGCGGCAAGCGCGGGGTCAGAACCGGAAATTGAAGCCGAGCGCCGGGCCTTTGTACTCGTAGTACTCCTCCAGTCCGTTCCCGTCGAACTCCGCCTCCTTGTACCGATAGCCGAGCACGAGGCCCTGGCGACGTTCCCGGCCCACGGCCCATCGCACGGCCGCCTCAGCCAGGAACACGCCGTCGCTGTCGCCGAAGCCGTAGTCCATCCGGATGACGAGCGTCCAGTTCTCCACCAGCTTGAACCGGTCGCGCATGCCGATGAGCACGTCGCTGTAGCTGCGATCGATGTCGATCACGCCCAGTGGCGCTGCCGGATCGACCAGCGCGACCTCGATCCTGTCCTCCAGGTCCGTGTAGCGGAGTCCCGCGTAGACGTTGAACCCGCTGACATCCGGCCAGGGCCAGTACGCAATTACCGCGTCGACGAAGTACTGATCGGATCCGGTATCCACACGCAGCGACCCGAGATTCGGCAGCTCAACCCGCTGATCGTCGGACATGGAAAGATAGGTGAAGTCGACGAAACCGCTCCAGTGTCCGTGCCCGGTCTCGACCAGAATCTGGAAGGCGCCGTCGAGCGCATCAGCAAGCTCTCCGAAGTCGATCTCACCCGCGCCGATGGACTGATCCCTGGCCTTCAGTTCGAAGGACGTGTCGGCCAGCCAGACATACGGCGTGATCGACCACTCCCACTGGCTGGCACCGGCGGAATCCGATTCAGCGTGCGCCATCGGCCCGAACCCCGCGCTGACGACGATGCTGGACAGGCAACAGAACGATCGTACGAATCTGCCCATGTTCAGTCGTCGCACAGCAGGCCGCATACGACTGGCGCGAGGAATCGCAGGCACACGCTCGACACTTTTCCCTCCTGACCGGGTTGGCTAGCGGATCACGACCGTCATTCTAGATCAGCGACGCCGTTCTGTTACCGCCCGGCCCCACGGCCGTCGCCATCGCGAGATCGACGGCCGCCGAGGCCTGCCGGATACCGGCCAGGGCGCCGTGATCTGTCAGCAGACCGCGCAGCACGAACTCGGCGGTCTCCCGAGCCAGCCGCTCCGCCGGGCCGAGCGCGCCTCGGTCCAGCGCCACGATGCTCGTCTCGGTGAGCTGAAAAACCTGTTCCGCCGCAGCGTACGCCTCGACGTTGCGGAAAACGCCACCGTCGATGCCTTCCGTGATCACGTCCCGATAGAAGCCGATCATGCGTGCGCGTGCCTGTTGGGCGTCGCGGAATTCAGGCTGGCGCAGCTCCGGCAGGTAGAAGATGGCCATCAGCGAGCCGTTGGCGCTGCTCACCGCCATCACCTCCTCGCGCACCATCTTGTGCAGCCGCACGGCGGGCAGTAACGACAGGCCCTCCAGCCGCTCGTGAAAACGGATGCTGACGTCGGCCAGATGGGCGACGAGCTCGACGAGCAGCCGCTGCTTGGAGGAGAACATCTGCGACAGGGAAGGCGCGCTGGCGCCGAGCGCGTCGGCAATCATGCGCAGGCTGGTGCCCGCGTAGCCGTGGTCGGCAATGAGCGTCGCCGCGGCTGCAAACACCGCGGGTTTCGAGAGCGGCGGGCGGCCGTCGGCACGGGGCCGCCCTACCGGACGCTTGCTCATCGGAGCACCGCTCGCATCCGCGCAACCCACCACTGGTTGAGCTGCCAGATCGCCTCCTCGAGCGGACCGAGCCGACCCTGACGGGTCAGCGGGGCGTGCAGCCCGCGCCAGGGTCCCTCGTTGACGGCGATGTCCTCCAGATGGATCGCCCTAATTGCCGAATGGGCCCCGTCGGCGATGGCCTCACCCATGGCGCTCTCCGCCAGCGCGCCCGGCAGCAGCGTGTGGATCGTCAGCCGCATGGCATCGTGCGCCGACGGGCTGAGCTCGTACCAGAAAGCCACGCTCGGTGTGTTCAGCCAGCAGAAGGTCGGCATGATCACCGACGCCACGATTTCCCGTTGCTGAACTTCGCTCAGGTTCGGCAGGGACGGCAGACCGCCAGCAGCGTCGGCGGCCAGCGCTTTGGGCGCGTAGGGCATATGCAGCACCGACCACCCGTCCGCTACGCTGCCCGAGACGTGGGCATCCTTCGCAGGGTTGGTCGGTTGAACCGTTTCCCGGTGCGGGCCGATGTGGTGGTAGGCCTCCATGAAGTTCTCCACCAGCAGCTTCCAGTTCCACGGGCAGTCGAACGTTTCGCTGGCTGCCACCACCATGTCGCTCATGTCATAACCGGCCAGCAGCGACTCCAACGCCGGCAGCCGTTCGCCCAGGGAGGGTGCATCGTCGTCCAGGTTCACGAACACGAAGCCCTGCCAGCGCTCGACGCGCACCGCGGGCAGGCGACAGTCGGCCTCCGCAAAGCCCTCGGTGCCATCCATGTGCGGCGCGCTGAGCAGACGACCGTCCAGTCCGAACTTCCACCGGTGGTAAGGGCAGGAAAAGGCCGCGCCGTGCCCGTCCTCCGAGACGACCGGCATGGACCGGTGCGGACAGATGGCCGACAGCGCGTTCACCCCGCCGTCCGACCCACGCACCACGATCAGCGGCTGATCCACCACCGTGACCACACGATAGTCCCCCGGCTTCGGGATCTGGTCCTCGCGAGCCACACAGATCCACTCGCGGCGGAAGATCCGCTCCACCTCCGTGTCGAACACAGCCTCCTTTATATAGGCATCGGGGGGCAGGGTGCGGGCGCTGGCCAGCGGCCGGGTCACGGCCTCGATCGCTGCAGAATCGAGCATGGTTTCGGTCCGAAGAGAGGGACATCGAGCTTAGTCTTCCCGGCAGCAGCGGGTCAATTAATTATTAACGGTAATTAATAATTTAGTCCGAGACTGCGGCAGCCGGTAGGCATCGATTCAACGGTTCGGCTCTCTTGTATACGCAAATGATAATCATTAACATTTGCGTTAACAACAGCAACCAAATCGGCGTCATCGATGCTGAGAAAGGCTCTCTTCTGGATGCATCTGGCGACCGGCGTGGCCGTGGGCCTCGTGGTGCTCATGATGTCCGCGACCGGCGTGATTCTCACCTACGAACGCCAGATACTGGACGCCACCGCACAGAAGGTGGCGGTACCGGCGGACGGAACCACCCTCCCCCTCTCCGACCTGGTCCGCACCACCACCAATGATGGATTCGAGCCCACCCACCTGACGCTGCATGCAGATCCCAGTAAGCCCCTGGAGCTGCGCGCAGGGCGCTCGGGCTCGCGCCTGATCGATCCATACACCGGCGAACGGCTGACTGCCGCCAACCGGACCCTCGACGCTTTCTTCGCCGCCGTCACCCGCTGGCACCGCTGGTTCGATGCCGGCGACGACGAACGCGCCACGGCACGGGCCATCACCGGCGGCGCGAACCTCGCTTTTCTGTTCCTGCTGCTGAGCGGCGCCTGGCTCTGGCTGCCGGGGACCGTTTCCCGCGCGACGTTCCGCCGCCGCCTCTGGTTCACTGGCGCGCGAACGGCCGCCCAGCGGGACTACACCTGGCACCACGTGATCGGTTTCTGGTCGCTGCTGCCGCTGGTGGTGATCGTCGCCACCGGCACCGTCTTCGGCTACGGTTGGGCCAACCGGCTCGCCTACAACCTGGCAGGTGAGGAGCCCCCCGTTCGCAGCGCGCCCGGCCCAGCCGGGCAGCACGCATCGGCGCCCGTTGCTGGAATGAGGCCAGGGCCCGCCGACGCTCTACCCCTGGACACTCTGCCCCTGGAAATGCTGCTCGCCCGAGCGGTGGACGCGTTCGAAGCCGAGCTCGGACCCTGGAACGCGGTCACCGTCACCCTGCCCGAAACCGGCGCAACCCGGATCCAGTTTCAGTTCGATCAGGGCACCGGCGGCCAGCCCCAGCGGCGCCACGGGCTCACCCTCGAGGTGGCGCGTGGTGACCTGCTCGGCTGGTCGCGATTTCAGGACCAGTCCGTCGGCACCCGGCTGCGAAGCTGGATCCGATTTCTGCACACCGGCGAAGCGCTCGGCTTCGCCGGCCAGACGGTTGCCGGTGTGGCGTCGCTCGGCGCCGTGTTCATGGTCTGGACGGGCCTGTCGCTGTCGCTGCGCCGTTTCCGGCGATACCAACGACGACGCCTCGCCAGGACCAGCATCGCTTAGCACCCGTACTCCCATCAGGAGAGGAGACCACCCGCATGAAAGTTCCCATGCCTTCAAACAAACGCACGATTCCCCTGCCCCGGCCACTGCCGTTCGCACGCTCGCCGCTGGCGCTCGCGATCGCTGCTGCCGCCGGACTCGCCTCCATCCAGCCCGCGCCGGCACGCGCCGACGACGGGGACGCGACCATCGAGACGATTCAGGTGATCGGCACCCGGGAATCCTCCGGACTGTCGTCGTCGAAGTTTCTGCGGCCGCTGCTCGACACCGCCCAGACCGTGGACGTGGTGCCGGAGCAGATCATCGAGGAACGAGCCGCCACCACGCTCCGGGACGTGCTGAAGAACGTCTCCGGGATCAGCATGCAGGCCGGGGAAGGCGGCACACCGGCCGGCGATCAGCTGTCGATCCGCGGCTACAGCGCCCGCACCGACATCTTCGTGGACGGCGTGCGTGACTTTGGTGGCTACACGCGGGATCCGTTCGCCGTGCAGCAGGTGGAGGTGGTGAAGGGCCCGAGCTCGGACTACACCGGCCGCGGCGGCACCGGCGGTTCCATCAACCTGGTGAGCAAGGCGCCGTCGCTCGAGAACGACCTCTCGGCCAGCCTCATGCTCGGCACCGACGAGTTCACCCGGGTGACCGTGGACGGCAATCGTGCGTTCGACGGCCTGGGCGGCACCGCGCTGCGTCTCAACATGATGGTCCATGATCAGGAGGTGGCGGGCCGTGACGAGGTGGCGAACGGCCGCTGGGGGGTTGCGCCCTCGCTCGCCTTCGGCCTGGAGTCCGATACCCAGGTCAGCGTGGGTCTTTTCTATCTCGAGCAGGACAACGTGCCGGACTACGGCATCCCATGGGTGCCTGCCGACAACGTGCCGCTGGCCGCCTGGGCCGACGACGTGCCGCCCGTGGACTTCGGCAACTGGTACGGGCTCACCACCCGGGACTTCGAGGACGTCTCCACCGCCATGGCCACCGTCCGCTTCGAGCACCGGCTCTCCGAGACTGCGTCGATCGACAACATCACGCGCTACGGCGTCACCGACCGGGACTCCATGATCACCGCGCCGCGGTTCGCAGGCACCGACAGCACCGACATCCGCCGCAGCGACGAGAAGTACCGCGACGACGTCAACGAGATCCTGAGCAACCAGACCAACCTGGTCGTGGACCTCGACGGCCGTGTGAATCAGCGCCTGCTCCTGGGCATGGAGTTCATCGACGAGCGTGAAACTCGCAACACGCGCCTCCCTGCCGGATCGGACTCGCCAGCCACAGATCTCTACACGCCGACGCCGGATGATCCCTACCTCGAGAACTACCAGCCGACGGGTACGGCCAGCCGCTCCGAGGCGCGCACGTTCGCGATCTATGCCGGTGACTCCATTGCACTCGGCGAGCGCTGGATCGTGAACGGCGGTCTGCGCTGGGACCGCTTCGAGCTCGACTACACGCCGGACGGCCAGCCGCGCATGGAACGGGACGACGACATGCTGAGCTATCGGCTGGGCCTGATTTACAAGCCAGTACCGGCCGGTTCGATCTACCTGGGCTACGGCACGTCCTTCAACCCCACCGCCGAGGGGCTCGCCATCTCCACCAGCGCACGGCAGCCGGGGATCGGGGCGCTGGATCCGGAGGAGAACCGCGCGTTCGAGCTCGGCACCAAGTGGGAGATCTTCGACCGCCGGCTGCTGCTCACCGGCGCCGTCTTCCACATGGAGAAAACCAACGCCCGCACCCAGGATCCGAACGATCCGGACGACGTGCTCGTGCTCGAGGGCGAGCAGCGCGTCCGCGGGCTCGAGCTCGGCATCGCCGGCGAGGTGCTCCCGCGCGTGAACGTCTACGCCGGCTACACCTTTCTCGATACGGAGATCCTCGAGAGCAAAGATCCCGCGGAGGTGGGTAAGGAACTCGGCAACGCGCCGCGGAACACGTTCAGCTGGTGGAGCACCTGGGATGTCACCGGCCGGCTTCAGCTCGGAGCTGGCGCGCAGTTCGTGGACGACCGCTACAACAGCCTGACCAACACCCGGACCGCGCCGGCGTACTGGACCTTCGAAGCGTCCGCAAGCTACCGGCTGAGTGAGATCCTGAGCCTCCGCCTCAACGTCCAGAACCTCACCGACGAGGAGTACATCGACTACGTGGGCGGTGGTCACTTCATCCCAGGCGCGGGCCGCATGGTGCTCCTGAGCTCGACCATCGACCTGTGAAGGACGGTCCATGCTGCTCGCCATTCCAGAGGTGCTGAGCCGGACACAGGCCACCGCGATGCGGGCAGCGTTGCTGTCCGCAGGGTGGGTCGACGGCCGCGCCACAGCCGGGCACCAGTCCGCCCGGGCCAAGTTCAACACCCAGCTGCCGGAGGATTCGCCGGTGGCCCGCGAGCAGGGCCACCGGATTCTGGACGCCCTGCAGCGCCTTCCGCTGTTCACCTCCGCAGCCCTGCCGCAGCGCGTGTTCCCGCCGCTCTTCAACCGCTACGAGGCGGGCGGACGGTTCGACAACCACGTCGACAACGCCATCCGCCCCCTGCCTGGCGGCGGCCAGATCCGCACCGATCTCTCCGCCACGCTCTTTCTCACGGAGCCTTCCGAGTACGACGGCGGCGAGCTCCTGATCGACGACACCTACGGCGCGCACAGCGTCAAGCTCGACGCGGGCAGCCTGATCCTCTACCCGTCCACCAGCCTGCACCGCGTGGCTCGGGTGACGCGGGGCGCGCGCATCTCGGCGTTCTTCTGGATCCAGAGCCTGGTCCGGGACGACGGGCAGCGGACGCTGCTGTTCGATCTCGACATGTCCATCATCCGGCTGCGCGAGACGCTCGGCGACCACGAGGCGCTCGTCGCGCAGACTGGCGTGTACCACAACCTGCTGCGGCGCTGGTCGTCGCCGTGAGGCGTCTTCCGGGCGTCTTGAGGCGCCGGCTTCAGCGTGACACTTCTGCGAGCCTGGCCAGCTTCCGGTACAGCGCCCGCTCGCTGATGCCGAGCGCCCGGGCCAGCGCCCTGCGATCGCCCGGGAACGTGGCCACCGCCCGGCGCAGATAGTTCTCCTCCACCGCGGCCAGGGGGATGAGCGCATCTCCCGGCCCGGAGGGCTGCGCTCCCGGAGCGGTATCCGACGCCAGCGAGCGCACCGCTTCCGGCAGATGCTCCGGCAGGATCTGTTGGCCGTCCGCCAGCAGCACCGCCCGCTCGAGCAGGTTGCGCAGCTCGCGCACGTTGCCGGGAAACGGATAGCCGCGCAGCATCTGCATCGCGTCGGGCGACACGGAGACATCGGTTCGTTCGAGGCGATCGAGAATGCTTCTGGTGAGCGGCTCCAGATCGGCCGTGCGCGCCCGCAGCGGCGGCAGCACGATCTCGAAGACATTGAGTCGGTAATAGAGATCCTGGCGGAAGGCGCCTTCACGCACCAGAGCCGCCAGATCCTGGTTGGTTGCGCAAACGAGGCGGAAGTCCGTGTCGCGCCACTCCGTGCTGCCGACGCGGCGGAACCGACGGGTTTCCAGCAGACGCAGCAGCTTGACCTGCTCGGAGAGCGGTACCTCACCGATCTCGTCCAGGAACAGGGTGCCACCTGCCGCGGCCTCCACGAGTCCCGGCTTGTCCGCCGTCGCGCCCGTGAACGCTCCCTTCACGTAGCCGAAGAGCTCGCTCTCGAAGAGGGTATCGGGCAGGCCCGCGCACTCCACCGGCACGAAAGGCCCGCCGGCACGGTCGCTCATCCGGTGGATGGCCTCTGCGAGCAGCTCCTTGCCGGTGCCCGATTCGCCGAGCAGCATCACGGTCGCCTCGCTGCCGGCCACCCGCTCCGCCAGCGCCAGCGCTTTCTGGAATGCCGCCGAGCGGCCCACCAGACCTTCGGGCCGCGCCTGCACACTCGCCACCCGCGAGGGCCGCATGATCTCGATGAAGCAGCTCACGACACCGGTGGCCGGATCCTTCACCGGCCACATCTCCACGTTCACATACTCCTCGCCCCGGGGGGTGTGGTGAATGTGCAGCACCCGGCTGTTGTCCCCGGTCTCCAGGCTCCGCTTCAGCGGGCAGGACTCGCCCGCCTGATCGCAGGGCACGGCATAGCGGTGGGAAACCTCGTAGCAGTGACGGCTCGCCAGCGCCCGCGCGTCACCGTAGAGCGCCTGATAGGCGCTGTTCGCCCGGAGGATGCGGTAATCCCGGCCAAGCAGGATGGCAGGGTCCTCGAGGCATTCGAGAATGGCCTCCACGTCCGGATTGACGTCTGCATCGGCCTGGCTGGGCATCGGCTGACCCTCGGCTCGCGGATAAGCTGCCGATTATGGCATATCGCTGGATGCCGTGACTGCCATTTTCGGCAGAAAACAGGTGCGTCGATTCCGTCGCTATCTCCTAACCCATTGTTTCAGCGGGGTTTATCGGATTGGCACGAAAACCGCATTGTCCCTGGCATAGACGTCCGATCCGCGAGCGCAACGTCGCGACCGGCTGATAGAGGAGACATCATGCGACCCGAGATAGAACCGTTCTTCGATCCGGCTACCTACACTTGGAGCTACGTGGTGATGGACCCGTCGTCCAACTCGGCGGCCGTCATCGATCCCGTGCTCGACTACGATCCGGCGTCGGGGCGCACGTCCACCGGCTCCGCCGATCGGCTCGTGGACTTCGTGCGCCGGAAGGGCCTCACCGTCGAGTGGATTCTGGAAACCCACGTGCACGCCGATCACCTCTCCGGTGCCAGCTACCTGAAAGACGTGCTCGGTGGCCGGACGGGCATCGGCAGCCGGGTCGTTGCCGTGCAGAAGGTATTCGGCAACCTCTTCAACGCGGAGCCGGCGTTTGCCCGCGACGGCAGCCAGTTCGACCACCTGTTCGAAGACAACGAGGGGTTCCGCATCGGCGGCCTGGAAGCGCGTGTCTGGCACACGCCCGGCCACACGCCGGCCTGTGCAACCTATGTATTCGACGACGCGGCCTTCGTCGGCGACACCCTGTTCATGCCCGACTACGGCACGGCGCGGACCGACTTCCCGGGCGGCGACGCACCCACGCTCTACCGGTCGATCCACCGCATCCTGGCGCTGCCGGCAGAGACGGTGCTGTACCTCTGCCACGATTACGAAACGGCCACGCGTTCGACGTTCTGTCACAGGACCACGGTCGCAGAAGAGCGCGCAGACAACATCCACGTCCATGACGGCGTCAGCGAGGCGGAGTTCGTCGCCTTCCGCGAGCAGCGGGACTCAGGTCTCGCCGCACCGCGCCTGCTGCTGCCTTCCGTGCAGTTCAACATGCGTGGCGCTGCCCTGCCGCCGGCGGAGGCCAACGGCATGCACTACTTCAAGATCCCCGTTCGCCCGGCCGCACCTGCCGCCGAGGCGGCGAAGAGCGCCGAGAAGGCTGCGTGACGGCACATGGTCAGATCCGTCCACATTGAGCAGGAGCTGAGCTGATGGCCGCTCTCGTGCTCGCCTGGCCCGGCGCCATCGCCATCGGCCTCTCGCTCGGCCTGCTCGGCTCCGGCGGCTCGATCCTCACCGTGCCGGTGCTCGTCTACCTGCTCGGGCAGCCCGAGAAGCTGGCCATCGCCAGCTCGCTCGCCATCGTCGGCCTCATCGCGGCGGCGGGCAGCGTGCCCTACATGCGCACGGGCCTGGTGAACTGGCGGGCGGTGGCTCTGTTCGGCGTGCCGGGCATGGCGGGCACCTACCTCGGCGCCTGGCTGGCGCTGTTCGTCCCCGGGGCGGCACAGCTCGTGCTCTTCGCTGTGGTGATGCTCGCGGCTTCGGTGCTGATGATCCGGCCGCTGCGCATCAATGGCCCCGGCGAGGGCCCCGGCGAGCCGCGGGCGCTGTGGAAGATCACCCTGGACGGCCTGGCGGTCGGCGTGGTGACGGGGCTGGTCGGCGTCGGCGGCGGTTTTCTGGTGGTGCCCGCACTGGTGCTGCTCGGCGGCCTGCCCATGCGCCAGGCGGTGGCTACCAGCCTGGTGATCATCGCTCTGAAGTCGTTCAGCGGTTTCTACAAATACCTGGATGTGCTGGCCGTGGAAAACATCGAGCTCGATCTCAAGGTCATCACGCTGGTCAGCGCGCTCGGCATCATCGGCACCTTCGCCGGCAACGCCATCGGTGGTCGGCTCGACCAGGAAAAGCTCAAGAAGACGTTCGGCGCGTTTCTGATCGTCATGGGCACCTTCGTGCTCATCCGGTCGGTACCCGCGCTCCTGTAAGGAATACGAGTCATGGACATCAAGCAGATCTCACCCTTCCTCTCGGTGTCGCCCCAGATCAGCCCGGCCGATGTCGGCATTCTGGCGAGCCGGGGGTACCGCACCATCATCTGCAACCGCCCGGACGGCGAGGCGGATGATCAGCCCGGCACCGCGGAGATCGGTGCGGCCGCAGAGCGGCACGGGCTCACTTTCCATGCCCAGCCGGTACGAGCCGGGCAGGTCACGGACGACGATGTCGCGCAGTTTGCCGTACTGCTGCGCGATGCAGAGGGACCTGTGCTCGCGTTCTGCCGGACGGGCACCCGCTCCATCTCCATGTGGGCGCTCTCCGAGGCGCACCACCTCGCCACGGAGGCCATACTTGCCACCGCCGCCAGCCACGGCTACGACCTGGCGAGCCTGCGTGAGCGCCTCGAGTCCGGTTCCGCACAACGGCAATCCGGAGCGCCGCTTAACATGCCGACCCACGACGTGGTGATCGTCGGCGGTGGCGCCGGGGGCCTGGCCACCGCGGCCAGCCTGCTGAAGCGCCGGCCCGGACTCGACATCCTGCTCCTCGAACCAAGGGAGCGGCACTACTACCAGCCCGGCTGGACGCTGGTAGGGGGTGGCGTGTTCGATCGGGCGCTCACCGAACGCGCCATGGCCAGTGTCGTACCGCATGGCGTGAAGTGGCAGAAATCCGCCGTGGCCGGCTTCGAGCCGGAGCACAACGCCGTGGTGCTCGAGGACGGTGAGCGGATCGGCTATCGCACCCTGGTGGTCGCGCCCGGCATCCAGCTCGACTGGCAGGCCGTAGACGGACTCACGGAGACCCTCGGCAGGAACGGGGTGACCTCCAACTACAAGTTCGACCTGGCACCCTATACCTGGGAGCTGGTGCAGAACCTCCGCGGTGGCCGGGCCGTGTTCACCCAGCCACCCATGCCCATCAAGTGTGCCGGCGCGCCGCAGAAGGCCATGTACCTGGCCTGCGACTACTGGCAGAAGCAGCATCGGCTCGCGGACATCGACGTGAGTTTCTACAACGCTGGCGGCGTGCTGTTCGGCGTGCCCGATTACGTCCCGGCACTCGAGAAGTACGTGGCCGGCTACGGCGCGAACCTGCACTTCCAGCACAACCTGGTGGCCATCGACGGCCCCGCCCACAAGGCCTGGTTCCAGTGCGGCGACGAGCGCGTGGCCGTCGACTTCGACATGATCCATGTCTGCCCGCCACAGAGCGCGCCGGACTTCGTGTGGCAATCGCCGCTGGCCGACCCCGCCGGCTGGGTCGACGTCTCCCCCGAGACGCTGCTGCATCCCCGCTACGGCAACGTCTTCGGCCTCGGCGACGCCTGTTCCGCACCCAACGCCAAGACAGCAGCGGCCGTGCGCAAGCAGGCGCCGGTGGTGGCGGAGAACGTGCTCGCCGTGCTCGCGGGTCACGCTCCCCGGGCCATTTACGACGGCTACGGCTCCTGCCCGCTCACGGTGGCGCGGGGAAAGATCGTGCTGGCGGAGTTCGGCTACGGGGGAAAGCTGCTGCCGTCTCTGCCGACGTGGCTGCTCGACGGCAGGAAACCCACCCGGGCCGCCTGGGTCATGAAGACGAAGCTGCTGCCCGGGATCTACTTCGATCTGATGCTGAAAGGCCGTGAGTGGCTGGCCGCCCCGGAGCTGCTGCCGCACGAGCCGACCCCTCACGAGGTGCCGCCCGCACAGACCGCCTGAGCGCGAGTGTTTCAGCCGGGATCCGCGACCCTTCCTCCTCCTCTCCCCGGGTCGCGGGTCCCGGCGCCTTCAGCAGTTGTCGGTACTCCGACAATTTCCTAGCATGCCCGGGCGGAAGGGACTCGAGACGCGGGATGAACACCTCACATCGACCGACCAGGGACTGGATTCGGACGGCGCTCAATCGCAGCTCTTGGTTCACCCAGATGCCGGAGGACATGCGCCAGGAGCTGCTCTCCCATGGCGTGGTGCGCCACTTCCCGAACGGCGCGCACATCCTGGAGCAGGGTTGCCATCCGGACGGGATTTACGCGGTGCTGGAAGGACAGGTGGCCTTCCTGCGGCAGGTGGTCGAAGGACGTGAATTCCTGCTGAACATCGTCGGTCCCGGCTACTGGTTCGCCGATCCATCGATCCTGCTCGGTGAGCCCATGCCGCACACTGCGGTTGCCAGAGCAGACGTGCAGGTGCTGTTCGTACCAGCAACCATCACCTCGAGGATCCGCAACGCCAGGATCGAGTTCACCAACCACTTCGCCCGGATGCACGCGCAACGGTTCATCATCGCCATCAACGGGGTGGCCGATGCCGCGACCCTGTCCCGCGAGGCCTTCCTGCGCCAGCGATTGGCGGACCTCGCGACGCAGATGGGCCTGACCGACGCACCCGGCTCTGCAGACAGCGTGGAGGTCGCTGTGTCCCAGTCGGAGCTGGCGCTGCTGGTCGGCGTCTCCCGGCAGACCCTGAACGGCTATCTCTCCGATCTGGAGTGCAGGGGCCTCATCGAGATCGGCTATCGCAGCATTCGCCTGCATCAGCGCCTGCTGGCCTTTCGGGCCGCCTCCTGAACCCAGCAAATTCGGGGATCTGCTTAGTACGCTGAGGGCGACTTTGTCGTAGTTACGACAACAGTCCGGCGGTATCTCACTTAGGCTAGCCGCTCGTTCGAGGTCGGTCCCACAACCCGGGATCTGCAATGGAGACTGCGTTGACCCCACGCTGCACGGCGTTTCTCTGCTGGCTGCTCGCGCTGCCCGCGCCGGCCCAGGAGACACCTTCCCTGACCCAGGCCAACAACCCGCTGGCCAACATGACGGCTTTCAACATCCAGGACTACTACATCGGCGACGTCACCGGCACGGACGAGGACGCCAACCAGGCCTGGCTGCGATTCGCTAAGCCATTTTCCATCAGCGATACGAACTGGCTGCTGCGGGCATCCCTGCCGTTCAACACCTATCCGGTAGGCAGCAACGGCAACCATGAGAGCGGTCTCGGTGACCTGAACCTCTTTGCCGCCTACCTCATCGACGTCGGCAATCCGGCCATCAGCTTCGGGGTGGGTCCTCAGCTCACCGCGCCCACCGCGACCGAGGACGCACTCGGCAGCGAGCAGTGGTCGGCCGGCCTGGTGAATGTGCTGTTCGATGGCTCCTCCCCGAAATTTCAATATGGCTACCTGCTGTCCTGGCAGGCGAGCTTCACCGGCGACGACGATCGTTCGGACGTCAATCTGGCCACTTTCCAACCCTTCGCCTTCTATCAGCTCGGCGGTGGAACGTATCTGCGCGCAGCCCCCATCTGGCTGTTCAACCTGGAAACCGACGACTACAGCATTCCCCTCGGGGCCGGTATCGGCCACGTCCTCCATCGGGGAAAAACCGTCTACAACCTGTTCATCGAGCCCCAGTACTCTGTGGCCGACAAGGGACCGGGACAGCCGGAGTGGCAGATATTCATGGGGCTGAACCTGCAGTTTCTGTGAGCGGTCGCGTCGTGAGGCGCAGCACGGGGTGGAAACCCTGCAACAACCAAGAAGAGGGAACTGATAAATGAAACGACCCATCGGTCTTCTGACCGCCCTGCTCGCGGCGGCACTGGCGTTTCCCGCTATGGCGGCGACGCCACCCAACATCATCCTGATCGTCTCCGACGACACCGGCTACGGGGACCTCGGCCCCTACGGCGGCGGCGAGGGACGGGGCATACCCACCCCCAATATCGACAAGCTGGCGAACGAAGGTATGACGTTCTTCTCGTTCTACGCCCAGCCGAGCTGCACGCCGGGACGCGCCGCCATGCAGACGGGCCGTATCCCGAACCGCAGCGGCATGACCACCGTGGCCTTCCAGGGTCAGGGCGGCGGCCTGCCGAAGGAGGAATGGACACTGGCCTCGGTGCTGAAGACGGCCGGCTACAACACCTTCTTCAGCGGCAAGTGGCACCTGGGCGAGGACGACTACGCCCTGCCCAACGCCCAGGGCTACGACGAGATGCGCTACGCGGGTCTCTACCACCTGAACGCCTACACCTACGCCGACCCCACCTGGTTCCCGGACATGGATCCGGAGCTGCGGGCCATGTTCAAGAAGGTGACCAAGGGCTCGCTGTCCGGCAACGCCGGTGAGAAAGCGACCGAGGATTTCGCCATCAACGGCCAATACGTCGACAAGCCCGACGATAATTCCGCCGACTATCCGAACGGCGTGGTGGGTATCCCCTACTTCGACGGCTACGTGGAGAAGTCCGCGATCGAGTATCTCGACAAGGCGTCCCAGTCCACCACCCCCTTCTTCATGAACGTGAACTTCATGAAGGTGCACCAGCCGAACATGCCGCATCCGGACTACGAGCACAAATCCCTTTCCAAGTCCAAGTACGCGGATTCGGTGGTGGAGCTCGACGCGCGCATCGGCAGGATCATGGACAAGGTTCGCGCGCTGGGGCTCGCGAATAACACGCTGGTCTTCTACACCACGGACAACGGTGCCTGGCAGGATGTGTACCCCGACGCCGGCTATACCCCGTTCCGCGGCACCAAGGGCACCGTCCGCGAAGGCGGCAACCGCGTGCCGGCCATCGCCTGGATGCCCGGCAGGATCGCCGCCAACGCCAAGAATCACGATATCGTCGGCGGTCTCGACCTGATGGCTACCTTTGCCAAGGTTGCCGGCGTGGACCTGCCGACGAAGGATCGTGGCGGTAAGCCTATCATCTTCGACAGCTACGACATGTCGCCCGTGCTCTTCGGCACCGGCAAGTCGGACCGCAAGGCCTGGTTCTACTTTACCGAGAACGAGCTGACCCCCGGAGCTGCCCGGGTCGGCAACTACAAGGCGGTGTTCAACCTGCGCGGCGACAACGGCCAGGCCACCGGCGGGCTCGCCGTGGACAGCAACCTGGGCTGGAAGGGTCCTGACAAGTACGTGGCCACCGTGCCTCAGGTCTTCGATCTCTGGGCGGATCCCCAGGAGCGTTACGACATCTTCATGAACAACTACACGGAGCGGACCTGGACGCTGGTGACCATCAACGACGCGGTCAGGGAGAAGATGAAGTCCTACGTGCAGTACCCTCCGCGGAAGCTGCAGAGTGAGGTCTACACCGGCCCGATCACGATCACCCAGTACCAGCGGCTCGAGTACGTACGCAGCATACTCAAGAACGAGGGCATCAGCCTGCCGCTGCCGACCGGGAACTGACGGGGCCCGTTCGAGCGCCTCGAATGGTAGTCAATGACCCCGGCGTGGAGACTCCCGCCGGGGTTTTTTATCCTCATCATCAGCATCAACTCCACCAGACCGAGACAGACACGGAGAAGTCAATGAATCGATTACCGTTTTCCTTCGCAGTGGCGGTCGCGCTTTTCCTTCTTACCACTGCCGCAGTGGCAGCCACCGACCCCCTTCCCTCCTGGAACGACGGCGCCACCCGGTCAGCCATCATCGGCTTCGTCGCCCGGGTGACCAAGGAAGGTTCGGAGGACTTCCTACCGGTTCCGGAGCGGATTGCCGTCTTCGACAACGACGGCACGCTGTGGTCCGAGCAGCCCCTGTACTTTCAAGGTTTTTTTGCCCTTTCCCGCATCCGCGCAATGGCACCCGAGCACACCGAATGGGCAACCACGGAGCCGTTCAAGAGCGCCGTTGCCGGCGACATGAAGGGGCTCATGGCCACGGGTGAGAAAGGTGTCATGCAGGTGCTGATCACCGCGCACTCGAACATCACCGCCACCGATTTCGCCGCGGCGGTGGCCGAGTGGGGTGCCACGGCGAAACATCCCGGGACGGGCATGCCGTTCACGCAGATGATCTTCCAGCCCATGCTCGAGTTGCTCGACTATCTCCGAGCCAACGGCTTCAAGACCTTCATCGTTTCCGGCGGTGGGGTGGACTTCATGCGGGTGTTCACCGAGGACCTCTACGGCATCCCGCCGGAGCAGGTGGTGGGTACCACGGGTGACGCGAAGTTCGAGATGGACGACGGCGTCCCGGTGATCATCAAGGAACCGAAGATCCTGCTCGTGGACGACAAGGCCGGCAAGCCGGTCGGCATCTACCGCCACATTGGCCGCAGGCCCATCTTCGCCGCCGGCAACTCGGACGGCGACCAGCAGATGCTGGAGTACACGACGATCCCGGAGGGCCCTTCGGACACCACACCGCGATTCGGGCTCATCGTGCATCACACCGACGGCGAGCGGGAATTCGCCTACGACCGTGATTCCCACATGGGCAAGCTGGACACGGCGCTCGACGCAGCACCGACACGCGGCTGGACGGTGGTGGACATGAAGGCGGACTGGCGTCGGATTTATCCCGCAGGGAATCCATAGCGAACGCCCGCCGGCGAGTTCCGCGCCATCGTCCCGGCCGGTCAGCCCGTCAGCCGCTCCAGCTCCTCCAGCAGCTGCTCCTGCGCGGTCCACTCTCCGGCCCGACCGGTGAACGCCTCGGTGACGAAGAACGGCTGGCAGAAGTACCTGATCAGCTTCGCCATTGGCGTTTCGCGCCCCTCCGGCAAATCGAGCAGAGAAAACGCGGGATCGTTCTCCAGACAGCTACGCAGTTGCTGCCGGACGCTTCGAGCAAGCCGCGCGTGACGCTCACCCAGCACGCTGTCGTTCAGCACGCTGAGAGACGTCTCCGGATCCAGCGCCGGGAAGAGGTAGCGCCGAGCCCGCCGGCGATCCAGATCGACCTGCCCGGAGAAGGGTGGGCGCAGCGCCGTCCAGACGTTGTCGCGCTCGGGAAAGCCCGTGACGACGATGGAGGTGATGGCGCCACGGTTCGAGGGCTCGGCCAGCCGCAGCAGGTTCGCGTCCACGTCCGCCTCGAACCCTTCCGTGGAGAGCACCACGGCAAGCACTTCCCGATCGTCCTCCCGCAGCGCTACCGCGAGATCCAGCCCCCGCTCGAACGCCGCCCGGCGATCCTCCGGGGAATCCTGGAAGCTGACCAGTCCGCAGCGGACCGTGTCCGTCAGGCCGAGCTCGGCCATCTCCGCCTGCCAGTCCGCGAGGTCGAAGGGTGGCTGCGCAAAACCGGTCCAGATCGCCTCGCCGCGTGCTGCTGATGCAAACCGGTGACACAGCTCGCCGAGCAGCACCACCATGCCGACGCCTGCCTTGAACGGCAACCGGACGATGCCGCCGCGCTTGAGCGGTGCGAGCAGATCGAGTGCTCTGATGCCCGTGTGGATGACCTCTCCAGTCACCTGTACTGCCCCTGTCACCCCCACGGAGCCACGGTTTCCGCCGCCCGTACTCTGAAGCTTCGCGGCAACGGACCAGTGGCCATTCGCATTCGCCCAGTCCGCTGCCGTTCTGCCACCCGGCAGGGTATCGACGAGCGGGGTGAGCGGCTGCACGTATCGGGCCCCGGAATCCCGCAGCTCTGGATCGGCCCCGTACGCCAGCAGCAGATCGACGAGCCTCCCTCGCCCCCGCATGGCGGCCAGGTGCAGCGGGTAGTTACCCGCCGCGGAAGGCCGGTTCGGGTCCGCACCGCGTTCGAGCAGGCAGCGGACGTGGGTTTCCCGATTGAGGAGCGTCGCGGCCCAGAGCGGTGATTCGCCTGTCGCGCAGCCACAGTCACCATTGACGTCCGCCCCGGCGTCGAGCAGCAGCTCGAGCATGCCCGGATCATCCTGCTCCACCGCAGTGATCAGCGCGGTCGCCCGGTTCGCGAACGGCAGGAGCCCCTCCAGCACCAGCGCGGGGTCCCACTCGGCCCGGGCATCCACCAGGGCAGGCGCCTCTTCGAGCAGGCGCCGGACCGCGTCGCGGTCTCCGGCCCGCAGCGCGATGAAGAAGCGCACGTGGCGATCGAGCTCGCCGGTTCTGGATGGCCGAAGCCGCTCTATGGTCTCCTTCATGAGCCTGTCTCCTTCGACTCTGAGCCGATTCCGGGCCGAGCGCAGTCGCTTTTTCACGGTGGACAACGGGATGTTCAGAAACGCCGCGAGCTCCGGTCCGGTCGCGTCGGCGAAGTAGTGCAGCGCGACGACCTGCCGCTCCGCGGTCGGCAGGCTTTCCACCGCGAAACGTAGCCGCTCGGCGTCGCTCCGAGCCTCTGCCGCGCCGTCCGGCTCCGGATCGCTCGCAGCCGGCTCGGACAGCTCGTGGAGCGGCTCGGCGGCCGGCAGACGGCGTCTCGTGATCCGATCACAGTGCTTGATCGCAATCCGCTTCAGCCACGCGGCGAACGCGCCGGGCTCTCTCAGCTGCCCGAGATGCTGATAGGCGTCGAGGAAGGTTTCCTGCGCCGCCTCCCGGGCGGTCTCCACGTCGCCGAGCCAGCCATAGGCCACGCCGGCCACCAGGTCCTGATAGCGACGGACGAGCTGGTCGAACGCCTGCCGATCGCCGCGCTGGGCCTTCTCCACCAGCGGGATCTCGTCACCTGAGCTCACAAACGCGCCTCGATGTTGGTCACATCATTAAAGACCCATTCCGGACGGCTTTGGATACCCCGCATCGTCCGGCATCCGTCTGCGCCGGGAGAACCGGCGCGCATTCGCAACCCCGGCACGAATCATTTGCTGCTTAACTGTATAAATGTTTGTACATTTTTTATAGCCGTCCTATACTCGCTACCAGCTGTACGTCTGATCCGACGAGCGGGAACACCGGGGCCACCGGCGCTACCGAAGGGATCGAAACTGGAAAAACGAACCCCCAAAAAGCAACGGAAAAAGAGAACGAACAAGGAAGAAGATGAGCATAATCACTCTGGCTACCACCAAGGGCGGCGCGGGCAAAACGACGGTCGCGCAGATGATCATCGGTGCGATCCATCAGCGCGGCTACACCATCGGCGTGATCGACACCGATGAGAACACCACCCTCTCCCGCTGGCTCGCCAAGAGCTCCATGGCCATCGAGGCCAAGGTGGTTCTGGACGAGTCCCAGGTCGTGGAGGAAATTCAGAAGCTTCGCCGCAAGTACGACTGCGTCGTCGTCGACACTCCCGCCGGTTACTCCCAGTCCACGGTTTTCGCCATGGGCTCATCCGATCTGGTACTCATCCCGCTGCAGCTCTCGCACGCGGACGTCACCGAGGCGGAGAAGACCTACCGCATCGCCCGCAGCACCAGCCAGATGACGGGCAACAGGATCGATACCCGCCTGGTCTTCACCAACTACGTGCCCAAGACCAAGATCGCGAAGAAGGTGCGCCGGGCGGTGAGCGATCTCGACCTGCCGGCGATGAAGACACGCCTGCACCACCTGGTGGCGTACAAGGACCTCACCTTCAGCGGCAAGATCCCGAAGAAAGGCACGGCCGGGGCCCAGGGGCAGCTCCTCGTGCAGGAGATCTTCGACATGGGCCACCTGCCCTTCATGCAGGAGTACAAGCGCGCTTCATGAGCCGCGCGAAGTCCAGCACGCGACAGCCCAAGGCTCCCCGCAAATCCGAGGAGCCGCTGTCCCAGGTCACGCTGAAGATGCGTGAGTCGCTGCACCGGGAGCTGGCGCGCAAGGCGTTCAACTCCGGCATGACGATTCGCGGCTACATCATGCGGGCCCTGCAGCAGACAGGGCTCGGCGTCACGGAGTCAGACTTCGTCGATCGGCGGCGGCGGCACGGCCGCCGCTGAGCCGCCCGGATGCCAAGGCACCTGCGCTGGCTCTCGGGCTCCGCCCTCGCCTTCACGGTGCTCACCCTGGCGGTCCTGCTCTTCGGTCCGCAGGAAGGGCTCGAGACCCTCGCCGGGGGCCTGCTCGCCTACTTCTGCTTCCTCTATCACCTGCTCATCGCGCCTTTCTTCGTCGTTCACGGGATCAGGACGCGGCGGTTCACGCCTGGATTCGTGATGATGAGCCTCTATCTGCTCGGGATCGTGGGCACCGGTCTCTATCAGGTCGTCCGGGTGAACGATCTCGACGACGCGGCGCGCGATCTGCTGGAAGCACACGCCGAACCGGAGAGCTGGCGGGTCCGTGAGCTCGGCCACACCCTCTACCTCCGCTACAAGACCGGTCAGCCCATTCCGGAGACGGAACGCATCGAGTGGCTGTCACTGGCGGAGCGTGCAGAGCATCTGAACCGTCGGGACGGACGGCACATGCCGGCGCTGTGGTACGCGGCCGCCATGGGCGACGTGGAGATGGTGTCCCGGCTGCTGGCCGCCGGGGCGGTCGCCGACGACCCGCAGTTCTTCGCAACACCGCCCCTGGCGGCTGCCATCGAGGAAGGTCACATTGCTGCCGTCAGGGCCCTGCTCGAAGGCGGCGCCGATCCCGATACCGGCATCAATCGGCACTATCCCGCGCTGAGCCTGGCGGCCCGCGAGGAACATCTCGACATCGTCGAGGTGCTGCTCGATGCCGGTGCGGATCCGAACCTGGGTGATCCCACGCCGTTCGCCGTCGCACTCGCCGGCAGCCGCAGCGACATGGTCTCCGTGCTGCTGGACGCCGGGGCGGATCCCGTTCCGGTCCGGGGTGAGCTGCCCCTCGCCTTCGCGCTCGCGCAGGAGGACGCAGCGCTGATCGAGGTGCTGCTGGCAAAGACAGAAGGCTTCGAGCAGTTCTCGGAGAGTCAGCCACCACTGCTGTTTCAGGCGACGTCCCGCTGTGACCTGCCGGCTTTCCAGCGCTACCTGCACATGGGTGCCGATCCGGATGTCGCCGACCGGAACGGCAGGCCGCTCTTCTTCCACGTCGCCTTGCTGCGCACCCGGGGCTGCGACCTTGACGCGGTCCGGTCGGAAATGGTGCGGACGCTCATCGACGCCGGCGCCAGGCTGGATCTCGAGGATGAACGCGGCGTTTCCCTGCTGCTGCTGGCGCTGCGCGACGGTCAGGCCGATGTGGCGGCCGCGCTGGTGGCAGCCGGTGCGGACATCCGGGGCGAGGTTAACTTCCGGGATTTCCTCATGCTGTCGGCCGCCGCCGGCCGCAACGACCTGGTGCGGCTCGCGGTCGGTGCCGGCTTCGATCCCAATCGCTGGTCCGAAGGGCTGAACCGATCCAACGCGCTCCACGAGGCGGCGCGTGCCGGCCAGGTCGACACGGTGCGCCTGCTCATCGCGCTCGGTGCCCGGCTGCCGGAGGTGGAAATCGATCAGCGCAACCTGTTCCGGTTTGCCGGCGAGCACCCGTCGGCCCTCGAGCCACTGCTCGAGCTGCACCAGCAGTCACCGGATGTCGCCAGGGCCAAGGTCATCCGCCGGGCCGTGACGGACAGTAACAACGCTGCCTCCATCGCACTGATCGACGATCTGGGGATCCGCTGAGCTCGCGCACCGTCCTCCCGGTGCCGCCTCGATCAATCTTGACACCCGCCCGTCCCGTTCCCTTTACTCTCCGGACATTCGGGGTTGAGGGAACACGTCATGAAAACGGCAATCGCCATCGGTTCGGCCTATTCCAGCGGCACGGACTGGGACAACCTGGTGGACTACACCATCGCGGCCGACCGGATGGGCGTGGACCAGGCCTGGTCGGCCGAAGCCTGGGGCATGGACGCCATCGTGCCGCTCGCCTATCTGGCCGCAAAGACCGAGCGGATCCAGCTCGGCACGGGCATCCTGCAGATCAGCTCCCGGGTGCCCTCGATGATCGCCATGACGGCGCAGAGCATGGACACGGTGTCCAAGGGTCGCTTCATTCTCGGGCTCGGGGTGAGCGGACCCCAGGTGGTGGAAGGCCTGCACGGCGCGGCGTTCGCTCAGCCCCTCGGACGGCTCCGGGAGTGCGTGGAGATCGTCAAGATGGGACTTGCCGGCGAAAAGCTTCAGTACTCGGGCAAGCACTACGTGCTGCCGCGCCCGGGCGGTGAGGGCAAACCCATCCGGCTGGCACAGCCGCCCCGCCCCAACCTGCCCATCTATCTGGCCACCCTGGGGCCGAAGTCACTGCAGATGACGGGCGAGCTCGCAGACGGCTGGCTCGGTACCTGCTTCCTGCCTGAGCACGCCGACGTCTTCCTGGACGACCTCCGCGCCGGCGCGGAAAAAGCCGGGCGCAGCCTCGCCGACATCGACATAGAAGCCGGTGGCTACTTCGAGGTGAGCGACGACGTGGAGCGGCTCATCGCCCAGCTCAAGCCCGGCCTCGCCTTCACCCTCGGCGCCATGGGCTCGGCGAAGACCAATTTCTACAACGATGCCTACTGCCGCGCCGGCTACGAGGACGACGCCAAAGCCGTGCAGAGCCTGTGGATTGCCGGTAAGCGCGACGACGCCGTCGCCCGGGTGCCGGACGAGCTCGTCCTCAGAGCCAACCTGATCGGCACCAAGGACATGGTCCGGGAACGGATCAGGGCGTTCGCGGACGCCGGTGTGAATACCCTGCGCCTGGGCACCGGCGGCCAGACCTGGCCGGAGCGCACGGCCGCTCTGGAAGCCGCCATGGACTTCATCAAAGGCGCCGCATGACACCTGCGTCAGTAGCTCCCCCGGGAGCACTTTTCCGGCCGATGTGACATATTGCTTTCCCAGGGTCTGTCAGGGGGAAAGGACATGTCCGACAAACGGCCGGATCCGGCGGAAGCGTTCCGGAACCTGATCACCGAGTGGGAACGCGGCTTCGATGCCATGGCGAACAAGCTCATGGGCACGGACGAGTTCAGCCGTTCCATGAACCAGCTTCAGGACCTGCAGCTGCGCATGCAGAAGCGGTTCAACGAAGCCATGGCCGAGCAGCTCTCCAACTTCAACATACCCACTCGCGAGGACGTGCTCCGTCTGGGGGAGAACGTCCGTGCCCTGGATAAGCGGCTCGCAAAGATGGAAAAGCAGTTGAAGAAACTCGGTAAGAAGAAAAAAAAGGACAAGGAAGGAAAATCCGAGGGTCCGCCACGCACCAAGCTGCCACCCAGTGCCCGATCGGAGGGATCCCATGGCTGAGGAAACCGTCTCCCCGGAACTCCTGGACCGGGCCCGGAAGATGGTGGACCGGGCCATTCAGCGCAACATCAGGGGGCTCGAATTTCTCGCCGGCCCCCCCATCCGGGTGGGCCTCACGCCCAAGGATGTCATCTACGAGCGCGGCACGCTCCGCCTCTACCACTACCACCCGCTGGCGGACGAGATCTACCGGGTGCCCGTGCTGCTGGTGATGGCCACCACCAACAAGGCCTACATCTTCGATCTGGCGCCGGGCCAGAGCATGGTGGAGTACCTCCTGAAGGAAGGCTTCGACGTCTACGTGATCGACTGGGAGCCGCCCGTGCCCGAGGAGCGCAGCCTCACCCTCGAGGACTACACCCAGGACTTTCTGCCCGCCTGCGTGGACGAGGTGCTCGAGCACTCCGGTCAGCCGGATCTCTCCATCGTCGGCTACTGCATGGGCGGCGTGCTGTCCCTCATCTATGCGGCGAGCCACACGGACGGCCCGCTGAAGAACCTGGCCTGCCTCACCACGCCGGTGGACTGGTCCGAGATGGGCCTCACGCGCATCTGGTCGGACGAGAAACACTTCGACGTGGACCGACTTGTCGAAACGCTGGGCGTTATTCCGAAGGACTTCATTGCGGCATCCTTCGAAATGCTCCGCCCCGCCCAGAAGACGGCCGGCCAGATCCGGGTCTGGGAGCAGATGTGGAACGACGAGTTCGTCGCCTCCTATCGGGCATTCGAACGCTGGGGCAACGAGACGCTGCCGCTCGCCGGTGAATACTTCCGCGACACCACCAAGGAGCTCATGTGGGCCAACAAGCTCTACAAGGGCACGCTGAAGGTGGGCGGCAGGTCTGCAAAGCTTTCCGACATCACCGTGCCGGTGTTCGCGGCGCTCGCGGAGCACGACCACATCGTCTCCTACAAGGCGAGCAAGCCGCTGATGGAACTGGTGGGATCCACCGACAAGGAAGAAATCATCCTCAAAGGTGGCCACGTGAGCCTCATCGCCGGCCCGAACGCCGCGCGGCGGATGTGGCCGAGGCTCGCCACTTGGCTTGGAGAACGTTCCGTATGACCGAGTCCACACGCTATCCCCGCGCCGTCGAGATCAAGGGGGGCAAGGCGCACCTGTCGCTGATGACGCCTGCGGTCGAAGCCGAGGTGCTCGCCTTCGCGAAGACGCTGCCGCCGCACGACCTGCTTTTTCTGCGCCGGGACATCACCGAACCGAGGGTCATGGCCGCCTGGTCCAGACAGATCGAGGCAGGCGAGATCACGAGCCTGCTGGCCCGGGACGATGCGGGCCAGATTCTCGGCTGCACGGCGGTGGTGACCGACGAGCACAGCTGGTCGCCGCATCTCGGCGAGCTCCGCGTGCTCGTGGCACCCGCGGGCAAGGATCGGGGGCTCGGCCGGCAGCTCATCCAGGAGAGCTTCCTCATCGCGCTGGGCCTCGGACTCGAGAAGCTCACGGCTCAGATGACGCCGGATCAGACCGGCGCGATTGCCGTGTTCGAGGAGATGGGCTTCACCGCCGAGGCGCTGCTCAAGGATCACGTCATCGACCAGGCCGGCGAGAAGCACGACATCGTGATTCTCTCCCACGACGTGGCGAGCTTTCAGTCGAAGATGCAGGCCTGGGGGATCACGGACCTCTACTGAAGCGATCTCCGATACCGTAATCGGCCAGCGAGCCTGTCCGCACGCGCCGGCAGGTTATTCGAGCGCGCTGAGATTCCGGTACAGCGTCTCCGCGAGCTGCTTCAGCTTCGCTCCCTGGGCGGGGGTGAGCACGTCCAGACAGGCAAGCTCGCCGGGCACGTGCTCGGCACGACTGCGCAGCCGCCTTCCTTCCGCCGTCAGGCGGATGACGCGCATCCGCTCGTCCGTCTCGGAGCGCTCCCGCCGGAGCAGGCCCTTCGACTCGAGCCGTTTGAGCAGCGGCGTCACGGTGCCCGTGTCCAGGCGCGTCCGCCGGCACAGCTCGGTAACGGATACCGCGTCCACCTCCCACAAGGCGAGCATCACCAGATACTGAGGATAGGTGAGGCCCAGCGGCTCCAGCAGCGGCCGGTAGGCGCGCAGCAGCGCGTTCGTGGCGGAATAGAGGGAAAGACAGATCTGATTGTCCAGGTGCTGGTGCGCAGGTGAGCTCATGTGATCTCCGGGCCTTGAGCGGACCTTCCGATCCGCCGATGTGCCGCATCATCGGTTACGCTTGACCTCCATTATAATCGCGTGCAATTATCTCGCGCACAATATATTTTCGGTCAGGGAGACCTATGATGATGCAACGTTCCTGCCTCGCCCTCCTGCTCCTCGCCGCGAGCGGACTCACCCGCGGCGAGCCACAGGCCGCCGACTTCACCTGCATCCGCGACATGACCCCCGTGCGCGGTTTCTACGTGGACAACCTCGACGGCGACGTCGCTGCCACGGTGGCGGTGGCGGAAGCCGGTCAGGGTGCCTACCCACCCGGCTCCGTCGTTCAGCTCGTGCCCACCGAGGTCATGGTCAAGCGGGAGCCCGGGTTCAGCCCCGCAACCCGCGACTGGGAGTTCATCGAGCTGGACGTATCGGCCGAGGGCTCTGCGATCCGGGCACGGGGCTTCGCGGAGGTGGTGAACCGTTTCGGCGGCAACTGCTTCGCCTGTCATGTCAAAGCCCGGCCCGAGTTCGATATGATCTGCGAGCAGAACCACGGCTGCGATCCCATCCCGCTCACGGCGGTGATGGTGAAGGCCATTCAGAAGACCGATCCCCGCTGCGATGCGGTTGACCTCACCCCGGACGAAGCCGCTGCGTTGCAGGCGCTGATGAGCGCGACGACACCGTCCGGCGATTGAGGCTGCAGCGCATCGCAAGCGGGGATCAATCAGGGAGGACAGTCACATGAACGACGAGCTGATGCATCCGGTGGGCGACGACCCGGCATGGAGCGAGAGCTACTATTTCAACTTCATCGATCCCGAGACGAAGCTCGGCATGTTCACCCGGATGGGGTTCCGTCCAGGCAACCGCTGGGCGGACGCGCTGCACGTCGTCTATCTGGAGGGTAAACGGGTCGCCTTCACCTACGGCCGACGCGACATCGAGAAGGACCTGTCCCGTTACGACGGGGATCTCCGGGCGGGTGATCTGACCCTCACCTGCGAGGCCCCGCACCAGCGCTGGCGCATCCGCTACGACGGCCCCGCCCAGGACATCGCCGACGCGGCCATCCTGCTCGAGCGCAGCAAGTCCCGCCCCAAAGGCTGGTTCACCCCGGCCACGCTCTCCATGGACGTGGTCTTCGACTGCCTCACCGAGCCCCACTACGCCGCGAAGGGCGAGCGCGGCCACTTCGAGCAGAGCGGCCGCGTGCAGGGCACCATCGCCCTCGGCGCGGAGCGCTGGACGGTGGATGGCTACGGCGTGCGGGACAAATCCTGGGGCCCGCGGGACTGGGGTGCCGGCGACCGCAGGAGCGGGCCGGTGAGCAGCGCACCGTCCGGACCGGCGCCGTTCGTCAACTGGTTCTCCATGAACTTCGGCGAGCATGCCGCCATGGGCGGCTCCTGCTTCCGGCATGCCGACGGGGTGATCCGCGGCGAAGGCTGGCTGCAGCGCGACGGCCGCTCCGGCGCGCTGAAGAACGTGGTGATCGAAACGGACTACGAACCGGACTCGCTCATTCACCGTGCCGTGCGGCTCACCGCCGAGACCGAGGACGGCGAGGCGATCCGCATCGACGGCGACGTGCTGAGTGTGTGCCCCACCAAGATTCCGATGCCGGGCGGCGCCACCTTCGTCAATGAAGGTCTCGCCGAGTTCCGCTGGGGTGACCGCATCGGCTACGGCATCGCCGAGCACTGGCACGCCGTCTCCCTCAGCGCCTGATCACGACTGCAAAGCACCGACGGAGAAAACCATGGCCCTCATCGTCTACGACCACCCGCTGTCTCCCTACGGCCAGAAGGTGAAGATCGCCCTCGCCGAGAAAGGCATACCTTTCGAGACCCGGCTGCCCGCTGCCATCGGCAGCGGTGCCACGACCGGCGAGTTCCAGACCGCGAGCCCGCGCGGCGAGGTTCCGGCGCTGGTGGACGGCGACGCCCACATCTTCGACTCCACCGTCATCCTGGAGTACATCGAGGACCGCTGGCCGGAGCCTGCCCTGCTGCCCGCCGATCCGCTCGAGCGGGCCCGGGCACGCATGCTGGAAGACGTGATGGATACGCATTTCGAGGCCATCACCTGGGGACTGTCGGAGCTCAGGAACTTCGGCCGCGGCGAGGGAGCGCTGGCCGACGCCATGTTCGAGCGCGGGCTCGCGCAGCTCGGCCGCTGGTTCGACTGGCTCACCGGTGAGCTCGGCGACCGCGAGTGGTTCAACGGCACACAGTTCGGCTGGGCTGATCTCTGCGTGGTGCCGTTTGTCAACGGCGCTGCGGGCTTCGGCGCGAAGGCGAGCGGCGCGCTCGCCGGGTGGCTGGCGCGGGCCAATGCCCGACCGAGCGTTGCCGCCTGCACGAAGGCCGCCGCAGCGGTTGCCTTCGACAGCGAGGCGGTGAGCCTCGATGCGGTGCGCGCCGCCATGGAGCAGGGGCTCTTCAAGCGCGAGTACCGCGATCACCGCCTCGAGTGGATGGTGAAAACCGGCGGTCTCGAGATCGTCTCGGACGGCCTGGCAAAGGCCAACATCCGCTTCATCGAGCCGTTCCCACCCGGGAAAACATAACTATCTGTTATACCAATCGCCGCCCCAGGCATTAGACACTATGCCGGCGCTGCTGCAGGATACGTCGTTCGGTCAACGAATGGGGAGCAGCCGGTGACCTATGACATCGTGATTCGTGGCGGCACCGTGGTCGACGGCACGGGCAGCGAGCCGTTCACCGGCGACGTGGCGATCAGGGACGGTTACATCGCCGCCATCGGCGAGGTGCCCGAACGGGGCGCGGAAGAGATCGACGCCTCCGGGCAGATCGTCAGCCCCGGGTTCGTCGACATCCACACCCACCTGGACGCCCAGATGGGTTGGGATCCTGACATGACGCCGGTGAGCTGGCACGGCGTGACCACCGCGCTCATCGGCAACTGCGGCATGACCTTTGCCCCCTGCCGACCCGCCGACCGGGCGCTGCTCGCCGGCATGATGGAGACCGTGGAAGACATCCCCAAGGAAGCGATCCTCGGCGGCCTGGCCTGGGACTGGGAGCAGTACCCCGAGTACCTGGATTCCATCGAGCGCCTGGGCACGGCGGTGAACGTCGCCGGCCTCGTCGGCCACGCGGCCGTGCGCTACTACGTCATGGGTGAGCGGTCGTTCGAAGACCAGGCAACCGAGGCGGAGCTCGAGGAGATGGCCGGCATCGTCGCCAGCGCCGTCGAGAAAGGCGCCTGGGGCTTCTCCACCAACCGGTTCGCGCCCCACGTGGCGCCGGACGGACGCTCCATTCCCGGCACCTTCGCGGACGTGCGCGAGCTCGAACGGATTTCCGAGGTCGTCTCTCCCCGCGGCGGGCTGATGCAGCTCGTCGGCGCGGACTTCGACTGTCTCCGCGCCGTGGCGGACAAGCCGCAGGCACGCGTGCTGTTCAGCTACGGTAACAGCGGCGCGCCGGGCGCCGGCGCGGAAGCGGCCTCGAAGCTCGACGCCCTCTGCGAGGGACGCGACGTCACCGCCATTTCCCACGTGCGCGGCTCAGGCTACATGTTCGGCCTGCAGGCGGGCCTGCCCTTCCGTGGCCAGACCTGGGGTGAGCTCTACGACAAGGATCTCGACGGGCGTCTTTCTGCTATCCGTGATTCCGAATTCGCGGCCCGCCTGGTCGAGGAAGCCCGCGACCCGGGTTGCGCGCGGGTGCCGATGAACGAGGTCTATTTCCTCGGCAAGGGCGCCACCCCCGACTACCTCGGCAACGTCAGCGTCACCGACGAGGCAGAAGCTGCCGGCGAGCACTGGGCGGAGACCTTCCTGCGCCTGTCCCGGGAGACGGACGGCCGCGGTCTCTTTCTCTACCGCATGTTCTCGAAGAACATCGACGAGCAGGCGGATCTCTTCAAGAGCCCGCACATCTACCCGGGCCTCGGAGACGCCGGTGCTCACGTGGCTCAGGTGATGGATGCCGGCTGGTCGAGCTTCCTGCTGTCCTACTGGACCCGGGAACGGGGCGCATTCAGCCTGCCGGAGGTGATCGAGAAGATGACGTCCGGACCGGCCCGGGTGGTGGGCCTGACCGATCGTGGCACCCTGGCGGTCGGTCAGCGGGCGGACGTCAACGTCTTCGACCTCGCCTCGGTGAGCGAGCGCCAGCCGGAGCTGGTGCACGACTTCCCGAACGGCGCCCCCCGCTACATCCAGAAATCGAACGGCTTCAAGGCCACCATCGTCAACGGCGTCGTCAGCCTGCGCGACGGTGAGCTCACGGGTAACCGCGCGGGACACGTCCTGCGCCACAGCGCCTGATCTACATCCGGTGCTGCCCCACGCCGGCCTCGTGCCGGCGTTTTTTTTGGTTGGACGGCGGTCCGCGCAGGGCTGAAACTGCCACCGAGCGACGGAAAGGGGATGGGACCGATGAGCAGGCTCTACGACGACACGCACCGTGCCCTGCAGGACGAGTTCGCCACCCGGGGGTTGGCCGACGCGGTGGAGCGGGCAACGCTGCGCATGGAAATCGACGAGGCGGACGAGGCCTTCATCAGCGCCCGCGACATGTTTTTCCTCGCCACGGTGAACGCCGCCGGCCAGCCGACGGTTTCCTACAAGGGTGGCGACCCCGGGTTCGTGAAGGTGGTGAACCCGACGACGCTGGTGTTTCCGAGCTACGACGGCAACGGCATGTTCCTGTCCATGGGCAATATAGACGCAGGTGCTTCGATCGGCATGCTGTTCATCGACTTCGAGCAGCCCAGTCGGCGGCGACTGCAGGGCCGCGCGGCGCTGCACCGGGATCACCCCCTGGCCGTCACCTACCCGGAGGTGGAGCTGCTGGTGGAGGTCACCGTCACGGAGCTCTGGACCAACTGCCCACGCTACATCCACCGTTACGACAAAGTCCGGCCGTCTGAGTTCGTCCCCCGCGCCGAGACGGATACACCCCTGGCGCCCTGGAAGCGGATCGACGCCATTCAGCCGTTCCTGAAGGAAGCGGACCAGGCCAGAGCGCGGGCCGCCGGTCTGATCACGGCGGCGGAATACGAGGCGTCCACGCCCTAGGAAAAGGCTCGATCCGACCGGCTCGGGCGGGCGGCCTAGGCCGATCCTTTCCCCTCGTCCGGATCCTGCTTCCCCTGGCTCTTTTCACCACGCGGTTCCGCCGGCTTTCCGGCAGGCGCCGATCCGCCCTGCTTCATGAGGTCGCTCATGGAGCGGCTGGCGAAGCCGCTCTGGGTGGTGCCGCCCACGGTGGCCGTGGCACGCCGCTTCTTCAACTTTTTCAGCCGGCTCTCCTTGCCGGGTCTGTCGCCGTCTCTGCTCATGCGAACACGTCCTGACTGCGGATCTCCAAGGTAATCGGTTACGCTCTGCGCTGCCAACGGGAACCCATCGCCATGCGCATTCTGCTCACCAACGACGACAGCCACGATTCGCCCCTGTTCCTGCTCGCCATCCGCATTCTCCGCGCCCATGGCGACCTCACCGTGGTGGTGCCCGCCCAGGAGCAGAGCTGGAAGGGCAAGTCCATGACCCGCTTCGGCGAGCTCTACGTGGACCGGATCGATCTGCACGGCACGCCGGCCTGGAGCGTCTCCGGCACCCCGGCGGACTGCGTGAACCTGGCCCTCTACAACCTGATGGACACACCGCCGGACGTGGTGGTCTCGGGCATCAACATCGGCATCAACACCGGCCTCGGCTTCTTCATGGCCTCGGGGACGCTCGGCGCCTGTTTCGAGGCCAACATCGCCCGCATTCCCGCTTTCGCGCTCTCCCAGGCCCTCACCCGGGAAGACTTTCTGCACTGGTACGCCGAGCGTGCGTTCTCGGATGCGGCGCTCGAGCGCATGTCGGCGGCAACGGCCGAGCTGCTGCCCCGCATCTGGTCCGGGTACGTGGAGACGACCAGGGAGCCCGTCACCTGGAGCTTCAACTTCCCCGATCCCTGCCGGGACTTCGACATCGTCCGCACCCGGCTCGGACGCACCTACTACCGTCAGTGTTTCTCACAGCGCGGCGACCAGTACTTCCACGACCTGCAGCCTTTCGAGGTCGACAAGGCGGCGGACACAGACCAGGTGGTGGTGGGCCGCGGCCAGGTCAGCGCCACGCGCATCGACCTGGCGGTGATCGGCCAGCAGCTCGACGACTGACGCGACCATGGCGCTGAAGCCCACCATCTACAAGTTCGCCGTCACCCTGGCGGACATCGACCGGGGTCGCTACGAGGACCTCGCCCTGACCGTTGCCCTGCACCCGTCCGAGACGGTGGAGCGTATGCTCGTCAGGGTGCTGGCCCGCTGCCTGGAGGACGAGGAAGATCTGGCGTTCACCGGGGGGCTCAGCGAGACGGACACCCCGGATCTCTGGCGGCGGCACCTGGATGGGCGCCTGGCCACCTGGATCGAGGTGGGCGAGCCGTCCGCAGATCGGCTGCGCAAGGCATCGCGCCTGGCGGACCGCGTGATCGTCTACAGCTTCAATAACAGGTCGGACGTCTGGTGGCCGGAGGTACAGAAAGAACTGGCGCCCGGAGCGATCACCGCCTACCGGCTGCGGTTCGACGAGGTGCACGCCCTGGTGCCGCTGGCAACGCGGACCGGATCACTGACACTGACGGTGGCTCGCCCGACGCTGCTGATCGCCGCGGCCCAGGGGGAATTCACGCTGGAGATCGAAACGCTGGATGCCGGCGAGCCGGCCTGAAGGCCAGCGCCTCAGAGCACGAAGCGATGGTACTCGATGCCCGCGTCCACCAGCGCCCCGCTGCTGCGCTCGCCGATGTGGGTCACCACGAACTCGCCGGAACGGCTGCGGTCGATGTCCAGATAACCACCGGCATGCAGGACTTCGTACTGCTCGCGGTCGATGGGCACCACGTCTTCCAGCGCCCGGGCCATGCCGATCTTCGATGCAGCCTCGGCCCAGCCCGGCACCACGTGCAGAGGAATCGCCTCCGCCGCATCGCCACTGCCGTAGCCGATCATCAGGATCTCCTTGCCGGTGAGATCCTCGTCGCGTGCGAGCGCATCCTCGAATCCTGCTGCCAGCCAGGCCGGCAGCGAGGCGGTATAGAGATTGCCGAGCTCCGCCACCACCGGTTCGCCGAGGCGCAGCTTGTCCGCCACCACCCGGCGGAACGCCTCGGTGCCGCGGAAGGCGCGCAGCACGTTCATGGCCTTCGGGAACGGATCCACCTCGGGGACGTGGGCGGCGGCTGCCGACTCGCCGATGGCCGGATGGCTGCGCATCTCCTCGCGCACCCCCTCTAGCCCCTCACCGGCGAGCGCGCAGTAGCCTCGCAGCTCCTCCACGTCCGCCGCCGAGCCTGCTTCCAGCGCAAAGAGGTAGGCGAGTGCGAGTCCCGTCTCCGGCATCCGCTGGTAGGGCCGGTGCATGAAGATGGCCTCGACGTTGCGCAGATGATCCGCGCCGGACGTTTCCGTTCGCCGGAACAGGTCCCTGAGCGCCACCACCGTCGCCTCCAGATAACAGGCGGTGGAGTAAGGGCCGTTGAAGAGCGGGAAGTCGTTGAGATGCCCGTGGTGGCCGGGCGTGGCCTCGTTGAAGCGCACGAAGGGCTTGCGGAAATCCAGGGTGCGGTAGTCGGACGATTTGCCCGACCGCGCGAGGTCGAGGCTCGCGATCCGTGGATTCTCCTCCAGCAACAGCGCCACGGCGCCTGCGCCCTGGGTCTGCTCGCCGCTGCTACCTCTTTCGTACTGCGCCAGATCGGCGCTCACCACGATGGCCTGGTCTCCCGCACCGTCGGTGGCCAGATAGCGCAGCGCACCCTTGATGGCGTACACACCGCCGAGGCAGGCGTGCTTGAACTCCGGCACCTCGCAGCCGCGCGGCAGCACCGGCAGGCCCAGCGCTCTGAGCGCGTCATTGACCATCCCCTTGATGATCACGGCGCCCGCGGAGTTGTCCGTGCTCGACTCCGTGCCGAACCCGAGGTACGTGACCCGTCCCGGATCGATGTCGTAGTTCCGAATCAGCCGCAGCACGGCCGTGGCGGCCAGCGTGTAGACACTCTGCTCGGGCCCGCGCATGCGGAAGCCGCGGCCCACCACGGCGCGGATCTTGTCGGGATTGTTGCCGGTCCATTCGGACCAGGCATCGAGGCAGACTCGGTATGGGGGGAAGTAGGCAGCGAAGCCGCTGATCCCTGGGGGCGTGCTCATCGGGCGATCCGTTTCCTCGGCGCTGCGCAGTCTAACCGCATCGTCGCCTCCTGACACCACACTGTCACCAGGCGGCGGTTAAGCTGACCCTCCCACAGCAGGGAGAGAGCACATGGGCGCACTGGAAGTCGGACAGAAAATGGTCGAGCTGGTGAATCAGGGACGCAACGGCGAGCAGGCGTTCGTCCGGGACTACTACGCGAAGAACATCGTCTCCATCGAGGGACAGGGCTCCGAGGAGATGCCGGCCCGCCTGGAGGGCATCGACGCGATCCACGGCAAGCACGACTGGTGGTATGCGAACAACACCGTGCACGGCACCACCGCCGAGGGCCCGTTCGTCGGCCATCGTGACGATCAGTTCGTGGTCCGCTTCACCATGGACATCACCCCGACGGGGGGCGAACGCAGCCAGATGACCGAGGTCGGCCTGTTCACCGTGAAGAACGACAAGATCGTGCAGGAAGAGTACCTCTACCTGATGGGGTGAGCGCCGCCGGGGTGAATCCCGGCGAGGTTGCATCCCCCGCCCCGTGGGCGCAGGCTGAGCGCTCGATTTCTCGAGGAGCGCGAATCATGAACAAGGTGGAAGGCCTGCACCATCTGGCCATCACGACGGCCAACATGAAGGAGCAGATCGAGTTCTTCACGGACAAGCTCGGCATGGAGCTGGTGGCCCTGTACTGGATGCACGGTGTGGAGAACACCTGGCACGGCTTCCTGCGCCTGAACGACGAGAGCGCCATCGCCTTCGTGCACAACCCGGACATCGAGGCGATACCCGTGCGCCTCGGCGAGACCCACGCGGGCAATCCGGGCGCCAATTCGGCCCGGGGGACCATGCAGCATCTGGCGCTCAAGGTGAAGAACGAGCAGGAGCTCTATGCCATGCGTGACCGACTTCGGGACAAAGGCGTGCCCGTGCTCGGCCCCATGGATCACGGCATGTGCCTGTCCATCTACTTCGCCGGCCCCGAGAACCTGGCGCTGGAGCTCTCCTGCTCCGCGGAGCCCATCGAGGCGCAGGCGTGGATCGACCCGGAGGTGGTGGCGCTCGCCGGCATCAACGACGAGGAGCTCGCCCGCTACCGGCAGCCGGCCGCCTACGCGGATCGGGGTGGCCGGGTGCCGCAGCCGCCGCTCACCGGGCCGGGCCCGCACATGACCAACTACCCGCCCGGCGGCTACGAGGCCATGATGGGCCTGCCGGACGAAAAGGTACTGCACATGGTGACCAACGAACCGCCGGTGCAGGTGGCGCCGGCCAGAGCGGTAAAAGGCGGCTGACGCGGATATAAACAACTAACCTGACTTAAAACACCCGAAATGCGGTGTTGGCCGCGGATTTTCGCCGTGGGACCAACGCCGCATTCACATCCGCCGCCCGGGTGGTAGGATGCCGCAAACTCATCAGACCAGAGAGATCAGAAGCCCGTGCCAGACACGCAAACGGACGTCCGCGTCACGCCTTCCGCCGCAGCCGAGAAACCCCCTTTGCTCTGGGTGCAGGCCACGGTCTTCGCCGTCACCTTCCTCGTGGCCGCCATCGGCGTCCCCTGGTACGCGCTGACCGTCGGCTTCGAGTGGTCGGCCATCATCGCCTTCGTGGTCTTCTTAATGCTCACCGGGATATCGATCACTGCCGGCTACCACCGGCTGTGGGCCCACAATGCCTACAAGGCCCACTGGTCGCTGCGGCTGTTCTTCGCGCTGTTCGGCGCTGCCACGGTGCAGAACAGCATCCTGAGCTGGGTCACCGGGCACCGTCGTCATCACCGCTACGTGGACGACAACGACCGGGACCCGTACAGCGCCGGCCGGGGGCTGTGGTTCTCGCACATGGGCTGGATGCTCCGGCACTGGCCGAGTGGGAAGGAGGATCTCTCCAACGTCAAGGACCTCATGCGGGATCCCATCGTGGTGTGGCAGGACAAGCACTACGTGCCCATCACCTGGACCATGAACCTGGCCCCGCCGCTGCTGGTGGGCCTCGTCACCGGCGACTGGCTGGCCAACCTGCTGCTGATGGGCGTGGCCCGGCTGGTGATCACCCACCACACCACGTTCTTCATCAATTCCCTGGCCCACTTCTGGGGCCGGCAGCCGTTCACGGATGAGAACTCGGCCCGGGACAACGGCGTGCTGGCGCTGTTCACCTACGGCGAGGGTTACCACAACTTCCACCACCGGTTTCAGACGGACTACCGCAACGGCATCCGCTGGTTCGACTACGACCCCACCAAGTGGCTGATCCGCACGGCGGCCTGGCTCGGGCTCGCCTCGGACCTGAAGACGGTGGACGCCTTCCGGATCCGCGAGGCCCAGGTGGCCATGCAGATCAAGCGGGCGGAGGCCCAGCTCGAACGCACGGCCAACGCCGACAAGTGGCGGGCGCTGCTGGAAGCGGAGGTGGAGCACTTCAGCCGCTGCCTGGAGCAGTGGAAGCACCTGCGGCTCGAATCCCTCGACCACACCCGCGAGCGGCTCGCCGCAACGGGCCGGGATCTCAAGGTATCCGCCAACGAGCAGCTGAAGAGTCTGGAGCGGGCACTCAGAGCTCAGCGCCGGCGCCTGAACTCCCTGCATCTGCGGATGGAGCTGGCCGGCTGACCCGCATTCCCTCCCGGGAGTGGACAAACTTAAAACGCGTTCTATAATTTTTTGAAACGTGTTTTAGGACCGGGTGCCGATTCGCATCCGGTCGTGCAGTCGGGGGACTCGGGAAGGCGTGGCCAGCCGGGAAGAGAACAAGACCCAGCGCCGGGGCGAAATCATCGCCGCCGCCCGGGCCCTCATGCAGGAGCCCGGCAACGCGGCCTTTTCCATGCGCGCCCTGGCCGAGCAGGCCGGCGTCAGCATCGCCACCCCCTACAACCTGTTCGGGTCCAAGCAGGCCGTGCTGGTGAGCCTGCTCGACGACAATCTCGCCGACTACCAGAGCCATCTCTCCGAGCTGACCGGCACCGGCGCTGACGCCCTCTTCGAAGCCATCGGCCTCATGTGCCGGCTGTTTGCCGCCGAGCCCGACTTCTATCGCAACCTCATCTCCGCCGTGGTCACGGACAGCGGCCCCGAGCTCAAGCTGCTCATCGGCGGGCCACGCTACGCACTCTGGAAACTGCTGCTGCAGAAGGCGACGGAGGCCGGCGACCTGAATCCCGATGCCGATCCGGACGCCTTCGCCGTGACCCTGACCCAGCTGCTCGCCGCCACCGTTCAGGAGTGGGCGCTCGGCTCGCTCGGGCTGAAGGAGATGGAAGCCCGCCTGCGTTACGCGCTGGCGCTCACCCTGTGCGCCATTGCCACGGAGCGGAGCGCCAGGAAGCTCCGGACCCGGCTCGAAGCCGCGGAAGGCGACCTGCAGACGCTCTGGCGGGCGGCGCTGAAGCGGCGGCTCAAGGAAGGCCCTCTGGACGAACACACCCGGGCCCTGCTGGCCGATCAGCTCAAGCACCTGGAAGAGGGTGCCACCAACCGACACCGAAAGGAGACCACCGCATGACCAGTTCCACCGTCCGCCGTTCGATCTTTCCCGAGGAAGGAGACACCTGGGAAACCATCGCCGGCCGCGAGCTCGCCGGGCAGGACACCGCCGCCGCGGTCGGTCAGCTGCAGAGCTGGAACCTGCACGTGTTCATGCGCCGCTCACCGCCGGAGGGCTCGCCGCGTCACGGCAACCCCATCCTGCCGAGCGACGTGATCTTCCTGGAACCGCCGAAGGCGTCATGACCCGTGGCCGAGGCCGTGATCGAGAGCGCCCGCGTTGCCGCCGCCCATGAAGGGGTGGCGGAGCTGGTCGTGACACTGGCCCACGCGGGCGGTGGTCGCTCCGAGGTCGCGCTCGACCAGATCGCGACCTCGGCACTGCTCAGCGCCTGCAACGCCAGCGGTCCGGAAGGGCTCATCGGCGCGCCCTGGCACAAAGTCAGAGACGCCCTCGGCGTCTCATGGAACCGATTCAACGCCGCACGGCCCGCGCCGTAGCGGCACCCCATCGAAGGAGAGGAACCTCACATGTACGATCTCATCATCCGAAATGGCCGCGTCGTGGACGGCACCGGTCTGCCCGCCTATACCGCGGACGTGGCCGTGACCGATGGCCGCATCGCCAGAATCGGCCGCGTGGACGGCGAGGCCCGCCGCGTCATCGACGCCGGCGGCCGGGTCGTCACCCCGGGCTTCATCGACCCGCACACCCACTTCGATGCCCAGCTCCTCTGGGACGGCTATGCCAAGCCGGCGCTCTCCCACGGGGTAACCACCATCGTGCCGGGCAACTGCTCGCTGTCGCTGGCGCCGCTGAAGGCCAAGCACCGCATGAAGCTGGTCGGCATGTTCAACCAGATCGAGGAGATGCCCTACAAGGCCTTCGAGAGTGGTGTGGAGTGGAACTGGGAGACCTTCGAGGAATATCTTGAGCGGATCGGCAAGGACCTCGCCATCAACGTCGCCCCGCTGGTGGGACACAGCCTGCTGCGCCTGTGGGTGATGGAAGAGGCCTCCATGCAGCGTACGGCCACGGACGACGAGATCGCCGCCATGCAGGACCTGCTGCGCCGCTGCCTGGACGCCGGCGCCGTCGGGCTCTCCACCAGCTTCGTGGACATGGACGAGACGCTGCAGCCCGTGCCGAGCCGCTACGCGGACACGCGCGAGCTCGACGCCCTGTCGGCCACCCTCTCCGACTACGGAAGGGTGCTGCAGATCGTTCCCGAGTTCTACGACCCGGACCTGACCATCGCCCGCATCGACCAGCTTGCCGAGCTGTCACTCAAGCACGGCATCCCCACCACGTTCTCGCCGCTGTTCGTCAACGGTGACAACGTGGCGGCGGTGGAGCGGGTCATGGCCCGCGTCGACGAGCAGTTCGCCCGCGGCGCCCGCGTCTGGCCCCAGGTGCAGACCCGGCCCATCGACATCAGCTTCAGCTTCGCGGTGCCGAGCCTGCTCTTCATCCGCTTCCCGAGCTGGTATCAGGTGATGCGTTTCGGCAGCCACGACGACATCGTCGCTGCTTTCCGGGACCCGGAGCGCCGTAAGGCCATGATTGCCGAAGCGGCCATGATGACCCCGCTCTGGCCGCGGCTGATCCTCAGGCAGGTCGCCTCCGAGGCCAATCAGCCGCTGGTCGGCAAGACGCTGGCCGAGATCGCCGAGCTGCGCCAGACCACGCCCATCGACGCCATGATCGATCTGTCGCTGGAAGAGGATCTGGATGCCCACTTCCTGGCGGCGGACATGGGCCACAACGACGACGAGCGCGTCAGCGCCCTGCTCCGCCACCCGCGCGTGCACATCGGTGCCAGCGACGGCGGCGCCCACATCCTGTCGTTCTCCACCTACGGCGACACGGGATTCCTGTTCAGCCACTTCGTGCGCGACCTGGGTGCCATCGGCCTGGAAGCCGCGGTGAAGAAGATCACCAGCGACACCGCCAGCATCTGGGGCATCCCGGAGCGCGGCGTGCTGCAGAAGGGCTTCGTTGCCGACATCGCGATCTTCGACCCGGCGACCATCGACCGCGGCGCCGAGTACTACGTGCAGGACGTGCCGGGCGACGGCAGCCGCTACGTGCGCGACTCCATCGGTGTGGACACGGTGATCGTCGGTGGCGAGGTGGCCTGGACCGCGGGAGACGGTTACCTGCCCGCTCATCGCGGCGCCATCCTGCCGGGTGCCGGGGCGAGCGCGTGACGGTTACCGGGATCAGCGAGCGCAGGGTTCCCAGCAACGGCATCGAGCTCAACGTTGCCGAGCAGGGCGAGGGTCCCCTCGTCCTGCTGCTGCACGGCTTCCCGGAGTCCTGGTATTCCTGGCGCCACCAGTTCGCGCCGCTGGCCGCCGCCGGCTACCACGTGGCCGCGCCGGACATGCGCGGCTACGGTAAGAGCGACAAGCCCCAGGCCATCGACGCCTACAACCAGGTGGAGGTGGTGAACGACATCATCGGCCTGATCCCGGCGCTCGGCTACGACACGGCGGTGGTGATCGGCCACGACTGGGGTGCGCCCACGGCGTGGAGCACGGCGCTGAACCATCCGGACAGAGTCAGCGCGGTGGGCGCTCTTTCCGTGCCGTTCACGCCCCGCTCTCCCGTGCAGCCCATGCCCGCCATGCGCGAGCTGTTCAAGGGTCAGTTCTTCTACCAGCTCTACTTCCAGGAGCCGGGCGTGGCGGAAGCGGAGTTCGAGCGGGACATCAGGACGGCGCTGAAGAAGTTTCTGGTCATGGGCGCCGGCGAGACCGACCTCACCGCGCTGCCCATGCGTGGGCCGGACAGCGACCTGCTCTCCGGGCTGCCGAACCCGGATACCCTGCCCGCCTGGTTGACGGAGGCGGATCTCGATTTCTATGCCGGCGAGTTCGCCCGCTCCGGCATGCGCGGGCCGCTCAACTACTACCGCAACCACGACCTGACCTGGGAGCTGACGGCGAACGGGCCCACCACCATCGAGCAACCCGCCATGTTCGTTGCCGGTGAGCGCGACGGCGTGATCATGATGGCAGCCCAGGCCCTGAAGGACATGCCGAAGTACGTGAAGGATCTCAGGATCAACGAGCTGATTCCCGGCATCGGCCACTGGACCCAGCAGGAAGCACCCGAGGCGGTGAACGACGCCATCCTCCGGTTCCTGAAGCTTCTGGGTTGACTCAATTCAGGAAGTACGAGCAGCCATGAGCGGAAAAAAACAGTCATGAGCGAAAACATCGTCATCGTCGGCAGCGGTATCGCCGGCATGTGCACGGCGCTGGCACTCGCCAAGCGGGGCCTCAACGTCACCGTGCTGGAGCGGGACACACCGCCGCCGGAAGGCGATGCGGACAAGGCCTTCTTCGAGTGGCCGCGGCGCGGCGCCTCCCAGTTCCGGCACCCGCACGCCTTTCTCGGACTCATGTGCAATCTGCTGCAGGACAACTACCCGGACCTGCTCGAGGACTTCTACACCGCCGGTGCCCGCCGGGTGGGCATCCGCGAGATGCTCTCTCCGGAGCTCGAGCAGAAGTACACGCCCGAGCCGGGCGACGAGAAGCTCTGGGTGCTCATGTGCCGCCGCGCCACCATCGAGACGGTGCTGCGCCGCTACGTGGAGAAGCTGCCCAACATCCGCATCGTCAACGACATCCACATCGACGGCGTGGTGACGGAGCAGGACCCGGACGGCACCCTGAATGTGCGTGGCCTCAAGGTGCGGCGCGACAAGGTGGATACGTTCGGACCCGAGATCGCCGCCGACGTGGTGGTGGATGCCAGCGGCCGGACGACCAAGTTCCCCCGCTGGTTCGCCGATCTCGGCGTTACCGTGCCGGAGGAGAACGACGATGCGGAGATCGTCTACTACACCCGTCACTACAAGCTGAATCCCGGGGTGGAGGAGCCACCACGGGGCGGCAAGGACCGCTCCGCCGGCGACCTCGGCTACATCAAATTCGGCGTCTTTCCGGGGGACGCGGGCAACTTCGCCGTCATCGTCTGCCTGCACAACACGGAAACGGAGCTGCGCGAAGCCATCAAGGAAGGCGAGGTCTTCGACCAGGTGTGCCGCAGCATTCCCGGCCTCGAGCCCTGGGTGGCCGAAGGCAAGGCCACCGCCACCACGCACCCCTTCGGCATCGGCGACATCCGCGCCGTCTGGCGGCACTACGTGGTGGACGGCAAGCCGCTGGTGAAGAACTTCTTTGCGGTGGGTGATGCGGAGCTCAGAACCAACCCGCTCTACGGCCGCGGCTGCAGCACCAGCATCCTGCACGCCCACATGCTGGCCGATGTGCTCACGGGACAATCCGACCCGATCGAGCGCGCCATCGCGTTCGATGCGCGCACCCAGGAAGCCCTCCGGCCGATCTTCGACACCAGCCTCGCCGAGGACAGAAACGGCATCCGCCGTTCGCTGGCCAGCCAGTCCGGGCGTCTGCTCGAGAAGCCGGACAGCTTCAAGAAGTGGTTCGCCACCGCCTTCGGCGACGCCATCGCCGCGGCCGGCCGTTACAACCTGCACGTACTGCGCGGCATGATGCGGACCATGAATCTGCTCGAGAAGCCGGGCGCATTTCTGGAAGACCGCAAGACGCGGCTGATCATCTTCCTCTACATGCTCCGGGGTCGATCGAAGAACGCCTCCGCTCGGATCGTGCGCGGCCCGAGCCGGGAGGAAATGCTGCAGCTGATCCGCGCGAACGAGTAGGCAACGGCAGGCGGACCACCTGGGGAGGCGTTCCGCCACAGCACGCCGGGGACACACGGGAAGGGGGGAGAGATGGCTTACGAGATCAAGCGATTTCCGTTCGACGGCACGGTCGACGCGGACGGACACATCCTGGAGCCCGCGGACCTCTGGGAGAACTACCTGGAGGAGAAGTACAAACCGCGGGCGCTGCGCATCCGGGTCGACGACGAAGGCTACGAGTACCTGGAAATCGACCGGACGCCGTCGAAGCGGTCGCGCCGGGGCTCGCTCGGGCTCCTCGGCGCCATGGGAGAGGCGGACATGCGTCCGCGACCGGACCGACGCTACTCGGACAACATCCCCTTCGGCGCCGGCGATCCGACCGAGCGGCTCGAGCTCATGGCCCAGGAGAACCTCGAGTACTGCCTGCTCTACCCCACCATCGGCCTGCTCTGGGAGGTGGAGCTCACCGATCCCGAGCTCTCGCTCGCCTACTGCCGCGCCTACAACCGCTGGATCGCCGACTTCTGCCGCAACAGCGGTGGCCGGCTGATCCCCATCGCCCAGCTCACCCTGCTCGACGTGGAAGGTTCCGTCGCCGAGCTCGAGCGGGCGGTGCAGGACGGCTGCAGGGGCGCGTGGGTGAATCCGTTCAACCACCGCCGGGTGATCCACGGCTCACCCGTGCACGACCCGCTGTTCGCGAAGTGCGTGGAACTCGACGTGCCGTTCGCCATCCATCCGACCTTCACGCCCCACGGCGCCGCCGACGGCATCTTCGACTGGCCGCGGGAAGGCCGGGCCTGGGGCGAGGCCATCTGGCTGCGCTCCATCGTCCAGCAGGCGCTCATCTCTTTCTTCTCGCTCGGCACGCTCGAGCGTTTTCCCGGGCTCAAGCTCGGTGTGCTGGAAGCAGGCTCGGGCTGGATCGGCGCCCTGCTCGACCGGCTGGACGCCTACAGCGAGTCCATCAACATCCGCCGCACGCCCGCCTCGGAGATCTTCCGCCGGCAATGCTTCATCTCCGGCGACCCGGACGAGACGGCCGCCCCGCACATCATCGACCACGTGGGTGCCGACTGCTTCATGTGGGCGTCCGACTACCCGCACCCGGATCATCCGCACACCTGGGTGGACGACCTGACGCGCTACGCCGAGGTGCTCGCGCCCGAGACGCGGGCGAAAGTGCTGGGCGGGAACGTGAAGCGGATCTATCGTCTGGGCTGACGCACGTGCCGGCACGGAGGTGCCTTCGTTGTTCATCGTGTTCGAGGAGCGCGCTTCGGATTCTCCCGTGATCGACCGGGTGTGGCGCAGCCACAGCGAACGCGCAGGCGCGTTTCATTCCATCGCCGCCTGCTGCTGGGGCATCGTCGTCAGCCGCGTGGCGGGGGCAACCCGGGTGACCGTGCGCGGTCCGGAAACGTCCGCAACGGCGGCGGACTGCCCGGCCGACGGGGAGTGGGTGGGCATCCAGTTCCGGCTCGGTACGTTCATGCCGGCGCTGCCGCCGGCGGGCTTGCGGGACCGCAACGATCTCACGCTCCCCGGAGACAAAGGTCACTTTCTGCTGGGCGATGACGCCTGGGAGTACCCCACGTACGAGAACGCCGAAACGTTCGTACAAAGGCTTCTGCGGCGGGGGCTCATCGTCCGGGACCGATGTGTCGAAGCGGTGCTCGCGGACGAACCGCGGCACCTTTCAGAGCGCACCATCCAGCGGCGGGTGCGGCGCGCGACGGGAATGAGTCCGAAGACCATCCAGCAGATCGGGCGCGCGCGCGAGGCGACGATGATGCTCCGCGAGGGGGTCGCCGTTGCACAGGTCGTGAGTGACCTGGGCTATGTCGATCAGGCGCATCTGTCCCGCTCCGTTACCCGGTTCATCGGGCAGACACCCGGTCGGATTGCGCTTCGCGAAGCGCAGTTGTCGCTTTTGTACAAGACACCGGATCGATAGTCGAATAGCTTCTGTGCGCGCCTTCAGGCGTTCTGGTTACAGGAGATGCAGACTTGGATTCCACTTCGATGGCACAGCTCTGGACCGGCAGAGCGTTGAGCGGTCTGGCGATCGTCTTTCTGTTCGTCGACGCGGCCGGCAAGCTCGCCAGGGTGCAACCGGTCGTCGACGGTACCGTCGCGCTGGGCTACGACGAGCGGGTCGTGTTCACGCTCGGCATTCTGCTGATGGTCGGCGCGATCCTCTACGCGATTCCGAAGACCTCGCTCCTCGGTGCTGTTTATCTCACCGGCTTCCTCGGCGGAGCGGTGGCGACTCACGTGCGCGTCGGCAGCCCGCTGTTCACCCACGTGCTGTTCGGTGTGTACGTTGCGATCGTCATGTGGGCCGGGCTCGTGCTGCGGAATCCGAAACTGGGCGCGCTGCTGATCGGACGCTGACTGGCAGAGGGCCGCTCCGGCGATGTGCCGCGCGCACGGCTTGCCGCTTGGTTGGCAATGGACGGACTCTCCCTCTACCCTCTGCAATCCGAGCTGATGAGACCAGACGTGAGCCTGCAATCCGTACGCGCCTTCCTGACCGAGCATGCCCCCGACCTGGAGATCGTAGAGAAGCCCGTCAGCACCGCCACCGTCCTGGAGGCGGCCAACGCACACGGCGTCGAGCCGGCGCAGATCGCCAAGACGCTGTCCCTGCGCCTCAAGGACGAGGTGATCCTGCTGGTCATGGGCGGCGATGCGAAGATCGACAACCGCAAGTTCAAGGCGCGGTTCAATGCCAAGGCCAAGATGCTGGGTCCCGAGGAGGTGGTCGAGCTAACCGGTCACCCTGTGGGCGGCGTCTGCCCCTTCGGCCTTCCGGTTCCGATGAGGGTATTCGCCGACGAGACGCTCCGGAAGTTCGATGTCGTCATCCCCGCCGCCGGCGCCGCCAATGCCTCGCTGCACATCGATCCGGATCGGATGGCCCGGCTGGTGAACGCCGAATGGGTCGACGTTGCACAGGAACCGGTCGCAGCGGAGTGACGGGCCGCCAACGTCAGGAACGGAGACTGGCAAGGTAGGCGTTGAGGAAGGTTCCCCGCGGGTCGTGGGCATCCCGAACCCGCCACCAGTCCGCCCAACGCGGATGGATGCGCGCCAGGGTCGCGCCATCGAGGTAATGCACCTTACCCCAGTGCGGTCGGCCGTCGTGACTGCGGAAGACTTCCTCACAGGCCCGGAAGTACGGCCCATCGTCCTCATCCATCCCCAGGTGCACCGAAATCGTGACGGTATCACGCTCATAGGCAGTGGACAGCCAGACGTCGTCCGCCGCCAGGGTGCGGTACTCCACCGGCCAGGCGACGTCCGGAAACCTGTTCCTGAGGAGATCGCGTATCTCCCGCATGCAGGCAATGCCGTGCTCCGCCGGCACGCTGTACTCCATCTCGGTGTGCGGCACCGGCCGGTAGTTCGGCAGCACCTCGTGGCTCCAGGCGCAGCGCGAGCCTTCTTCGGCGAGTGGATACTCCGCCTCATCCTCCGTCTCGTTGATGGTCTTCACCACCGCCCGGTCGTCCTGCGGATACCAGAAGAATTCGAAGTGGCGGTTGTCGCGGACGTGAACGTCGGTATCCGCCAGCACCGGTTCGAGCGTCGACTCCCAGCTCTGTTCGCTGAGCCGGTAACGGGGACGGACGGCGAGGGTCAACCGGGTGATGATGCCGAACGCGCCGAGATGCAGACGTGCGGCCTGCCAGAGTTCGGTGTTCTGATCTGGCGACGCATCGACGATATCACCGTTGGCGAGCACCAGGCGCAGGCCGAGCACCTGGGCCGAGAAGTTCCTGAGCGTCGCCCCGGTGCCGTGGGTGCCGGTGGCCACGGCACCGGCGATGGCCTGCTGGTCGATGTCACCCTGATTGGCGAAGGCGAGGCCGCGCAGATTGAGCGCGTTGCCGAGACTGAAGATTCGCGAGCCGGCCCAGACCACCGCCCTGCCGAGGCCGACGTCCGTCTCGAGCACGCCGGACAGGCCGCCGACGTCGGCAATCACGCCGCCATCGTTGACCACCAGCGGCGCATGGCTGTGGGTGGCGCCGGCCACCCGGATCTTCCTGCCAGCGGAAGTCGCAGCCGCGGCGAGCGCAGCGGCATCCGCCTCACTGCGAACGAAATGCACCCCCTCGGGTCTGCTCTCGAGCTTGCCGGACCAGTTGCGCCACTTCGGCATCGTCGTCCGTCCTGTTAGCGCCCCAATGCCTCAGGCCTGAACAACGATCTCCCTGGCGATGGAGCGGCCCTGCTCCGCGGCCTGGAGGAACTCCGGCACCTGATCGAAGTTCAGGTAGTTGTAGATCTCCGGCGCCATGGAGTCGATCCTCGAGGCGAACTCCAGATACTCTTCCGGGCTCGGCAGCCGGCCGAGCACGGACGCCACCGCGGCGAGCTCCGCACTCGCCAGGAACACGTTCGAGCCCTGGCCGAGCCGGTTCGGGAAGTTCCGCGTGGAGGTGGACACGCAGGTGGAGCCCGCCTGGATTCGCGCCTGGTTGCCCATGCACAGGCTGCAACCCGGCATCTCCGTGCGTGCCCCTGCCTGGGCGTAGATGTTGTAGTAGCCCTCCTCCATGAGCTGGTGCTCGTCCATCTTCGTCGGCGGCGCGATCCACAGCCGTGTCGGGATGGCCGTGTCCGCTGCCTGCAGCAGCTTGCCGGCAGCCCGGAAGTGGCCGATGTTGGTCATGCAGGAGCCGATGAAGACCTCGTCGATCTTGGTGCCGGCCACTTCGGAGAGGGGCTTCACGTCGTCCGGATCGTTCGGGCAGGCGAGCAGCGGCTCTTTGATCTCGTTCATGTCGATCTCGATCACCTCCGCGTACTCGGCGTCCGCATCTGCGCGCAGCAGGCTCGGGTTGGCCAGCCACTCCTCCATGGCCCGGGCCCGCCGCTCGAGCGTGCGCACGTCACCATAGCCGTTGGCGATCATCCAGCGCAGCATCACCACGTTGGAGCGCAGGTACTCGGCCACCGAAGCCTCGGAGAGGGCGATGGTGCAGCCCCCGGCGGAACGCTCGGCGGACGCATCGGAGAGCTCGAACGCCTGTTCCACGGTGAGATCCGGCAGACCCTCGATCTCGAGGATGCGGCCGTTGTAGACGTTCTTCTTGCCTTCCTTCGCCACAGTGAGCAGGCCGCGCTGAATGGCGGCGTACGGGATGGCGTTCACCAGATCCCTGAGCGTGATGCCGGGCTGCATCTTGCCGGTGAAGCGCACCAGCACGGACTCCGGCATGTCGAGCGGGATCACCCCGAGTGCTGCGCCGAACGCCACCAGACCCGAGCCTGCGGGGAACGAGATGCCGAGCGGGAAGCGGGTGTGGGAGTCGCCGCCGGTGCCCACCTGGTCGGGCAGCAGCATGCGGTTCAGCCAGCTGTGGATGATGCCGTCACCCGGGCGCAACGACACGCCGCCGCGGTTCTGGATGAAGTCCGGCAGCGTGTGCTGGGTCTCGATGTCCACCGGCTTCGGGTAGGCGGCGGTGTGGCAGAAGCTCTGCATCACCAGGTCCGCGGAGAAGCCGAGGCAGGCGAGCTCCTTCAGCTCGTCGCGGGTCATGGGACCGGTGGTGTCCTGGGAGCCCACCGTGCTCATGCGCGGCTCGCAGTAGGTGCCGGGGCGCACGCCCTGCCCTTCCGGCAGCCCGCAGGCACGGCCGACGATCTTCTGCGCGAGGGTGAAGCCCGCCTTGGACTCGCCCGGATTCTCGGGTCGGCGGAAGGCATCCGAAGGACCCAGCTTCAGCGCTTCCCGCGCCCGCTCCGTGAGGCTGCGGCCGATGATGAGCGGGATCCGCCCACCGGCCTTCACCTCGTCGAGCAGCACGTCGGTCTTGAGCTCGAACTCCGTGATCAGCTCGCCCTGCTCGCTCTCGATGCGTCCTGCATAGGGTTTGAGAACGATCACCTCGCCCATCTTCAGCCTGGAAACGTCGCACTCCACGGGCAGGGCGCCCGAGTCCTCCAGCGTGTTGAAGAAGATGGGGGCAATCTTGCCGCCGATGACGATGCCTCCCTGACGTTTGTTCGGCACGAACGGGATGTCGTCACCCATGGTCCAGAGCACGGAGTTGGTGGCGCTCTTGCGCGACGAGCCGGTACCCACCACGTCGCCCACGTAGGCCACGCCGTTGCCCTTGTTCTTCAGCGCCTCGATCTGCTCGATGGCGTTGCTGATGCCCGGGCGCGGGTTCTTCAGCATGGCGAGCGCGTGCAGCGGAATGTCCGGCCGCGACCAGGCATCCTGCGCGGGCGAGAGATCGTCCGTGTTGGTCTCACCCGCCACCTGGAAAACGGTCAGCTTGATGGCCTCCGGCAGATCCTTCTTGTGCGTGAACCACTCCGCATCCGCCCAGGATTCCATCACCGCTTTCGCGTGCGGATTGCCCTTCTCCGCTTTCTCGGCCACGTCGTGGAACGCATCGAACATGAGCAGCGTGTGCTTGAGCTCCTCGGCCGCGTTGCCGGCGAACTCGGCATCGTCGAGCAGCTCCACCAGCGGCAGGATGTTGTAGCCGCCGAGCATGGTCCCGAGCAGTTCGATGGCCTTGGCCCGATCTACTAGCGGGCAGGTCGCCTTGCCCTTGGCCACGTCCGCCAGAAAAGCCGCCTTCACGTAGGCCGCATCGTCCACACCGGGCGGCACCCGCTCCGTGAGCAGGTTCTTAAGGAACGCTTCCTCACCCGCCGGGGGCGACTTCAGCAGCTCGATGAGCTGGGTCACCTGCTCGGCATTGAGCGGCAGCGGCGGGATGCCCTGGGCAGCCCGTTCGGCAGCATGTTTACGGTAGGCGTCTAGCATGGTGGCCTCGCAATATAGGGGTCTTCAGAAACAGGCCGACACCCTAACAGAGCCAGATACATGCGTAAAATGGATAGTTTGCATAGATAACATCCGATATATTTATGCTTTTCTCCGCGCTGGAGCCTGCCATGGACCTGAACCTGCTCCGCTCCCTGGTGGCCGTGGCCGATGCGGGCGCCATCACCGAAGCCGCCAGCCGCCTGGGTATCAGCCAGCCCGCCCTGACCCGGCGGATTCAGCAGCTCGAGGCCGAGTTCGGCGCGGAGTTCCTGAGTCGCAGCAGGAAGGGTGCCGCCCTGACGGAGCTCGGCCGCCGCGTGGTCGAGGAGGCCCGGCTGCTCATCGACCGCTACGACCGGCTGAAGGCCGAGGTGGCCAGCCAGCGCAATGTGGAGGGCGGTACGGTGCGGATCGGCGGCGGCGCCACAGCGGTCTCCTTCGTGCTGCCCGACGCCATCGCCCGTTTTCAGCGGGCCTTTCCCCGGGTGCACTTTCAGGTGAAGGAAGCGAGCAGCAGCGAGATCGCCAGCGACGTGGCGGACGGCCGCCTGGAGCTCGGCCTGGTCACCCTGCCCGTACGCACCACGGGGCTCGAGATCGAGCCGCTCGTGGAGGATCGCATCGTTCTGGTGGCGGCCGCGGGCAGCCCGCTGACGAAGGCGAGCCAGGTCTCCGTCGCCAGTCTCGACGGCCAGACCTTCGTCGGCTTCGAAGGCGGCAGCGCGATCCGCCAGATCGTGGACGCGAACCTCCGGGAAGCGGGGATCGAGATCAACGTGGTGATGGAGCTGCGCTCGATTCCCGCCATTCTGCGCATGGTGGCGACCACCGGCAGCCTTGCCTTCGTCTCCCGGCTCGGCCTGCAGGGTCAGGATCTCGTACGCGAGGTGCCGGTCACCGGCCTCGACATCACCCGTCGCCTGGGCCTCGCCCGGCGCAAGGGCGCAGTGCTCTCACCCGCCGCCGACCGGTTTGCCGGCGATCTCCTGTCCGGCGCCCCGGCTGACGCCGACGCCCGTCAGCCCGCCTGACGGGCCAGCGGCACGACCTGCTCGCCGAAGGCCTGCAGGCGATCCAGCCCGCCGGGACCGGCAAAGAAGAAGGCGGGCACCATGATCCGATCGACGCCCAGGGAGGCCATCTGCTCGACACCGGCCGCCGGATCCGCCATCTGCGCGCCGAACATGGCGTTGATCGCGAGCCCAGCCGGATCCCGGTCCGCCTCGTCGCAGGCGCGCCGCACCCGCTCGAGCAGTGCCCCCAGCCGCACGGCGTCCCCCTCGCCCGGAAAGTAACCATCTGCGATCTTCACCGCGCGGCGGATGGCCACATCCGTGTCCCCACCCACCAGCACGGGAATCGTGCCGTTGACCGGGCGCGGGCTGCAGGTCACCGGTGCGAAGTCGACGAACTCGCCATGGAATTCCGCGTGCGGCCCCGACCACAGCGCCCGCATGGCGGCCACGTACTCGTCGTTGCGGGCACCGCGTCGCGCCCAGGGGATGCCGAGCGCATCGAACTCCTCCTTGAGCCAGCCGACGCCCAGACCGAGCTCGACCTTGCCGCCTGAGAGCTGATCGAGCGTGGCGAGCGCTTTTGCCAGCACCACGGGATTGCGCTGCGGCACGATGAGGATGCAGGTGCCCAGTCGCAGCGACGGTGCGGCGGCCGCGGCGAAGGCGAGCCAGATGAGCGGATCGGGTATGGGCGTTTCCGGTTCCGCCGGAATTTTTCCGTCGGCCGTGTACGGGTACTTCGAGTCGATTCTGTCCGGCAGGATGACGTGCTCGCCTCCCCACACGGATTCGAATCCCGCCGCTTCGGCGCGTCGGCAGATCTCTATCGCGCTGCCGTGATCCGTTGCGATGCTGCTTGCAAATGCCAGTCCGACCTTCATCCGGAATCCCCTCTCTCATGGAGCACCGATCATACGGTGATCGGTGCAGCTCACGAAAGAAAGTCGAGCAGCAGCCTGAGCGTCGCCTCCGGCTGCTCCTGCTGCACCCAGTGACCCGCGCCCGGCACGAAGTGCGCACCGCGAAAGTCCGTGCAGACGCGCGCCGATGCCATGCGATCGAGTGCGCCGGGCAGCTGGTACGGGCCCCAGTCCCGGTCACCGGCGATGAAGATCGTGGGCTGATCCAGCGTCCGCCCGGAGAACAGCTCCCGAAGGGGGCTGCGCGCGGCTGCAGCCCGATACCAGTTGAGGCCGCCCTGAAAACCGGTGCGCTCGTACTCCGCCGAGTAGACGGCGAGCGCATCGTCGGGCAGCCAGCGGTTGGTCCGGATCGTTTCCGCATCAGGCATGTGCTCGGCCACCGTTTCCGCCATGCCCTTGCCCTGCGCCATCACGTAGTAGGTGGGCATCAGCGCGAGCTGCTCGGCGCTGAGCGCCTGCAGCGGATGGGGTCGGTTGCCAGGCCAGTCGGCGCTCTTGTAATGGTAGTAGGCGCGCAGGAACGCGTGCACGCCCTGTGGCGCGCGGTACAGATCGTCGGCGGCGGCCTGCGTGCGGTAGTAGTCCTGGTAGTGCCGGCGCGGTTCCGGAAGGCGCGCGAGGTCCGCCGTGAGCGCCGCTCTGTGGGAGCGGCCGGCCTCGGTGCCGTCCGGAATGGACGGGGCACCGGCAAACGGCGCGCTCATCAGGGCCACACGGACGAACACATCGGGCCGCAGCAGTCCGCACCAGGCGGCGACGGGCGCGCCGAAATCGTGTCCCACCACCGCGATGGTGCCCAGACCGAGGACCTGCCGGAGGCCCATCACGTCCCGCACCAGATTCAGCATGTCGAAGGGCGCGAGATCCGCCTGGTAGCGTCCGTCCCAGCCGGTGGTCCGGCCGTAGCCGCGCTGGTCGGGTGCTATGACGTGAAAACCGGCGTCGGCAAGCCCCGGCATCATGCTCCGCCAGCTGTATGCCAGCTCCGGAAAACCGTGCAGAAGCAGCACGCTCGGCCGGTCGGCGCGCGGCGCACCGGCCTCGAGCAGGTGCATGGTGAGCCCATTGACACCCGCCACCAGTCGCGACTGGACGTCCGCTGGCAGCCGCAACTCGGGATAGGGTTGATGGGACACAGCGATGTCCAGACCACGTGCTGGACGGACAACCTACCACACGCATCGGCAGCCGCGAACGGCCGAAAGCGCGTCACGACGTACTACTGGTCATGGGTCTATCGGGGTAAGCTGCCACCGACCTTAAGGGAGGGAGCGGTTACTTGAACGCCGGACAACACTTTCCGAGACCACGCGTGCTCGCCGTCGTCATCGGCCTGATCGGCCTCGTCATGGTCTGGCAGGGCGCGGTGCTGGCCGGCCTCGGCGGCACGCTGTACTACGCCCTCGGCGGGATCGCGCTGCTGGTCTGCGCCTGGGATCTCTTTGCCGGTCGACCCCGGGCCGCCTGGGTATTCGTCGGCTTCATGGGCGTCAGCCTGCTCTGGGCGCTCTACGAGGCGGGGACCGACCTCTGGGCGCTGATGCCCCGGCTCTGGATCTTCGGACTGCTGTCGCTGTGGATGCTCCTGCCGCGCGTCCGGCGCGGACTGTGGCAGACCGACCAGCCACCGGCCACAGCGGTGCGGCTGCTCGCCGCGCCACCGGCGGTCATGATCGTGCTGTTCGTGCTGTTCGCGGCGCTCAACGTGAGCTGGCCTGTCACACCTCCGGCGGGACTCGGCACCGGCGAGCGCCACAACACCGCGGACTGGTCGGCCTATGGCGCCGATCAATCCGGTACCCGGTTTGCGCCGCACGATCAGATCAACGTGGACAACGCCGCCTCGCTCGAACGCCTGTGGACCTTCCGCACCGGCGTGCCGGGGGCTTTCAAGGGCACCCCCATCCAGGTGGGCGGCAACCTCTACCTCTGCACGGGACAGAACATCATCGTCTCCCTGGACCCGGACAGCGGTACCGAGCGCTGGCGCTTCGATCCGAAGATCCAGACACCCCGCTGGGGATTCTGGGACACCTGCCGTGGGGTGACCCACTATGCGGTGCCCGAGACGGCGCGTACGGCAAGCTGCCCGAGCCGGGTCTTCACGGCCACCACGGATGCGCGCCTGATCGCCGTGGACGCGGAAACGGGCGCGCGCTGCGAGGATTTCGGCGAGCACGGCGAGATCTCGCTGCTGCCCGGCATGGGCGAGGTCAAGCCGGGTTTCTACTTCGTGACCTCCCCGCCCACCATCGCCAACGACGTGCTGGTGCTGGGCGGCTGGGTGGCGGACAACCAGGAAACGGAAGAGCCCTCCGGCGTGGTCCGCGGCTTCGACCCGGTGTCGGGCGAGCTGCTCTGGGCCTGGGACATGGGAAGCCGCGACCGCAAGGGGCTGCCCCCGGCGGGCGAGTCCTATACCCGCGGTACCCCGAACGTGTGGAGCCTCACCAGCGCGGACGAGTCCCTGGGGCTTATCTACCTGCCCACCGGCAACGCCACCCCCGACTACTTCGGCGGCCATCGCAGCGAGGTGATGGACACCTACGCGAGCTCCGTGGTCGCGCTGGAAACCCGCACGGGCAACGTCCGCTGGCACTTCCAGACCACGCACCACGACATCTGGGACTACGACGTGCCCTCGCAGCCGACCCTGGTGGACATCCCCTCGCCCGATGGTCCCGTGAAGGCCGTCGTGGTGCCGACCAAACGCGGCGAGCTGTTCCTCCTCGACCGGGAAACGGGTGAACCCATCGCGGAGGTGACAGAGCGGCCCACGCCCCAGACCGACGTGCCGCAGGAGCGCACCTCTCCTACCCAGCCGTTCTCCACGGGCATGCCCTCGTTTGCACACCCTGACATCACCGAGCACGACATCTGGGGCTTCACCCTCTTCGACCAGCTGAGCTGCCGGATCCGCTTCAAGGCGCTGCGCTGGGAAGGACTCATGACGCCGCCATCCCTCGACGGCACCCTGCTCTACCCCGGCCCTGCCGGCGGCATGAACTGGGGCAGCACGGCGGTGGACGAGGTGAACCAGCTGCTGGTGGTGAACTCGCTGCACATGCCGTTCACGGTGGAGCTGATTCCCCGGGAGGACTGGGAAGCGTCGCGCGCCGGTGAGGACGTGGTCACCCGCCAGACCGGGCTTGGCATCGGCGGTCAGCAGGCGGGCACGCCGTATGCGGCGCGCACGCTGCCGTTTCTCTCGGCCCTCGTCGTGCCCTGCCTGCAGCCGCCCTTCGGCGAGATGGGCGTGATCGACCTCACCACCCGCGAGCTCGTCTGGCGGCGTGCCATGGGCAACGCCCAGCTCGCCATCGGTGAGGACACCCGTTTCGGTATTCCGGTGCGGATGGGCTCGCCCTACCAGGCTGGATCGGCGGTGACGGCCGGCGGCCTGATCTTCATGGGCGGCACCATGGACAGCACTCTGCGCGCCATCGACCTCCTCACCGGCGAGGAAGTGTGGTCGGATCGGCTGACGTCACCGTCCGGCGCGACACCCATGAGCTACGTGAGCCCGGCCACGGGCAAACAGTACGTGATCGTGACGGTGCCGGGTGGCGCCGCCGTGCCGCTGGCCGGCGGACACGAAGGTGGCAGCGATCAGCCTTCCGCAGACCCGGGCGGTGGGTACGTCATCGCCTACGGGCTGAAAACATCGTCTGCGGACTGAGCAGGCGACTTCAGGGGCCGTCACGCTCGATGGCGCCTGCTGCTGCGCCGTTTTCGCTCGGTGGTTTTTCGCCTGGCAGAGGGCGGCCACCACCGGCGGACGCCGGGGTTTCGTTGCGGAGGCTGATCGCCCGCCAGCGGTGGATACCGTTGAGATCCAGCGCCACGACCCAGTTGCCCGTATCGAGCTCATAGGCCCGGAAGCTGTCCACACAACTGGTGCCCTCTTCTCCACGGGGAGCGACGAACCGGAAGCAGCCGAGTATCCGCCAGGCCCCTTCCGCCGGGATGTAGTGCCGGCCGATGGGGGCGACCGGCGTGACCTGGGCATACAGGCCTGTGTCCTGCAGCGTCTCCAGCATGCCCTGGGAAACCACCTGCTCCGGAGGCGAGGACGGAAAGGGCCATTGACACCCCGATGCCAGGAGCACGGCGGTCGGCAACACGAGACGCTTCGAAATGCGGTTCATCATCCACTCCCAGGATCCGCCGCGCTAGCGGATCGGAAACTCCATCTTGAAGCGGATCGCGTCCGCATCCCGGTGATCCGCCCAGTTCCGCTGGTAGTAGAGCTGCAGGATCAGATTGCTTCGACTCAGGAAGTCGATACCGACGCTCGCGCCGTAAACCGGGTCTCCCAGATCGGACTCGAGCTTGAGCGGTGCGGCGCCTGCGGGCGCGCCGGCGAACCGGGCTTCGACCACGGTGTCGGTGCTGCCGAGATACTGCTGCACGCCGAAGTCCGCGTTGAGCCTCAGACGGTTCGCGCCCAGATCGAATTCCTTGCCCGCCTCCAGCGCCGGGCGGACCCAGCTGTAGTCGTCCACGTAGCCCCGCAGCACCAGGCTGGCACCTGCCGCGCCGCTCTCGTCCGCGCCATCCGCCCAGAGCCGGGCGAAGCCGAGATCGACCTTCGGCCGGACGAACCAGCTCTCGAACTCGAAATCGTACTGGGCCCGCAGAATGGTGGAGGCAAGCCGCATGTCGCGGGACAGATCGGCCGTGAAGCCATCCCCCACGGTGAGCGCGCGGGTGGTGTCCGCGTCGCTCCAGCCGTAGCTTGCGGCGCCGATCAGCTTGGCCGCACCGAAGCGCCGCTTGAGGGCACCGCCTACCTGATAGGTCAGCGCATCGGAACGCCAGGCGCCTTCGAAGCCGTCGTTGTTGGTGCGGCTGCGGGAGAAGCCGACCCCCACCGACCAGTCGTTGTCGTACGTCCACTGGCCGCCGAAAGCGAGCCGTGTCGTGGAACCGTCCACGGACTGGTAGCCGTCGTGCGCATCCAGCGAGGTTTCCTGATCTTCGAAGTGATACCACACACAGCTTCCCTCGCGGGTGAAGCGATGCTCGCCGCCCACCTGCTGGCAGCTCATCAGCCGCTGCCCGAACTCCACGCCGCTGTCGATGAGCTGCACCTGCTGCTCGCCGTACACCTGCGGCGATAACTGGGTGAGCACATCCTGATAGGCGTCGAGATCCGGTGCGGTCACGAGAATGGCTACCACGTCGCCGTAGGAGCCGCTGCCGCCGCCGGCGAGCTGAACCCGGTTGATGTAGCCGGCGATGGCGCTCTGAGCGTCATCGAGCCCCTCCGGCATGAAGTCGACGTCGTAGTCGAGCCAGAGCGCATTCGCGTCGCTCGCCAGCGCGTAGTCGACGACCAGAGACGGATCGGCGGCCAGCGTCAGGCCCCGATCGGTGAGGCCACCGACAGCGCCGAACAGCGACTTGCGGTGGCTGCCGGGGGCCATCGCTTCGACGTTGAGCAGGTTCAGCGTCACCTCGCCATCCACGTCGGCCGTGCCCGATACCTCGAGCGCGTCCAGGACGCCGGCACGGAAATCCAGATCGGCGAGCAGCATCGCATCTGCGGTCTGCACCAGGCTGCCGGTCAGGCGTGAAACCAGCGCGGTGCCCGAACCACCGGGGCTGAGCAGGCCGGCGCTGACAAGCTGCCCGTCCGCACCGAGGTCGATGCGGGCGCCGGAGAGAAACTGTCCGTCCGCCTGATTGTCGAGGCGGTTCGCACCGCTGCCCAGACCCACCGAGCCGATGAGGATACCGGCGTTCTCGACGACGTCGTTACCGCTCGACGCGAGCATCGCCGTGCCGTCGACACCGGACAGCGCGCTGATGAGCCCGAGGCTCGTCAGCCGATTGTCCATACCACCGTCGAACACCAGCGCTGCCGGTCCGGCACCGACGATCGCGCCGTCGGCACCGAGATCCAGCTCGATGTTGCCAGCACCCAGACTGCCAGAGCTCTGCAGGTAGACGGCACTGGCATCCGCCGCGCCTACCGCACCGTTCAGACGGAAGGCAAGATCACCTCCCCGGCCCTGTCCGCCCGCCGACAGCGTGCCGACGCCGTCCACGTAGCCGCCGCCACCGCCCAGGGACTGGGCGAGGAGACCGATCGCACCGGCACCGGTGGCCATGATCTCGCTGTTCAGATCGAAGCCGATGCGGCCACCGTCGCCGGTGTTGTCCGACGACAACGCCACGTCGAACGAGGTGGCGGCCTCCCCGAGCACCAGACCACCCCCGCCGCCGATGCTCTGCAGGACGACCGCATGGGCACCCGCCCCGGCGGTGCGCACCTCTCCCTCGAGGCTGAAGTCGATGCTGCCGGCGCTGCCGTCGGCGCCGTCGCGGCCGCCGAGGGTCACGGTGGCGTGATCCGTGCCGCTGAGATACGTCTCGCCACCACCCGCACCGATGCTCTGGGCGAGAAAGCCGATGGCGCTGCTTCCCGTGGTGACAATCCGCCCCACGTGATCATAGGCAATGGCCGCGCCGTCGTTGCCGGAGCCCGCTTCAGCGCCGACCAGAAGCGTCACCTCGCCGAGCGATCCTGACTGGCGCTCCAGGGTCAGGAAGGCCCGACCGCCGCCGCCGCCGATGGACTGCAGTGCGGCACCCAGGCTGTGCTCACCCTCGGTGAGCAGATCGCCCAGATGTCCGCTCGCAATGGCGCTGCCGTCGGAATTCTCGCTGCTGCTGCCCCCCAGCGTCGCTTCCAGCCCGAGCAGGCCGCCATCCTGGGTGTCCGCAAAATCCACAGCGAGCTGCATCGTGCCGCCACCACCACCGATGGACTGAACGCCCAGCGCCGTGCTGTTGCGGCCGATGGCTCCGAAGGTGCCGGTGTTGTTGATGGAAACCGCGCCGGCCGTGGTGTTGAGCGCCTGATCACTGCCGGCCTTCAGGGTCAGCAGCGGTTCCACGGTGATGCCGGGGTCTTCGTCGCCCGGGACGCCCGGCAGCCCTTCGCCACCCGGCAGGCTGGTGACGCCGTTGAAGTCCAGCACCAGGCCGCCACCGCCACCGTTGATGCTTTCCGCCTTGATGGCCTGGGAGCCTTCTCCCATCACCGTGATGTCGCCGCTGTGATTCACCGTGACAGTGCCACCGGATCCACCCTCACCACCGGCCAGCTCGGAGCCGCCGAGCTGCGAAGACAGCGTGTTGGCGATCTTGGTGATCTCGCGGTTGTTGCCACGGCCATAACCGACGTTCGCGTTGCCGCCACCGCCGCCGATGCTCTGCGCCAGGATGCCGTGGGCATTCGCGCCGCGCGTGACGATCCGGCCGCTGTTGTCCACGACGACGCTGCCGCCGTCGCCACCGTCGCCACCAAACCCACCCACGGCAATCGCCGCGGATCGGCCCTGCTGGCCGTGCTTCATGATGGCGTTCGAAGCCAGCACCAGGCCGCCGTTGCCACCGCCGCCACCGATGCTCTGCGCGAACACGCCGTGGGCGTATTCCCCGGAGGTGTCGATGAGGCCCAGGTTGCTCACCGTCGTCGTGCCGCCGATGCCACCCACGCCGCCGACGCCGCCGACGTTGAGACTGCCGGAGACCGTCTTCGCGGAGCCGCCGCTGAAGCTGGCCGCCACCACGGAGCCGCCGTTGCCGCCCCCGCCGCCGATGCTCTGCGCAAACACGCCGTAACCCTTGTCGCCCAGCGTGACGATATCCGCACCTTCGGCATTGCTCACCGAAACCGCGCCGCCGTCACCGCCCGTGCCACCTTCACCGCCCACGTTCACCCCGAACGTGCCGGACGAGGATTCGGCTCCTGGCCGGCTGATGTCGAGCACCGCCACCAGTCCGGCATTGCCGCCACCACCCCCCAGGCTCTGCGCCTGGATGCCTGCCGCATCGCTGCCACGCGTGATCACCTGGCGTTCGTTGCCGACGGTCACGCCGGCACCATCACCGCCGGTGCCACCGGCACCGCCGACGTTGACGGCAAGCTGGGTCTGCCGACCCGCACCGGAGAGCGAACCGTTGACCACCATGCCGCCGTCGCCGCCACCGCCACCGACGCTCTGGGCGTCGATGCCGTGGGCGCGACTGCCGGCGGTGTCGATGACGCCGCGATTGACGACGACGACCTCGCCACCGTCCGCACCGCTGCCGCCGGTGCCGCCGACCGAGACACCCAGACCGTTGTTGCCTGTGGACGCGGCGCCGCCGATCTGCAGATTGATCAGGCCGGCCATACCGCCTGTACCGCCGCCCCCGCCGATGCTCTGGGCGTACACGCCGCGCGCACCCTCACCACTGGTCACGAGCGTACCTTCCGAAAGCACGTCGACCAGGCCACCCAGGCCACCGGTACCGCCGGCACCGCCGACCCCCACCCGGGCCGTGGTGGTTTCCCGGATCACGAGATTCGTCGCGGCCCCGCCGATACCACCGCCACCCCCGACGCTCTGGGCGTGGATGGCGTGGGCGTCCTGGCCCGCCGTGGTGATGGCGCTGGTGGTATCCACATCCACCATACCCGCGGTACCGCCGCTGCCGCCTTCCAGGCCGACGCTCACCGCCGCGCTGGCCGCGTTCTGGGTATCCCCTTCTCCGGACGTGCCCTTGGCGCCGATCATGAAGGCGCCGCTCTTGCCGCCGCCGTTGCCCACGCTCTGGGCCAGGAGGCCGATGGCGCGGTCACCGCCGGTCTGCAGCGACCCGCCGGCGTTGACGACCACGTCACCGCCGGTGCCGCCCGTGCCGCCATAGCGGCCGACCCCGATATCCAGCTTGTTGCTGGCCAGCAGCGCCACGGAGGTGCTGAGCGCGGCGTTGCCGCCGCCGCCGCCCACGCTCTGTGCGAAGATGGCCATGGAGTCGTTACCCTGGGTGGTGATGACGCCGTCGTGGGTCACATCGACCCGCTCGCCGCTGCCGCCGTCGCCCGGGCCGCCGCCTACGGCGACGTTCACCCCGGACGCGTTCTTGTTGAGCCCGAGCGCCAGATTGATCGCCGCGTTGCCGCCACCGCCGCCGACGCTCTGCGCGAGCAGGCCGTTGCTCTGCTCACCACGCGTGACAATGGTGCCCACGTGGTCCACGGACACCGTGTCGCCGTTGCCCGGATCACCGCCGGCGCCGCCGACCGCGATGTTCGACTCGATGGCCGTACCGTCACCGAACCCGTTGGCGGAGACCACGAAGTTCATGCCGGCGTCGCCGCCACCACCGCCGATGCTCTGCACCACCACGCCGTTGGCCTGCTGACCGAAGGTGTGCAGCTCGGAGGCCGTCACAAGGCCGCGCTCCAGGATGACCGCGCCGGCATTGCCGCTACCACCGCCCGTTCCGCCCACACCGGCCGAGAGCTGATTGCCGACCGGCATGATCACGCCGGAGACGTTCATGCCGCCGCGGCCGCCGCCACCGCCGACACTCTGCACCAGGATGCCGTTGGCACGGGTGGTGAAGTCGATGTCCGCCGGATCCAGCGGATCCGGCAGTGGCGCCCCGGTCTCGTCGTCGCGGCGGCCATCCACGGAGATGAAGCCGTTGCTGGTCAGGCTCACCGAGCCCGAGTCCGCGCCGGCACCACCACGGCCGCCGATGCCCACGGCGGCATTGAATCCCTCACCCGCGGCCAGGCTGCCGGCCACGTTCAGCGCGCCGGTGCCGCCACCGCCGCCGACGCTCTGCGCGAGCACGCCGATGCTGTCGAGGCCGCGAACGGTGACCGCGCCATCCTGAACGGCAGTGACCGAGCCGGCACTGTTGCCCGCGCCGCCGGCACCACCCAGACCGAAGATCAGCGAGGGTGCTCCGGATCCCGGCAGGGCGTTGATGCCGCCGCTGATGTTGATGCCGCCATTGCCGCCGCCGCCGCCGATGCTCTGCGCCACCAGACCGCGGCTGCCGTTTCCGGCGTTGCTCATGGCGCCGGTGACGTTGGCTGTCACCTCACGGCCCAGACCGCCATCGCCACCGAAGCCGCCCACCCCGACCGTGAGCTGACCATTGCCGGTGACGCCACCTGCCACGTTGAGCGCCCCGTTACCGCCGCCGCCGCCGATGCTCTGGGCGGTGACCACCGTGCGGCTGTCACCCACCGCGGCGAGCTGCTCGCCGGTCACGGTGAGGTCGACGGTACCGGCGTCACCGCCGCCGCCACCGAAGCCGCCGACCCCGAGATTGATGCCGCCGCTCGCCGAGCCGCCGGTGATGCCGGCCGCCACGTTGAGCCCGCCGTTACCGCCGGAGCCGCCGATGCTCTGGGCCACGATCGCGTTCGACCCACCCAGGCGCGCGTGCTCCAGCAGGCCGCAGATCAGGCACCACTCCGGCGCCACCGCGAACTCGGGAAGCTCTATGAGCTCCTCGCCCAGGCCGGTGGCGAGCACGTCACCGGTGATGGTGGCCGTGACGTTGCCGGCGTTGCCGCCGGCGCCGCCGAAGCCACCAAGCCCGAGGGAGGCGCCGAACGCCGTGCCGCCGGTGCTGACCCCGAGATTGCCGGAGACGTTGATGCCGCCGCGTCCGCCTCCGCCACCGACGCTCTGGATCGTCACCGCATCGGTGTCGGCCCCCGTGGTCGCCGTGTTGCCGGTGAGGGTCAGGGTGGCATCCGCGCCGTTGCCGCCACCGCCGCCGAAACCGCCGACGCCGACCGAGATGGGGACTGCCGTCGCCGCGGAGAGGGCCAGGTTGCCGGACACGTTCAGCGCGCCGTTACCGCCGCCACCGCCCATGCTCTGCACGATCACGGCCTCGGACCGCTCGCCTGCCGTGGTCACGTCGCCGGTCAGCGTCAGCGCTGCGGCCGCCGCGTCACCGCCATCGCCACCGAAACCACCCACACCCACGGACACCCCGCCGCCTGAGCTCGCGATGCTCAACCCGCCGGAGACGTTCAGGCCGCCGTTGCCGCCGCCGCCGCCCACGGACTGGGTGAGCACCGCGGTGGCGTCGTCGCCCTCGGTGCGCACGTTGCCCGCGATCGTGCTGGTGGCCGCACCGCCGGCGCCGCCGCCGCCGCCGGCGCCGCCCACACCCACGGACAGGTTGCCGCTGCCGCTGCTGGCCGCCGCGATGCCGCCGGAGACGTTGAGGCCGCCGTTGCCGCCGCCGCCGCCCAGGCTCTGGGTGATGACCCCCATGGCGTCCGCGCCTAGGGTGATGACATCGCCGGAGATCGATGCGGTCACCGCACCCGCGTCACCACCATCGCCACCCGAACCACCCACGCCGACCATCACCGCGGCACTGCCGCCGGCGGAGCCCGCAAGCCCGCCGGAGACGTTCAGACCACCGTTGCCACCGCCGCCACCGACGCTCTGGGTGAGCACCGCGTTGGCGAGCGATCCGCGCGTCGTCACGGAAGCGTTGATGGTGGCGTCCACCGTCGCGCCGTCCCCGCCGCCACCGCCGGCACCACCGACCCCCACGCCCAGCGCACCGCTGCCGGAGCTCGAGATGGCTGCACCACCCGAGACGTTGAGACCGCCGTTGCCGCCGCCACCGCCGAGACTCTGGCTGATCACCCCATCCGAACCCGCACCGGAGGTGTCGATCCCACCCGTGACGGTGCTGACAACGGCACCACCGTTGCCGCCATCGCCGCCGGCACCGCCCACACCGACGTTGATCGAGCCGCTGCCGCCGGCGGAGCCACCGATGCCCGCGGAAACATTGAGCGCGCCGTTGCCGCCGCCACCGCCGACGCTCTGCGCGAGCACCGCGTCCGCGTCGTCACCCGTGGTGGTTGCGCGACCCGTGTAGGTCAGGGTCGCCGCACCGCCGGTACCGCCATCACCACCGGCGCCACCCACGCCCACCGAAACGCCGACACCGGCTGCCGGCCCGATGGCCAGACTGCCGGAGACGTTCACCCCGCCGCTGCCGCCGCCGCCGCCCACGCTCTGCACGGTGACGCCATCGGACAGGTTGCCGCTGGTCGTCACGTCGCCCGTGAGGTCGCCTGTTGCGGAGCCGCCGATGCCACCGCCACCGCCAGCACCACCCACACCCACGGCCGCACCCACGCTGCCGCCGGCCGATCCGGCGATGACGCCGGAAACATTGAATCCACCCTGGCCGCCGCCGCCGCCCACGGACTGGGCGATCCAGCCGTCCGCGTTCTCACCGGAGGTGGTGACGTTGCCGCGATAGGTGGCGTCCACCGTGCCGCCCTGGCCGCCGTCGCCGCCGGTGCCACCCACGCCGACCCCCACCGCAACGCTCAATCCCGCGCTACCGGCGACGGAGGCATTCACCACCCAGCCGCCTTTGCCGCCGCCACCGCCCACGGACTGGGCGAGAAACCCTTCCGAGAGATCACCGCTGGTGACGATGTTGCCGCCCGCATCGGTGGTGACGGTGCCGCCGACACCGCCGTCGCCACCGGAACCGCCGACGCCGACCGCTACCGATCCCGCGCCGGGACCGCCGGCAACCCCGACCGACACCGCGCCGCCGCCGCTGCCACCACCGCCGCCGACCGACTGCACCACCACGCCATCGGCGTCCACGCCGCCGGTAACGACTGTGGAGTTGCCGTTCAGCGCAACCTCACCGCCGACACCGCCACCGCCACCGGTGCCGCCTACCGCCACCGACACGGCGCCGAAGGCACCACCCGTCACCTGAACCGCGAGCCCGCCGTTGCCGCCGCCGCCACCCACGGACTGGGCGAAGATACCGTTGGCCCGGTCGCCCTGAGTGCGGATCAGTGGGGTAACGTCCACCGGCACGCCGTCTACCGTGCGGGTGTAGTCCGACGAGGTCACCGTGACGGTACCGCCATCGCCACCGGCTGCCGCGCGGCCACCAATGGCCACACCGGCGAACGCGGAGCCGGAATAGCTGCCGCCGCCGTTGCCGCCGCCACCGCCCACGGACTGGGCAAAGATGCCGCGCGCATCATCGCCCACGGTCGAGAGATCGTTGCTGTTCGCCACGGTGGCCGATCCGCCATCGCCACCACCGGAGCCGCTGCCACCGAGGGTGAAGAACACCCCGCCGGAGGTGCCGCCGTCACCACCGCCACCACCGATGCTCTGGGCCTGAACGGCGTGGGCCCGCTCACCCTGGGTACCGACTACGCCGGTGTTGGTCAGCGTCACGGCACCGCCGCCGCTCGTGGAGCTGCCCCGGCCGCCGATGGCCACCAGCCCGCCGCTGTCGCCGCCGAAGCCGCCGCCACCACCCACGGACTGGGCAAAGAGGCCCCGGGAGCGATCTCCCAGGGTTTCTACGCGGGCGTTGTTCGTCAGCAGCACGGTACCGCCCGCGCCGCCGCTGGATCCGGCGCCACCGAGAGAAACCACACCGCCACCGGAGCCACCCGCGCCACCGCCACCGCCGATGCTCTGCGCAACGATGGCATCGCTCGCGACGCCATCGGTCTGGATGCGTCCGTCGTTGACCACGTCCACCGTGCCGCCCGTACCGCCACTGCCGCCGGCACCACCGAGGGTCACCGCGCCGCCGGAGCCGCGGGCCGTGCCGCCGCCACCACCCACGCTCTGCGCAAACAGACCGTAGGCGCCGTCACCCACCGTACGCAGCTCTGCGGCGCTGTCCACGTCCACCACCCCACCGTTACCCGCGGCGCTGCCGTTGCCACCGAGTGCGACCAGCCCACCGGAGGTGCCGCCATCGCCACCGCCGCCACCGACGCTCTGCGCGAGGATGGCGTAGGCGCCGTCACCTTCGGTGAGGATCGTGCTGCCGGCTGCGTTCTCCAGGTCCACCCGGCCGCCGTGACCGCCTGCCGTGCCCGTGCCGCCGAAGGCCACCACGCCGCCGCCGGTACCGCCATTCCCGCCGCCACCACCGATGGACTGCACGAACATGCCGTGGGCCGAATCCCCGAGGGTGCGGATGCTGCCGGCGGCACCCAGGCGGCCGTTGGCCGTGCCGCCGTTGCCCCCGGCGGAGCCGCTGCCGCCGAAACTCACCAGGCCGCCGGCGTCACCGCCGTCGCCGCCGGTACCGCCAACACTCTGGGAAACGATGCCGTGTGCGGCAAAGCCGCTGGTGATGATGGTGCCGTTGTTGGTGACGGTAACCGTGCCGCCGTTGCCGCCCGCTCTTGAGCTGCCCGCGGAGCCCACCAGCCCCCAGCTGTCGCCGCCGCTGCCTGCCGCGCCACCGGTGCTGAGACCGTAGACGCCCACCGCACCGGCACCGAAGGTGGTGATCTCGCCGTTGTTGGTGAGGGTGACCGAACCACCGCTGGCAGCGCTGCCGCCGGTGCCGCCGCCACCGAATATGTAGCCGCTGCCGCCGTCGCCGCCGTAGCCGCTGCGGCTCTGACCGAAAATGCCATGCGCCCGGGTGCCGCGGGTGGTGATGGTGGCCGCCGAGGTCACGTTGACGGCACCACCCCGACCCGCATCGCCGCCGGGCCGGCCGTCGAAATTGCCGTAGGCGTCACCGCCGTCACCGCCGTCGCCGCCGATGCTGGAGACGGTGATGCCCGGCAGCTCGAAGCTCACGGACTCGATCGGTCCCACGCTTTCCGCATAGGTCCGGTTCAGGGTCGGTCCCGTGCCGCCGTTACCGCCCGCCGTGCCGCCGTAGCCGATGATCACGCAGCCGCCGAAGATGCCCGTGGGATCGCAGATCTCCACCCCGTAGCCGTTGTTGCCGTCGCCGCCGTTGCTGCCCTTCTGCTTGACGGCGATGACGCCGGAATTCCCGGTGGGAATGGAGACATCCACCGGTCCGCCCGGGTCTCCCGGTGCGCCCTGGGCATCCGGGGGCACGTCGGTGTCCACCGGGCGGGCCACCTGAATCACGTCGCCGCTGTCGAGCGTGAAGCTTTCCGCGAAGCCGGTGTCCGCGTTCAGCACGACGCTGACGATGGTCACCGTCGCCGGCGGATCGTTCGGGTCGTTGGGGTCCGCGAAGGTGTCGCCCTCGGTGTAGTAAAACATGATGACGTCGTCGTTCTCGGTGAGCACCGAGTTGTCGAGCACCGCCACCACGGTGGAATCGACACCGGTCACGGGGTGGGTCACCACATCTCCCACCATCGTGGCAGGGGTCGGCAGGTCGGCGAGGGCGTCGACCGCCACGGTGAGTGACAGGCCGGCGAACGCGACCCCGACGGTTCTTCCCCAGAAACAACGAATATCCGCCACCTGATTCCCCTCCTCGGAACGAATGAACCGAGTCTAGGGAGGCGACTGATGTGCCGGTATAACCCGGGTGGGCTAGTTCCGAATCCGGGACTAATACCGGGTGAGATCCCCGATCAGGGCCGCCAACGCCCGCCAGGTCGAGCTGATGGAGCCCTGAATCCACCCGGGATCCGCGGACAGGTGCTCGCCGGAGAAGTGCAGCGTGTGTTCCGGGCGCATGGCCGCATCACGGTAGAGCGCGAGCCCCCGCACTCCCGGCTGGCTGAACGCGCCGCCACTCCAGCGATGCGTCTCCCAGGCCATGCTGGCGCCGCCGTCGAAGTAAGCGTCCACGTCCGAGCCGTGAATCTCTGCCAGGCAGCGCCTGACCGTCTCTATCCTCGCCTCGGCAGGCAGGGCCGCGAGCCGCCGCGCGTCGCTGCCCCAGGCATAACTGCCGATGACCACGCCGGGACCCTCTCCCGCCGAGGGCGTTCGCTCGGGGAACACCGGGTCCGGCTCGAAGGACGGGTACTGCACGGGCAGCGGATGCACCCGCACGACCGGCGCATCCGGCGAGCTCGGATAGAAGATCTGTCCCGCGATCTGGTCGGTGATCGAGGCGCCGCCGTGAATCGGCGCCGACTGCGCTTCCCAGAATCGCCTGCGGAAATTGAGCAGCACCTTGGTCGACGCCGCATACCGGAACTGATCGATCGCCGTGCACTTCCCCGCGCTGAATCCCTCGAGGACCATGTGCCGCAGCACCGGAAACGGCAGGGTGCACAGCGCGTGGGTGAAGGTGGCCTGCGGTCTCCCGGTCGCTTCCGCAAACGTCAGGGTGATGGGCTCCGCGCGGGAAGGATCGATCCGGATGCCGGTCACCGGTGTAGCCCGATGAATCGTCACCCGTTCCGGGAACTCCTCGCCGAGCCGGCGCGCGAGACCCTGAGGAAGCGCTTCCATGCCGGCTGCCACCTGACAGGGATTGTCACGGTGATTCAGGAACTCGCGCAGCAGCGCCACGCAGCTCGACTGCCAGACCTCCCTGAGGTAGATCGCGCTGCCGATCATCTCCACGCCTTCGCGATTGCTGTCGAGCGCCTCCGCGTTGCTCAGCAGGTAGTCGCGCACGGAGATCGCGTCGAGGCTCTGCACCGCCGGGCTTGCGTGCGCAATGTCGCCGCTGACGATGTGCGCCCTGTCGTCCTCGCTGAGACCCGCGAGCATGGCGTCGACGAACTTGAGCAGCACCAGGGCCGGTGCGCGGGCAACCAGGCCGCTGTCGGCTTCGGTGAGATCGAAGAGTTCCGCCAGTCGCGCCGGCTCGCGCAGGGAAATCGTCTTTCCACGCAGCCGGTAGAAGGCATTGCGATCGCTGTTGACGAAGGGCTCGAGCGGCAGCGACAGCGCCCGGCAGTAGAACAGCGTGTACTGATGACTCTCGGGAATCCGCATCGCCCCGAGCTCGGCGTGCTGCCCGGCATAGCGATGCGTGAGGATGCGCCCTGCGACCCTGGGGCTCGCTTCGAACACCGTGACGGTCTGTCCGAGCAGCGCCAGCGTGTGCGCCGCCACCAGCCCGGCGATCCCGGCGCCGATCACGGCCACATGACGCTGCGGCAGACTCTCATGCGAAAGCAGCCGCTCGAACTCCAGCGTGACCTGCTCCATTGTTCCCCGGCGGCCGCTCTAGTAAGGTCTGGCAACTTACCAGACCGACGGGGTCGTCCCAAACACCCATGGCCGTCGCCGACACCTCCGCGGAAAAGCTCCCCCTCACGCCGAGACAGATGGAAATCTTCCGTCTGGTGGCGCGTGGGCTGTCCAACCGGGAGATCTGCGAGCTGCTCGGCATCTCCAACAACACCGTGAAGATCCATGTTACGGGCATCCTCCGCAACCTGAACGTATCGAACCGCACCGAGGCCGTTTACGCCTACCGGGAAATGCTCGAGGAGCAGGCGCCGGAGAATCCGCTCGCTACCCAGGTCCGCATGGTCGATCGCATCGGCAGGCCGTCCATCGCCGTGCTGCCCTTCGAGGACCTGCAGCCGGGCGAAGACCGGGATCACCTGCTCGACGGCATCATGGAGGAGCTGCTGGTGCGTCTGTCCTCCTGGCAGTGGTTTCCCGTCATCGCCTACGCATCGAGCCGGTCGTTTTCCTCCACGGAATCCGAACCGAAAACCGTCGGCGAGCATCTCGGCGCGCGCTACCTGATCTGCGGCAGCCTCCGCCGCCATGACGATGTGGTCCGCGTGACCGTGCGCCTGGTCGATGCCACCGCCGGCCTGGATGTGTGGTCACACACCTTCGAGTCCACGCTCGGCAACCTGTTCGATCTTCAGGAGGAAATCGCCCGCAACATCGTCACCGCCATGGCGCCGGAGCTGCTGGGTGCGGAGGAAGCCGACGTCCTGAACCGGCAGCGGGCGGACTACACGACCTGGGACTACTGCTGCAGAGGATTCTGGCACCTGAACCGCACCAACCGCGAGGATCTGAAGAAAGCACTCGACTACTTCGACCTGGCTACTCAGGCCGACCCCGACTTCGGTCTCGGCTGGCACGGCCGCGTCTCGACGCTGCAGCTCAGCCTCTACGAGCAGTGGTGCGATGACGCCAGACAGTGCGTCAAAGATCTCCACGCCGCGGCCCGACGCTGCCTGGACACGGACGCCCGATCTTCCCACGCCCATGCGGATATGGGTCTCGCCAACATCCTGCTCGGCAGGCGCGACGAGGCCATCAGCCATCTGGAGAAGTCGGTCGGCATCAATCCCAGCTCGGCACGGGCGTTGAGCCTGCTGGCGCAGGCCTACGGCATGGCCGGCAGGCTGGACGAATGCATCATGCAGCTCGAAGAACTGCTGAAGGTGGACCCCCACTCGGCGTCTGCGTACCGCTATCGGACGATCCTCGGCATGTGCCACTTCGTGCGGGGTGACTACGACGCCGCGCTGACAGCCTGCCGGGAAGCGATTTCCTTCCGCGAGGACGCCACCGGCGCATATCTCGCGATGATCGCCAGCTTCGAGGCCATGGGCGATCACGAGGCGGCGCTGGCTGCCGTCAGCCGGCTCCGGGAAGCGGCACCGGATTTCACGCTGCAGGGACGGCTGATGATGATGCAGCCGTTCACGGAGGAGCGGCTGCTCGACCGCCTGCGCACCCACCTCGCGGCCGCGGGCCTCACCGAATAGCCCGGACGGGCTATCCAGCCCGTGTCCGGCGGCTCCTATGCTGAATCCGGGAATCCGGTCGGGGACACTGGTGGCGGTTCAGCGGATGGGCGATCTCGTGACGGGCTTCTGCGCGGATATCGCGCTGCTGGACGTGTGCTGTGCTCAGCTGACGGAAACGCCGGTCCTGCTGCCCGGCGAGCTCAGCGGCGACGATGCCGTCGAAGCCGTGAACGCCACCGCCACCCTCGTCGACAGCCTGCTCGTGCCCGCCATGCGCGGTCTTCACCGGGGACTCGGAGCGCATGTCGCTCGCCTCAGCGAGCTGCTCGAGCTCCTCCCTTACCTGCACGCGCCCGGTCCGCCATCCGCCTCGGCGCAGATCCAGGCCACTCTGGAGGATGCCCTGCGCGGTGATCACGCCGAGCAGCTCCAGCTGCGCGAGCTCAAGGCCGGTCTGCGCCGGGCCGCCCTGCGTCTCGGCGCGCGCGGGAGCCTCGGGGCAGACACCGGGTCTCAGCAGCCCCTCGAAGACTACCGGGCAGATCTGCGCGCCTGCGCGGCAGAGCCGGCGCGGCAGCCGCGGCTGCGCGTCGACTGGACATTCGAACGATCCCCGGACGGGCAAAGGTCTCACCATCCGCGGCTGTCGCTCCTGCCGCCGAGCATCGCCCCGTTCATCGGCTCGCGGTCCTCCGCTGCCGCAACCGCCCGCGCCAGGGTGCCCGCCCGCTGGCTGTCGGAGCTGATCGGCAGCCTGAAGCAGACGCTCGCCTGGCTGCATGCAGACGTTGTCTCACTGGAGTCCGCGTGGATCAGCACGGCGGCGGAGCTGAAGGCTTCCATCGCCGCCATCGACTGGAGCCCTTCGGACCGTCTGCGGGCAGAGACTCAGCTGCTGCAGCAGCTCGACGAAGCGGAACAGGCGCTGGCCTCGTGCGCACGGACGTTCCGCTGGCTGCTCCACTTCGACGTTCTGGCCCTCATTGCGCCGCTGCCCGCCTCCGCCAGGGGCGGGTGAACCGGCATCCGGTGTTCGTCCACGAGCAGCCGCCATCCCCGGATGTGCCGGGCAGAGCTCCCGTCGTCCAGATTGAGTCTGGAGACGATGTGCAGCAGCCGCTGTGTCTCCGGGTACGCATCGGCGGTGTCACGGGCAAGCAGGGAAAATCGGTCGAGCAGGTAGTACGGCGGCAGCGCCTGGTAGTAGATCCGCACGCGGATGCTCTGCACCGCCGCGGCGCTCACCCCTGCAGGCCGCACACGGAAACGGTCGATGTGCGCGGGATCGGGGATCGTCCGGCCCACCGGATTCATGTCGTACTCCGGGAACGCAGTGGAATCCCAACCCCGAGGCAGCAGCCGTGTGTCCTTCACCTCGAGATCCAGCTCGACGAAGCTGGTGGTGAGCTGCCCGGCATGGTTCACGTGCCGGGTTTCGTAGATCTGCACCTGGTCCTCAGCGCTGATCTCAGGATGGTACGGCTGAAAGGCGTTGCTCTCTCGCGGCAGCTCCGCAGGCAGACGCGCACCGTCATTCCCATCGAGTATGAAGCCGAGTCGGTCGGTGCACCCCGAACACCAGAGCACCTCATCGTCACCCCCGAGCAGCGCGATCTCGAGGAACGCCCGCCGGAATCCGACCCCGCTTGGAAACTTGTGACCGGCCAGGTTCTCCACCGACACCGTGAAGCCGAACGGCTCTCCGATTGAGAGATCGCTCACGCGCACCCTGGCCGTGGCGTTCCGCGCCAGGTTCCTCGCTTCCTCGATGGCAAACGCCTTGGGAGAAACAAGTGTGGCAACGGGTCTCGACGGGTACCAGGTATTCGATCCGAGCAGCATCGGGAACTGTTCGAACATGGCCATGGTGAAGAGATTGATGCCGGTCAGGGTATGGCGCCGGTAGCGGCGCGATTCCGTATCCAGCGCGTCCGAATCCGCGCGATGCGCCGTGTGCGGGAAGCTGGTGTCCTCGATGTTGGCAATGCGGCTCTCCACCGCGGGCAGATCCGGCATGAGCGGATTCACGTCCGGCATGTGACACGACTGGCACGTCTCGCCGGATCCGGCGAAATCGCTGTTGCGCCATTCGTAGTAGGTAGTCTGCTCGTGGGCGGTGGGGCGCTCCGGATGATCCATCACCGGCACGTCCACCATGTGGCAGGACCCGCACAGGCCGCTGTCCCTGATCTGCGCACCGGGCAACGGCGTGATGCCCAGCGCGTTGTGCATGGGTAGCGTACGCACGTCGTCGTAGGGACCGTAGATCTCGTCGGCGGGGCCGATCTCGAAGTTCGCGTTGAACGTCTCCGGCTTGCCGAGACCGTCCGCCGCCATCCGATGACAGACCGCGCAGGAGACGCCGTCGCGGGCCAGCCCTGCGAACACCGCCTCGTGGCTGTTGGGCCGATCACCCGGGGGGACCGTATAGGTGTTTTCCAGGTCCGCGGCGAGCGTCGGGTCGGTCCTCGCGCCCATCGCGGCATGACAGTGCAGGCAGCGACGGGTAATCTCCGCCGCCCGCGGGTCTCCGGGCAGATCCGGATAGGTGCTTGTCTCCCACTCGAGCTGGGCTCTGAATACCGGATCCCGTGCCGAGACGGACATGAGCGAGCCGCTCCACTCGCCATACGGGCTGAGGTTCGCCAGCTCCGGGTCTCGAGGGATGAAGACGGGCTTATCGAAGGTGTGACCGTTCAGCGGCACCGACATCTCCGGATTGGTGCCGTTCAGCAGATCGCTCGTGTCGTGACAGCCGTTGCAGGTACTCGCGGTGATGAAGCCGGGATCCGTCGGGGTCGGCGCTGCCGGCACGTGATCGAACATCACGTCCATGGGCAGCTCCCGGGGCTTCCGGGCCGCTATGGCCGCCGCGTCCTCCACGCCCGCATGCGCCTCGACCGCCTGCAGCAGCGCCACGTCTGGCGGGGCCGGGCTCTGGAGCGGCAGATAGGCGAAGATGCGCAACGCCTTCTCCTCCGTGCTCCCGGGCGGCGGGGTGTCGACCCCCTCGAGCAGGTGATGCGCGCCACCGTCGTCCGCCTGGTCGAGGCTCGGGTCGATGACGCGCACGAAGGTGACCGGATTGCTGTTGCTGAGGTTGTCCAGCGACGCGAACGTCCGCTCCGCGGTCGCCGAGGCGTGGCAGGCGAGGCAGAACGACAGGCCGTACTGTGCGGACTCGAACTCGAAGCGGTAGGGCACGTTGCCGGGCCGGTAGTAGAGGTACCACAGCCAGCCATCCTTCGAGGCCCGGCTGTCCCGGAACATCACGGCCCAGCCGTCGATGTCCGCATCGGCCGTGGTTTCGCCGGCACCCGGCCACATGGCCTTGACGATCATCGACCCGTCGGGAATCCCGCCGGTGCGGCCGTTCTCCAGCCAGGTCACCACGTCCTTGGAGTAGTAGACCTTGACGCGGGCGTGGGTGGAGAAGGCGGTGTTCGCCACCGCCCCCGTCGTGCGCGAACGGGCAGGGAGAACCGGCCCGGTCATGCGCACGCCGGTGCTGCGGAACTGATCCTGGCACCAGCTGGCGTAGCCGCGGCTGACGACGAACTTCTGCAGGGCTTCGAACTGCGCTTCCGTCGGCAGGATCGGGCCGTGATGGTCCAGCAGGTTCAGGGCACGCAGCCCGGCTTCGGCCGCGTCCGGATCCGGGCAGTTGAACGCCCGGGAGGCATCGTCCGGTATGGAGACCGGGCCCGGGTCGGCACCCCGGTCGGTGCAGGCGGCGGCGCCCAGCAGCACCCCAAGCAGCGCGGCAGGCAGCACACCGACACGACTTCCTGATGTCCCTCCTGGCACAGCACCCTCCCCGCATCCAGTCCGGGAGGATGCCATGATGGTCGCGCCCCGTCCCGCTTTCCGGCCAGTGCTCCAAGGCATAGCCATATGCCCGACCGATCCTTGATCGTGCCCTCACGGAGTGCCTTAATCCGTCGCTCAGTCAATTCTGCGAGGAGAACGGCATGACCAGCGCCTACACACCCCCCAAGGTCTGGACCTGGGACAAGGAGAGTGGCGGCCGCTTCGCGAACATCAACCGGCCCATCGCCGGGGCGACCCACGAGAAGGCGCTGCCGGTGGGTGAGCACCCGCTGCAGCTCTACTCCCTGGCCACCCCGAACGGTGTCAAGGTCACCGTGCTGCTCGAGGAACTGCTCGAGGCAGGCATCGATGCGGAGTACGACGCCTGGCTGATCAACATCGGCGAGGGCGATCAGTTCGGCAGCGGTTTCGTGGAGATCAATCCGAACTCGAAGATTCCGGCGCTGGTCGATCGGAGCGGCAGGCAGCCGGTGCGGGTGTTCGAATCCGGCGCCATCCTCCTCTATCTCGCGGAGAAGTTCGGTGCCTTTCTGCCGAAGGATCCTGCCGGCCGCGCGGAGTGCTACTCCTGGCTCTTCTGGCAGATGGGCAGCGCGCCCTATCTCGGCGGCGGTTTCGGTCATTTCTACGCCTACGCGCCGGAGAAGTGGGAGTACCCCATCAACCGCTACACCATGGAGGTGAAGCGTCTGCTCGACGTGCTGGACAGGCAGCTCGCAGAACGGACCTACCTCTGCGGCAGCGACTACACCATCGCCGACATGGCCAACTACGCCTGGTGGGGTGCCTGCGTGCTCCACAACATCTACGACGCCGCAGAGTTTCTGGACGTGGCGTCGTACGGGAACGTGATCCGCTGGGCAAAGGCCATCGAGGAGCGTCCCGCCGTGCAGCGCGGCCGGCGTGTCAACCGGCCGTGGGGACCGGAGGAACTGCGGGTACCCGAGCGGCACAGCGCCGCCGACTTCGGCAGGTGAAAAACGACAGCATACGGTCGCGGGCGAATCAGCGGACGGGGTTGAGCCGCACGGGAATCCGGCGCGCGCCGAACTGACCGGGGGCGGCGCCGAAGCGTCCCGGGAGCTGGTGCCCGCAGCTCCGGCAGCAGCCCCGCCCGTCCAGCTCCCAACGACCGAGCCGGTACCAGTCACGCTCGATGAGGAGCGACCCGCAGGACGGACACCACGTGCTGCCGCCCTCGGCGTCGTGAACGTTGCCCGTGTAGGCAAAGTGCACGCCGTTGGCCATGGCGATCCGGCGCGCCCGCGACAGGGTAGCCGCCGGCGTGCTCGGCACGTCGCGCATCTTCCAGTCGGGGTGGAAGGCCGTGAAGTGCATGGGGACGTCCGGGCCCAGGTGCTCGACCACCCAGGCGGTCATCTCGTCGATTTCCTTCTCCGAGTCGTTCTCGCCGGGGATCAGCAGCGTGGTCAGCTCGAGCCAGCAGTCCGTCTCGTGCCTGATGAAGTTCAGGGTATCGAGCACAGGGGCCAGGTGGCCGCCGCAGATCCTGTGGTAGAAGCGCTCGGTGAACGCCTTCAGGTCCACGTTGGCGGCATCCATGGCCCGGAAGAATTCCGCGCGTGGCTCGGGATCCACGTAGCCGGCCGTGACGGCCACGGACTTCACCCCCTGCTGCCGGCAGGCCTCGGCCACGTCCACGGCGTACTCGAGAAAGATGATGGGATCGTTGTAGGTGAAGGCGACGCTCCGACAGGCCATCTCCACCGCCGCGTCGGCGAGCCGCTCGGGGCTCGCCTGGTCGGCGAGCGTATCCATCTCGCGCGACTTGCTCATGTCCCAGTTCTGGCAGAACTTGCAGGCCAGGTTGCAGCCGGCGGTGCCGAAGGACAGCACGCTGCTGCCCGGATAGAAGTGATTGAGCGGCTTCTTCTCGATGGGATCCACGCAGAAACCGGACGATCGGCCATAGCTCACCAGCCGGACGGAATCGTCCAGACACTGACGGACATAGCAGAGGCCGCGCTGACCCTCGCGCAGCCTGCAGTGCCGCGGACAGACATCGCACTGCACCCGTCCGTCGTCGGTCCGGTGCCAGTACTTCGTGTCGACCACCGTGTTTTCCATGGCTTGTGATATGGGTCCGCCGCCCCCACATATCAACCAATTCAAGGAAAATCGGCACCTCAAACGGGCCGAACGGAAGGAAAGGTGCCTGAATCCACTCGGGACAGACAGGTAAACACACGACCACCGGCGGTTGCCGGCATGTTTTATCCCGGCGAGGCCCGCGAGCTTGCCGCGACGGTGTGCCGCCTGCTGGACGGGGCGGACGCCCGCCCCGGTGCTGCGCCCAAGGCGCTGATCGTTCCCCATGCGGGCTATGTCTACTCCGGACCCGTCGCCGCATCGGCCTACCGCGAGCTCGAGGCCATGGCCGAGAGGATCCGCCGCGTGGTGCTGATCGGGCCGGCCCACCGGGTCGCGCTGAAGGGCATGGCATTTCCCTCGGTGGACGCTTTCTCGGTTCCCACGGGGAGCGTCCGGCTGGATCGGGCTGCCATCGACGCCGCCCTGAAGCTGCCGGGCACCTGCGTCTCAGATCAGGCGCACGCGCAGGAGCACAGTCTGGAGGTGCACCTGCCGTTCCTGCAGGCCGTGCTCAGCGACTTCGAGCTGGTACCCATCGTGGTCGGCCGTTGCCCGGCGACGGAAGTGGCACAGGTGCTGGAATTTCTCTGGGGCGGGGAGGAGACCCTCGTCGTGGTGAGCTCGGATCTGTCCCACTACCACCCGTACGACGCGGCCCGGACCATCGATGCACACACCACGGCGAAGATTCTCGCGAGAGCCACGGATCTGACCGGCGAGGAAGCCTGCGGCGCCTACGCGATCAACGGGCTGATGCTGGCCGCCCGTGGCCACGGGCTCTCGGTGCACACGCTGGACGTCAGGACCTCCGGCGACACCGCCGGCGACCGCCGTCAGGTGGTGGGATACGGCGCCTATGCCCTCGACTGAGTACGCGCCCGACGACCGGCGCCGGCTGCTGGAGATCGCCCGCGCATCCATGACCCATGCGGTGCACACCGGCGTGGCGCTGTCACCCGACGAGGAAGATCTGAATCCCGCGCTGCGCGCGATCCGCGCCTCCTTCGTCACCCTGCACCGACACGGTACGCTGCGCGGCTGCACGGGATCGCTCGAAGCGGTGCAGCCGCTGGCGCTGGACGTGGCCAGAACGGCCTGCAGCACGGCCCTTGCCGATCCGCGTTTCTACCCGGTCACCGCCACCGAGCTCGCCGACATCGACATCGAGATATCCGTGCTCTCGCCCCTCACGCCCATGACCGTGCGTGACGAAGCCGATCTGATCGCCCAGCTCCGGCCCGAGGTGGACGGGCTCGTGCTCACCATGGGCTCCCGTCGCGCCACCTTCCTGCCGAAGGTATGGGAACAGCTGCCCTCGGCGAAGGCGTTCGTGGCCGCGCTCAAGCGCAAGGCCGGACTGCCGGAGGACTTCTGGTCCACCGGCATGGCCGCCTGGCGCTATCACACGGAAACGTTCGCCGAAGCCCTTACCTGAACGACATGGCCCGCTGCACCCGCTCGCGGGCAATGGCGAGTGCCGCCGCCCGCGGCAGCACCTTTTCATCGACAGCCCGGGCCAGCACCTCCGCGACGTTGGTGCGGATCTTCTCCGCAATGGTGTCCATGGCCATGGTCTGATTGCCGCCGTGATACTCCACGGCGGCGCAGATCACCCCGCCGGCGTTGGCCACGAAGTCCGGAATCACCAGCACGCCGCGCTCGGCCAGAATCCGCTCGGCGGCATCGGTGGCCGGAATGTTCGCGCCCTGGATGACCACCTTCGTCTGCATGGTGCCGGCATTGTCCTCGCGGATCACGTCCGGCCGCGCGGCCGGAATCCAGATCTCGCAGGGCACGGCGAGCAGCGCGTCCGCCTCGATGACCTCACCCTGATCGAAGGCCGCCACGGATCGACCTGCCGCCTTGTGGGCGAGCAGTCGCTTCAGGTCGAAACCGGCTTCGCACGCCCGGGCGCCGTGGCTGTCGGAGACGCCCACCAGCACCGCACCTCGCTCGGCGAGGAAGCGGGCAGCGTGCTGCCCCACGGAGCCGAATCCCTGCACCACCACCCTCGGGGCGTCGGTGCCGAGCGAGAGATGGGGCGCTGCGGCTTCCAGCGCCACCGCCAGGCCGTAGCCTGTGGCGCCGATCTCGTCCAGCGGTATGCCGCCTACCTCCCGCGGCAGCCCCACCGCGCGGCCGATGAGGTGTTGCACTTCCGCCATGGCGGTCTCGTCCGTGCCCATGTCGGGACCCGGGATGTAGTCGCGCACGTCGGCAATCGCCCGGGCGAAGGCCTTGATCAGCACCGAGCGGTCCGCCGCCGGCATGGCCGGATCCGCGGCGATCACCGACTTGCCGCCGCCGTGCGCCAGGCCGGCCATGGCGTTCTTGAGCGTCATGGCCCGGCCCAGGCGGAAGCACTCCTCGGCGCTCACGTCCGGCGCCATCCGCACCCCGCCGATGGCAGGTCCAGCGGCGGTGTTGTCCACCACCAGAATTGCTTTCAGACCGGTCGCCACATCGTAGATCTCAATGACCTTCTCCGGGCCCAGATCGTCCGCAAAGCTGAATTCCGTCGTCACGTTGCTGCTCCGTTTTCCGTTCCTTTCCGTTTCTGCCGCCGGTTGGTGCGCGTCACACGCCCTGCTCCAGATCCGCGATCAGAGCATTCAGGAAGCGGCAGGCCTCCACCCCGGTGACCACCCGGTGACCACCCGGTGATCGAAGCTCACCGACAGCGGCAGCATCCGGGCCACGGCGGTACCGCTATCTTCCGGCACCAGCCGCTCGAATATCCGACCGGCGCCGACCACGGCCACCTGTGGCGGCACCACCACCATCTCGGCATGCAGCCCGCCCACCGCGCCGAAATTGGACAAGGTGATCGTCTGCCCGCGAAGCGCTTCCGGGCGGATCGTTCGATCCGCCACCGCCTGCCGCAGATGCTCGAGCTCCGTGGCGACATCCTCCGCCGTTTTGCCCGCTGCATCCCGCAGCACCGGCACGAACAGCCCGTCCGCGGACTCCATGGCGATGCCCAGGTGCACGGCCGCATTGCGACGCAGCACCCCGCTGGTGTCGTCGTAGGCGGCGTTGAGCAGCGGCACCGCCGAGGCTGCGATACCCACGGCACGCACCAGACGGACCATGAGCGAGTCGCCGGCACCTTCCTCACCCTGCCAGGCGCTGACATCGGCCTCCCCGGTCACCGTGGCGCAGGCCACCCGCGCACAGGCATCCGCCATCCGTCTCGCCATGGCCCGCCGCACGCCGATGAGCCGTTCGCGACGCGCGCTCGGACTCGCCCGCAGGGCCGGCTCTTCCGGAACCGGTCGCGCCGCTGTCGGCCCGGCGGGCGGACTCTCGAGCTCGCCGACCACCGCTCCGGCGTCCGCCCGTCCGGCTCCGGCGGCAAATCGCAGCAGCGGCTCGCCCACCTCGACCACGTCACCCGCGGCCGCGAGGCACTCGGCGATCACGCCGCTTCTCGGGCTCGGGATGTCCACCACCGCCTTGTCCGTTTCCACCGTCAGCAGCGGCTGGCTGGTAACCACCCGATCGCCGCTGCCAACAAGCCAGCTCACGACCTCTGCGTCGTTGAGGCCTTCGCCGAGATCGGGCAGGTGGAATTGTTCCGCGGTCGTCTTCCCGTCAGTCATAGGCGAGCACCCGGCGAACCGCATCGACGATGCGCGCCGTATCCGGCAGGTAGGATGCCTCGTGCCGCGGCAGCGGCATCACCGTGTCCCAGCCTGTCACGCGCACAATCGGCGTCTTCAGATCGAAGAGCCCTGCATCCGCCACCGTCGCCGCCACCTCCGCGCCGAATCCCGCGGTCCGGGCTGCTTCGTGCACGATGACCAGCCGCCCCGTGCGGGCCACCGAGTCGAGGATGGTGTCCGCATCCAGGGGTTTCAGCGTGCACACGTCGATGACGGCAGCCGAGATACCCTCTCCGGACAGGGCCTCCGCCGCGGCCATCGTCTCGCGCATCATGGCGCCCCAGGAGACCAGGGTCACGTCGCCGCCTTCCCGGCGCACGCGGCAGCGGTCGAGCGGCAGCCCCCTGCCGTCGTCCTCCACCGCTTCCTTGACCTGCCGGTAGAGGCGCTTCGGCTCGAGAAACACCACCGGGTCCGGGTCGCGGATGGCGGAGAGCAGCAGCCCGTAGGCATCCGCCGGGGTGGAGGGGATGACGACCCGCAAGCCGGGCACGTGGGCGAAGAGTGCTTCCGTGCTCTCCGAGTGATGTTCCGGCGCGTGAATGCCGCCGCCGTACGGGGCCCGGAGCACCATGGGACAGGTCAGCCGGCCGCGGGTACGGGTGCGCAGCCGTGAGGCGTGATTGATCATCTGGTCCAGGGTGGCGTAGATGAAGCCCATGAACTGGATCTCCGCCACCGGCCGGAAGCCCTGTGCCGCGAGGCCCACGGCGAGCCCAGCGATCAGAGTCTCGGCCAGCGGCGTATCCAGCACCCGTCTGGGCCCGAAGGCCTGCAGCAGGCCGTCCGTGGCGCGGAACACACCGCCGTCCACCCCCACGTCCTCGCCGAAGACGAGCACCCGTTCGTCCTCGGTCATGGCCCGTCTGAGCGCCAGGTTCACCGCACCGAGGAGATTGACTTCAGCCACGATCGCTCTCCGGCGGCGCTTGCTGCTGATCCAGCAGCGCCTGTCGCTGACCTGCCAGCGGCCGCGGCAGCTGCTCGTAAAGGTGATCGAAGACGGCTTCGATCGGCTCCGGCGGTGTGTCGAGATAGGTCTGAACGGCCTGCTCGAGCCTCTGCTCGGATTCCTCGAGCAGCGCCTTCTCCTGCGCCTTGTCCCAGCCGGCATGGTTCGACAGGTACAGGCGCAGCCGGGCGATGGGGTCGCGCTGCCAGGCGGCGCTCACCTCGGCGTCCTCCCGATAACGGCTCGCGTCGTCCACGGTGGTGTGATCCCCCAGCCGGTAGGTCAGACACTCCACCAGGCTCGGCCGGCCGCTGCGCGCCCGCTCCAGGGCGGCGCCGATCACGTCCGCCACCGCCACCACGTCGTTGCCGTCCACCTGCTCGCCATCGATTCCTGCGGCGATGGCTTTCTGGGCCAGGGTCTCGGCGGCCGTCTGCTCCCGTCGCGGGGTGGAGATGGCCCACTGATTGTTGGTGACCACGCAGACGAAGGGCAGCTGCCAGACGCCGGCCGCATTGAGCCCTTCGTAGAAATCCCCTTTCGACGTCGCCCCGTCACCCATCACGCAGACGGCCACCCGCGCCTCGCCGCGCAGCTTGAAGGCCAGCGCCACGCCCGCGGCCTGTGGGGTGTGACCACCCACGGTGATGCACACCGGGAAATCCTCCCGCGGACCGGCGAAATCGGAGCCCCGTTCGTCCCCGCCCCAGTACCGGTAGATCTCTTCCGGCAGCACGCCGCGCTTGAGCTGCACGGCATGCTCGCGGAAGGACGGCAGCAGCACGTCCTCGGCACGCATGGCATGGCCCACGCCCACCCCCACCGCCTCCTGGCCGAGCAGCGAGGCGTAGGTGCCGAGCCGGCCCGTGCGCTGCAGGGTGATGGCACGGGCGTCGAACAGCCGCGCGAACACCATGTCGCGGTAGAGACCGGCGAGCACGTCCGGGGTCGAGAGGTCCGCGGGCAGTGCTTTCACGGCTTCGCCGTCGGGCCCGAGGTAGGCGGTATGATGAATGTCCAGTCCGGCGATCGGCGTCATTGGCTTTCCGGGTGCTTCCCCGCCTTTGCAGTCCTTTCGGATGGTAACGCCGGACGCCGGAGAAACACGTACGGATAAGCACGTAGCGGACGGGAGGGCCATGACGGTTCGAGTGAAAAGGCTGGTGCTTCTCGGCGCCGCGGGGCGGGACTTCCACGATTTCAACGTGGTGTTCCGGGACGATCCTGACATCACCGTGGTCGCCTTCACGGCCACCCAGATCCCGGGTATCGATCGGCGGCGCTATCCGCCCGAGCTGGCCGGCAGCCGCTATCCCGACGGCATTCCCATCGTCGCGGAGCGCGAGCTCGAGTCGCTCATTCGCGACCAGGCGATCGACCAGGTGGTGTTCGCCTACAGCGACGTGGACCACGCGCACGTGATGCGCATGGCCAGCCGGGTACTGGCCGCCGGCGCCGACTTCACGCTGCTCGGACCCCATACCACGATGCTGCGCGCCAACGTGCCGGTGATCGCCGTCTGCGCCGTGCGCACCGGCTGCGGCAAGTCGCAGGTGGCCCGCCATCTGAGCGCGCATCTGAACGACCGCGGCATCGCCACCGCCGTCATCCGCCACCCCATGCCTTACGGCGACCTGAGCCGGCAGGTCGTCCAGCGCTTCGCCTCCATGTCCGACCTGGATGCCGCGGACTGCACGCTGGAGGAACGCGAAGAGTACGAGCCGCATATCGCGGCGGGCGGTGTGGTGTTTGCCGGCGCCGACTACGCGGCCGTGCTGCGCGCCGCCGAGCAGGAGGCGGCGCTCATCCTCTGGGACGGCGGCAACAACGACTTCTCCTTCATCCGCCCGGACCTCACGCTGGTGGTGGTGGACGCGCTGCGCCCGGATCAGCTCGACACCCACTACCCCGGCGCCGCGGTCCTCCGCACGGCCGACCTGGTGGTGGTGAACAAGCTCGACGCGGCGACGGAAGCGCAACGGCAGACCGTGGACGCGACGCTCGATCGGCTCCTGCCCGCTGTCGAGCGGATCTACGCGGACTCACCCGTGACGCTGGATGATCCCGAGGCGCTCACCGGGGCACGCGTGCTCGTGGTGGAGGACGGACCCACCATCACCCACGGCGGCATGCCCACCGGTGCCGGCTACCACGCCGTGCGCCAACTGCCGGTGGCGGAGATCGTCGATCCGCGACCGTTCGCCAGCCCGTCGTTGCGCGCCGTGTTCGAGCGTTATTCGCACATCGGCCCGGTGCTCCCGGCCATGGGCTACAGCCGCGCCGAGCTGGCAGCGCTCAGAGCCACCGTGGAAGCTGCCGGGGTGGATGTGGTCGTCGCCGGCACGCCCATCGATCTGGCCAGGGCGCTGAACGTGTCCGTGCCCGTGGTACGTGCCCGCTACTCGTACCGCGATCACGCCGCGCCGGGGCTCGCCAGCCGGGTCGACGCGCTGCTCGACGCGCACCTGAAGACGACCGATACGGCCGCGACGCATGAGCGCTGAACCGGCAATTCCGTTTCACGACCGGCCGCTGCTGGTGCTGGCCCTCGGCGGCAACGCCCTCTCGCCGCCCACGGATGCCGGCGAGGACTACGCGCCGGAGCGCCGCATCGTCCGGGCCACCGGCGAGCGGCTGAAACGGCTCGCCGAACGCGGCTACCGGCTGCTCATCGTCCACGGCAACGGCCCGCAGGTCGGGCGTCTGCTCCGCCAGGACCCGAGCCACGGCAACCTGGACATCCACATCGCCCAGACCCAGGGCGAGCTCGGCTACCTGCTGGTCAGGGCGTTGAAGCACACCGCCCTGAGCCTGCTCACCCGGGTGGTGGTGGCGGAAGATCCGGGGCCGCCGGTGAAGGCGGTGGGTCCCGTGCTGCGCAGCCGCCCCGACGGCAGCGCCGTGCGCGCAGGCGACGGCTGGCGGGTCGCCGTGGCCTCACCGACGCCGCTCGCGGTGCTGGAGGAGGCCGCCATAGCCACCCTGCTCCGCACGCACCACGTGATCGCCGGCGGTGGCGGCGGCATCCCGGAGAGCGTGTCCGGTGAACCGGTGGCGGGGGTCGTGGACAAGGATCGGATCGCCGCCCTGCTGGCGGTGGCGCTCGATGCCCGGCACCTGGTCTTCGCCACGGACGTGCCCGGTGTCTATCCCGAGCCTGACGTGCGCTCCGGACCACCGCTGGCCGGCATCGGGCTCGATACCGCGCGCACGCTCATCGACCGGAGGATCGCAGCCGCAGGGTCCATGGGACCGAAGCTGGAAAGCGCGCTGGAATTCGCCACCCGGACGGGCCGGCCGGCCAGTATCTGTGCCCTCGACGCGGTGGAGGCCGCGCTCAGCGGACGTGCGGGCACCCGAGTCGGTCAGGCGCCCGAGGATGCGCCTTCGACGCCCGGCTCGGCCCCCGACGCGTAGGCGAGCAGCACCGGACAACCCAGCCGGTCCAGCTCGTCGTCGTGGCCGGCGATGAGGTCGCAGTCCTGCCCCACGACCAGCAGCCCGCCACCGTGGCTGCGCACGGTTGCAGCCAGTTCCTCGAATCCTGCCGGCGCGGTGCCGAGCTGAACCTCCACACCGCGTTCGGACGCCTGTTTGAGAAGACGCTCGCGCAGGTCAGGATCGTCGCTGCAGGGCAGCAGCACCAGCGGCGTACCGCGGCGTCGCGCCAGCTCCAGCGCCAGGTCCAGACCCCGATCCGAATCCGGCGACCCGGTGCACACCGCCACCACCCGATTGCCGGGGCGGCGGCCGGGTGCCAGCAGCAGCAGCGAGCAGCGCGAGCGTGTGCGGATCTGGCGCGCGGTGGATCCCAGGTGCCGCCCGGAAAGCCCCATGTGCCCGATCATGCCCATGGCGACGATGTCTGCGCGGCTCGCCGCCTCGATCAGCTCGCCGGTAACGCTGCCCCGGCCGAGCAGAAACGAGCTCCTCAGCCGGTGCCGCTCGGCGATGGCTTCCAGGGTTCGGCGCGCTGCTTCCCCCTGCATCCTGAGCGCCCGCTCCATGCTCACCGGATCCAGAGCCCGCCGTCGGGCGGAGGTGAGGCCGGTCTCCCGACCGACCGGCAACCCGGCGAGCCGGAGCAGGTCCGCGTCCAGAACGAACATGCCCATGAGCTCCGCCTGCAGACCTGCGGCCAGCTCTGCCGCTTCCTCCAGCGCCGCACGGCTGTGCGGCGATTCATCCAGCGCCACCAGTATCCTGCGGATGGTCGTGCTCATGGCTCTCCGAGCTCCCGGGCGCGCTTCAGGGCCGCTGCCGCCATGGCGGCCAGGCGGGTCTCGATGAGCTGATTGACGGTGCCCGCCGGGTAGTTGCCGGATCCATCCAGCTCGCCGGCTTCCATCCCGGTGAGCACCGACAGCCCCTGATCGGCGGTCTCGATGGCATAGACGTGGAACCGGCCCTGCGCGGCCGCCTCCACCACCTCGCGTTTCAGGCACAGGTGCTTCACGTTGGCCGCGGGAATCACCACCCCCTGATCTCCCGTCAGGCCGCCGTCCCGGCCGCTGCACAGATCGAAGAAGCCCTCGATCTTCTCGTTGACCCCGCCGATGGGCTGAATCCGACCGAGCTGATTGATGGATCCCGTGATGGCGAGCGACTGCCGGATCGGCACGCCGGAGAGCGCGGAGAGCAGCGCGAACAGCTCCGCGGCGGAGGCGCTGTCGCCCTCGACGCCGCCGTAGGACTGCTCGAAGACCAGGCTGGCCTGCAGCGTCAGCGGCAGGTCCTGGCAGTAGCGGCCGGCCAGGTAGCCGGAGAGAATCATCACGCCCTTGGAGTGGATGGGTCCGCCCAGGTCCACCTCGCGCTCGATGTCCACCACCTGGCCCTTGCCCATGCGCACCCGGGCCGTGATGCGGGTCGGGTGGCCGAACGCGTGATCGCCGAGCTGCATCACGGACAGGCCGTTGATCTGCCCCACCGCCGTGCCCGAGGTGCTGACCATGAGCGTGCCGCGCAGCGTGTTCTCCAGCAGCCGCTCCCGGATCCGCGCGTGCCGGTACTCCCGGGCATCGATGGTGCCCTGCACGTCCGCCGCCGTGATGGCGCCGTTGCCGGCCTGCCGGGCCCGGAAATCCGCCTCGCGGACGATGTCCGCGATCCTGCCGAACCGGGTCGAGAGCTTTTCCGAGTCGTCCGCCATGCGCGAGGCATGCTCCACAAGACGTCCAACGGCACTGGCAGCCAGCGGCTTGATGCCTTCACGGCGCGCGAAGGTGCCGAGGAAACCAGCGAACGCCCGGGTGTCGTCCGCCCCCCGGCTCATCTGGTCCTCGAAGTCGGCGGCCACCTTGAACAGCTCGTTGAACTCCTCGTCGTACTGGCAGAGCAGGTAGTAGAGATACCGGTCCCCTACCAGCACCACCTTGGCATCCAGCGGTATGCGCTCCGGCTCGAGGGCCACCGTGCTCATCAGGCTGAGTGCCTGCCCGAGCGACTCGATGTGGATCTCCCGGGACCGCAGCATGCGCTTCAGACCTTCCCAGGCGTAGGGCTGCATCAGCAGCTTGCGCGCATCGAGCACGAGGTAGCCGCCGTTGGCCTCGTGCAGCGCACCGGCGCGGACCATGGTGAAGTCCGTGACCAGGGCGCCCAGCTGGACCTGGTGCTCCACCGTGCCGACCAGATTGGGAAAGGTGGGATTGTCCAGGATCACGACCGGCGCCCCCTGCTGATCGCTGTTGTCGATCAGCACGTTCACCTGATAGCGGTTCATGAACGGGGCGCTCTGCTCCTTCTCGCCCATCAGCATGCCCGCGAGCATGGGCATGCTTTCCTCCTCCCTGCCGAACTGGTCTGCATGATCGACGATGTCCGCCTGAATACCGTCGAGGTAGGCGAGCACCTCGGGCAGCTCTTCGTAACGGGAGCGGATCTCGGCAACAAGCTGACCGACGACCGACATGACCACGTCGCGATTGAGGTCCCGGATCGCGTGCAGCATCTCACGGCGCCAGCGCGGCAGCTGCTGAATCAGGTCATCGAGTTTCTCCTGCAGGCCCGTCACCACCTGCTCGATCGCCTGCTGCTCGGCTTCGGGGAGCTTGTTGTAGGACTCCGGGTCGATGACCTCCCCGTTTCTCATGGGCGCGAAGGCGAACCCCGCCGGCGTGCGCAGCAGGCGGACGTTCTGCGCCTCCGCCTCCGCCTGCAGCGCCTCGAACGCCCTCCCCTGCTGCTGTCGGAAGGCGTCCTCGAACTCCTGACGCCGCGCCCGGTACTCATCCGACTCGAGAGCCTGGGGCACGGAGTTCTTGAGCTCCTCCACCAGCTGACGCATGTCGTCGCGGAGCGAACGGCCACGGCCGGCGGGCAGCTTCAGCGCTTCCGGGGCGTTCGGGTTCTGGAAATTGAACACGTAGCAGTAGTCGGCGGGCACGGGTTCACCGGCGGCCTGGGTACGGACGAGCTGCTCCACCACGGAATGCCGGCCGCTGCCGCTCTCCCCGAGCGCGTAGAGATTGAAGCCCTTGGCACGGATGCTCATGCCGAAGCGGATGGCTTCGAGCGCGCGCTCCTGGCCGACGATCTCCTCGAGATCCGCCAGCGCTTCCGTGGTGTCGAAACCGAGGCTCTCCGGCGGACAGGGGGTGAACAGCTGCTCCGCGGTGAGCTTCAGGTCTTCCATGCTTGCCTCCTTTTCTTCGCCACCACCTTGAATAAGGAATGTCCGAGAGTCCAGCCTGCCCGGAAGCCGGTCAGTCGCGGAAGGTCACCCGGATCGCGCTGCGCACCACCGTGGGCACGCCGTCCACCAGCACCGGCTCGAAACGCCAGCGGCTGATCGTATCCCGCGCCGCATTGACGAAAACATCGCCCAGATCGCTCTCGGCGGAGACGTCCGTCACCTCGCCGGCGGGATTGACGGTGAACGACACGTCCACCGACCCGCTCCGGCGTCTCGGCGCCGTAGCCGGGTACACCAGCGGTGCGCGGCGGGTGATGGTGAGCTCGTCGAATGGTCGGTACGGCGGCGTCGGCGCAGCCTCCCGCGCGGCACCCGGAGCGTCTTCCAGTGCGAAGCCGACGGGCAGCCGGTCCACGGAAGTGAGGGCGTCAGGTGCCTCATCCCGAGCGGCAGGCGCTTGCTCCTGACCGTCCCCAGCGGCGGTGCCATCGTCCAGCATGAGCGTCAGCACTTGATCCTCGGGATCCGCCGTCGTGGCCGGGTCCACGGCCAGAGCGCCGACCGAGACGCCCGTCGCCTGATGAACGAGCGCGTCCAGACCGGTTGCGGCATCGGGAGCGGCATCCGATACCGGCACCGGGAATGAGGGTGGCGATGCTCCGGGCACGGGAAACTCGGGCGCCGATGGTGCTGGCGCCGGTGCTGACGCCGGTGCCGGTGCCGGTGCCATGCCGGCAGCCTGCAGATTACCAGCCTCGCTCACCGGCTGCGGCTGGCGGGTCATACCGGCCAGGGCCTCGTCCACCGCCGATGGCGCCGCGCCGGTGGTTACGGCCAGCTCGATCAGCCTGCCCGCCTGCAATGCATCCCCTGCCTCGTAGGCCGTGCGGGCTTCGTCCAGCAGCTTCAGCGCGAGCTGATTCAAGGCCTCCGGAATCCGCGCATCGTTCGGATAGGCTAGCTGCAGCGACCGCAGCGATTCGATCACGAAGTCCACCGTGCCACGGTCCGGCAATCGCTCGGCACGGATCAGCACGGTGAACCGGGCAAGCAGCGAATCGCTCAACCGCGCATCCGTTGCCGCGGGTGCGGGTGCGACGCCCGCGGCGGCAGGGACAGGGGCGTCATCCTCGGGGGCAGTGCCCGTCACCTGCTCGGGCGGCGCAGGGCCGGACTCCGGTTCTGAGGAGAGCGTCTGCCCGCTTGTTGGCACGGGAGCCGCTGTGTCCGACGGCCCCGCCAGCATCTCGGGGTCGGCAGCCGGCACGTCTGAAGTCAGACGGGAAGGCAGATAGATCGCCAGCGCCAGAAGCGCGGTGACCACACCGAGCAGCGCGCCGCCGATGACCAGCGGCCGCCTCACTTCCGGCGACAGGCCCTGGCGATCAGGCCGCGACATGTGGTCCGCCGGCGAGGTCCACAGCGACGGCCCGGCTTCCGCGACGACGATGGTCCGGCTGGACGGCTCGCTGATGCTGCGCAGCCGCCGACCGGCGCTGGCCGGCCCCCGTGCCGCGCGGGCAATGCTGGAGTTCGCATCGATGACCTCGATGTGCAGCGCGCCGCCCGCCGTGCGTGCGTGCGCGGAGGACGCGCCTTGCGCGAAGTCGTTGTCCACATCCAGGGTGTGGCCGCCGAAGGTCAGGGAGACGTGGGTCTGGGGACTGACGAGCACGGCACGGGCGGGTTGCTCATCCGGAACCAGAAGCTCCTGTTCCGCGCGCAGGGCCGTGAGCTTGAGCTGGTTCCCCTCGAGGGTGAGCCCGACGATGCCATCCACCGGTTCAAAGCTGATTTCACCGGAAGGGCCCTGGCCCAGGCACATGCCGCCGTGCACACGGGCGGTCATGTCACCCCCGCGCGCAATGACGTGCCAGCCGATCTCTTCGCCGGCGGCTTTTTCTTCCCGATTCATGCCGTGTGTCTGCCCCCAGGTTCAGAGCACACCGTCCGTAAGACGCCAGGCTAGCCGCGGCGTCCAGTGGTCTCAAATAGTCGGTTTGTGAGTCGGCGTTCTACATACGCCCTTTATCCACCCATACCTGCGGTCAGCCCGCGGCCAGAGACAGATAACGGTCAGGATTACTGCGTATCGTGGTTCGATGCAGCTCCCGCGCGTAGCCGTCATAGCCGCCATAGGCACGATGCAGCAGCACCCGGTTGTCCCAGATCACCAGCATCCGCGGTGACCATTGATGGGTGTACTGAAACTCCGGCCGCGTCTGCCACTCGTAGAGCGCCCGGATCAGCTCGGCAGCCGCGTCCCCGCCCATCCCCTCGATGCCGACGATGTAGCCGCGGCAGCCGAACAGGGATTCCTGCCCCGTTTCCGGATGCCGGTGGATGAAGGGGTGCGGATGTATGTCCCGCGCCGCCTCCGAGTAGCGGATCTTCATGCTGCGATCCGAGCCCCGCTCCCGCTCACCGTACGCGCCTTCCGGCGCGTAGGCGCCGGCGGCCGAATGCAGGGCGTTGCGGCCTTCGAGACGGCGACGCAGATCGTCCGGCATCTCGGCCAGCGCCTTCACCAGGTTGATGAATCCCGTGTTCCCCCCCACCGGCGGCACCACCAGGCTGTAGAGACAGGTGCCGATCGGCGGATCCGCCTTGAAGCTCCAGTCGCTGTGCCAGGACTCCGCAAACACCGGCGCCTGCTCGTCCGCGCGACGGGTGAGCGCGACCACGGGATTGTCCGTGGCGATCGGCTCGAAGTAGGGATCGTCTCCCACCCCGCCGAGGTAGTTGGTGATCCGCACGAGATCCGGATCCGTCAGATCCTGATCCGGAAACGCGAGCACCAGATGCTCGAGCCAGTGCCGGCGGATCTCCCGGATCGTCGCCTCGTCCAGCGTCTCGCCCAGATTCACACCCGTCACCGTGGCTCCGCAGGCCTGCCCCGACGGTACGACGTTCAGCATGACAGCTCACTCCACATGCTCATCCACTTGACCACGTAGATAGCACACCCGCTGTGCAGTTGCACGACACTCTGGTTGAGCATATGTTCGAGCCACTGATCCGGGAGAGAAGATCATGGTCCTGCTCGTCATCGGCGTCCTGCTCTGGACGTGTGTGCACCTGTTTCCGTCGCTGATGCCGGCTGCCCGGCAGAGTCTGATCGCCCGGCTCGGAGAGGGTCCGTACAAGGGGCTCTTCGCGCTGGATCTGGTCATCGCCATCCTGCTGATGGTGTTCGGCTGGCGGTCCGCGGAGGTGAGCTACGTCTATGCGGCACCGCTCGCCGGTACCCCGCTCGCCGTGACGCCGATCGTCGCCATCGCCTTCATTCTCATGGGTGCCGCCAACGCGCCCACCAACATCAAGCGCGTTCTGCGCCATCCGATGCTCACCGGGGTGATCGTCTGGGGCGTGGCGCACCTGCTCGCCAACGGCGACAACCGCTCGCTGGTGCTGTTCGGCGGCCTGACGCTGTGGGCGGCGATCGCCATCGTCACCATCAGCCGCCGGGACGGCGCCTGGGTGAAGCCGGCGCCGGTGCCGCTCATGAAGGACGTGGTGCTGGTCGTGATCGGCTTCGTGCTCACCGCGGTGGTGGCCTACTTCCACGAGTATCTGTCCGGCGTCCGCCTCATCGGCTGAGGCCTCGCAGACGCACAGCGGGTCACATCTCAACCTGCCACTGCAGCAGGGTGAACGGCGGTTCCGCCTGCGCGTGGTGCTCGAACACCGCGCGCACCGGCGCGCCGATCCGCACCGCCTGCCGCGGATCCCCGAGCAGGTTGCCCACCAGACGCACGTCGTCCGCCTGCGGCAGGGAAACCAGCACGATCAGGTAAGGCCCCTGATCCTTGAGTGCCGGGTGCACCGGATGCCACACCCGCTCGTAGCTGTAGATGCGCCCCTCGCCGGCCACCTCGTCGAAGCCCAGATCGTCCGAGTGGCAGCGATGGCAGATCCATTCAGGCCCCCACTGCCAGCCCCGACAGGACCGGCAGCGCTGGAGGAGAATCTTCTCTTCTGCCAGTCCTGCCCAGAACGGCGCATCCAGACCATCGGGAGAAGGGACCGGCTGCGGCAGGCCGTCTGCCAGATAGGCGCCGCTCACAGCGTTGCCTCCGAGCCGAAAACACAGCAGCTCACGGGCGTGACCATGGGGCCGGAGATGGTCATGGACACCTCGGGGCCCGGCACCGGGTTGCTGGAATCACCTCTGATCTGACGCACGGCTTCGATGATGAGTCCAAGGCCGTGCATGTAGCACTCCGCCAGGTTGCCACCGCTGGTGTTGAGCGGCAGGTCGCCACCCGGCGCCAGGAAGCGTTCCTTGACGAAGAATTCGTTGCACGCCTCCGGCGCGCAGAAGCCGTGCTCGACCATGCTCATCAGCACCCCACCCGTGAAGTTTTCGTAGCTCTGCAGCACGTCCACGTCGCCGGGTGCGATACGGGCCATCTCGTAGAGGCGTGGTGCCAGCGTCGGGAACGACGAGCTCGCGTACTCGGGGGTGTTGTGCACCGGGGCGCCGGCCCGGTGCTGCGACCCCGCCACCGCGCCGAGCAGATAACAGGGTTTGTGCGGAAACTCCGCCGCCCGTTCCGCGGACACCAGCACCATGGCTGCGGCGCCGTCGTTCTCGAGACAGCAGTCATAGAGATGGAAAGGCTCCACAATCCAGCGGGAGGCGTCGTAGGTCGCCTCGTCCAGCGGCCGTCCGTACATCACCGCCCGGGGATTGTTCTGGGCGTGATGGTAGGCGGCGAGGGAAATCGACCGCAGCGCCTCCTGCTTCACACCGTGGTCGTGCATGAAGCGCACCACCTTCATGGCGAACATCTGCGCCGGTGACATGAGGCCGTACGGCACGGTATGTGCGAACTCGCCGGCAATGGTGTTGCGCCGCGGACCCTGGCCGAAGCGGCCGAACTGTCCCTGCGCCAGCGCCCGGAAGACGACGACGGTTTCTGCGAGCCCACCGGCAATGGCGGCGGCCGCATTGGCCACCGCGGCGGACCCACCACCGCCGCCCCCACCCCACTGCATGCTGGCGAACCGCAGCTCGCGGCAGCCGAGAGCAGCAGACAGCCGTGAGGGGTCGTTGCGATCGTTGGAGAACGAGGCGAATCCATCCACCTCCCGGGGCGGGATGCCGGCGTCTTCGCAGGCCGCGAGGATAGCCTTGAGAGCGAGCTTCGCCTCGGCATCCGGGGCATCGCCGCGCTTGTAGTAGTCCGTCTCGCCCACACCGGCGACGGCCACGCTGCCGCGCAGCGACTGCGCCGCCACCTCAGTAGCTCGCCCGTCCGACCTCGGCGGCCACCGCGGCCGCGTCCGGCTGATCGAGATACCGCTGTGGGATCGGGAAGCGGAAGATGCGGGCCGCGTTCAGCCCGAGGATCTTCGCCCGCTCCGCGTCGTCGAGCTGGCTCATGGTGCGCTCGATGGCCGCCGCGGAGTGCGGCCAGGTGCCTTCATGGTGCGGGAAGTCGTTCGCCCACATGAAGTTGTCCACCAGGCCGTGCTCACGGGCGAGATCCAGACCCGCCTTGTCTTCCTGGAAGCTGGCGAAGCCGTTGGTCTTGAAGTACTCGCTCGGCAGCCGCTCGAGCTTCGGGCGCACCCACATGTGGTGCTTTTTGTACGCTTCGTCCAGCGCCCCCAGCGCCCAGGCTACCCAGCCGATGCCCGCCTCGATGGTGCCGAAGCGGATTTTCGGATAGCGGTCGATGACCCCGGAGGCGCAGAGGTTGGCGATGGGTTCCATGGTGGGCGCCAGCGAATGAACGGCGTAGTTGATCACGGCGCCGCCGTTGCCGCGGGACGTGCGCGGATCGCGGCCGGTGGAGACGTGGAAGGTGATGGGCAGATCCACGTCCTGCACGCAGGCCCAGAGCTCGTTGAACTCGGGCAGGTTGTAGTTCAGCGCCGTGTGATCCGGCGCGCCCCACACCGGCTTGCACGGCAGCGACAACCCCCGGAAGCCGAGCTTCGCGCAGCGGTCGATCTCCGCCAGGGTTTTCTCCAGCGCCGCCGGCGCGAGACACGCCATGGGTGAGAGCCGGTCGTTGTAGTCGGCAAAGGTCTCCCAGGCCCAGTCGTTGTAGGCCCGGCACATGGCGTGGGAGAAGTCCGCATCCGGCGTGGCCCAGACGGTCAGGCCCTTGTTGGGGAAGAGCACCTCCGCGTCGACACCGTCCTGGGCCAGGTCCCGGATCCGGTCTTCCGGCGTCTTGCCGGACTGGTTGCGCAGCAGGTCCTCGCCTTCGAACTTCGTGTTCTGCAGCCTGACCGGACGGAACCCTTCCGTTTTCTGGAACTGGTCACCCTTGGCATCGAGCACCACGCCCGGCAACCGCTCGTGGTAGGCCTTGTCCATGCGCGTGCGCCAGAGATCGGACGGTTCCTGCACGTGGCCGTCGGCAGACACCATGAAGTACTTCTGCGCATCGTCGGGCCGCGCCGTGCGCGACCACCCGGCACAACCCGGCGTTTCCCGGCGCCAGTCGTTGGCGGTATCGGCGGCTTCGCTCATCAGATCCTCCCCTCAAATCCCTTGCCGCAGTGTACGCCCTTCGCCGGCTCGCTGCGTACCCTGCGCCCGTCGGGCTCCGGGCACCGTCCGTCGCGCTGGCCCGCCGAAAGCACCCATCGAGCAGACGGATGGCGCCGACACGCAGGGTCTGCAGGCGTCTAATGAGCAACAGAGCAACCGCGACGGACGCTACCGTGAACGCTTACCCCCAACTGGTCGGACAATCCTTCACCCGCGGCGGCACCCGATTCACCATCGCCAAGGTGCACGGCGCCACCGTGGTGGCCGCCTACCTGGACAACGGACGGGTGCGGCGAATGCTGGTACCGCTCGCCGATGCGCTCCAGGCCATCGACATCACCGAGGTGCGCATCACCGAGCTGCCCGAGACGGAAAACGGCTGATCCAGCCCACCGCACCGGCGCTTGGGATCTGGCGCCTCCCGGCTTAGAATCGCTAACTTATAACGCATTCTACTTTTCGGGAGGACACCCATGACGACGGCATCGGAGAGAGAAAGGCTGCACAACCTGTTTCCGGACCTGGACTTCGATCCGGAGGCGCTGCGCGCCAAATATCGGCGCGAGCGCGATAAGCGGCTGCGCACGGACGGTGAGGATCAGTACGTGGAGGCCGCCGGTGAGTACGCTCACTTCGCGGACGACGATCCCTACGCGGATCCGGATTTCGAGCGTGAGCCGCTCACCCTCAGTATCGATGTGGCCGTGATCGGCGGCGGTTTCTCCGGCCTGATGACGGCAGCGCGCCTCAAGGAGGCCGGCATTACGGACTTCCGCCTGATCGAGGCGGGCGGCGACCTGGGCGGCACCTGGTACTGGAACCGCTATCCGGGTGCGCAGTGCGACATCGAGTCCTACTGCTACCTGCCGCTGCTCGAGGAGACCGGCTACATGCCGAAGGAGAAGTACTCCTACGCCCCGGAGATCTATTCCCACGTCCAGCGGATCGGCAAGTATTTCGACATCTACGACAACGCCCTCTTCCAGACCCGGGTCACCGAGGTGCGCTGGCTCGAAGACGAGCACCGCTGGCAGATCTCCACTCACCGCGGCGACGACATCCGGGCGCGTTTCCTGATTCAGGCCACGGGACCGGCCAACCGGCCAAAGCTGCCGGGCATCCCGGGCATCCACGACTTCAAGGGCCATGCCTTCCACACCTCCCGCTGGGACTACGACTACACGGGCGGCGACCACAACGGCGGACTCACGAAGCTCGCCGACAAGCGGGTGGCCATCATCGGCACCGGCGCCACCGCCATCCAGTGCGTACCCTTTCTCGGGCGGCACGCGAAGAAGCTCTACGTCTTTCAGCGCACGCCTTCCTCCGTGGATCTGCGCGGCAACAAGCCGACGGACCCGCAGTGGTATGCAGCGCAGGGACCCGGCTGGCAGCGGGCGCGTCGCGAGAACTTCGCGGCGGTGCTCACGGGCCAGAATCTCACCGAGGACCTGGTCGCCGACGGCTGGACCGACATTGCCCGGCGCATCGGCCTGTCGCTGATGAACCGGCGGCCCGAGGACGGCAATCTCGACATGGAGGAGATCGCGCTGCGCTCCGAGATCGCCGACTTCCAGAAGATGAACGAGATCCGCTCGCGGGTGGACGAGACGGTGAAGGACGACGGGACCGCCGAATCACTGAAGCCCTGGTACCGTCAGTTCTGCAAGCGACCCACCTTCAACGACGAGTACCTCGAGACGTTCAACCGGCCGAACGTGGAGCTCGTGGACGTTTCCGGGTCGAAGGGCGTGGAGCGGATCACGGAGAAAGGCGTGGTGGCCAACGGCGTGGAGTACGAGGTGGACTGCATCATCTACGCCACGGGCTTCGAGATCACCACCGATGCCCACCGCCGGGTGGATTTCGACACCCTCGGCCGGGACGGCGAGTCGCTCTACGACCACTGGAAGAACGGCTTCCGCACCCTGCACGGCATGGCCTGCCACGGTTTCCCGAACTGGTTCACCATCGGCATCAACCAGAACGGCCTGTCGCCCAACATGACCGCCATGTTCGACGACCAGGCCCGGCACGTGAGCTACGTGATCGGTGAGGTGATGAAGCGGGGCAAGGACACGGTGGAGGTGACCACGGCAGCAGAGGACGCCTGGGTGGAGGAAATCGTCCGCCTCGCCGGCTCGGGGATGGGGGCGGCCGAGTTCTTCGAGGCGTGCACGCCCGGCTACTACAACCGGGAAGGTCAGCGGGCCGAGCGCACCAGCATGCAGAACTCGCCCTATGCGCCCGGCATCAACGCCTTCAACGATCTGCTCCGCCGCTGGCGCGAGGACGGCAAGCTCGAAGGCATGACGCTCAGCTGACCGCCTGAGCTCCGGCGGCGGCTGACGTTCGCCGCCGGTACCGCTACCCTGGCGGGCAGGTCAGGGGAGGGAAAACCATGCCCGTGGAGATGATCGGCTGGGTCGCGCCGCAGGTCAGCTCGGAGATCGTGCCGCCGAGCGGCCCGGTGTTCGATCCGGCCGTGATTGCCGAAACCGCACGGATTCACCAGGCATCCGATTTCGACCGGGTGCTGATCGGCTACTTCTCCAACGCCCCGGACGGCTTCCTGATCGGCGCCCACGCCGCCACCGTCACCGACCGGCTCGGCTTCCTGCTCGCCCACCGCCCGGGCTTCATCGCACCCACCCTGGCCGCGCGCAAGCTGGCCACCCTGGATCAGCTCAGCGGCGGCCGGCTCGCCGTGCACCTGATCGCCGGCGGCAACGACGCGGACCAGGCGAAGGACGGTGACCACGTGGATCACGCCGGCCGCTACCGGCGCACGTCCGAGTACGCGCAGGTGCTCGAGCAGACCTGGACCGCCGCCGAACCCTTCGACCACCACGGCGAGTTCTACCGGATCGAGCGGGCCTGGTCCGACGTCCGCTGCGCGCAGATACCACGCATCCCGATCTACGGCGGCGGCGGCTCGGACGACGCCATTGCCGCCCTGGCCCCGCACGTCGACACCTTCATGCTCTGGGGCGAGCCGCTGGCGGAGTCCCGGGCCTTCATGGCCAGGGTCCGGGCCGCCGCCGGTGACAACCCGGTTGCCTTCAGCGTCTCCACCCGACCGATCCTCGGCCGCACGGAAGGCGAGGCCTGGGACCGGGCGCGCTCGATCCTGAAGACCATCGAGCAGCGCACGGGCGGCCGGACAGGGCCGGCGCCGGAGAACGCGGGCTCCCGGCGGCTGCTGAGCGCTGCCGCCGAGCAGGAGGTCTACGACAGCTGCCTCTACATGGCGCTCGCCACCGCCAGCGGCGCGCGGGGCAATTCCACCGCGCTGGTCGGCACGCCGGAAACGGTGGCCGAGGCGCTGGTCGCCTACTACGACATCGGCGCCAGCAGCCTGCTGATCCGCGGCTACGACCCGCTGCCGGACGCCGTCGACTACGGCGAGGAGCTCATTCCCCGGGTCCGGGCCCTGGTCCAGGCGCGAGACAACGCGCGCGCCGGGAAATCGCTGTAAGGATTTCCACGCCTGCTCGTAGAACAGGGTAAGACGGTCGCAAATCGTCGAACCGGCGACGGAAACCGACGAGACAGCGACGGAAAGTAAATGAACAGAGCCGCGTTCGACGCCCTATATCGCGAGCACTACCACCGGGTGAGAAGTTACTGCCGGCGGATGCTCGGCACCCCGCAGGATGCGGAGGATGCGGCACAGGAGGTCTTCATGCGTGCCTACCGCGCGTTCGGCCGCTACCGGTCCCGGGATCCGTTCGGCCCCTGGGTCGGCGCCATCGCCACCAACTACTGCATCGACGTGCTGAGAAGCCGCGGCCGGTTCAACGAGGTGTTCGACACCCGCGACGCCGAGGAGCCGGAAGACCCTGCGGACAACGGCGCGGCAACCCTGATCAGCGACTACGAGTCCCGGGCCATCACCCGCGCCGTGGAGGCCCTGCCGGACCGCTATCGGCTGCCCATCGTGCTGGCCTACTACGCCGATGCCAGCTACGAGGAGATTGCCGACACGCTGGGCATCACGGCCAACCACGTCGGCGTGCTGCTCTCGCGAGGAAAAGAGCAGCTGCGACGCCACCTGAGCGAGCTTCACGAGGAGAGCCGATCATGACCTGCCCTGCACACCTCACCCTTGCCCGTTATGCCGACGACGCGCTGACGGCGGACACCGCCGAAGCGCTCGCGCAGCATCTGACCGGCTGCGCACGGTGCCGGGACACGCTGGCCAGGCTGCGGGCGGAAAACGCGGCTCTCGGCCAGGCACTGAAGACCGCGGAGGTCGACGGCGTGATTCCCGCCTTCGTGCCCCGGCCGAGCATCGGCCCGGTGGCGAGCTGGATCGGCTGGCTCGCGCTGGCGGCCTGGGGCGTGAATCTGGCCTGGACTACGGTCGCCGGCGCCTTCGCGCTCCCCGGCTGGCTGGACTGGATCGTTCCCGACGTCGGCCAGATCGGCGTGCAGACACTGCTCGGTCTCACCGCCAGCGTGATCGGGAATGGCGGCGAAACCCTCGATGGCATTCTCGTCGCCCTGCGCAACCTGGCCGTGCTGGTCGTCTGCGCAGGCGCCGCCTGGCTGCTGCTCGGGCGGGTGGTTCAGCGCCGCTCGCTGTGCCTCGCATCCGCACTGATGCTCACGGGCCTGATCGCTGCGCCGGACATCCAGGCGTTCGAGCTCAGGCACGATGACGACCGGGTCACGCTGACCGCCTCCGAAACCGTCGACGACACGCTCATCACGTCCGCCGATCGGATCCTCATCGAGGGCACGGTGACCGGAGATCTGATCGCCGTGGGCGAGGAAATCACGATCCGCGGTCCGGTGGGCGGCACGCTGCTCGCCTTCGGCGAGAAGGTCACCATAGAAAGCGAGATCGGTGGCAACGTGGTCACGGCCGCGGAAACGGTGCTGCTGGACGGCGCCTCGATCCGCGGCAACCTCTACGGTGCGGGGGAGGCGGTGACGGTGCGCGAGAACAGCCGAATCGGCGGCAACGCGGCCATGGGCGCCGAACAGGCGTCCATGCTGGGCGTGGTGGAACGGGACGTCTGGCTCGGCGCCGAGAACGCCACGGTCTCGGGTAGCGTCAGCGGAGACCTGCGCGCCTATGCAGCCAAGGTGGCGCTCACGGACGGCGCCAGCGTCGGTGGCGATCTCTTCGCCAAGGTGGCCAGCGAGGACGACCTGACGGTGGCCGCCGGTGCCGAGGTGAATGGTGCCACGGCGGTGGAGACCTGGCCGGAGCCCGAGAATCCCTATCTCACCATTGAGTACTACCTCGGCATCGTGCTCAGGCTCGCGGCCGCCCTGCTCGCCGGCTTCGTGCTCTTCCATCTGTTCCCGAGTCTCGCCGAGACGCGGATCGACGACGGCATGCAGGCGTTGGCCACTGCCGGTATCGGCGCGGTGGTGCTGGTGGCGACACCGATCCTCGCCCTGGTGGCGGTGTTCACCCTGGTCGGCGCGCCGCTCGGCATCATCGCCTTCCTGCTCTACCTGATGGCCCTCTATCTCGCCGGCATTCTCACTGCGAACCAGATCGGCCGGCTGCTGCCGGGGGGCAGCGACGGCGGGCGGATGCTGCCCCTGCTGGCCGGCCTCGGTGTGGTCTTCGTGCTGGTCAACCTGCCGGTGGTGGGTGGCGTGTTCCGGCTCGTGGCCGTCATCGTCGGCCTGGGCCTGCTGCTGCTCTGGATCCGGGACCGGTGGCAGACGCGGTCCGCCTGATCCGGGGAGACGTCAGGCGGATGCCGCGGCAAGCCGCGCCAGCAGCGTGGCGGCGGTGACGACCCCGTAGTTCATGAAGTCGTCGATCGCCTCCGCCACCCGGTCCGGCTCGTGGATGGCCACCTCGTGCCCCGCCCGCTGGAGCACCTCGAGCGTCGCGTTGGGCAGCCGCATGAAATCCAGGAGGTTCGGCACCAGCAGGCTGTCCACCGCACCGGCGATCATCAGGGTCGGGGTGGTGAGCGACGGCAGGCGCTCCACCACGTTGAGCGCCTGCATGGATTCGGCGCCGCGTTCGAAGTGGCCGTCCGAGACGCTCAGGATGTGCTCGGCCCGATCCTCGAACCAGGCCTCCGTCTCCACGTCGTCGCGGAACTTCAGCGCCCGGTAGCGGGCGAGAATGGCGTCCCGGTCGCCGCGGCGCCGTTCCTCCAGCCGCTGCTGGCGAAGCTCCGGGGTGATCTGCCCCACCCCTTCCGCCGGGATCGGCGCCATCAGCACGAGCCGCTCCAGCCGGTCCGCGTGATCCAGCCCGAGCACGTAGCCGACGCCGCCGCCCATGCTGTGGCCGGCGAAGGTCACCCGCTCGATCTGCAGGTGGTCGAGCAGGCCGACCACGTCCGCCGCGTACTGCTCCAGGGTGTAGCCGTCCGGGGTGTGCTCGCTCTGCCCCGCACCCCGGCACTCCATGAGGATGATGCGGTAGCGGTCCGCCAGGCGGTCGGCCACGGGCATCCAGTTCACCCGGGAAGCGGTGTAGCCGTGGTGCAGCAGCAGGGGTTCTCCCTCACCGCGCACGTCGAACCAGAGGCGGGCACCGTTGATGGTGGCGTGGGGCATGGCAGCTCTCCGTGTCGGGGAGGGCATGATCCAACGATCCGCCGCCCGATGAAACGCTTCGGATCGGCTTGCCTTATCGTAAGCAAGGCTTAATATCCAGGTGTGAACAAACGGGCCTGGGCAAGGAGGCGACCGTGAAGATCGAACCCGAGCTCACCCTGGGCTTCCTGATCAGCGACGTCTCCCGCCTGATGCGCGAGCGGTTCAACGAGACGGCCGGCAGCGTCGGCCTGACCCAGGCCCAGGCCAGAGCGCTGCTGCATCTGGCCCGCAACGAGGGCATCAGCCAGGTGGCCCTGGCGCGGCTGCTGGAGATCCAGCCCATCACCCTCCTCCGCCAGCTCGACCGTCTGGCCGACGCGGGTCTGATCGAGCGCCGACCCAACCCGAACGACCGGCGCGCGCAGCAGCTCTTTCTCAGCATCGACGGGCGCCGGCTGCTCAAGGAAATCACCCGCCTCGGCAGCCTGCTGGCGGAGGACGCCTTTGCCGGTCTCGATGCGGACGGGCGCCGGGATCTGATCGCGACCCTCGAGCTGATCAAGAACAACCTCGGTGCCGTCTCCGCTGAGGCGGGCGAAAGGCGCGGTGGCGGCCGCCGGAGGCTCGAGCCATGACCGAGCCGAAACGGATCGCCGAACCCGAGAACGCGCCGGTGGATCTCCGGCCCCAGAGCGCGCCGGACGCGAAGCCGGAGGCGGCACCTGCTCGCCGGCGAAGCTGGACGCGCCGCGTGCTCATGCTCTTCCTTCCGGCCATGGTGGTGCTCGGCGCCGTCTACGCCTACGTCCACTCCGGCCGTTTCGTGAGCACCGAGAACGCCTACGTGAAGGCGCACATCGTTTATCTGTCGCCGGAGGTCTCCGGCGTCATCGATGAGCTGGCAGTCACGGACAACCAGCAGGTCCGGGCCGGAGACGTGCTCTACCGGCTGCGCGATCAGCCGTTCCGCATCGCGCTGGCGAAGGCAGAAGCGACGCTGGCCGATGTGGCCATCGAGATTCAGGCCGACCAGGTCGCCTACCGCCGCGCCCAGACCGAGATCGGCCTCAATCAGTCCGCGGTGGATTACGCCCACGTGCAGCTCAACCGCCAGGAGGGACTGAAGGTGTCGAACCTCGGCACCCAGCAGGATCTGGATGCGGCACGCTACGAGCTGGATGCGGCCACCCGACGCCTCGAGGTGGCGCGACAGGAAGCCGCCCGGCTGCTGGCCCGGCTGAACGGCGACGCGACCCGCCCGGTGGCGGAGCATCCCCGCTATGTGGCCGCCAAGGCCGCGCTGGAACAGTCGGCGCTCGATCTGGAACGCACCGTGGTGCGCTCCCCGGTCTCGGGCGTCATCGGCCGGCGGCCGGAGAGGGGCGACTATGTGGTCACGGGTGAGCCGAGCCTCGCCATCGTCTCGGATCAGGAATACTGGATCGAGGCGAACTTCAAGGAGACCCAGCTCACCGACGTCCGCCCCGGCCAGCCCGTGGAGATCTTTGTCGACACCTACCCCGGCCACACCTGGCACGGCCATGTGGAGAGCATCGCGGGCGCCACGGGTGCGGAGTTCGCGCTGCTGCCACCGCAGAACGCCACCGGCAACTGGGTGAAGGTGGTGCAGCGGATCCCGCTGCGGGTGGCCGTGGATCCGGACGAGAACGCGCCGCGACTGGTGGTGGGCATGAGCACCGAGGTGGTGGTCGACACCGGCCGCGAGCGGGGCTGGCCGGATTTTCTCTCGGCCCTCTGATCCGGCAGTTCCCGTGACCCAGCACCGCAGTAATCATCACGCCCTGATGATGGCGAGCATCATGGTGGCCACGGTGATGTACACGCTGGACTCGACCATCGCCGCCGTGGCGCTGCCGCACATGCAGGGCACCTTCTCCGCGGCTCAGGATCAGATCGCCTGGGTGCTCACCTCCTACATCGTCGCCTCCGCCATCATGACCCCCATGGCGGGCTACCTCTCGGACCGCATCGGCAGGCGGCGCCTGTTCATGTTCACGGTGATCGGATTCATCGTCACCTCCATGGCCTGCGGGCTCGCCATGAACCTGGAGGAGATGGTGATCTTCCGCATCCTCCAGGGCATGTTCGGCGCGCCGCTCATTCCGCTGGCCCAGGCCGCCATCCTCGATGCCTACACACCGGCCACCTACGGCCGCGGCATGGCGCTGTTCGGGGTGGGCGTGATGCTCGGCCCCATCGTCGGGCCGACGCTCGGCGGCTGGCTCACCGAATATCTGAACTGGCGCTGGGTGTTCTTCATCAACCTGCCGGTCGGCATCCTGGCACTGGCGGGCATCATGGCGAGCATCGAGGACCACCCGGAGGAGGATCGGGAGCGGCCCTTCGACCTGGCCGGGTTCGCCTATCTCGCGATCGGCATCGGCGCCCTGCAGCTCATGCTCGACCGGGGTAACACCCTCTCCTGGTTCGAATCCGTGGAGATCCAGGTGGAGGCGCTGGTCGCCGTGCTCTGCCTGTATCTCTTCGTGGTGCAGATCCTGACGCGAAACCGGCCGTTCATCGACCCGCAGATCTTCCGCGACCGCAACTTCTCCTTCAGCCTGCTGGTGAGCTTCGTCGTCGGCTTCAACCTCCTGGCCACCATGGCCATCCTGCCGCCGCTCATGCAGAACCTGCTGGGTTACCCGGTGCTCACCACCGGCTGGATCCTGGCGCCGCGGGGCGTGGGCACCATGATCTCCATGTCGCTCGTGGGCCGGCTTGTCGAAAAGTTCGATCCCCGGCACCTGATCATCTTCGGCCTCGCTTGCATGGCGCTGTCGCTCTGGCAGATGGCCCAGTTCGACCGCAACGTCACCACGGAGCTGCTCATCGGCACCGGGTTGCTGCAGGGGTTCGGCATGGGCTTCACCTTCGTGCCCATGAGCACCATGGCCTTTTCCACCCTGCCTCCCAGGTATCGTCCCGACGCCTCCGGCTTCTACAGCCTCTCCCGCAACATCGGCTCGAGCGTGGGGATCTCCGTGCTGATGGGCGCGCTCGCCGTGTACTACCGGCAGAACCGCGAGGCGCTGGTGCCGCACGTCACGCCGTTCACGCTGCGCTTCGGGGACACCGCCGGCGTGCCGTTCCTGGATCCGGACAGCCCGGAAGGGCTCTCGATGCTCGACGGCATCGTCCAGCAGGAAGCCCTGATGCTCGGCTACCTGGACGATTTCCGGCTGATGATGGTGATCACCGTGCTGGCGATCCCGCTGGTGTTCCTGCTGCGGCCCGTGCCCCGGGCGGCGGCCTGACGCCGCATCGGGTGCAGCTCAGCGGCCCTGGAAGACGGGCGGCCGCTTCTCGACGAAGGCCTTGAAGGCTTCCTGGGTGTCGCGGCTGGCGCCGGTGCGGCTGTGGCGTTCCGTCTCGAGCTCGATGTAGTCCTTGAGCGACATGCTCTCGGCGCTGATGAAGTTCTTTTTCATCTCGCCGACGGCCAGCGGCGCCGCGGCAGCGATCCGGTCGACGATGGCGTCCACCTCCGTCTGAAAGGATTCCGCCGGAAAGACGCGGCCGACCAGCCCGATCCGCTCCGCCTCGGCCGCATCGAACTTGCCCGGCAGGAAGAAGAGCTCGCGCGCCCGGGTGGCGCCGACGATGCGCGGCAGCAGCCAGGGGCCCGCCATGTCACCGGATATGGCCACACCGAGAAACGCCGTGTTGAACGTGGCCGCGCTCGAGGCGTAGCGCAGGTCGCAGGCACACGCCCAGCCGAATCCAGCGCCGGCACAGGCGCCGTTGATGGCCGCCACCGTCACCTTCGGCATCTCGTGGAGGATGGACGTGATGTGGAAGTACTCCCGCCGGTTCTCCTCCTGGGGCTCGCCGCTGGAGAAGACCTTGAGGTCAGCGCCGGGGCAGAAGCCCTTCCCCGCACCGGTGAGCTTCACCACCCGCACGTCCGGATCGTCCGCCGCCCGGTTCACGCACTCGTAGAGCTCGCGCATCATGGTGTTGGTGATGCCGTTCAGGCTGTCCGGGCGGTTCAGCGTGATGTCGGCCCGGTTTCCTGACCTGCTGTAGACGACCGTCTCAAACTCAGACATGGTTTCACCCTCCCTGCCGTTTCCCGTACCTGAGTGTCGCCCCCGCTTCCTGCTTCGGCAAGCGCCGCCGCAGAACGACGCGTGACGGCTGGCCAACTGCTCACGGTAGACCCCTCGCAACGCATGACATAGGCTCACCCGTTTTCAGCAACCGGGCGATGTATGGCAAAACTTCCGCTGCGCGCTCTGGGACTGGCGCTCCTGGTGGTGTCGATCTGCGTTCCAGGCTGCCAGGCGCTGTACCATGCGACGACGCTTCCAGATGCGCTGGAACGCCAGCAGCAGAACCCGCAGCAGAAAGAGGCCGACGCACGGTGAACACCCTCCTCCGGCAGGGACGTGCCTGGGCGCCGGTACTGAAGGCGGCGGTGCTTTTCGTGCTGCCTTTGCCGCTGATCATCGCCTTCGTTGTTGCGCTGATTACAGGCGAGTTCGTTCGCTTTGTGGCGATATGCGGCTCCCTGATCGCTTTTTTCGGTGCGGGTGCCCTGACGTGGATCGCGCTGGCCGCCGAGGCGCGCTACTTTCTTGGCGACCGACTGGATGTGCCTGCGGTTCCCTTCAGAGTCATCAGCACGTTCCTCACCGCTGTCGGCGCGGTGCTGGCCGCCTCCGCCGGCGGCTACGGTATGGTCGGCATGCTGGTATTCGCGGCGCTGGCAACCGCGGGCTATCTGGCGTTTTACGGCCGAGATCCGAAACGCCGGCACTTCAGCGTCGCCGCTGTCCCAGGAGTCGACGTCGATGCGGTGACGACGCAGCTCAAGCAGGCATATGGACGGCTGCAGGGAATCGATTCGGCGGCACAATCCATTGCCGTGCCGGAATTCGTGGAGCGGCTCAAGCGGATCATCGGAATCGGCAGGGACATCCTTCTGGAGATCGAGCGGGATCCGCGCGATGCTTCCCGTGCCAGGCGTTTTCTCAATCTCTATCTGGACAGTGCCGAGCGGGTCGTTGCCGAGTACGCTCGTACCCACCGGCAGGTCCGCAACCGTCCACTGGAGGCGAATTTCCGGCAGCTGCTCATCGACATGGAAGAGACGTTTGAAACCCAGCATCAGAAGCTGCTCGAAAACGACCTGCTGTCGCTGGATGCCGACATCGAGGTGCTGAACGCGCGGCTCAAGCGCGAAGGCGTCTGATTACCGCAACTGCTACCGGATCAGGGAGGAGTCAATGTCCGAAATCAACCAGACTGCCGTCAGCGGCGTCACGCCCACATCGCCACTGCCGGAAAGCTCAATCATCGGCTACGCCGAAGCCACCGGTGCAGAACGGGCCGAAATCGACCGCGTCATTGCGGAGGTCAGCCTGGAGGACAGCAACTCGATCCTGTTCTTCGGCTCATCGGCGCAGACCGAAGTGACCACCATCGCCGACGAGATGCTGGAAGGCGTCCGCAACAAAGACACCGGTCCCGCGGGCGATGCGCTCAACGAGATGGTCTCCACGCTACGGGGCTTTTCGGTGGACGAGCTGGATCCCGGCAGAAAACCGGGGTTCTTCGCACGTCTGCTCGGCAGGGCCAAGCCCATCGCCCGGGTGCTGCAGCAGTACGAGCAGGTGCGAGCGCAGATCGACGCCGTCAGCAACCGCCTGGATCGACACACCAGCGAGCTGATGAAAGACATCGCCATGCTCGACCGTCTCTACGACAAGACGCTCGACTACTTTCATCGACTCGCGACCTATATTGCCGCGGGTGAGGAGTTTCTGCGCCGTCTCGACGCCGAGACCCTGCCCCAGCTCGCCCGGGAAGCCGAGAGCAGCAATGACATGCTGAAGGCGCAGAATCTGCGCGACCTGCGCGCGAAGCGGGACGACCTCGAACGACGGGTGCACGATCTCAAGCTCACCCGGCAGGTGACCATGCAGAGCCTGCCGTCCGTGCGCCTGGTTCAGGAGAACGACAAGGCCCTCGTCAGCAAGATCGGCTCCACCATGGCCAACACCATTCCGCTCTGGCGCCAGCAGCTGGCCATGGCGGTCACCATTGCCCGCTCGGCTGAAGCGGGGAAAACGCTCAAGGATGCCACGGACCTCACCAACGAGCTGCTCACGGCAAATGCCGAAGCGCTGCAGTCCTCGACCCAGGCGGTCCGTCAGCAGATCGAGCGCGGGGTGGTGGATATCGAAGCGGTGAAGGCAGCCAACAACTCGCTGATAGCGACCATCGACGAGGCCCTCCGGATCGCGGATGAAGGCAAGCGTCAGCGCGCCGAAGCAGAGAAACAGCTCGTGGTTTGCGAGCATGAGCTGAAAGAAGCCCTGATCGCCGCGCAAGCCAGAACCCCTGCGGCACCGGGCTGAGCGCCGACAACGACAGACGAGGAGACCTTATGGCCAGCGAGGCAATGCGGCTGTATGCCGAGATGATTCGCGAGATGCGGGAGATGAGCCCGCTCGGCGCGGGCGACGTGAGCGCGCAGCGCGAGCAGATGGAGGCCCAGCAGGGTCAGCTCAGTATTCCCGAAGACGTCGAACGCGAAGAGCTGACCGTGGCCGGTCGCCCGGCGCGCTGGGTCCGCGCTCCGGGTGCCCGCCGGGATGCCTGCGTGCTCTACCTGCATGGCGGTGGTTACATGATGGGTTCCCTGAATACCCACCAGGAACTGATGGCGCGCATCTCGAGGGCAACGGGCGCCAGCGTACTCGGGCTGGGCTACCGGCTGGCACCCGAGCACCCCTACCCGGCAGCGGTGGACGATGCGCTCGCCGCCTACCGCTGGCTGCTCGAGCTGGGGCTTGCATCCCGCCGCGTCGTCATCGCCGGTGACTCCGCCGGCGGCGGGCTGACGATGGCAACGCTGTTGGCACTCAAGGACGCCGGTGAACCGCAGCCGGCAGGCGCTACCGTGTTTTCGCCCTGGACGGACCTGACGGGCAGCGGCGACAGCGTACACACACGCGCGGAGGCGGATCCGATGATCAGACCCGACGCGCTCGAAGCGACCGCCGCCCACTATCTGGGCGGCCAGTCCGCCCGCCTCCCGGGCGTATCCCCGCTGTTCGGCGATCTCGCGGGACTGCCGCCGCTGCTGATTCAGGTTGGAGACGCGGAAGTGCTGCTCGACGATGCCACCCGCCTCCACCAGGCTGCGGAGGACGCTGGCGTCGAGTCGAGCCTGCACGTTTTCGACGAGGCGTTTCACGTCTTTCAGGCGGTGCCGGACCTGCCGGAGTCAGCCGAGGCGCTGGAGGAGATGGCCGCGTTCTTCCACCGGGTGATCGATACGGCGTAGAGAAACAGCCAAGGTGGCGGGCCTGCGTCGTCTTACCAACTATACGATGATCGACGTGCCGAGATAGAGCTGGACCACGCCCAGAACGTGGCCCGTCGAGTGCGCGAGTATTACCACCCACAGATTCCGGCCGCAGAGCAGGTAGGCGACGCCCCAGACAATGCCCATCAGCAGCGCCACGATCATGCCGCCGACACCCCACATGAAGTGGACGGCACCGAAAACGAGCGCCTGAAGGAACACGCTGACAACCGCACCGCTCAGACCCTGACCGAAGAGATCGGTGAGTCGTCCGATGAGAAAACCCCAGTAGATGATCTCTTCGGGTATCGAGGCGGTCAGCGGCAACAGGAGCGCCAGCGTGACGGCGGCACCGAGGTCGCCGGCGAGCGCGTCGTAGCGGGACAGATCCGGTTCGGGCATCGAGACGTACGACGACACCAGCAGCGGCGCCAGCAGCTGTGCTGCGATGAAGGCAGCGAGGATGACGGCGACCTGAAACGGCACCATCACCCACCGCTTCGGCCGTCTGAAACCCAGGTCCGCGAGGCTTCCGCCACGGGCGAGCACGACGCCGATAGCCGCAAGGGCACCGCCGAGCACGGGCATCACGCCCCGGGCTTCAGGTCCGATGGCGACCCAGCCCTTCGAGACGGCCATATCTTCGACGACGAAGGCGAGCGCCGACGCGGCGAAAACGAGCGCGATGTCGGCCAGGGGGATCTGCGGGCTCGACAGGCTCGCCGACTTCGGCAACACCCGATCGGAACTCGTGGCGATCGCGCTCAAGTATGAGGAGGCGATGATCCGGCAGCGGCCGTTTGTACAAACGGGAGTTCTGGCGGATCTGAAAGGCCAGAAATGCCAGAGTAGCGATGACACCGAGTGCTCCGAGCAGCTCTGCAATGACACCAACGGCATCCCAGTTCATAGTCGTCCCCTTGGAAGTGAATACGGCTGTGTTTTCGGACAGTTCGCAGACTCGTTTCTACCAGTGCGCTTGCTCCACGTACGGTAGAAACGGTTTTGCGCCATCCTCGAAACAGCACTCCCCGCGGCCGGAAACGGCACCTGATTCTACAGCCGGTCTTTGCTCTCATCTGCCTCCGGGACTGATGAACCTCAACTCACCATCCAAAGTGCGCTCGATTCGATAGCCCAACTCGTGCACGGCCCGATGGTGCCGGCTGCACAGGAGCACGAGGTTGTCGGGCCTCGTCTCGCCACCATGCGCCCAATGTTTGATGTGGTGGCCCTCTACATACCTCTCCTGAGAGCATCCGGGAAACTGGCAATGCCGATCCCGCGCCACCAGGGCTCTGCGTGTGGATGGCGGAATGGCCCGCGTTTTGCGCCCCACGTTGAGCGGATCACCCCTGGGACTCTCGATGATCGTCAGTAAGCCTCCATCACAGGCAAGGCGCCGGACCGTTTCCGGATGCAGGCGCGTTCCCGCGTATATGGACTCCCCCTCGATTGCAGTAGTCGATGATGCTCAATGGTTAGACTGCTCACGTATATCCGGTCTCTCTGTCGTGCGCTTTGCACGGGACCTTGATGGGCTATTCGCAC
>JBFWZA010000011.1:0-218638 GCA_050185825.1 Pseudomonadales bacterium | reverse complement strand
CCTGACCTCCGCGTTGAAGCGCCGCAGGCTGCCGAAGCCCGACCGGAACGCCACCTCGGAGAGCGTCAGCGACGAGCCGTCGATGAGGCGCTTGGCGAGCTGCACCCGACGGGTGCGGGCGAGCCCCTTGGGGGTGGCGCCGAGCTCATCGAGAAACAGCCGGTTCAGGTGGCGGGCGGAGATGCCGAGCCGGGCCGCCAGCGCCTGCACCGGGTTGGCATCCAGAAAACCGGCGTCGATCAGCCGCAGACCCCGCACCACGGTCTGGCTGCCCAGCGTCCATTCCGGCAGGCGGCGGGCCGTTTCCGGCCGGCAGCGCAGGCAGGGCCTGAAGCCTGCTTCCTGGGCCGACGCCGGCGACGGGTAATAGCGGACGTTCTCCTCGGCGGGCAGGCGTGCCGGACACACCGGCCGGCAGTAGATGCCCGTGGTGACGACCCCCACGTAGAAGCGGCCGTCGAACCGGGGATCCCGGGCGAGCCTTGCACGCTGGCAGATGGCAGGTTCTGGTAGCATCCGTTCGGTTCCCGAGTGCGGGCAGGCACTATAGCCCGCGTCCGGGTGAGAAACTCGCCGTAACCGGACATTACATCCAGATCGCCGTGCCCCCGACCCCCTCCTCAACAACCGATGCCGCCAAGGGTGCCGCCAGAGAAAGCGCTGACGGCTGCGTCGCCGCCGCCCTCGCAGCCGGACCCGGGGCTGCCCCGCTCGCCGCACAGATCGCCGTGAGCCGCGACTGGCGCTCCCCGGCGGACGTCCAGCGCCTGTCCGTGCGCTATGCCTGCACGGGCAGCCCGGAGATGCCGGTGCTCGAGGCCACCGTCGACGGCGCCCGATTTCCACTCGACGCCCCCGTCCGGCTGCTGCCTGTGGTCGTGTCCAAGCCCTGGGGCCGGGAGATCTGGTTCACCGGCATGGAGGCGAGGGGCGAATCGATGGTCTCCGGAAACGGCGGCGAGCTCGGCCTCGGCAGCTATCTGGCCCTGGCCCCGGACCGGCTCTGCGGCTACAGGCCCATCGTGCTGCTGAAGATTCTCGACCCGCGCGCGGATCCCGTCCTCGGCGAGCTCTATCTGGAGCTGCACGAAGAGAAGCGTGAGGTCTACGTGGTGACGGCCGTGCATCCGGCAGCCTGGCCGGATGGCCGCGGCCGCATCCGCTACGGGGTCAACCAGGCATCACGACGCGCCCACGGCTCGGACGACGCCTTCCGCAGCGCGTTCCTGGAGGCGCTTCGGACATACCGGGCGGTGCGCGACGCGGTGGACGCCGGCGCGGATGGCCTCGCGGCGGAGGAACGGGCCGCGCTGGAAGCCACCCGGGCATTCACCGACGAGCGTTCGCTCGCCCCCGGAGACGTCATTAGCGTGCCCACCCGGGTGCCTCACTCCCTCCAGCACGGCGTGCGCGTGGTGGAGTTCCAGACGCCCACCTACGAGCGCCTCATCGTCTCCTCGACCCAGCGGGTGCTCACCCAGACCGGCTGGGACAGCGAGCGCGCCGTCGCCCTCATGCACCTGGACACACCGCCGCAGCCGGTGCCGGAACCGGTTGCGGCCGGTGTGGACCGCATCGTCGCCTTCGAGGACTTCGGCGTCTGGCGCCTCCGGCTGCCGGCAGGCAGGGTGCAGAGCCTGCCCGACCATCTGCCCTATGCCGTGGCCTACTGCATCGAGGGGCGCGTGCAGGCGGGGGGACGACCAGCGCCGCTGATTCTGTCCGACGACCAGGCGGCATTCATCCCGGGCAGCGCCGTCGGCCAGCCGCTGACCGCCCTGGACGACACGCTGCTCCTCCTCGCGGCGCCGGAGCTGTGAGCGAGGTCGTCGCCGGCCGGACGGGCACGCTCCGGCGGATATGGCGCCGCATCGCGCCGCTCGTCGTCGTCAGCCTCTTCTACTTCGGGGTGCTGGTGTATCCCATCCTCCGCATCCGTGGGCTGCTGTCGCCGACCATTCCCGGCACCGCCGAGCTGCTGCTGATCATGGTGGCGCCGATCCTCGGGCGTCTGTCCTACGAGTTCGTGCCGGGCACCCTCACCCGCTGGCTGTCCGCGTTGTCCCTGACCTGGCTCGGCATCTGCTTCATGGCGTTCCTGCTGGTGCTCGGCTTCGAGGTCGTGCACTGGCTGCTGCCCCTGACGGACCGGACCTGGGGGCTGATCCTGGCCGGCTGCCTGACCGGGCTGACGCTGTACGCCTTCGCCGGTGCCCAGCGTCTGAACGTCCGCGAGATGTCGGTGGCGGCCCCGCCGCCGCTCGCGGGGGTTCGCCTGGCGCAGATCAGCGACGTGCACGTGGGCTCCCGGAGCGGGCGCTTCCTGCGCCGGGTGGTCGCGCGGGTGAACGCCGCCAGACCCGACTACGTGCTCATCACCGGCGACCTGATCGATTTCGAGGACATCTCCGAGGAGGAGATCGGCTCGCTGGCGGAGCTCGAAGCCCCCGCCTATTTCATCATCGGCAATCACGAGCGCTACGTGGATCTGGAGGCCATCTGCGCACGGCTGACCCGGCTCGGCGTCAAGGTGATCCGTGACGCGACGGTGATGCTGCCCGGCATCCAGCTCATCGGCATCGACGATGCGGAACCGAAGAGCCAGGTGTCACGCGTGCTGCGCTCACTCACCCCGGCGCCGGACGTCTTCCGCATCCTGCTCTATCACCGCCCGGATGGCGCCGAGGACGCGTCGCGCTGGGGTGCGAACCTCATGCTCTGCGGCCACACCCACAACGGCCAGATCGTGCCCTTCAACTACGTGGTACGCCGCGTGTTCCCGCGCATTCAGGGCTGGTACGACGTGCACGGCATGCAGCTCTACGTGAGCCCCGGCACCGGCACGTGGGGACCGGTGCTGCGGCTGGGCTCGCGCTCCGAGATCAGTCTGATTACCCTAGCGGACGACGCGGGAAGCGAAGGGATGAGCTGATGTCCGATCAGGAAGAGAGCGAGCTGATCATCGAGCAGATCGAGATCGGCCCCATGCAGAACTTCACCTACGTGGTCGGCTCCCGCTCCACGCGCGAGGTGGTGATCGTCGACCCGGCCTGGGACATCGATGGGCTGATCCGGCACATCGCGGAGCGGGACTACGTGCTCAAGGGTGCGCTCGTCACCCACTACCATCCCGATCACTGCGGCGGCTCCATGGGCGGCCACCGGATCGAGGGCGTCTCCGAGCTCCTCGAGCGGCAGGGGCTGAAGATCTACGCGCATGCCGAGGAGGCCGAGGGGCTGAAAAAGGTCACCGGCATCTCGGACACGGATCTGGTGCGGGTCGATTCCGGCGACACTCTCTCCATCGGCGACGTTGACGTGGAGTTCCTCCACACCCCGGGCCACACGCCCGGCTCCCAGTGCTTCCGGATCAAGCAGACACTGGTCTCCGGCGACACCCTGTTCATCAACGGCTGCGGCCGGGTAGACCTGCCCGGCTCGAACTCCGAGGACATGTACCGGAGCCTGAAGAAGCTGGCAGCGCTGCCGGACGAGACGCTGCTGCTGCCGGGACACAACTACGGGCACGTGCCCAACGCCACCATGGGCGAGACCAAGCAGCAGAACACCTATCTCAGGATCAAGGACCTCGAGACCTGGCACATGATCATGGGGGGCTGAGACACCCGATCAGTCGCACATCACCAGCTCCGCGCGGGACGCGGCGAGCAGCTCGCGGACCTTCCCGTCACACTGCGCCACCGGCTCGAAGTAGCGGGTCCGGCCGAGCATGGGCACGCCGACGTAGCCGCGCAGCTTCAGCCTCGGCCCGTCCCGCTCCATGCGCGACGAGTAGGTGTTGCCCGACTCGGGATCGTAGAGCCTGCCTTCCCAGCGACCCTTCTCGAAGCGATAACCGCTCAGGAGCTCGAGCCCGAGGAGCGGACGCTCGCGCAGCGACGCATCCGGATTGCGGTCGTCCCGGCGGGATTCTCCCGGCACCCCGAGATCCTCGTCCGGCCGGTAGACGGCGTCCTTCAGCGCCACGATCGTCATGCTGAGCCCGCCGTCGAGAAGCGGCTCGATGGACAGCAGCGAGTCGCCGCCGGACCACAACCCGTAGACATCGGTCTCTTCGGCCTGGGCGACACCGAGCACGAAAAGCGCACAGATCAGGCCGCCGCGCGTCAGGTCGCCGATCATCCTGCTCAATTCACGTTCTCCAGCTTGTCATCACAGGGAGTGCCGGTCATGCCGGCCGACTCGATCATGCGCAGGATGTCCTCGTTGCAGGCGGCAAGCGGCGCGAAGGTTTCCGTCCTGCCGAGCAGGGAGATGCCGAGGAAGCCGCGGATGAGCAGGTTGCCGTTCCTGACGCGCGCGGTGGACGTCCAGGTGTTGCCGCTGGTCGGCAGGTACAGGCGCCCGTGCCAGCGGCCCCGCTGGTAGGTGTAGTTGCTCAGAATCTCGAGCCCCAGCAGCGGTCTCGTCCGCAGACGCTCGTCCGGATTGTGCAGGTCCGTCTTCGGCTCGCCGACCGCTCCTGCGCGGTCCTTCTCCCGCCAGTTGGGGTGCTTCAGCGCAATGATGCGGGCAGAGAGCCCGCCGTCCGCTCCCGGTGTCACCTCGATCATGGTGCCGCTGCTGGCCCAGATGCCGTACACGGCTTCCCGCGGATCGGCGCCTTCCTCTTCCCCGGCCGTCACAGCGTCCGCTGCCGTCGCGGCGGCCGCCGCCGTCGTGTCCGCAGCAGCGCCGCTCGAGAGAGAGAGCACGAAGGCGAGCCAGACTGGGCGTATCGGGCGGATGACGGACAAACCGCACTCCTGGTATCTGTGCAGGAAAGGCCCGATCATAGCCGCAAAACCTGACCAGACACTGAACGGGGAGGCAGTTCATGGACACGGGAGCATTCACCGGCTTCGACCTGGAGATGCGGGAGCCGGGCATCGCCTGGTTCCGGTTCAACACGCCCGAGCGGTTGAACGGCATGACCACCGCCATCAAGCGGGACCTGATCGAGGCCGTGACCCAGGCGCAGATGGACAACCGGGTGCGCATCCTCGTGTTCACGGGCACCGGCCGGGCCTTCTGTGCCGGTGACGACCTGAAGGCCTATCGTGACGCCGAACTGGGAGGCAGGCCGCTGGTGCCCGACATTCCGCCCGGTCACGACAATGCGCTCGGCACCTACAACGGCCTGCGCACCATCTCCCAGCAGCTCAACACCGCGATACGGAGCCTGGACAAGCTCACCATCGCCGCGGTGAACGGCGTCGCGATCCAGACGGGTTTTTCCCTGGCGCTGTCCTGCGATTTCCGGATCGCCGGCGACACGGCGCGTATGGGCAGCGCTACGCTGCGCTTCGGCCTGCTGCCGGACGAAGGCGGTCAGTACCTTCTGGTGCAGACGCTGGGGGTGGCGAAAACCCTGGATTTCCTGATGAGAAAACGCATCGTCAGCGCCGACGAGGCGCTCGAGCTGGGTCTGGTGCACGAGGTGGTGCCAGCGGCCGAGCTCGAGCAGGCGGCCATGGCCTGGGCGACGGAGCTCGCTGACGGCCCGCAGGTCTCCATGCGCCTGCTGAAGCGCTCCGTTTACAACGCCGCCGAGCTCACCTGGAGCCAGGCGCTGGACGAGATCGCCGCGAAAACGGCGATCTCCGATCACCACCCGGATGCCCGGGAAGGGGTTGCCGCCTTCCGGGAAAAGCGCGATCCGCGTTTCAACGCCTGGCTGGAAGGCGACGCATGAACGACACCGTCACCTATCGCTCCGAAGACGGCATCGCCGTCGTCACCATCAACCGCCCCGAGCGCATGAATGCCCTGAACGAGGACGTCATTCAGGGTCTGAAGCGCGCCTGGCAGCGGCTGGAGACCTCCGACGACCGCGTCGCCGTGCTGCACGCGGCCGGCGATCGCGCCTTTTCCGTGGGTGCCGACATCAAGAACCCGCCGGCCGAGATGTGGGAAGGCGTGCCCAGCGTCGGCGTGCCGGTGACGAAGCCCATCATCGCCGCCCTGCACGGCTGGTGCATCGGCGGCGCCTACGTGATCGTGCAGATGTGCGACCTCGTCGTGGCCTCGGAAACCACGGTGTTCAAATACCCGGAAGCCCAGCTCGGCTTCACCGGCGGACTCATCGCCAGCGCCGTGGCCCGCATCCCGCACAAGATCGCCATGGAGTTCATGCTGCTCGGCCAGGACCTGCCGGCGGCACGGGCGCTGGAGGTGGGCATGGTCAACCGGGTGGTGGCGAAGGGCGGCGAGCTCGATGCGGCGCTGGAATGGGCCGGCATTCTCCGCCATTCCGCACCGCTGGTGGTGAGCACCCTGAAGCAGTTCGCGCTGGAAACTCTCAATCGCAGCCCGGCGGAAGCCGGTGCCGTCAGCCGCGAGCGGCTGCTCGCCGTGCGCACCAGCGAGGACGGTGCGGAGGGCCGGCGCGCCTTCGCGGAGAAGCGCACGCCGGACTTCAGGGGCCGTTAAAAACGCCCGAAGGCACGGGCCCGTTTACTTCGGCAACAGGCCTGTTCCCGGCTACGCCGGTAACAGGTGCGCGACCGCGTCACGCTCCTCGACGAGTTCCTTCTCGGTAGCATCCATCTTGGCCCGGCTGAAGGCGTTGATGTCGATACCCTGAACGATCTTCCAGTCGCCGCCGGAGCAGGTCACGGGGAACGAGTAGATGAGGCCCGGCTCCACGTCGTAGCTGCCGTCCGAGTAGACGCCCATGCTCACCACGCCGTCGCTGCCGAGCGCCCAGTCGTGCATGTGGTCGATGGCGGCATTGGCCGCGGATGCGGCGCTGGAGGCCCCGCGCGCCGCGATGATCGCCGCCCCGCGCTGCTGCACGGTGGGGATGAAGTCCTTCTCGTACCAGGCCTGGTCCACCAGACCCAGCGCCGCCTTGCCGCTCACCGTGGCCTGATGGATGTCCGGATACTGGGTGGCGGAGTGGTTGCCCCAGATCGCCACGCCCTGCACGTCCGTGATGTGCTTACCGACCCTGTTCGCGAGCTGGGCGATGGCCCGGTTGTGGTCCAGACGGGTCATGGCCGTGAACCGGCGCGGATCGATGTCCGGTGCGTTGCGCTGGGCGATTAGGCAGTTGGTGTTCGCCGGATTGCCCACGACAAGAATGCGTACGTCCCGGCTGGCATGGTCGTTGATGGCCCTGCCCTGCACGGAGAAAATGGCGGCGTTGGCCTCGATCAGGTCCTTGCGCTCCATGCCCGGGCCCCGCGGACGCGAGCCCACCAGCAGCGCGAAGTCCGTGTCCTTGAACGCCACGTTCGGATCGTCGGTGGGGATCATGTCCTGAACCAGCGGAAACGCGCAGTCCTCGATCTCCATGATCACGCCCTTGAGCGCGTCGAGCGCCGGGGTGATTTCCAGGAGCTGCAGGATGACCGGCTGGTCCTTGCCGAGCATTTCGCCCGAGGCAATTCTGAACAAGAGCGCATAGCCGATCTGGCCGGCGGCGCCCGTCACGGTGACTCGCACAGGAGCTTTCATGCAGCGATCTCCAAGACTGGTGTGGGAAAGAGGGCGCGCATTGTAAGAAAACTCACCCGCTAATCCCACTCCAATTCCCGATACCAGCCACCCTCGTCCACCAGGGACAGGGCTACCGGGATCCACTCCGGCACGGGTTCCGGCAACGCCTCCGGCGTCGCCCAGACCAGCTCGTCGAACAGCTCCGGCTCATTGATCCGCGCGGTGCCGCGGTGGTCCGCGCACGCGAAGACGAAGTTCAATCCCTGGTGGCGGCCCGAACGATACGGCAGCACGCAGGCAGGTGTCAGGCTCACAGGCTCGATGCCGAGCTCCTCGCGGCACTCTCTGTAAGCTGCGTCGGTCACGCTTTCGCCCTGGTGCTGGTGCCCCCCGGGCAGGACGAACCAGCCGTCCATGAAGCCGGTGTTGGCCCGCTTCAGGAGTGCCACGGACGTGCCGCGATAGACCAGAACGTGGACCACCACCACAAACCGCGCTCGCTGCTCCTTCATCCCGCTTCCATCCCGCTTCCTCTGCTCGAGCCGCCCCTGCTATCGTCCGCGCATGCCGGAATCTGCCCCCATCAACACCCGGCGCATCGAGGAAGCCTCCCTCAACGCGTGGCCTGCGCTCCGCCAGATCCTGCTGGACGGCTGGCTGCTGCGCTTCTCCCGCGGGTTCACCAAGCGGGCCAACTGCATCGTGCCTTTATACCCGGAAGTCGAGCCCAGGGAAGCCAAGGTCCGCTACTGCGAGAACCTCTACGCCCGCGAACGGCTGCAGACCATCTTCCGCCTCACCAGCATCAGCGACTGCGCCGCGCTCGACGCCTACCTGGCGGATCGGGGCTACGTCCGGGCGGACCGGACGGAGGTGCTGACCGCCAGCCTCGACACCCTGGCCCTGCCAGCGGAGCGCCACATCCGTCGCCTCGGCGCCGAGCAGTGGCTGGATGCCTACGCCCTGCTCACCGGCCTGCCCGCCGAGGCGCGAGCCCTGCACAACGCCATCGTGAAGAGCATCCAGTCCGAGTGCGCGTTCGCGGTGCTGGACGAAGGGGCGGGGCCGCTGGCCTGCGGGCTGGCCGTGGTGGAGCGGCAGCTCGTCGGGCTCTTCGATATCTTCACCCATCCCGAGCACCGGGGTCACGGCTACGCCGAGCAGCTCGTCGGCGAGCTGCTGTCCTGGGCGCGAAGGCAGGGTGCCACGCGCGCCTACCTGCAGATGGACGCGAGCAACCACCCCGCCCGGGGCCTGTATGCGAAGTACGCCTTCACCCCCGCCTACGAATACTGGTACCGGATCTCCCCCTGAGACGCGGAATCCCGCGCCGCGGCGGGCGAAACATGCTTGATTACCAGGCACTTTTCTGAGATGTTCCGTCCCTCGCGCGAAAATAGCATCGCCGTCCGTCAGTGCGCCCATGAAAAATGTGCCGGTGACGCCTGGTAGAGCGACTGTTTAGAGCTGTTCAGAAAAGCAATAACAAAAACAGTCAGTTAAGGGCCGGACGGACATAACCCAACGCCATTTGAAGCTCGTTTTTCGCGAGCAGACGGCTATCTTCGTGCCGGCTCCATGGGACCTTCTCAGGCGGGTGAGCCGCCTGACGTGTTTGGAAAGAAAGATGAGCGAGACGCCCAACAGCCAGAGAACGCCCGTCGGCGACCACGAGTCCGGACTGACGGCCTATCCCGCGAAGCAGGGTCTCTACGACCCGTCCTGGGAGAAGGACAGCTGCGGTGTGGGCTTCATCTGCGACATCAAGGGACGACCGAGCCGGCAGATCATCGTCGACGCGCTGAACATGAACTGCTGCATGGAGCATCGCGGCGGCGTCGGCTACGAGAAGAACACGGGCGACGGGGCCGGCATTCTCCTCGGCCTTCCGCACCGGTTCCTCGAGAAAGAAGCGGCAAAGCTCGACTTCGAGCTGCCGGCGAAGGGAAAGTTCGGCGTCGGCAACGTCTTCCTGCCCACCGACGAAGCCGCGCGGGCCCACTGCCGGTCGGTGATCGAGGCGGAGATCGAAGCTGCCGGCCAGCAGCTCCTCGGCTGGCGCGACCTGCCCGTGCACCCGGACGGCGCCGGGATCGGCAACGCGGCGCGAGCCGCCATGCCGGCCTTCGCGCAGCTCTACATCGGCGCGGTGGGCGTGTCCGACGACGATTTCGAGCGCCGCCTGTACGTCATCCGCAAGCACGCCACCCACCGCCTGCGCGGCGACCGTGAGCTGCCGCAGCGCAAGTACTTCTATATCTGCAGCCTGTCCTCCAAGGTCATCATCTACAAGGGCATGCTGACCCCCGATCAGGTGCCGCTGTTCTACCCGGACCTCCAGGACGAGAGCTTCGAATCGCACCTGGCCATGGTCCACTCGCGGTTCTCCACCAACACCTTCCCGTCCTGGGACCGGGCTCAGCCCAACCGCTTCATGAGCCACAACGGCGAGATCAACACGCTGCTCGGCAACGTGAACTCCATGAACGCACGCCAGGGCAAGGTCTCCTCGGAGCGCTTCGGCAACGACCTCAGGAAGCTCTTTCCCATCGTCGAGCCCGACTGCTCCGACTCCGGCACCTTCGACAACGTGCTCGAGTTCCTGCTGATGAGCGGCCGCAAGCTGCACGAAGCCATGCTGATGATGATTCCCGAAGCCTGGCAGCAGCATCCCTACATGGACGAGGCGAAGCGCGCCTTCTACGAGTTCCACTCCTGCATGATGGAGCCCTGGGACGGCCCGGCGTCCATCGCCTTCACGGACGGGACCACCATCGGTGCGGTGCTCGACCGCAACGGGCTGCGCCCGTCCCGCTACTACATCACCAAGGACGACAAGTGCATCATGGCCTCGGAAGTGGGCGTGGTGCAGGTGGATCCCGCCGACGTGATCGAGAAGGGGCGTCTCCAGCCGGGACGCATGTTCCTCATCGACTTCGAGGCCGGGCGGATGATTCCGGACGAGGAGATCAAATCCGCCTGCGCCAACGCCGCGCCCTACCAGCAGTGGCTGGACGCCCAGCGCATCGACCTCGACGAGCTGCCCGTGGACGACGAAGACGCCCACGGCTTCTATCCGGAAACGCTCACCCCGCGCATGCAGGCCTTCGGCTACACCGTGGAGACCATGCAGATCATGCTGCAGCCGCTGGTGATCGAGATGCGCGACCCGCTCGGTTCCATGGGCAACGACGCGGCGCTGGCGGTGATGTCCGAGAAGCCGCGCATGCTCTACGACTACTTCAAGCAGCGCTTCGCCCAGGTGACCAACCCGGCCATCGACTCGATCCGCGAAGAAGTGATCATGGCGCTGAACTGCTACGTCGGGCCGGAGCAGAACCTGCTGGAGTCCACGGAGGCCCACTGCCACCGGCTGCGCATCCCGCACCCGATCCTCTCCAACGAACAGCTCGCCGCGCTCAAGAAGATGGACCACCGCGGCTGGCGCAGCAGGCTGATCGACATCACCTTCCCCGCCGGCTCCGGCAGGAAGGGGCTGGTGGCCGCGCTCGACCGCATCTGTGCCGAGGCATCCAGCGCCATCGCCGAAGGCTACAGCCTGATCGTGCTGACCGATCGTGGCGTCAACGCCGAGCGCGTGCCCATCAGCTCGCTGCTCGCCGTGGGCACCGTGCACCACCATCTGATACGCGAGGAATCCCGCACCCAGATCGGCCTGATCCTGGAATCCGGTGAGGCCCGGGAAGTCCATCACCACTGCCTGCTGGTGGGCTACGGTGCGGATGCCATCAACCCGTATCTCGCCTTCGAGGCGCTCTGGCATTCCCGCCGCAAGGGCTACCTGGACGGCGCCTCCCACATCCAGTCGGACGACGACGTGGTGGCCGCGTACCGCAAGGCGACCGCCAAGGGCATCCTCAAGGTGATGGCCAAGATGGGCATCTCGACGCTGCAGTCCTACAAGGGCGCGCAGATCTTCGAGGCCGTCGGGCTCGCAGACGACGTGGTCGAGCGGGCGTTCGTCGGCACCGCCTCCCGTGTTCAGGGCGTAGGGCTCGAGGTGCTGGCGGAGGAGATGCAGCGCCGGCACCACATCGGCTACCCGAGCCGGGCCGCCAACGTGGCCGTGCTGCCGAACCCCGGCGACTTCCACTGGCGCCGCCACGGCGACACCCACATGTGGGATCCGGAAGCCATCGCCGACCTGCAGGTCGCGTCGAGAACCAACAGCGAGGACGCCTACTGGCGCTTCTCCCGCCACGTGAACGGCGAGACCACCAGGAACGCCATGCTCCGCGGCCTGCTCACCTTCAAGCCCGGCGCCAACGGCGGCCCCATTCCCATTGAGGAGGTGGAGCCCGAGCAGGAGATCGTCAAGCGCTTCGCCACCGGCGCCATGAGCTTCGGCTCCATCAGCGCCGAAGCCCACGAATCGCTCGCGATCGCCATGAACCGCATCGGCGGCAAGTCCAACACCGGCGAGGGTGGTGAGGATCCGGCCCGCTTCGTGCCGCTCGCCAACGGCGACTCGAAGCGCAGCGCCATCAAGCAGGTGGCCAGCGGCCGGTTCGGCGTCACCATCAACTACCTGACCAACGCCGACGAGCTGCAGATCAAGATCATCCAGGGCGCCAAGCCCGGTGAGGGCGGCGAGCTGCCCGGTCACAAGGTGGACGACATCATCGCCAGCATCCGTCACTCGACGCCGGGCGTGGGCCTGATCAGCCCGCCGCCGCACCACGACATCTACTCCATCGAGGACATCGCGCAGCTCATCCACGACCTGAAGAACGCGAACCCGAGCGCCCGCATCAGCGTCAAGCTCGGTGCCGAGATCGGCGTCGGAGCCGTGGCAGCCGGGGTGACGAAAGCCCGCGCAGACCATCTGGTGATCGCCGGCGACACCGGTGGCACCGGCGCCTCGCCGCTCACCTCCATCAAGCACGCCGGCGTGCCCTGGGAACTCGGTCTCGCCGAAGCGCACCAGACGCTGGTGCTCAACAATCTGCGCTCACGGGTGGTGCTGCAGACGGACGGTCAGCTGAAGACCGGGCGGGACGTGGCCATCGCCGCCCTGCTCGGCGCCGAGGAGTTCGGATTCGCCACCGCACCGCTGATCGCGCTCGGCTGCATCATGATGCGCAAGTGCCACCTGAACACCTGCCCGGTGGGGATCGCCACCCAGGACCCGAAGCTCCGGGCCAAGTTCGCAGGCCAACCTGAGCACGTGGTGAACTACCTGTTCATGGTGGCGAAGGAGCTCCGGATGATCATGGCGGAGCTTGGCTTCCGCTCGGTCAACGAGATGGTCGGCCGGGTGGATGCGCTGCACGTGGATACGGCGGTCAAACACTGGAAGGCAAAGGGGCTCGATCTCACGCCGCTGCTGACGCCCGCCACCGAGCCGCCCGAGTTCCTGGGCTCCTACGCGATCCACAAGCAGGACCACGGCCTCGACAACGCCATCGACAACGAGCTGATGGAGCTGGCCCTGCCGGCCATCCGTAGCGGCGAGAAGCTCTACGACGAGCTGACCATCGTCAACACCAACCGGGTGGTAGGCGCCATGTTGTCGAACCTCATCATCCGCGAGGTAGGCGCCGACATGCTTCCGGACGAGACGCTGCACTTCAAATTTTACGGCAGCGCCGGTCAGAGCTTCGGCGCCTGGCTCGCCAAGGGCGTGACCCTGGAGGTGGAAGGCGACGCCAACGACTACGTCGGCAAGGGCCTGTCGGGTGGCCGGATCGTCATCTACCCGCCGAAGGAAAGCCCGTTCAAGGCCGAGGACAACATCCTGATCGGCAACGTGGTCCTCTACGGGGCCACCAGCGGCGAGTGCTACTTCCGCGGCGTGGCGGCAGAGCGGTTCTGCGTGCGCAACAGTGGCGCCGCCGCGGTCGTCGAAGGGGTGGGCGACCACGGCTGCGAGTACATGACCGGCGGTCGCGTCGTCATTCTGGGTCGCACCGGCAGGAACTTCGCGGCGGGCATGAGTGGCGGCATCGCCTACATCTGGGATCCCGCGAAGCAGTTCGCCCGGCAGTGCAACATGGAGATGGTGGACCTCGAAACCATGTCCGCGCCCGCTGACGCGGCCGAGCTGAAGTCGCTGATCGAGAAGCACCACCACTACACCGGATCACCCGTCGCGCGGGCAGTGCTGGAAAACTGGGACCGATCGCTTTCCGAGTTCGTCAAGGTCATGCCCATCGACTACAAGCGGTCACTGGAAGAGCGGCACCTGGCCGCGGGTTAGAGCATGGGAAAAGTTACTGGCTTCATGGAGTTCGATCGCAAACCGGCGCCTTACCGGGATGCGGAAGCACGGCTCCTGGATTTCCGCGAGATCTACACGGAACACGACATCGACCGGCTCACCAGTCAGGGCGCCCGCTGCATGGACTGTGGCGTGCCCTTCTGCCAGTCCACCGAGGGTTGCCCCATCCACAACCTGATCCCGGAATGGAACGACCTGGTCTACCGCGGCCAGTGGCGCGACGCGCTGGACCGCCTGCACAAGACCAACAACTTCCCCGAGTTCACCGGCAGGGTGTGCCCTGCCCCGTGCGAGGGCGCCTGTGTGCTCGGCATCACCGACCCGGCGGTGACCATCAAGAACATCGAGATGGCCATCATCGACCGCGGATTCGAGGAAGGCTGGGTGATCCCGAAACCACCGGCAAGCCGCACCGGCAAGTCCGTGGCCATCGTCGGCTCCGGTCCGGCGGGCCTCGCCGCGGCGGACCAGCTCAACAAGGCCGGCCACACGGTCACCGTTTATGAGCGTGCCGATCGCATCGGTGGGCTGCTCACCTACGGCATTCCGAACATGAAGCTGGACAAGAAGCTCGTCGTTGAGCGGCGGCTCGACGTGCTCCGGGAAGAAGGCGTCCGCTTCGTGACCGGCGCGCACATCGGCAACGGCGCCGACGGTACCACGAGCGTGGCGTCGCTCACCGAGGAACACGACGCCGTGCTGCTCGCCACCGGTGCCACCGTGCCGAGAGACCTGCCCATTCCTGGACGCGAGCTCAAGGGCGTGCACTTCGCGATGGAGTTCCTCACGGCCAACACCAAGAGCCTGCTCGACAGCAACCACGAGGACGGCGCCTACATCTCGGCGAAGGGCAAGCACGTGATCGTGATCGGCGGCGGCGACACGGGCACCGACTGCATCGGCACGTCACTGCGGCACGGCTGCAGGAGCCTGGTGAACTTCGAGCTCTTTCCGCGGCCACCGGCAGGCCGGGCAGCGGACAACCCCTGGCCCACCTGGCCGCGCATCTTCCGCACGGACTACGGCCACGAGGAAGCGACCCGCCGGTTCGGCCAGGATCCCCGTACCTACTCGATCTCTTCCACAGAGTTCGTGGGCGACGGCGCGGGCAACCTCAAAGCCGTGCGCACGGTGGACGTGCAGATGAAGAACGGCCGCTTCGAGAACGTGCCGGGCTCGGAACGGGAGTGGCCCGCCGACCTGGTCTTCCTGGCCATGGGTTTCCTCGGTCCGGAGCATCTGGTGTCCGACGCGCTGGGTGTCGAGTACGACGAGCGTTCCAACTACCGGGCGGAGTACGGCCGCTACCGGACCAGCGTGGACGGGGTGTTCGCGGCCGGTGACTGCCGGCGCGGCCAGTCGCTGGTGGTTCGGGCCATCAACGAAGGCCGTGAGGCGGCGCGGGAGATCGACCTCTACCTGATGGGCAGCACCCAGCTCCCCTGACAGGCGACGGGCGGGGGCTTCAGGCCCCTATCTCGTCCTCGAACTCACCCACGGAGCTCTCCCACCACTCGAAGGTGGACTCGAACTGAGCCCTGGTCACACCGCCACGCAGGTTGAGCACCAGCTCGATCCAGGGATCCATCACGTCGTCCAGGTATGCCCGGCCGAAGAGGCGGGTGGCGTTCCAGCGGTTGATCACGTCGATGCCGACCTTGTTCTTCAGCTCCCAGCCCGCCTTGAAGAGTACGATCTCACAGGCATCGTGGGTGTCGTTGCAGCCATAGAAGACGAGCGAGAAGCGGGTGCCGCCGACGCTGGAGCGGATCAGCGGATCGCCCTCCGCGTCCTCCTCGAGCTCCGCGCGGTAACCGAGATCGCGGATGATGCCGACCAGCGCCTGCGGGTCGGTGGCATCCACGATGTCACCGGCCGAGGCCCGGATCTCCGCCGAGGCACACAGCAGACACCACAGCAGCGCGTGCCAGGCGACCGCCGCGCGCATCAGCGGCGCCTGGCAACCGGGGTTGCGGACGCCATCGAGGCCGTCAGCCGGTCGAGCTCACGACGCTTGATGACGAGCTCGGCCTCGAGATCCGGAATCTCCTTGTCCAGACGCGACTGCTCCTCGTACAGACGCTGCACCCGGGTGGCGAGCTCGACTCGCTGGGTGGTGGTCAGGGTGCCGTCGAGCTGCGCCGCCGTGGCGGAGATGATCTCCGACTTCACCGCGGACTTGCGGGCCACCTTCTGGTCGATCTCCCACTCGAGATTGGCCACGTCCGTCCGGGCGCGATACAGCGTCCAGCCTTCCTCGTAGGCTGCCAGGAAGGCACCGCGCATGTCGGCCGGGCAGACGTTGTTGTGCGCACGGCCGCGCTCGCCGGCGTAGTAGGCGTTGCTCGGCTCGCAGTACTCACGGACCCCGGCTTCCCAGCCGACCATGTACTGAGAGCGGGACGGCGTGATGCCGTGCTCGACGCAGGCGTCCTGGTGATCGAGCAGCCGGCTGCTGCGCAGCCCCTGAACACCGTCGCGATAGCCGATGGTTTCCCAGTCGCCCGCGGTGCACTGATTCTGGCTGACGGACGGTCTGGAGCCGCAGCCGACGAGCAGGGCCACACTCGCCAGTGCGAAAATCAGGATTCTCATGACACACCTCCTGTGTTGCAGAAAGCCCGGGGCAACGGCCCGGAGGAACGGGCGGTGCGGCTTCCTTTACCGCACGCTAACGGACTCGGGACCCCAGGTCCGGGACCGGGATCACAGATCGGGGCCGTCGTGAAGTCAGTGAACGCTTACCGACTGATTCTTACTGACTAAGCTTACTGACTAAGCTTACTGACTAATGCTTACTGACTATTGAAGGGTAGAGATGCGGGCGGCGTCCTGAACCTGGCCAACCGGCCGTATCCAGGGTCTGACATCGCCGACCTCGGGCGGCAGGTTGTCGGCGGCGCGCTGGGCAGCCTCCCGGGTGCTGAACATTCCGTAGATCACCACATGCAGTACCCGGCCGTCACGCTGCAGCTGGTAGACGGCGAACTCGCCGGGCTCCTTCTGCTTCGCCACGAACGCCTGAGCCCTCTCCAGGGCGGAAACCGTCACCAGCTGGAGGGTGAAGTAGTCGGGGTTCTGCCGCAGCAGCCAGCGGGCATCGCGAACGCCGGACGCCGCCGGAGCCGGCTCGGCCCGGGAAGACGGCGGGGGTTCCACGCTCGCCGGCGCCGGTGCGGGCTTCGGGGTGGTGGCGGTTTCCACCCGTGCACGGGGAACGGCAGCTGCAGGCCGCGGCTGCTCCACATCGTCCGGTGCGGCCATGGCGGCTGCGGGCATCTCGGCCGGACGCGGTTCCGACGCGGGCGGCGCGGATTCCTCGAGCACCGGCTCGACCGCGGCGGCAGTCTCTTCCTGTGAGGGCGATGCCGCTTCCGGCCCCGGCTCGGGAATCGGTTGGTCTGTCGTTCCGATCTCAGCCGCTGCATCCGCCTGCACATCCCCCTCCACCGGCTCGCCGGGGCGCTCTGCGGATGCTTCCGACGAGGGCGGCAGGCTGAGGGCCACCGTGTCCACGCGGGCAGGGCGGTCCGTGAACAGGACGTAGAGCACGCCCACCACGATCACCAGCGCCCCGAGCAGCGCCAGATGCTGCCGGGGAAACCCGGCCGGACGGGCCGACACTTCCCCGGATTCCAGCTTGACCAGCAGCACGTTGGCCATCTGGTTGATGCGTCCCGGCAGTCCGCCGGACAGCTTCGCCAGCTCCTTCACCTGCTGGTCCGTGAACGGGATCCGACCGCGGTACCTGGCCTGCTGAAACCGCCACTCCAGATAGTCCCGGGCATCGCCCTCGCCGTAGGCCGACAGACGGATTTCCTGCCAGCCGACGCCGCGGCTGCTGGCCAGGCGTTCGATGACCGGCACCATGCGCACCTCGCCGAACAGGACAAGGTGAAGGGCGGAATCGCGGGCTACCGTCATCAGCTCCTCCACCGCCCGGTTGTCGAGGAGCTGGGCGTCGTCCACCAGCACGAGGCACGGTCGGTCTCCGGACGCCTGGGCTTCCACGTGGGCAATCAGGTCGAGCCGCAGTGCCTGGCTGTTGGCGGCGGCGGACGTGGCCATGCCGAAACCCTGGGCGATGGCCGCGAGCACCTCGCGACCGGTGTTGACGAGCCCGGCGCTGATCCGGGCCGCCTTGACGCGCGGCTCGAGCGTCGCAGCCAGCTCCCGGTAGAGGGTGGTCTTGCCGACCCCCTGGGGTCCGGTCACCAGCAGCACCCGTCTCGACCACTGGCTCAGGTGCCGAAGCTGCTCCAGATGGGTCTTCCGGCCGCCGCGTTCGAAGAATCCCCGGAAGGGCTCGACGAACGGGTTGTGGGTCAGTCCCAGAAAGGAGCGCTCACCTTCAGCCATCGCAGAGCCCTTCACCCGCGCTCAGCGTGGCCTGCAGCGCGTCCCGGGGAAAGCTGCTGGTGACGAAGGCATCGCCGATGGCGCGCGCCAGCACCAGTCGCAGCGTCCCGTCCACGACCTTCTTGTCCATGCCCATGGCGCCGAGCATGTCCTCCACCCCGATCTCCGGCGGTACCGCGGGCAGGGAAAACCGGCGGATCAGTGCGGCGATCCTGACGGCATCAGCCTTCGGCAGCAGTCCGCAGCGGGCCGACAGATCGGCGGCCATGACCATGCCGATGGCTACGGCTTCACCGTGCAGATACCGTCGGTAGCCGGTGAGCGCCTCGATGGCATGTCCGAAGGTGTGCCCGAAGTTGAGGATGGCCCGTCTTCCCGACTCCCGTTCGTCCTCGGCGACCACCTCCGCCTTGATTTCGCAGGAACGCGCCACGGCATGAACGAGTGCCGCCGGCTCCATGGCCTGGAGCCGATCCGCATTGGCCTCGAGCCAGGCGAAAAAGGCGGCGTCCGAGATCACGCCGTACTTGATCACCTCCGCGATACCGGCACCGAACTCCCTGGCCGGCAGGGTACGCAGAAGATCGAGATCGGCGAGCACGGCCACGGGCTGGTGGAACGCCCCGATCAGGTTCTTGCCCCGGGGATGGTTTACCGCCGTCTTACCGCCTACCGACGAGTCCACCTGCGCCAGCAGCGTGGTCGGTATCTGTATGAAATTCACGCCCCGCTGATAGGTGGCGGCTGCAAACCCGGTGATGTCTCCTACCACACCACCGCCGAGCGCAATCAGCGTGGTGGTGCGGTTGTGCCGAGCTGCCACCAGAAAGTCCATGATCGCACCGTAGTTGGCCAGGTTTTTCTGCTCCTCACCGTCGGCAAGGGCGAACACGGACACCTCGGCATTGCAGCCGGACAGGCCTTCCATCAGCCTGTCGAGGGCCAGGTCGCGCACCACCTCGTTGGTGATCACCGCCACCTGACTGCCGTGGATGTGCCTGCCCAGCAGCTCGGAATCCGTGATCAGCGAGCTGCCGATGTGAATGGGATAGCTGCGCTCACCCAGCGCGACGTCGACGGTCACCTCGATGCTCACAGGACGCCATCCTCCCGGAGCCGCTCGACGATCGAGCGGACCAGCATCTTCGGCCCCTGCCGATCTGTCACGAAGTGGTAGTCGGCAACTTCCCGGTACAGGGGCTCCCGCTCCTTCCTGAGCCGCGTCAGCGTGCCGGCCGGATCGCCGTTCTGCAGCAGCGGCCGCTTCTTGTCCTTCTGTGTTCGTTCCAACAATCTCTCCAACGGACTGTCGAGGTGCACGACGCAGCCACGGTTGCAGAGCATCTGCCGGTTCTCCGGCCTCAGCACGGCGCCGCCGCCCGTGGCGACCACCACGTGCTCCAGCGAGGTGAGCTCGTCCAGCACCTGAGTCTCGCGATCGCGGAAACCACTTTCCCCTTCGACGTCGAATATCCAAGCCACATCCGCGCCTGCCCGCTCCTCGATGACATGGTCGGTGTCGTAGAAGGTATAGCCGAGCTGCTGGGCAAGCAGACGCCCGACGGTGCTCTTTCCTACCGCCATGAGACCGACCAGGAATATGTTCTGCTTGCTCATCGGGTAAAAAAGCAAAAAAAAAGCGGCGCCAGTAGCGCCGCTTAGTTTAGTCGCTTCCCGTCCGGTCAGCGAGCAGGCCCACCCTGCGGGTGGAAGTCCGTCCGCCCGCTTGGCGGGCGGAGGCCCATCTGAAGGGCGGGAGCCTGGTGAGCCTACAGCTGGGTCAGGCCCTCCTGAATGATCCTCGGCGTGATGAAGATCAGGAGCTCCGACTTGTTGTCCTTCTCCTCCGTGCGCCGGAACAGGCGGCCGACGTACGGCAGATCGCCGATGAACGGCGTCTTGGTCGTGGAGTACTGCTTGTCGGTGGTGAAGATACCACCCAGCACCACGGTCTGGCCGTTGTCCACCAGCACCTGGGTCTCGATCTGATTGGTGTCGATCGAGGGGACACCGTTGAAGATGGCGCCCACCGTATCCTGCTTGACGTTCAGCTCCATGATGATGCGGTCGTCAGGCGTGATCTGCGGGGTCACTTCCAGGGCCAGGGTCGCATCCTTGAAGGAGGTCGACGTCGCGCCCGAGCTCGTGGCTTCCTGATACGGGATCTCCGTACCGGACTCGATGAGCGCCGGGTTCTTGTCGGCGGTGATCACCTTCGGACGGGCAACCACCTCGGCATGGCCGTCCGCAGCCAGGGCAGACAGCTCCAGGTCGAGCAGGTAGCCCGCGCCGGTGATGCCGACGCCGAAGCTGGTCGCGCCTTCCTTCGCCACGCCCAGGTCGACGACCAGGTTCTCCGGCGAGCTGACCTCACCGGTGCCGCCCGCCGAGATGATGTCCTGCAGGTCGTTCAGGGTGGTGAGCGAGCCGCCGTACTTGTAGAAGCGCGAGCTCGATTCCGAGGAAAGCTTGGCGCCGCCCCAGCGGATACCCAGATCTTCCGAGAAGTCGTCGCTGGCCGTCACGATCCGTGCCTCGATGAGCACCTGACGCACCGGCACGTCGAGCTGGTTGATGACCTTGCGGAACTCCTGCAGCCGGTCCGCCGTGTCCGTGAGGATGATGGCATTGGTGCGCTCGTCCACGATCACGCTGCCGCGCTCGGACAGCATGGACTGCTCGGAGCCGGCGGAGTTGTTGAAGAGCTCGAAGAGCTGCGTGGCGCTGGCATAGCGGACCTGAATGAACTCGGTCTGCAGCGGTGCAAGCTCCGAGATCTGCTTCTGGTTCTCGAGCTCGAGCTTCTCGCGTGCGGCGATCTCGGCGGCAGGCGCCACCAGCAGCACGTTGCCCACCTGGCGCTGATCGAGACCCTTGGTCTTCAGAATCAGCTCGAGCGCCTGATCCCAGGGGACGTTCTTCAGGCGCAGAGTGATGCGACCCTGAACGGTGTCGCTGGCCACGAGGTTCAGGTCCGTGAAGTCGGCAATCAGCTGCAGCACAGACCGGACCTCGATGTCCTGGAAGTTCAGCGACAGCTTCTCGCCGGAGAACTTGAACACATCCTCGCGCTCCTCGATCTGCTCCGCCGTCAGCTGGCTGATGTTCACCGTCAGCGTGTTGTCGGCCTGATAGGCCAGGTAGTCGTACTGTCCGGCCGCCGTGATCGTGAAGGTGGTGTTTTCCCCTTCCTGAATCGCATCCACCGCCTGCACCGGAGTCGCGAAGTCGGTGACGTCCAGACGACGCTGCAGATCCTTGGGCAGATCCGTGTTGCGGACCTGGATCCTCACCTTGAACCCTTCCTTGGTGACGTTCACCGGCGCCTTCGGGTTGGAGAGCCCGATCACGATCCGGCCGTCGCCTTCCGCGCTGCGGCGGAAATCCACCTTGGTGATCTGGGAGTCGGAGATCTTCGACGTCGTCACGGTGGTGTCGTCTGCACTGGCGAACGCCTGCGACGACGGCACCCCCTTGGCCGATCCGCCGCCCACGGTCAGATAGAGGGTGTTCCCTTCGATATCGGTCTCGTAGTTGACGAGCTCAGTGAGGTTCACGATGGCCCGGGTACGATCCTTGGTGGAGATGATGGAAACCCGGCGGGCGTTGCCGATACCCAGGTTGTGATGCTTCTCTTCGAGGTTGGAGCTCACGCCGGGCATGTCGAGCACGATGCGCGCCGGCTGCTCGATCGTGTAGCCGGTCGGCTCCGGCGGCGGGCCGTCGAAGTGCAGCCGGATCTCGGTCTTGTCACCGGGCAGCGAGGAAAACTCCACTGAATCGATCGTCGCGGACCAGCTCGGCAGGGCAACCATGAGCATCGCCACGGCGAACAGCGGTCGGAGCATCCAGCAGGCAAACCGGCCGTTCTCGTTCATCATTGTTTTCATCCTTTCTCTCCACTGCCCAGCGATACGGTCCGGATACGTTCTACCCAGCTTCCAGTACCGTCAGGAACTATTTCGACGAGCTCTATGGCCGCCTCATCTATTGACTGAATCCTTCCATGATCCGTGCCCATGTAGTCTCCCGCCTGCACCCGGTGCACACCGCCATCCGAGTCACGGATCAGCGCGTACATGGACGGGCCCTGGGACAGCGTGCCGACCATCGAGAGGTTGGCGATGGTGAACTGTTCGAGGTACTGCTTGACCCGGTTCGGGTTCGGCTTCACCTGAGGGCCACGCGGCCTTTCACTCGGCTTCACCACCACCGGCGGTTCGAACGGGCTTCTCAAGCCCATTGCCTCGTAGGCAAACGGTTCCGCAGGCTGAAACGTCTTGAGCGGCGCGATGGGGGGCGCCGGGCGGGAATCCACCTCGTTCATGAAGGCCTGCAGGTCGCCGAAATCTCCACTGCCGCAGCCACCAAGGAGGCTGCCCACGACCAGGAGAGCGCCGAGTTTCGGGATGGGCTTAATTCCTGGTAAGCGCATTATTTACCCTCATCCAGATATCGGTAGGTCTTCGCGAGAATCTTGAGCTTCAGATTCAGGGGCGAGTCCTGGGGCTCGAGCGTGAAGTCGTGCAGCGTCACGATCCTGGACAGCGCCGCAACCCCACTGATGAACGAACCGATCTTGTGGTAGTTGCCTTCCACGACGATGTCGATGGGCAGCTCCACGTAGAATTCGAGCTGTCGCTCCTGCTGCAGGTCGATGCTCTCGATCTTGAGCTCGTTGTCGAGCGCCGTGCGGGTGATGTCGTCGAGCAGCCCCGGCACTTCGGTGTCCTGCGGAAGCTGCTTGAGCAGCGCACCGAAGGTGGCTTCCATCTGCGCCTTCTGGGAGCGGTACTCTTCGAGGTTGGCAGCCTTTTCCGCCTTGACCTCGTAGTCACGGCGCAGGTCGAGCTCTTTCGCTTCGGCACGGTCGAGCATCGTCTGCTTGTCGGTCAGATAGAAGTAGTATCCGAGACCCAGCACGAGCACGAAGGCCAGCAGCATGAGGATGGCCTTGACCGGCGTCGGCCAGGACCCGATGTTGTTGAAGTCCAGATCATTGATGTCGAAGTTCTGGAGCTGTTCGAGGCTGTCCTGAAGTGCCATTTACTCGCCCTCCTCCTCTTCGCTCTTGTTCGGATTGTTCTGCACGAACGTGAGGTCGAACCGGCTCGCCTGCGTTCCGTAGTCGGAGTTGGTCGGGTCTTCCTTGATGCTCTTCAGGTTCGGAGAGTTGAACCAGTCCGACTCGTTCAGGTTGCGCATGAGCGAGGAGATCCGGTTGTTGGACTCGGCCACACCGGCAACCGCCAGATTGTGACCGGTCATGGAGAGCTTCTTGTAGTGCACGCCCTTGGACAGGGTGCGCACCAGCTCGTCGAACACGCGGACGATGACGGGACGGTTGCCCTGCAGCTCCTGGATGAGCTCCATCCGCTCTTCCAGGTCCTTCTTCTGCTGTTCGAGCTGGGCGATTTCCGCGATCTTCTTGTCCAGCTCCGTGATCTTAGATTCCAGGAAACCGTTACGGGCATTCTGCTGGTCGATGTTGTTGTCCAGCATCCAGCCACCCGCGAAGACGAGCATCGCACCGAGAACGAGCACACCGGCCAGGTTACCGAGAAATTCCTTTTTCCTGCGCTCGCGTTCCCACTCGCGCCAGGGTAACAGGTTGATATGTGCCATCAGTCGAAGCTCCTCATGGCCAGTCCGCAGGCAATCATCATCGCCGGTGCATCGTTGGCCAGCGCGTCCGCGTCGACCTTGCTCGAAAGTGACATGTCACCGAACGGATTCGCGATGATCGTCGGCGTGCCCAGCTTGTTCTCGATCATTCCCGCCAGCCCGTCGATGGATGAGGTTCCACCGGCAAGCACGATGTAGTCGACATCGTCGTACTGACTGGACGAGAAGAAGAACTGGAGGGATCGGGTCACCTGCTGAAGCACGGCTTCCTTGAACGGCTGCAGCACCTCTTCCTCGTAGTCGTCCGGCAGGCCGCCCTGCTTCTTCGCAAGACCCGCCTCTTCGAACGACAGGCTGTACCGGCGCTGGATCTCCTCGGTGAGCTGCTTGCCGCCGAAGAGCTGCTCCCGGGTGTAGATCGAGCGGTCGTCGGCGAGCACCGACAGGGTGGTCATGGTGGCGCCGATGTCGATGATGGCCACCACCAGGTCGTCGGCGTTCGGCCCGAGCTGGGGTTTCAGGAGCTCGAAGGCCCGCTTCATGGCGTGGGCTTCGATATCCACCACCGCCGGCTTGACCTGACCCAGGTCGAGCGCGGCTTCGCGCATTTCCACGTTTTCCTTCCGGCAGGCCGCGAGCAGCACTTCCACCTGCTCGGGATTGCGCTCGGACAGGCCCTGAACCTCGAAGTCGATGGCCACCTCGTCCAGGGGGTAGGGAATGTACTGATCGGCCTCGACGGTGATCTGGTTCTCCATCTCCTCGTCGGAGAGGCCGGCGTCCATCTCGATGGTCTTGGTGATGACCGCAGAGCCCGCCACGGCGACCGCCGCCTGGCGGGCCGAGCACTTGGAGCGGCTGATGACGCGCTTGATCGCTTCACCAACCCCCTCCACATCGCTAATATTCTTCTCGACGACAGCATTGGGCGGCAGCGGCTCGACCGCATACGCCTCCACACGATACCGATCACTCGATTTCGACAGTTCAAGAAGCTTTACGGATGTGGAGCTGATATCCAACCCGAGCATCAGGTTGGATTTCTTGCTAAGGAATCCCAGCACGGTTAAATTTCCTTACTTTCGCGGGCACTTACGTCCTTTTTATGGCACTCAGCATTAAATACCAGGATTGCTATGGCCGCAATCCGTTCCCTGTCCTACTGCCGCGCGCATGACACTGATGTCCCGACGCGTCACGGCAACTATTATGTGGCTGGCCCTGGCGGGTTTATGTGCCGCAGTCCTCAGTCTTGCAGGCATATATCTGTATCTGGACCCGCAGCTTCCAAAAGCTGAGACCTATCGCCACGTTCGCCTCGAGACCCCTCTGCGGGTCTATACGGCCGACCGGGAGCTGGTGGCCGAGTTCGGTGAGCGCAGACTCATTCCGGTAGCGCTCACTGACGTGCCGGACCTCTTCATCCGGGCCCTGCTGGACACGGAAGACAAGCGGTTTTACGAGCACAGCGGCGTCGATCTCTGGACCCTCACCAAGTCCGCCATGGAGCTCGCCTGGAACCTGGGAGAGATCACCCGCGGGGGCTCCACCATCACCATGCAGCTCCCCCGCAACCTGGGCACCTTCTCCCTCGATCAGCTCTTCATCCGCAAGTTCAAGGAAATCCTGCTGGCGCTGAAGATGGAGCGCGAGCTCTCCAAGGACGAGATCCTCGAGCTCTACATCAACGCCGTGCCCTTCGGCAAACGCGCCTACGGCGCCCAGGCGGCGGCCTTCACCTATTACGGCAAGCCGCTGTCCGACTTGAATCTGGCTCAGCTCGCCATGCTCGCCGGTATTCCCCAGGCGCCCACCGCAGGCAATCCCATCAACGGCCCCCAGCGGGCGCTCAACCGCCGCAACCTGGTGCTGAAGAACATGCTCGAGCAGGGCTCCATCGACCAGGCCGCCTATGAGGAAGCCCGCCAGGCTCCGATCACCGCCGGTGTGCACGACCGGGATCTGGACGTGCCGGCCGCTTTCCCGGCAGAGTGGGTTCGCCAGCAGCTCGTCAGGCGATATGACGACCTCTATACGGGCGGCTACGAGGTGATCACCACCCTGAAGGGCAACCTGCAGAAGACGGCGGACGCCGCCGTTCGCTCCGGCCTGCTCGCCTACGACCGGCGCCACGGTTACCGCGGACCGGAGGACAGGCTGACCATCGACGAGGACAACCCGCTCACCGAGGAACGCGTGCGCAGCCTGCTGTCCAGCATCCAGTCCCACGGCGAGCTTGCCCCCGCGGTGGTGATGGGCGTTTCCGAAACCGAGGCCACGGTGCTGGCCGCCGGCATCGCGGCACCCATCCACCTGGACCTGCCCGGCGTGCGCTGGGCGCGGACTTTCATCGACGCAGATACCCGCGGCCCGGCGATCACCCGCGTCGACGAGGTGCTCGCCGTCGGCGATCTGATCCGCGTTCAGTATCTCGGTAAGACGGCGGCAGAGCCGGCAGCGGATCCCGCGGCTGGCGACGAGCCTGCCGAGGCGGTCGCCGTGGACACCTGGCGCCTGGCCCAGCTGCCCGAGATCCAGGGCGCCCTCATCTCCCTCGATCCCGAGACGGGGGCCGTGGTCGCGCTGTCCGGCGGCTTCGACTTCAGCCTGAACCAGTACAATCACGCGCTGCAGGCCGCCCGGCAGCCCGGATCCGGATTCAAACCCTTCGTCTACTCCGCGGCGCTCGATGCCGGCGTCACCCCGGCAAGCATGTTCATGGACGCGCCGCTGGTCTTCGAGGACGAGAACCTGGAGACCGAATACCGGCCGGACAACGACAACAGCCGCTACAACGGTCCGACCCGGCTGCGGGAAGCCCTGTACCGTTCCATCAACCTGGTCTCCATGCGGGTGCTGCTGAAGATCAGCGCCGGCAGGATCCTCGACTACGTGCCGCGTTTCGGCTTCGACACCAGCACCTTCCCGCGCAACACCCAGCTGGCCATCGGCGGCGGCACCATGGCAGTGACCCCGGTGGACATGGCCCGCGCCTACGCCGTGTTCGCCAATGGCGGCTGGCTGATCCAGCCGAACATCATCTCGGCCGTGCACGACATCACCGGCGAGGAGATCTTCCGTCCACGCTACCCGGTGGTCTGCCGCGAGTGCGAGAAGCCGGGAGTCGGGGCACCGCTGCCCGCCGCCGGCAACGGCCTCACGGATGGTGAGCCGTCCACCCTGGAAGAGCTGCTGGCGGAGCCCACCCTCGTGGAAGGGGCAGGACCTCTCGCGCCGCTGCCGGCCACCCGCGCCATCGACGAGCGCAATGCCTTCATCATGCACAGCATGCTGCGGGACGTGATCGCCCGCGGCACGGGCACGCGGGCACGCAGGGAGCTCGGCCGGTCGGATCTGGCCGGCAAGACGGGCACCACCAACGACGCGGCGGACACCTGGTTCAACGGCTATCACCCGAAGCTGGTGACCACCGTCTGGGTGGGATTCCCGAATCACGAGGCCCTGGGCGCGACCGAATACGGCTCCAACCGGCCGCTGCCGATCTGGATCGAGTACATGCGCGAAGCGCTCAAGGATCTGCCCGAGACCTATCCGGACCAGCCGCCCGGCGTGGTCACGCGGAAGATCAACCCCGCCACCGGGGAGCTCGCGGCGGCGACGGACCCGGACGCCATCTTCGAGTACTTCTTAAGCGAGCACCTGCCCAGGGCGACGAACGTGCCGACACCGTCCAACGACGGTGAGACGGTGAAGGCGGTGGATATCTTCTGAATCGCCGCCGCCGGTTGCGGCCGGTCTCAGCGCGGCCCGGGACGACCGGCTACTGAACGATCTTGATGTAGTCCCCGGCCCTGGGCTCGCCGTTGGGATACAGACCGTTGAGCACCCGCAGGGTCTCCTCCGGGTAATCCTTGAGCGACGACTTCTGCGCCAGGCTCGCAAAGGTATCGTCAGGTTTGGCGATCACCACCGCGATCCGCTGGTCGTTGGCCACCTTGAGATCATCGGCGGTCATCGCCCGGAAGCCGCCCAGCACCTCGAGCCAGGCCGCTTCGAAGGCGGCCGGGTCGCCGCCGCCCGGACCCAGCTCGCCGTTGAACAGGTACACGCCGCCGTCCTTGAAGACCACGGCGATTTTCTTGGCCAGCGCGTTGCCGGAGGCGATCTCCACATCCGCCGTGTGGCCCGCATAGCCGTTGACGCTGATGTCCTGACCGTTCTTCACGTCGTCCCGCTTCAGCGTCTTGCCGATGAACTCGGCCGGCGACTGCTCTTCCGCCGGCGGGTTCTGCCGCTGGACCGTGACCTGGATGTCGGCACCGAGCGGTGCGCGGCCGACGACCTGGGTCGCCGTGTTGCGCACGTCCCAGCCTTCCGGGAAGGTGATCACCACCCTGAGACCACCGTGATAGTAGGTGGAATCCTTGATCAGCCCGGTCACCGGCGCGTCACCGTAGACCAGCCCGTCCATCATCTCCCAGAAGTCCCGCTCCGGCGCCATCAGCTCCTCGGGAAACAGGTTCAGGGACTTCTGCACCGCCTCGTGGAGCCGTTTGTCGTTCTTCGGGTGGCTGGCGAACAGGCCGTGATACACCTGCGGCTGGTGCAGCACGTTCTTCGCGAACAGCGAGTGGTCTTTCAGCACGTGAATCACGTCGATCATGGCCAGCGGGTTGTAGCCCGCCCGGGCGAGGAACTCGCCGCCGTATTCGTCCGCTTCGAGCTCCAGGTCGCGCCGGTAGCCGGACGTGAGCGTCGCCGTTGCCGTGTTGGAAAGATCGGAAATCGCGCCGGTGCCCGTCAGGATGGAGCCGATGATGCCGGCCACGCTGCCCATGGCGCCCAGGACGTTGGCGCGCTTGGCGTGCTGCCCCACCACGTGCCCGATCTCGTGACCGATGACGCCGGCGAGCTCGTCCTCGGAGCGGATGTAGGCGATCAGGCCCCGGTGAATGAAGATGTAGCCGTCGGGCAGCGCGAAGGCGTTCACCGAGGTGTCGTCCACCACGTAGAAGTGGAACTCGTCGCCCTTCATCCTGCTCACGTTGACGAGCCGCTGGCCGATCTTGTCCACATAGGCCTGCCATTCCGGATCGTCGTAGAGGCCGCCGTTCTCGAGGAACGTCTGATAAGTCTTCTCGCCAGGCCCGGCCGCCGCTGAGACCACCGTCAGGCTGAGCGCGGCAAAGAGGCCTGTGAACGCCAGCGGCCGGCGAAGAAAGGACCGTCGGCGCCGCCCCGCCAGGCGGTCGTCGGGATCAGGGCCAGTAAGTGTGATGAAGTCTGACATGCGCTGCACGGATTAGACCGCAAATCCCCCACCGGTTCACCGCTGCGCTCCGCGGCAAGGACCATTGGACGATATCGCACCTGAATCCGGGATGAACGCCGCCCCCGCCGCCGGGCTGATCAGGAGAGGATCCAGAAACGAAAACGCCCGGGATAGCCCGGGCGTCCGCGGTGATTGCCGGAAGCCTTCGGCGTCAGCGGCCGACGCTGCGGTTGCCGAACCGCTTGCGGAAACGCTCGACCCGACCGCCGGAGTCCACGATCTTCTGCTTGCCGGTGTAGAAGGGATGGCAGGCCGAGCAGACGTCCAGGTGGATGTCCTCCTCGAGGGTGGATCGGGTCTCGATGACGTTCCCGCAGCTGCAGGTCGCCTTGATCGCACGGTATTCCGGATGAATTTCAGCTTTCATATTCGCAGCCCCAAAACTGGTTGCAGCCCAAAACTCGCGTCGCGGCCCCGAAATCGCGGCCCCGAAAAAGGGCGCGAAGTTTATTCGGCCGGGCAGACAATGGCAATCCCCGCCTCCGGGAGCCCCGCAGAGCCGTCCTGCCCGGCGGGACCGCACGGCCGCCGGGCCAGTAGAATGCGCCAACCATGACCGACACCCCCATGCGCATCGTCCGGGTGGCCGTACCCGTGCCGCTGCACCGGCTGTTCGACTACGCCGTGCCCGAAACGCTGCCCATGCCGGCAACGGGAGCCCGGGTCGCCGTGCCGTTCGCCGGTCGGCGGCTGGTCGGCGTGGTCATGGCGCTGAACCCCGACGATGCCCATGCCCGGGTGAAGCCCATCCACTCGCTGTTCGACGACGGCAGCGTCCTCGGCGAGGAGGTATTCGCCCTCGGTCGCTGGCTCGCCGCCTACTACCAGCACCCGCTGGGCGAGGTGATGGCGACCCTGCTGCCGAGCGCCGCCCGGAAGCCGGAACCCCTGCGGATCAGGCGCTCTGAAGTCTGGGAGACGGCCGCCGAATCACCGGCCCTGCGGCGCGCTCCCCGCCAGGAAGCGCTGTTCCGGCTGATCCGCGAGCATGGCGGCGCGCTCGGCATCGACGAGATCCGTGCCGCCGGTTTCGAGCGCAGCCACGTGCGGGCCCTGGCGGGACGGGGTTTCATCCGCCGGCGGGACGGGACGGCAGCCTCCCCGACACCGGCGCCGGCAGCGGTCGGCATGCCGGAATCCCCCGTTCTGCCCACGCTCACCAGCGAACAGGCCGCCGTGCTCGAGACGCTGGACGCCAGCCGGGGTTACACGCCGATTCTCCTCGACGGCATCACCGGCAGCGGCAAGACCGAGGTCTACCTGCGTGCCATCGACCGCGTGCTCCGCCAGGGGCGCCAGGTGCTCGTCCTCGTCCCGGAAATCGCCCTCACCCCCCAGACCCTGGCCCGCTTCGAGGCCCGGTTCGGGCACGCGGCCGTGATGCACTCGAACATGACCGACCGGGTGCGGCTGGAGGTCTGGCTCAAGATCCGCGGCAACGAGGCCCGTATCCTGATCGGCACCCGCTCGGCGGTGCTGACGCCGTTCGCGGATCTCGGCCTGATCGTGGTGGACGAGGAGCACGATGCCTCCTTCAAGCAGACGGACGGCCTGCGCTACTCGGCGCGGGACGTGGCGGTGAAGCGGGCAAGAGATCTGAACATCCCGCTGATCCTCGGCAGCGCGACCCCGTCCTTCGAGAGCCTGCACAACGCCTTGAGCGGCCGTTATCGGCACCTGCGTCTCACCCGGCGGGCCGGCGGCGCCTCGCTGCCGGAATTCCGGCTGATCGACCTCCGGGGTCAGGTGCTGGATGGCGGCCTGTCCGACGAGCTGCTGCACGCCATCGGCAGGCACCTGGACGCCGGCGGGCAGTCGCTGGTATTTCTCAATCGCCGCGGATTCGCGCCGTCCCTGGTCTGTGGTCACTGCCAGTGGCAGGCCCGCTGCCCGGCCTGCGACTGGGCCATGACCATGCACCGGCGCCCGCCCGCGCTGATCTGCCACCACTGCGGGCGCCGTGAGCGGCTCGCAGAGGCCTGTCCGGATTGCGGCCGCGCGGCCCTGATCGCCGTGGGCACCGGCACCCAGCGCTGCGAGACGGTGCTCGCCGAGCGGTTCCCCGACACGCCCGTGTACCGCATCGACCGTGACACCACGCGCAGTCAGCGCCGCCTGGAAGAGCAGCTCGCCAGGATCGGCAACGGCGAGCCCGCCATTCTCGTGGGCACCCAGATGCTCGCCAAGGGACACCATTTCCCCGACGTATCCCTGGTGGCCGTCATCAACGCCGACGGCGGTTTCATGAGCCCCGACTTCCGTGCGCCGGAGCGCACTGCTCAGCTCATCGTCCAGGTGGCCGGACGTGCGGGTCGCGCCGAACGGCCGGGCGTCGTCTACGTGCAGACCTATCAGCCGGAGAACCCGCTGCTCACCTCGCTGATCCACGAGGGCTACGGTGCCTTCGCCATCCGCGAGCTTCAGTCGCGGGCGCAGGCGGAGCTGCCGCCTCACCGCCCCATGGCGCTGGTGCGGGCGGAAGCGGAACAGGGCGATCTCGCCCGCAACTGGCTCGTGACCCTGGCCGGCATGATCGGCCCCGGCGCCGACGTGTTCGGGCCGGCCCCGGCGCTCATTCCCCGGGTGGCGGACCGCCTGCGCTATCAGCTCATGCTGACCGCACCGGATCGGACCCGGCTGCACCGCTCACTGGCGCCGCTGAAGGGAGCCGAGGACACGCCGCGAGGGGTGCGCTGGGCGGTGGACGTGGATCCGTACGACACCTTTTAGATAGCGCCAGCGCTCGGGCGTCCTGACTTTCTCGCCTGCGGGTGTCTTACACCCGCTGCTGACCTATCATTGCCCGCCATGACCCGGGACTACGCGCGACAGTCTTCCACCCGCGGGCGCCCCGCCAAGCGTCGCGAGCGTCCCGCCGTCAGGCAGACACGCGCCACCGGCCGCGCCTCGCCCGTCAACCGGCGTCCGGTGTGGAGCGCGCCCAGCTTTTCCGCGGGGGTGCTGTTCGGCGCGGCGCTGGTGCTCGTGGCTTTCTATGCCCGCACCGCCTTCGAGGACACGGTCATCGCCGTGCGCGAGCCGGTGACGGAGCCCGACCGGATCGATTTCGAATTCGAGCAGATTCTCACCCAGGGCACGGTGGCGGTGGATCCGGATGCGTACACCGCGGACTTCCCGGAAGAAGACCCGAACGCACCACCACCCGAGTACGAGATCCAGGCCATCTCCGTGCGCTCCTCCGAAACCGCCGCCGCCCTGGCTGCCGAGCTCAAGGGCATGGGCATGCGCTCCCGGTTCGAACGGGCGGATCTGTCCTCCGGCACCTGGTACAGGGTGATGGTGGGACCGTTCACCTCCCGCGTGGAAGCCAATCGCGCCATGACCGAGCTCAGGAAACGCAACATGACCCCGCGGATGAGCAAGATCGGCTGACTGCGTTGAAAACGCCAAGCCGCGTTGAAAACGCCAAGCCGCGTTGAAAACGCCAAGCCGCGTTGAAAACGCCAAGCCGCGTTGAAAACGCGGCCCGGCACCCCCACTATCTCCGGTTCCTGGCAGTATTCGGGGCGTCCCGCGTGACAGAACAGTTCCACGGCACCACCATCGTCTGTGTCCGCAACGCCACCCAGGTGGCACTCGGCGGGGACGGCCAGGTGTCCATGGGCCAGACCATCATGAAGGGCAATGCCAGGAAGGTCCGTCGGCTGCACGGCGACAAGGTGCTTGCCGGATTTGCCGGCGGTACGGCGGACGCCTTCACCCTCTTCGAGCGCTTCGAGGGCGCGCTGGAGAAATTCTCCGGCAACCTGGTGCGCGCCGCGGTGGAGCTGGCCAAGGACTGGCGTTCCGACCGGGCCCTGCGCCGGCTGGAAGCCATGCTCCTGGTGGCGGACCGGCAGGCCACCCTGCTGATCAGCGGCACCGGCGATGTCATCGAGCCGGAAACCGGCGTGCTCGCCATCGGCTCCGGCGGCCCCTACGCCCAGGCCGCCGCCCGGGCCCTGGCGGAGAACACCGAGCTCTCCGCCGCCGACACGGTGGAGAAGGCCCTGGCCATCGCGGCCGACATCTGTGTGTACACCAACCATCAGCGCACCATCGAGGTGCTGGACCTGGGCTGATCCCCACAGGACAACCATGAGCATCATGACCCCCCGCGAGATCGTCCACGAGCTGGACCGTCACATCATCGGCCAGGACGAGGCCAAGCGCGCCGTGGCCATCGCGCTCAGAAACCGCTGGCGGCGCATGCAGCTCCCGGAGGAGATGCGCGACGAGATCACCCCCAAGAACATCCTCATGATCGGCCCCACCGGAGTGGGCAAGACCGAGATCGCCCGGCGTCTCGCCCGGCTCGCCAACGCGCCGTTCATCAAGGTGGAAGCCACCAAGTTCACCGAGGTCGGCTACGTCGGCCGCGACGTGGAGTCCATCGTCCGCGATCTGGCGGATGCCGCGGTGAAGATGACGCGGGAAGCGCACATCGAGCAGGTGCGCCACCGCGCCGAGGATCTGGCGGAAGACCGCATTCTCGAGGCGCTGCTGCCCGGGCCCCGCGGCGGCGCAGGCTTCGGTGGTACTGACGAGCCGGCCAACGGAGCGGACTCCAGCACGCGGCAGGTGTTCCGCAAGAAGCTGCGTGAGGGCGAGCTCGACGACAAGGAGATCGACGTCGAGATCGACACCACACCCATCGGGGTGGAGATCATGGCGCCCCCCGGCATGGAGGAGATGACCAGCCAGCTGCAGAACATGTTCGCGAGCTTCGGCCAGGGCAAGAAGAAGCGTTCCCGGCTGAAGGTCCGGGACGCCAGAAAACGCCTGCGCGACGAGGAGGCCGCCAGGCTCGTCAACGAGGACGACATCAAGGCGAAGGCCATCCGCGCCGTGGAGCAGACGGGCATCGTCTTCATCGACGAGCTCGACAAGGTGGCCAAGCGAGCCGAGGGCGTGGGCGCTGACGTGTCCCGCGAGGGCGTGCAGCGGGACCTGCTGCCGCTGATCGAGGGCTGCACGGTGTCCACCAAGTACGGCACGGTGAAGACCGATCACATCCTGTTCATCGCGTCAGGCGCCTTCCACCTGGCGAAACCTTCAGACCTCATCCCGGAGCTGCAGGGCCGGCTGCCGATCCGCGTGGAGCTCTCCCCTCTCACCCCGGAGGACTTCAAGCGTATTCTCACCGAGCCGAGCGCGTCGCTGACGGAGCAGTACCAGGCGCTGCTGGAAACGGAGGGGGTCGGCGTGACCTTCACGGACGACGGCCTGGAACGTGTCGCCGAGCTCGCCTGGCAGGTCAACGAAGGCACGGAGAACATCGGCGCCCGGCGCCTGCATACCCTGATGGAACGGCTGCTGGAAGAGATCTCCTTCGGCGCGACCGATCTCAGCGGCCAGACCGTGGAGGTGAACGCCGCCTACGTGGACGCCCACCTCGCGGCCCTGGTGCGGGATCAGGACCTGTCCCGTTACATTCTCTGAGCCCCGGAGCCGCGCCATGCAGCCACCCCGGCAGATCAACTATCACCGGAAGTCGAAGCGCCTCGACGTGGTGTTCGACGACGTCACCTGCTCGCTGCCGGCCGAGCTGCTGCGCGTGTACTCCCCCTCCGCGGAAGTGCGGGGCCACGGCGATAGCGAGCGGGTGCTGCAGACCGGCAAGAAGCACGTCGGCATCACGGCCGTGGAGCCCGTGGGTAACTACGCGATCCGCATCAGCTTCGACGACGGCCACGACTCCGGCATCTACGCCTGGGACTACCTCAAGGATCTGAACCGCAATCAGGTCGAGTACTTCGACGCCTATCTGGCGGAGCTGAAGGCGGCGAACGCCTCACGCCTGCCGACGATCCCCATCGGCCACTGGACACCCGGCCGCTGAGGCGCGTTCCTTCGCGTCCGATGGAGCGGGCCCCGGTGAGGGCGTAAAATCGGCCGTCCGAACCAATCAGGCTTTTCAGCGCATGTCAGACGTCGACTTCGGCCATCGCAAGGTCGCGCCCGAGGAGAAGACCCGGCTCGTGCGCGGCGTGTTCGAGAGCGTGGCGGACAGCTACGACCTGATGAACGACCTGATGTCCTTCGGCACCCACAGGCTGTTCAAGCGCATGACGCTGGAGATGTCCAGCGTACGTCCGGGCAATCGCGTGCTCGATCTCGCCGGGGGGACGGGCGACCTGGCGGCGCTGTTCGAACCGGTGGTGGGCGAGGACGGGCTCGTGGTGCTCGCGGACATCAATGCCGAGATGATGCGGGTCGGCCGCGATCGCCTGCTCGATCGGGGCATCACCCGGGTGGTGTTCTGCCAGGCGAACGGCGAGCGGCTGCCGTTTCGGGACGACACCTTTCACTGCATCACCATCGGCTTCGGGCTCAGGAACTTCACCGACAAGGTGACCGCACTCGCGGAGCTGAACCGGATTCTGCGGCCGGGCGGCGCGCTCCTCGTGCTGGAGTTCTCCAAACCGCAGAACCCGCTGATCGAAGCGGGTTACCGCGCCTTCCAGTCACTCTGGCCGGGCATGGGCCGACTGCTCGTCGGCGACTCGGAGAGCTACCGCTATCTGGTGGAGTCCATCGAGGTGCATCCTTCCCAGGAAGCGCTGAAGCTGATGATGGAGGATGTCGGCTTCCGGCCGGTGGAATATCACAACCTGCTCACCGGCGTGGCCGCCATTCATCGCGGCGTGAAGGCGTGAGCAGGACCGGCACCCCACCCGAGCAGCTTCTTGCCCGGATGCTCGGCGAGGCAGGCAATGCGGCGCTCCGGCTGGACCCCTTGAGTCGCGCCCGACTGGCCGCGCTCTCGGGCCGGTGTGCGCGAATCGAGGTCGTGCCGCCGGGCGGCGGCACCCCACGGCCTTTGACCGTGGCGGTGAACGACGCCGGGCTCGACTGCCGCGCCGGCTCGGAGGGCGCCGCGCACGTGATCCTCACCGGCACGCTCCCGGACATCCTGCGCCGTCTCACCGGTGCGCAGGGCGGCGGAGCGGTGCGCATCGAGGGCGACGAGTCCGTGCTGACCGGCCTGGCCGAGCTCTTCACCAACCTGCAGCCGGACCTGGGGGCGCCGCTCGGCGACCTGATCGGCCAGCCCCTGGCAGACGACCTGATGGGCCTCGCGGAAGCCGGATTCGCCTTTCTCCGTTCGGCCGCCGAAAGCGTCGCCACGTCTGCCCGTCGCAACGCGGCAGACGCCTTCGTGAGTCATGACGGCTTCGAACGGCTGATCACGCGCCTGGAAGACCTGCGCCTGCGCCTCGACAGGCTGGAGGCGAGAACGCGACGCCTGGAGACCGAGCCTGCCCAGGCGGGCGACGGGTCGTGAGTCGGAACCGCGTCGGATCGCCATCCGGCATCGGCCGCTCCGGTCGTGTGGGCCGGGGGTTCAAGATCCTGAAGACGGTGGCACGCTACCGCCTGGACACGCTGGTGGAGCCGTACGCGCCCGAGCGGATGCGCTGGCTGTTCCGCATCTCACCGTTCAGGCTGATGCCCGTGGGCAGCCGCACCCGCGGCGAGCGCCTGAAGCTCGCGCTCTCGGATCTGGGCCCGGTGTTCATCAAGTTCGGCCAGCTCCTGTCCACCCGCCGCGACCTGATCCCCCTGGACATCGCCGACGAGCTCGCCGAGCTCCAGGACGCGGTGCCGCCGTTTCCGGGCACGGAAGCCAGGGCGCTGGTGGCGCGATCGCTGGAACTGGATCTCGATTCGGTGTTCGCCGAGTTCGACGACACCCCCATGGCTTCCGCCTCGGTGGCTCAGGTTCATCCGGCCAGGCTCACCGGCGGCGACGAGGTGGTGGTCAAGGTGGTGCGGCCCGGTATCGAGCACACCATTGCCGCGGACATGGATCTGCTGCAGTCCGTAGCCGGCTGGCTCGACACCAACGTGGAGATTCTCAGCCGCCTGCACCTGCCGGACATCGTCGCCGACTACGAACACACCATCACCGACGAGCTGGACATGACCAAGGAGGCGGCGAACACGGAGAAGCTCCGCGAGAACTTCGCCGGCTCCGAGCTGCTCTACGTGCCGCGCGTCTACCACCCGCTGTGCAGGCGCAGCGTGCTGGTGCTCGAGCGCATTCGCGCGGTACCCATTTCCGACGTCGCGGAGCTCAAGCGCCGTGGCACGGACATGAAAAAACTCGCGGAGCGTGGGGTGGAGACGTTCTTCACCCAGGTCTTCGAGCACAACTTCTTTCATGCCGACATGCATCCCGGGAACATCTTCGTCGACGTGGAAGACCCGTCCGATCCGTCCTACATCGCCATCGACTGCGCCATCATCGGCCGCCTGGAACGGGAGGATCAGGACTATCTGGCGAAGAACCTGCTGGCCTTCTTCAATCGCGACTATGCGCAGGTGACCCGCCTGCACCTGGAATCCGGCTGGATTCCGGAAGGCACGGACCCGCACGCCTTCGAGCGGGTGATCCGCGAGGTGTGCGAGCCGATCTTCGCCAAGCCCCTGAACGAGATCTCCTTCGGTCACTTCCTCGTGCAGCTCTTCCAGGCGGCACGGGATTTCAACATGGAGGTGCAGCCGCAGCTCGTTCTGCTGCAGAAAACGCTGCTCTACATCGAGGGACTCGGCCGCGAGCTCTACCCCGAGCTCGACCTCTGGGAGACGGCCAAACCGTTCATGGAGGAGTGGATGGTGGAGCACGTCGGCCCCGGTGCCGCCCTCCGGGAGGTGGCGGTGCACGCCGCCGAGCTGCTGGAACGGCTGCCCGAGCTGCCTTCCGCGCTGCTGTCCGCAAACGTCCGGCTGAAAACCCTGGAGCGGCATCTGCGCGCCCAGTCCCGGGAGCTGAAACGTCTGGATGAGAAGCTCGCGCGCGCGGATCGGGGTCGCCTGATCCGCCGCCTGTCCGGTTCGAGCCTTCTGGTTCTGGCGGGTCTGCTGTTGTTCAATCCGCTCTCCGAATCACTGGCCGCCGGGTCGAACGTCTCGGTCAGCGCCGGCGTGCTGAGCGCCCTGGTCGGCTCGCTGCTGCTGCTCAAGGCCTGAACGAAACGCCATCGCCCGCAGGGGGACCGAATGAACGTACTCGACGAGCTGAGCCGAACCCTGGCAGAACGCAAGCAGGCGGATGCGGATTCCTCCTACGTGGCGAGCCTCTATGCGGCGGGCCTGAATCGGATTCTGGAGAAGGTGGGCGAGGAGGCGGTGGAGGTGATACTCGCCGCCAAGGACGCGGGTGGCGGGGGCAACCGTCACGACCTCGTAAAAGAAGTTGCGGATCTCTGGTTCCACACGCTGGTGATGCTGCACCACCTCAATCTCGACCACACCGACGTGCTGCGCGTGCTCGAGGGCCGGTTCGGCACCTCCGGCCACGACGAGAAACGCTCACGCGGCTAGCCGGAGGGCCGCCAACCGAAACGGGTACCGCACCCCAACCCGGTTGTCATGGAAAGGCCTATAATGGCCGCGTCAATGGCCGCATCAACGGAGTAGGTGCCATGTTTTCAGGATTCGGACTTACGGAACTCCTGGTCATCCTCGCCATCGTGCTGCTCGTTTTCGGACCGAAGCGGCTGAAGAGCCTCGGCTCGGATCTGGGCTCCGCGATCAAGGGCTTCCGCACCGCGGTAACCGACGACGAGGACAAGTCGGCCCGCCGGGAAGAGAAGGTGATCGAGGGGCAGGCCACGGAAACCACGGGCAAGACGGAAACCAAGCAAAACAGCAATGTTTGAGATCAGTTTCCCGGAGCTGGTGCTGATCGCCATCGTCGGCCTGCTGGTGATCGGTCCGGAACGACTTCCGGAGGCGCTCAGAACTCTGGGTCTCTGGCTCGGCCGCATGCGCCGTTCCTTCACCGCCGTCAAGGCGGAGATCGAGAAGGAGATCGGCATGGACGAGGTGCGCCGCCAGCTGCACAACGAAGCGATCATGGAGGAGATGAAGCGCATTGAAGCCGAGGTGAAGAGCACGGCCAGCGCTGCACGCACGTCCCTGAACGAGGGCGCCCGCGCCGCCGGCTCCACCGCGCCTCCCGTCATCGATCCGAACGCCCAGGGAAATGTCTCCGACCTGCTCGCGGCTCAGGGTGGTCAGGCAGCGCCTGCGGCGGCGTCTGATAAGCCTGCCGCGGCTGACAAGCCAGCCGACGAGATCGACAGTCGCGATCATTCCGACGCCGCGGATGATCGCGACCACTCCGACGCTGCCGATGACCGGGACCATACGGATGCGGCGGCACCCGACAATACACCGCCGCCCGTGAGAGACGCCGTCAAGGGACACTGACGTGGCCGATTCCGATCAGAAAACGGTCGACACCGGCGTCGTCGCGGCTGCCGAGAAGAACAACGGCAAGTCCGACAAGGCCTCCGAGCACGACGCGCTGGTGGATTCCAAGGAGCAGCCGTTCCTCGACCACATCATCGAGCTCAGGGCCCGGATTCTGCGCGGGGTGCTGGCGGTGATGCTGCTGTTCTTCCCGATCTACTACTTCGCGAACGATCTCTACGCCTTCATCAGCGCGCCGCTGCTGGCCTACCTGCCGGAAGGCTCCACCATGATCGCCACGGAAGTGGCCTCGCCGTTTCTCACGCCGCTGAAACTCGCCTTCATCCTGGCCGTGTTCGCCGGCGTGCCCTATCTGCTGCACCAGGTCTGGGCGTTCGTCTCACCGGGCCTGTACATGCACGAGAAGCGGTTTGCCGTGCCCCTGCTCGTCTCCAGCGTGCTCCTGTTCTACCTGGGCGGGGCCTTCGCCTACTTCGTGGTCTTTCCGCTGGTCTTCCAGTTCCTCACCAGCCTCAACCTGGTCGGCGTGACCATGGCCACGGACATCAACAACTATCTCAACTTCGTGATCAAGATGTTCTTCGCCTTCGGTCTCGCTTTCGAGATCCCTGTGGCCACCCTGCTGCTCGCGCTGACCGGGATCTCGTCGGCCGACGCCATGGCCGCGAAGCGGCCCTACATCATCGTCGGCTGCTTCGTGCTCGGCATGCTGCTCACACCGCCGGACGTGATCTCCCAGCTCCTGCTGGCCATACCTTCCTGGATGCTCTTCGAGGTGGGCATCTTCTTTGCGCGAATGGTGGAGAAGCGCAAGGAAGAGGTGATGTGAGCGGGCCGCGCACGGCCTGCCCGTGCGCAGAGCAAGCGCCCATCATCGCTCCAGCAGAAAAGTCACCGGGCCGTCGTTGACGAGCGCGACCTGCATGTCGGCGCCGAAGCGACCGGTTGCAACCGGCGCGTGCCGTGCCCTGAGCGTCGTCACGAACGCCTCGTAAAGCCGCTGTGCCACGTCGGGCGGTGCCGCGGTGGAGAACCCGGGACGTCTGCCGCGGCTCACGTCCGCCGCCAGGGTGAACTGGGAGACCACGAGCACGCCGCCACCGACCTCCACCACGCTGCGGTTCATCGGCTTGTCATCGTCCGGGAAGATGCGCAGCCCCAGTATCCGCTCCGCCAGCGCATCACCCTGCTCGACCGTGTCGTCGGGAAAGACGCCGAGGAAGACCAGCAGCCCTCGATCTATGGCGGCAACGGTCTCACCATCGATGCGCACACTCGCACTCGAGACCCGCTGCAGCAGAGCCCGCATCAGCCCGCTTCCAGGACGTCCGCTGCCCTGTCGCGCCTTGCGCCTTTGCGCTCGTGTTCCTTGAGGAAGCGTTTGCGCACCCGGATCGCCTTCGGTGTGACTTCCACCAGCTCGTCGTCGTTGATGAACTCGAGCGCCTGCTCCAGGCTCATCCGCACGGGCGGCGTGAGCAGGATGTTCTCGTCGCTGCCTGCGGCACGGATGTTGGTGAGCTTCTTCTCTTTCATCGGATTGACCGGCAGGTCGTTGTCGCGGCTGTGGATGCCGACGACCATACCCTCGTACACCTCGTCGCCGGGGCCGACCATCAGCCGGCCGCGGTTCTGCAGGTTGAAGAGCGCATAGGCGACCGCCCGCCCCTGGGCGTTGGAGACCAGCACGCCGTTGATCCGCTGACCGACGTCCGCATCGGTGCGAGGGCCATAGCCTGCGCTGGCAAAGGTCAGAATTCCCGTGCCGGAGGTGATCGACAGAAAGACCGGCCGGTAGCCCATGAGGCCCCGGGTGGGAATGCGGAACTTCAGCCGCACCCGACCCTTGCCGTCCGGAATCATGTCCTCGAGCTCACCCCGCCGTTCGCCCAGGCTTTCCATCACCCTGCCCTGGTGCGCCTCTTCGATGTCCGCGGTCACCAGTTCGTACGGTTCCAGGATGCGGCCGTTCTCTTCCCGGGTGATGACCTCGGGCCGGGACACGGCCAGCTCGTAGCCTTCGCGGCGCATGGTCTCGATGAGCACCGAAAGGTGCAGCTCACCACGCCCGGACACCCGGAACCGGTCCCGATCGGACGTCTCGGCCACCTGCAGCGCCACGTTGTGCAGCGCCTCGCGCTCGAGCCGTTCCTTGATCTGGCGGCTGGTCAGGTAGTCACCCTCCTTGCCGGCAAACGGCGAGGTGTTCACGCAGAAGAGCATGGTGAGCGTCGGCTCGTCCACGGTGAGCCGCGGACGCGCTTCGGGCCGCTCCGGGGCACAGATCGTGTCGGAGATGTTCATCTCGTCGAGACCGGTCACGCAGACGATGTCGCCCGCCTCGGCGGACTCCCGCTCGATCCGCTCGAGCCCGCGGTAACCGAGGATGGACTGCACCCGGGCCCGGCGCTGACCGCCGTCACGGTCCACCACCACCACCGGCGAGTTGCGGGTGAGCGTGCCGCGGCTGATACGGCCGATGCCGATCACACCGAGGTAGCTGGAATAGTCCAGGGCGCTGATCTGGAGCTGCAGCGGCCCGTCCGGATCGACGTCCGGGGGCGGTACGCGCTTGATGATCAGGTCCAGCAGCGGACGCATGTCGTCGGCGAGCTGATCCGGCTCCGGTCCCGCCTGACCGTTCAACGCCGAGGTGTAGATCACCGGGAAGTCGAGCTGGGTATCCGTGGCGCCCAGGTTGTCGAAGAGATCGAACACCTCGTCGATCACCCGGTACGGCTCCGCGCCGTCCCGGTCCACCTTGTTGACCACCACGATGGGGTTCAGACCGGCGGCGAACGCTTTGCTGGTGACGAAACGGGTCTGCGGCATGGGGCCGTCCACCGCGTCCACCAGCAGCAGCACGGAATCCACCATGGAGAGAATCCGCTCCACCTCGCCGCCGAAGTCCGCGTGACCTGGCGTGTCCACCACGTTGATCCGGTAGCCCTGGTACTCGATGGCCGTGTTCTTGGCCAGGATGGTGATGCCGCGCTCGCGCTCGAGCTCGTTCGAATCCATCACCCGTTCCTGGCTGGCGGCGGCGCCGGACAGGGATCCGGTCTGCTGCAGGAGGCGGTCGACAAGGGTGGTTTTGCCATGATCGACGTGCGCGATGATGGCCACGTTGCGTAGGGTATCTTGGGACACTAGACTGCGCGGCCCCTGTAAACTACCGGCCGCGTCCGGGAAAAAAGGTGCGCAAGTATGCCGAAACCGAAGCGCGCTGTCGCGCTCATTTCCGGCGGTCTCGACTCCATGCTCGCCGCCCGCGTCATCATGGACCAGGGCGTCGAGGTGGAAGGTGTGAACTTCTTCACGGGTTTCTGCGTGGAAGGCCATACTCACGCCATCCGCGAGCGCCAGCGGGCGAAGCCGAAACGCAACAACGCCCTGTGGGTCGCCGAGCAGCTCGGCATCAGGCTGCACATCGTCGATGTGATCGAAGAGTACAAGGACGTGCTGCTGAACCCGCGGCACGGCTACGGCGCCAACATGAACCCGTGCCTCGACTGCAAGGTGTTCATGGTGAAGAAGGCGGCCGCCCTGCTCGGTGATGATGCCGGCCCCGCCGGCAATTTCATGACCGATCACGGCTTCGACTTCATCATCACCGGCGAGGTGATCGGCCAGCGCCCGAAGAGCCAGCGCAAGGACACCATGCCGGTGATCGCCAGGGAATCCGGCGCCGACGACCGGCTGCTGCGGCCGCTGTGCGCCAAGCTGCTGCCGCCGACGCTGCCCGAGCGGGAAGGCTGGGTGGACCGCGAAGCGCTGTTCGATTTTCACGGCCGCAACCGCAAGCCGCAGATCGCGCTGGCTGAGTCGCTCGGCTTCACCGACTGGTCGCAGCCCGCCGGTGGCTGCTGCTTCCTCACCGACGAGCAGTATTCGAACAAGCTCGTCGACCTCTGGCAGGCCCGGGGATCGCGGGACTACGAGCTCGACGACGTGATGCTGCTGAAGGTCGGCCGCCACATCCGGCCCGCCGCGCACTACAAGCTGATCATCGGCCGCGAGCAGGGCGAGAATCGCTACCTCGAGGGCTATCGCAACCGGTTCGTGAGCCTCTACCCCGTCAGCCACAACGGCCCGCTGTGTCTCGTGGATGGAACGCCGTCCGACGCCGATCTGGCGCTGGCGGCGCGGATCGTCGCCCGCTACAGCCAGGGCAAGGATGCGCCCGAGGTCGTGGTCGGTGTCCACCGGCCGGGCAGCGCGAGCGAGACCCTCAACGTCAGCCCGCTGCCGCCGGGCAACATCGAGCCGGCCTGGCATGTCGGCGCCTGAAACCCTGGATACGCGGGGACTCCTGTGCCCGCTGCCGGTGATCCGGACCCAGGATCGCATCCGTCGGCTGGCGGCGGGGAGCGAGCTCGAGGTGATCGCCACCGACCCGGGCACGCGCCAGGACATTCCGGCCTGGTGCCGGGTGCACGGACACGAGCTGCTCACGGCCGATACGACCGAGGGCGGCCCCGGCGGCGGTCTGCTCTACCGCTTCCTGATCCGGGTGGCCGGCTGAGGCACGCGGACACCACGAGCAGGCGTCGCGTCGTGCGCACTCCGGGTGCATCCGCTGGGGAAGGATGTTCTAATCTGGTGCGCAAACACGACGCTGCCGGGTTTGTGCACTGATCTGGTGCTCAGGTTAGTGCGTACACACCGCTGCTCGTCCGAAACGACTGAATCCGCTGGTGGCATGCATATTGCGTTCTAGCCGGGCACGACAACCGTGGCGCACCAAAGAGCGGCGGCGCCGCTGTCGAGCGGTGTACGACGGCGCCGCCGGATGGCCGCTCGGTTGGCCGGGTTGGAAAGACCAGGCAAGGATCAGGGTACGTCGGCCCCCTTCCGATGGACACTTGAGCTATTCCATAGCGTTTTAAGAGAGAAAGGAGCTGGACAGAGATGTCTGATAACACACTGAAAATGATCAAAGACCACGACGTGAAGTGGGTCGACCTGCGCTTCACCGATCCGAAGGGTAAGGAGCAGCACACCACCATCCCCGCCAACCGCGTGGATGCCGACACCATCACCGACGGTGTCATGTTCGACGGCTCGTCCATCGCCGGCTGGAAGGCCATCAACGAGTCGGACATGATCCTGATGCCCGATGACTCCACCCCGGTCATCGATCCCTTCCGCGACGACACCACCCTGAACCTGCGCTGCGACATCGTGGAGCCCTCCACCATGCAGCCCTACGACCGCGATCCGCGCTCTATCGCCAAGCGCGCCGAGGCGTATCTGGCGTCCACCGGGATCGGCGACACGGCCTACTTCGGCCCGGAGAACGAGTTCTTCGTGTTCGACGACGTGCGCTGGAAGGTGGAGATGAGCGGCTCGTCCTATTCCATCGGTGCCGAAGAGGCGGCCTGGTCGTCCCACAACGAGTTCGAGGGCGGCAACCTCGGTCACCGTCCCGGCATCAAGGGCGGCTATTTTCCCGTGCCGCCGGTGGATTCCGCCGCAGACCTGCGCTCCGCCATGTGCAACGCCATGACGGCCATGGGCCTGTCCGTGGAGGTGCACCACCACGAGGTGGCCACGGCCTGCCAGAACGAGATCGGCGTACGCTTCGGCACCCTGGTCCGCAAGGCGGACGAGGTGCAGATCTACAAGTACTGCGTGCACAACGTCGCGGACGCCTACGGCAAGACGGCCACGTTCATGCCGAAGCCTCTGGTCGGCGACAACGGCAACGGCATGCACGTTCACCAGTCCATCGCCAAGGGTGACACCAACATCTTCTACGGCGACGCCTATGCGGGGCTCTCCGAGACGGCGCTTTTCTACATCGGCGGCATCATCAAGCACGCCAAGGCCATCAACGCCTTCGCGAATGCCTCCACCAACTCCTACAAGCGTCTGGTGCCGGGCTTCGAGGCCCCCGTGCTGCTCGCCTACTCCGCGCGCAACCGCTCGGCGTCCATCCGGGTGCCCTACATCCAGGGCGGCAACCCCCGCGCCTACCGGATCGAGGTGCGCTTCCCGGACAGCACGGGCAACCCCTACCTGACCTTCGCCGCGATGCTCATGGCCGGTCTGGACGGGATCAAGAACCAGATCCACCCGGGCGACTCTTTCGACAAAGATCTTTACGACCTGCCCCCGGAAGAGCTCAAGGACGTGCCCACCGTGTGCCACTCGCTGGAAGAAGCGCTCAACTCGCTGGATGCGGACCGCGACTTCCTGAAGGCCGGCGACGTGTTCACCGACGGCGCCATCGACGCCTATATCGCGCTGAAGCGCAAGGATGTTGAGTATCTCAACATGACCACGCATCCGGCGGAGTTCGAGCTGTACTACAGCCTCTGACCCGTTGGCCGATGCCGGGAATCCCGTATTCCCGGCATCCCGGCGAACTGCCCGAGCGGTTCACAAAGCCCCAATTCCCTTACGAATCGGGGCTTTTTTTTGTTTTTAATTGCCGCCGGCGCAGGCCAGAATGGCCAAACAGATAGCACTTTCCGCCCCAGCCGGGTGGTACGCTTGCGCCGGGACATCAGCCCCGGGACGTCATTCAGGGGTACACCCGCAACTCCCGGGGAACTCCCGGCGTAGTGGCGGAACTAAGGACCAGGTCATGATTGCGATACGCCTCAGTCTCATAACCTTCCTCATGATCGCGTTCGCGACGGCAGACGCGGCCGGCGGCCGCATCTACAAGACCGTGGACGAGCAGGGCAACGTGGTGTTCACCGACGTTCCGCCCCCGGAGGAAGACACCAGCTCGCAGGTGGTCGTGGAGAACCCGAACTCCTTCGACCCCAAGGAAGCGATTCCCGAGGCAGAGAGCTGGGTGGTCGAAACCCCGGAGGCCGCTGCAGAGCCGGTGTTTTCCTACGAGGCGCTCAGCATCGCCTCGCCGCAGAACGACGAGTCGGTGCGGGAGAACGCCGGCAACATCACCATCATCGCGAACGTGGAGCCGAAGCTCCGGCCCGGCCACGTGATGCGCCTGCTGATCGACGGCGCCCCTGCCCAGGAAGGCCACCAGACCACGTTCACGCTCGCCAACGTGGATCGGGGCACCCACGTGGTGACCCTCGAGATCGCCGACGCCGGAGGCCGCGTGATCAAGCGCTCCGAGGACTCGACCTTCCACATGCTGCGCTATGCCATCAAGCCGGCACCCAAACCCACCCCCAGGCCCAGCGGCGGCTGATCGGCAACACCCAGCCTGCCCTGGCATCACGCACCTATTTGGTGCAAACTCTCCGCACCTGCACAGTAACGAGCATCCCGGCGCACGGGATGCACCGAACCTGACGCCGCATTCCTCTCAGTGAATCAATCGAATGCCGAGTGAGTAATCGCTCACTCACATTCGCGCCGGGCTTTCCCCGATACGGTGCAGAGTTGGACCGTATCTTGCACAACCGGAACCGCGGGAATTCGAGCCCGGGAAGAGACATTGAGCGAACGAAAACCAGATCAGGCTGACGTAATCGACATGCTGCTGACCGCCGTGGTCGTGGTCGACGACGCGCTCAGGATCAGCTACATGAATCCGGCTGCGGAATCGCTGTTCGGGACCTCCGCGGCCCGTGCCGAAGGGCACAGCATCGCGGAGCTGGTCTACGACGACGGCCACAACGTCTTCGGCGTGCTGGCCGACATCTACGAGTCCGGGCTCACCCTCACCCGCCGCGCCGCCGAGTTCCGCACCCGCCAGGGTCAGGACGTGACCGCCGATCTGACCATCTCCCTCGACCCCATCAACGAGTGTCTGGTGATCGAGCTGCAGCCCATCAGCCGGCTGGTCAGGATCAACCGGGACGACCGCGCCCGCTCCTCGTTCAAGACCACCCGGGAGCTGATCCGCGGGCTGGCCCACGAGGTGAAGAATCCGCTCGGCGGTCTGCGAGGCGCGGCCCAGCTCCTGGAGCGGGTGCTCGAGAAGCCGGAGCTCAAGGAGTACACGCAGATCATCATTCAGGAGGCGGACCGGCTCACGGAGCTGGTCGACCGACTGCTCGGCCCAAACCGGGAGCCGCGGACCGGCAACTTCAACATCCACCGCATTCTCGAGCACGTGATCCGCCTGGTGGAGGTGGAGTTTCCAGACCATCTCAACTTCGAACGGGACTACGACCCGAGCCTGCCCGAGCTCTTCGGCGACGAGGATCAGATCATCCAGGCCTTCCTGAACATGGTCCGAAACGCAGCGCAGAGCCTTGCGGACGCGCCGAACACGCCCGCGCCCACCATCACGCTGAAGACCCGGGTGGTCCGCACGTTCACCATCGCAGGAGTCAAGCACCGCATGGTGGCGAGGATCGACATCATCGACAACGGCCCCGGTATCGCCGAGAACATGATCGACGAGATCTTCTATCCGATGATCACCACCCGCGCGGACGGCAGGGGCCTCGGCCTTGCCATCACCCAGGCGGTGATCGGCCAGCACGGCGGCGTCATCGAGTGCGAGAGCCATCCCGGCCACACCTGCTTCTCCGTCTTCCTGCCGCTGGAAGCAGACGAGGCCTCCGCCACAGCCACCACCGCATCGAGGAACAACGGGGCCGCGAACCGATGAGCAATCGAGTCTGGGTAGTCGACGACGACCGTTCCATCCGCTGGGTGCTGGAGAAGGCCATGACTCAGGCCGGCATCTCCATCTCCGCCTTCGCCTCGGCCGACCACGCCATGCATCACCTGCACGACGAACGGCCGAGCGCCGTGATCACCGACGTGCGCATGCCGGGCACGGACGGGCTGGATTTCATCGAGCACATCCACGAGGCCTATCCCGATCTGCCCGTGATCATCATGACGGCCCACTCGGACCTGGACAGCGCCGTCAGCGCCTACCAGAGCGGCGCGTTCGAATACCTGCCGAAGCCCTTCGACGTGGACGACGCGCTGGCCATCGTCAAGCGGGCCATCGCCGCGGCCGCCGAGTCACCCGGCAGCACACCGGACGCCACGGACAGCCGCGCCATGCAGCAGGACATCATCGGCCAGGCGCCCGCGATGCAGGAGGTGTTCCGGGCCATCGGCCGGCTCGCCAACTCCAACGTCACCGTGCTCATCCGCGGTGCCTCGGGCTCCGGTAAGGAGCTCGTGGCCCAGGCTCTGCACCGGCACAGCCCCCGCTCGTCGGGGACCTTCGTCGCCCTGAACATGGCCGCCATTCCGCGCGAGCTGGTGGAATCCGAGCTCTTCGGTCACGAGAAGGGGGCCTTCACCGGCGCCAACAGCCGGCGGGTCGGGCGCTTCGAGCAGGCGGACGGCGGCACGCTGTTTCTCGACGAGATCGGCGACATGCCCCAGGACACCCAGACCCGGCTGCTCAGGGTGCTGGCCGACGGTGAGTTCTACCGGGTGGGCGGTCACTCGCCCATCAAGGTGGATGTACGCATCATCGCCGCCACGCACCAGAACCTGGAGAACCGGGTCCGCGAGGGCAGCTTCCGGGAGGATCTGTTCCACCGCCTGAACGTCATCAGCGTGCACGTGCCCATGCTCGCCGAGCGGCGCACGGACATTCCCCTGCTCGCCCGCCACTTCCTGGATCGGGCGGCGGCCGAGCTCGGTGAGGAGCCCAAGGTGCTCCGCCCGGAAACCGTGGAGTACCTGTGCGCGCTGCCGTGGCCGGGCAACGTCCGCCAGCTCGAGAACACCTGCCGCTGGCTGACCGTGATGGCGTCCGGCCGCGAGATCCATGTCAGCGATCTGCCGCCGGAGCTGAAGCTCGAGGAGGAGTCCGAGGAGCCCCGGGGCGTGCGCTGGGAGAAGGCCCTGGAGCGCTGGGCCGAGCAGGCGGCCACCGAGCACCCGGAGGTGCCGTTGCTCGACGTGGCGACGCCGAAGTACGAGGAGATCATGATCCGGGTGGCGCTCAAGCACACGGGCGGCCGGCGCCAGGACGCCGCGAAGCTGCTCGGCTGGGGCCGCAACACCCTGACCCGGAAGATTTCGGAGCTGAAGCTCAGCGATCTATGATCGGCACCCGCTCACCGGGAACGCCGAATGCCGTTTCACATCGTCCTCTACGAGCCGGAAATCCCGCCCAACACGGGCAACGTCATGCGCCTCGCCGCGAACATGGGGGCGACGCTGCACCTGGTGGAGCCGCTCGGGTTCGCGCTGGACGACGCCCGCATGCGCCGGGCCGGCCTCGACTACCGGGAGTGGGCCGACGTGCGCGTGCACCCGGACCTCGAGACCGCAGTTGGAGACCGAGCCTTCTGGGCCATCAGCACCCGGGGCGGGCAACGCTACACGGACGCGGTCTTCGGCGAGGATGACGTCTTCGTGTTCGGCCCCGAAACACGGGGCCTGCCGCAATCCGTGCTGGACAGCGCGGGCACGGCGCAGGTCCTGCGGCTGCCCATGCAGCCCGGATCCCGGTCGCTGAATCTCTCGAACGCGGTGGCGGTGGTGCTCTTCGAAGCCTGGCGGCAGATCGGCTTCCGCGGCGGTCAGTGAGTCGTGGGCTGGCCTGATTTCGCGGTCGCCCGGGCCTGGCGCATGGCTTCCTCGTAGGCCATCTCGAAATTCACCGGCACCAGCTGCACCGGTGGAAAGCCGCCCCGGACGGCGAGCGAATCCACCATCTCCCGCACGTAGGGAAAGAGGATGTTCGGGCAGAACGAACCGAGCGTGCGGTGCACGTGCGCTTCCGGCAGACCTTCCATCACGAAGAGCCCCGCCTGCTGCACCTCGATGATGAAGGCGGTCTTGCCCGCCTGGGACGCGGTAATGGTGGCCGTGATCACCACCTCGAAAAGCCCGGGAGACTTCTGCTCCGAGCGCGTGTTGATGGACAGCTCGAACTCCGGCTGCCATTTCTCGCGGAACACGGCGGGCGAGTTGGGCGATTCGAAGGAGGCGTCCTTGAGGTACATGCGCTCGAGGCGCACCTGAGCGCTGCCCGCCGGCCGGGAGTCGTCCCCCGCCGCCGGCTCGCTCACGACTTCACCACCGGCAGGTTCTGATTCCGCCACTCGGCGATGCCGCCCGCCAGCCGGCTGACGTTGGAGAACCCCTTTTTACGCAGCATCGTTCCCGCGGCGCCGGCGTGCTGGCCCATCCGGCAGGCGATCACCAGCGGCCGCTCCCGGTACTTCTCCAGATCGCCGATGCGCGACTCTAGCGATGCGTAGGGCACGTTCACCGAATCGACGATGTGCCCGGCATCGAACTCCTTGCGATCCCGGAGATCGAGCACCACGGCATTCTCGCGATTGACGAGATCCACGAGCTGCTGCGCCGACACGGACTTACCGCCGCGCTGGGTCTCGTTCCTGATGAACAACGCCAGCAGCAGCACGAAGGTACCCACCAGAAAGGGGTGATTGGCAATGAAGGTGAAGAGCTGATCCATGACGGGCCGGAGTGCGAAAAGACGCGCGATTATACACACCCCGCGCGCAGCACCGCCCGGGAAGCCATTCTGCTAAACTGCGCCCCGCTCAGGCTGCCGGGGTATGACATGCCTTTGAAGAAGACCACGCTGCTCGTCGTGCTGGACGGTTTCGGCTACAGCGAGGAGCCGGACGGCAACGCCATCCTCGCCGCCGACACACCCAACTGGGACCGCTTCTGGTCCGAGCGGCCGCACACCCTGATCTCCGGCTCCGGCACGGACGTCGGGCTGCCCGCCGGGCAGATGGGCAACTCGGAGGTCGGTCACATGAATCTCGGCGCCGGTCGGGTCGTCTATCAGGACCTGACCCGCATCAACCGCGCCATCGAGCAGGGGGAGTTCGCCAGGAATCGCGCCGTCAACCGCTGCTTCGAGAAGGTGGAGCAGTCCGGCGGCACGCTGCACGTGATGGGGCTGCTGTCTCCCGGCGGCGTGCACAGCCACGAAGCGCAGATCTTCGCCCTGATCGAGATTGCTGCCGCCCGCGGCGTGAAGCGGATCATGCTGCACGCCTTCCTGGACGGCCGGGACACCCCGCCGCGAAGCGCTGCACCCTCGCTCGAGAAGGCCGAGGCGCTGTTCGCCCGTCTGAAGGTCGGCCACGTCGCCAGCATCTGCGGCCGCTACTTCGCCATGGACCGGGATCGGCGCTGGGACCGGGTGAGCCGGGCCTACAACCTGCTGATCCGCGGCGAGGCGCCCTTTCACGCATCGACCGCAACGGAAGCCCTGACCCAGGCCTACGAGCGCGGCGAGTCCGACGAGTTCGTGCAGCCCACGGCCGTGCACGCAAGCTCCGAGCTGCCAGTGCGGATGGCGGACGGCGATGCGGTCATCTTCATGAACTTCCGGGCCGACCGGGCCCGGCAACTGACCCGGGCGATTCTGGACGCCGACTTCGACGGCTTCGAACGCCGCACGGTGGCCACGCTCACCGACTTCGTGATGCTCACCCGCTACGCGGACGACATCCACACCTCCTGCGCCTTCGAGCCGCCCGTCCTCAGCAACACGCTCGGCGAGTACATCGCCGCCCTCGGCAGGTCCCAGCTGCGCATCGCCGAGACGGAGAAGTACGCGCACGTGACGTTCTTCTTCTCCGGCGGGCGCGAGGATCCCTTCGCGGGCGAGAAGCGGCTGCTGATTCCCTCGCCCAAGGTCGCCACCTACGATCTGCAGCCGGAGATGAGCGCCAACAAGGTAACGGACGAGCTGGTGGCAGCTATCGAGCGTCGGGAGTTCGATCTGATCATCTGCAACTATGCCAATGGCGACATGGTCGGGCACACGGGGGATTTCGACGCCGCCGTCGCGGCGGTGGAGACGCTCGACAAGTGCCTCGGGCGGATCGAGACCGCGCTTTCGAAGACCGGCGGCCAGATGCTGATCACCGCCGATCACGGCAACGTCGAGCAGATGTTCGACCGCAGGACCGAGCAGGCGCACACCGCGCACACCAGCGAGCCGGTGCCGCTGGTGTACATCGGCCCGAAGACGGTGAAGCTGGCGCCGGGCGGCACATTGTCCGACGTGGCGCCGACGCTTCTCGCCCTGATGCATCTGGACATCCCGGCGGAGATGACCGGAAAATCCCTCGCGACCATCACGGCCCTAGAGAGCGCTTGAGCGAGATCCGAGCCCGGGTTTCCACCCTGCTTCGCTTCGTCCGTCGAGCAGGCGCTGCCTGCACAGCGGGCGCCGCCTGTCTGTTCGTCATCATCGGGTCCGCCCCCCTCCAGGCCGCGCAGAGCGATGACCCTGCCGCCACCCGCAAAGCTCTCGACGCCGTCGTGGAACGTCTGAACGCCCTCGACAAGTGGATGAATGACGCGGAGAAGCAGCGCGTCCGCTGGGAGAAGGAGGTGCAGCAGAAGGACACCGAGGTGGCCGCCGTCGCCCGCCGGGTGGAAGAGGCCGGAACCGCGGTGCGGGCCGTGGAGTCGGAGCTCGACAAGCTCGCCGGCGAGCAGCGCGCGCTGGAAGCCCAGCGCGCCGAGCAGGCCAACCGGATCGGCGAGCACCTCGCCGCCAGCTACCGGATGTCGGGCCAGGACTTCCTGAAGCTGATGCTGAACCAGGAGTCCCCCGACACCTTCGACCGGATCGCCAGATACCACGGCTATTTCACCGAAGCCCGCCTCGAGGTGCTGGACGACTACCGGGCGACGCTGGACGAGCTCGCAGACAACCGCTTCCGTCTGGAAACGCGCCGCGACGAAGCGAGCAAGCGCCGCGAGGAGTTGAAGCGCCAGGAAGGTGCGCTGGTGAAGGAGCGGGAATCCCGCAAGCAGCTCCTGGCCAACCTCGGCAAGGAAATGGAAACCAAGACCGGCGAGCGGACGCGCCTGGAAGCGGACCGCGCCCGCCTGGAGCAGCTCTTTGCCGAGCTCACCCGGCGCGCCACGGAGCTCGACGGCGGCGCCTTCGAGGCCCGCAAGGGCAACCTGCCCTGGCCCGTGTCCGGCCGCGTGGTCTCGAGCTTCGGCCAGCCCAGGGCCGACGGCCGTCTGACCTGGCACGGCATGCTCATCGCCGCCGACGAAGGCACTGCCGTGAAGTCCGTGTTCCGGGGCAAGGTGGTGTTCGCCAACTGGCTGCGCGGCTTCGGGCTTCTGACCATCGTCGACCACGGCGGCGGCTACATGACCCTCTACGGCCACGCGGACGTGCTCCTGAAAACCGTCGGCGACTGGGCGGAGAGCGGCGAGGTGATCGCCCGGGCGGGCAAGAGCGGGGGCCAGCAGCGCAGCGGCCTTTACTTTGAAGTACGTCAAAAAGGCGTCGCCCGGGATCCGATAGGATGGCTGCAAAGGCGCTGAGCCTCCCATACACTTGGTTCCATGCAACTCCGGCCCATCACCCTCATCGGCATCGTGCTCTCCATGGTGAGCGGCATCTCGCTCGGCATCACCGGCTATCACGTGTGGCTCGACCTGCAGGGCGAGAGCCCGGAAGCCCAGGCGTTCGACGAGGTGCTCAACCAGGTGCACGCCAGCTACGTGGACGAGGTGGACCGGGAGAAGCTGGTATCCAGCGCGCTCAAGGGCATGCTCGACGACCTGGACGGCCACTCCAACTATCTGGATGAGCGCGACTACGAGGACCTGCAGGCGGAAACGGACGGGCACTTCGGCGGCATCGGCGTGGAGATCGGCCTGGTGGACGACTACTTCACCGTCATCGCGCCGCTCGACGACACCCCCGCCAGCCGTGCCGGTCTGGTCTCCGGAGACCGGATCGTGGCGCTGGACGGCGAACCGCTGAAGGGCGAGAAGCTCGGCGACGTGATCGACAGGCTGCGAGGCGAGCCCGGTTCCGAGATCACCCTGACCGTGTTTCAGCGGGAGCCCGAAAAGACCCGCGACGTCACCCTGGCCAGGGCGGAGATCTCCGTCGCCAGCGTCAAAGGCAGGCTGCTCGAGCCCGGCTACGGCTACATCCGCATCTCCCAGTTCCAGTCGAAAACGGCAGAGGAGTTCGGGCGGGCGCTGAAAGCCCTGGAGCAGGAGAACGACGGCGCCCTGAACGGTCTGGTTCTGGACCTGCGCAACAATCCCGGCGGCGTCCTGCAGGCCTCCGTAAGCGTGGCGGACGCGTTTCTCACCGACGGGCTGATCGTCTACACCGAGGGTCGACTGCCCTCGAGCCACCTGAAATACCGCGCCTCCGGCCGCGACGACCTGGAAGGCAAACCGGTGGTGGTGCTCATCAACTCCGGTTCCGCGTCCGCTGCGGAGATCGTGGCCGGCGCGCTCCAGGATCACCGGCGGGCGAAGCTGCTCGGCAGCAAGAGCTACGGCAAGGGTTCCGTGCAGTCGGTGATGCCGCTGTCCGGTCATCGGGCGCTGAAGCTGACCACCGCCTACTACTACACACCGAACGGGCGCACGATTCACAAGCAGGGCATCGAGCCCGATGTGAGCTTCGACGTCGACCGCAGCGACGACGACAGTGCCGTGATGAGTGAAGCGCTCGCCCTGCTGAAGGACCCCGACTCGACGAGAGGTCTGCACGCGAAGCTCTGACCCGAGCGAATCCGCCGCCGTGCCGGTAGTCGGCACGCGTGCCGGCAATCGGCACACGTGCTGGCATTCGGCACAGCACCCCACTATCCTCTCCTTCCTGACGACGCAAGGACGTGGCGACATTGCCTGACTCCGCTCCCGTTGGGATTCCGCTCTGGCGCTCACGCCCCGCTCTCGCGACGCTCCTTCTCCTCCTCCCCAGCCTGATGCCACACGCGGCTGTCGCGGCAACGACGCTGACGGCCAGCACCCTGCTGCTCGCGCCGGAGTACCGCCTGCCTCCGCTCGGGGAGCTGCCCTCGGTGCGCCTGGCCATCGTGATCGACGACGTGGGCTACAACCTGTCCCGCGCCGAGCGCATTCTCGCCCTGCCCAGGGAGCTCACCCTGGGGCTGCTGCCCTATGCGCCGCACACCCTGGAAATCGCCGAACGCGCTGCCTCGAGCGGCCGCGAGCTCATCCTGCATCAGCCGATGGAGCCGCTGGCCGGCGCCGAGCACGAGCCCGGCACGCTGGAGCTCGGGATGTCGTCCGAACGCTTCGCTGCAGAGCTCGCCGCGTCGCTCGCCCGCCTGCCTCAGGTGAGCGGGGTGAACAACCACACCGGCAGCCTGCTCACCGCGCACCGGGAGCCCATGGAGTGGCTGATGCGGGGAATCGCCCGGCACGGCCTGTATTTTCTGGACAGCCGCACGACGCCGGACTCCGTGGCGGAATCCACGGCACGCGAGCTGGCCGTGCCCACCATCAAGCGGGACGTGTTTCTCGATCACGTGCAGAGCGAGGACTTTCTCGCCGGAGAGTTCGAGCGCAGCATCGCCATCGCCCGCAGGAAGGGTTATGCGGTGGTCATTGCCCATCCGCACCAGATCACGCTCGACTTCCTGGAGCGGCGCCTCGCCCGCCTGCCGGCGGACGTGCGCCTCGCCACACTCGGCGCCCTGGTCAGGCGGCCGTCGGATCCCGATCGAACAACGCTTGCCCTGCTCGAAAGTCCAGGGTCCCGGAGTAGATCGCCCGTCCGGTGATGGCGCCCATCAGCGTGCCGGCGGACCTGGCGAACGCCCGTTTCAGCGCCGTGATGTCGTCCAGGCTCGTCACCCCGCCCGAGGCGATCACCGGCACGGCCGTCGCCTCCGCGAGCCGCACCGTCGCCTCGACGTTCACCCCGGAGAGCATGCCGTCGCGGGCGATGTCCGTGTAGACGATGCCGGCCAGCGGCAGGCTCGAATGCTCACGGGCAAAGGCCGTGGCTTCCACACCCGACGTCTCGTCCCAGCCGGACACCGCCAGCAGCCCGTCCCGGGCATCGAGACCGAGGATGAGCCGACCGGGAAACTTTGCGGCCGCTGCCACCAGGAAGTCCGGATCTTCCACCGCCCGGGTGCCGACGATGGCCTGGCTGATACCGGCATCCAGATAGGCGGCGATGGTCTCGTCGTCGCGGATGCCGCCGCCCACCTGCACCGGCACCTCACCCATGGCCCGGGTGATGGCGCCGATCACCTCGCGGTTGCGCGGCTCGCCCGCGAAGGCGCCGTCCAGATCCACCAGGTGCAGCCGGCGGCAGCCCTGATCCTTCCAGTGCAGCGCCATGGCGACCGGGTCGTTCGAGAACACGGTGACGTCGTCCATGCGCCCCTGCTTCAGGCGCACGCACTTGCCATCCTTGAGATCGATGGCCGGAATGAGGATCACGGGCTACAGACTTCCCTTGGTCGACGGGATCTGACCGGCCATGCGCGGATCCGGCGCGAGCGCCATCCGCAGCGCTCGACCGAACGCCTTGAACAGCGTCTCCGCCTGGTGATGCGCGTTCTCGCCCCGGAGGTTGTCCGCGTGCAGGGTGAGCTGGGCATGGTTGACGAAGCCCTGGAAGAACTCCCGCAAGAGGTCCACGTCGAAGTCGCCGATGCGGCCGCGCACGTAGTCCACGTGATAGACGAGACCCGGCCGGCCGGAGAAGTCCACCACCACCCGGGAGAGCGCCTCGTCGAGCGGCACATAGGCATGACCGTAGCGGGAGATGCCCTGCTTGTCGCCCACGGCGCGCGCCACCGCCTGACCGAGCACGATACCCACGTCCTCCACCGTGTGGTGCGCGTCCACGTCCAGATCCCCGGCCGCGTGGATGGTGAGATCGATGAGGCCGTGGCGGGCGATCTGGGTGAGCATGTGCTCGAAGAACGGCAGGCCCGTATCGAGCTCCGCCCGGCCACTGCCATCCAGATTCACTTCCAGAGTGATGCGGGTTTCCTGGGTGGTGCGCTCCACCTTCGCCGTCCGCGCCGACTGCCTGCTCATGGCTGACTCATCCGAAAAAAGGCCGCAAGTATACCCTCAGAGCCGGTCGAGCAGACTGCCGTAAGGAAGGAAGCGATTGGCGGTATTCGCCTTGATCCAGGCGGTGAGATCGTCGGGATAGTCGCCGCGCGACTTCAGCAACCGGGCCATCGGAATCACGGGTGACCGGGCACCGCTCTCCCAGCCGGGCAGGCGCTCGGCCAGGGTGAACAGCCGGATGAGCGCGATCAGATCTTTCGAGTCGAGGTCGGCGGTCGCAGCCTGCCAGTCGGTTTTCCCGTCGTGACGCGCCACACCCGACAGCGCCGCCACCCGTTCCGGCGCGAGCCCGAATCGCTCGGCATCGAGCCGGCCTGCCGCGCGCAGCAGCTCCGCCACCACACCGGTGTCCAGAGTTAGTGCAACTGCACCAGGATCGAATGGTTCTACGCTCAAGAAGGCCTCCGCGGATTACATGTTTATACATCAGCGGGCAGCGAATGTGATGAAATTCCCATTCACGACACGCAAGGATTGCGTGCTCGTACGGCCCACGTCAGTGGGCACGCTCATGGACAGCAGTACCCCGGATCACACCCGATGAACAGCGACCGGATCTACCAGGGCGACGATGATCGCTGGTATTTCAATGTCAGAGGCAACATGGCCAAGGGCCCCTACGAGACCCGCGCCGACGCCGAGAAAGCTCTGCTCGCGCACGTGCGGCAGTGGCACCGCCCGCTGAGCTCGAGTCCCTGGGTGCTGAAGGTGTTCGGCGAGGGCCGCCGCTCCGAGCCGCGACACCCCTGAAGCTGCGGCTGCCGTTCAGCCTGACGACAGCCTTCACGCTTTATAATCGCCCCCGAATCACGACCGGGGGACCCCGCCCATGCTGAAATTTCTGCTGCGACTGCTCATCGGGCTGGCCGTGGTCGTTGCCCTCGTCGTGGGCGCAGCCTACTTCCTGCTTCAGGATCCGAACCGCTTCAAGCCGGAAATCCAGGCCGTGATCGAGGAGCAGACCGGTGCGAAGGTCGACATTGCCGGCGACCTGTCGTGGTCGCTCATTCCACCCGTGTCGCTGACCGCCCGCGACATCAGCGCCGAGTACGACGGTGGCCATTACGCCCTCGGCGCGCTGGCTCTCGAGCTCGACCTGCTGTCCGTGATCAGCAGCCGCGACATCAACCAGTGGGAAGTGGTGGCGCTGACGCTCGAGGACGTGACGGTGGACCAGGAAGGCAGCCTGACCACCGTGGAACGCTTCGCGCTCAGGAATTTCAAGCCGGACACCCCGTCGCCGTTCGAGACGTCGCTGACCCAGCGCTCCGCCGAGGGGGAAGAGCGGCCGCTCACCGCCCGCGGTCTGGTGGCCATCAACCTCGGCACCCGCCAGGCCGCCCTCACGGAGACCCGCTTCGAGACCACGGAAGCCGGCGGCGTCTGCGATCTGAACGCCACCTTCAAGGACGGCACACAGCCGCCGGATCCCGAGGACGCCGTCGTGCCGGTGTCCGTCTGGCGCAGCATCGACTGGTCCGGCCAGTGCCTGCTCGACCGGCTGACGCTGGAGGAGGAGACCTTTCAGAACGTGACCCTCGAGCTCGCCAACCGCGGCGGCAACAGCACCACCGTGATGAGAATCCCCGAATTCTTCCAGGGCAGCGCGGAAGCCGTGGTCGACATCGACGCCTCGGCAGACCCGGTGCGCTGGCGGATCCGGCCCGACCTCGCCCGCGCCGACAGCACCGAGGTGATGGCCTGGCTCGATCAGCGCCTGAAGTGGGTCGCCCCGCTCGCCTACAGCGGCGAGATCACCATGACCGGCAACACCGAGGAAAAGCTGGTTCGCTCCGTGAAGGGCACCACCACCTTTGACGGCGGCCAGGGCCAGATCGACATCGCCCAGATCAAGCAGCCGCTGCTCAGGCTCGCGACGCTTTTCCAGGAGCCGGAACGCATCGCCGCCTGGCCCGATCTCTGGAGCTACCAGAAGCTCATCGGCGAGTGGGCAATCAACGGCACGAGCCACCGGATGGACTTCGCCCTCGACAACCTCACCGCCGCCGCCAACGGCGACTACGACCCGCTGGCCGACGCCCTCGACATGGATCTGGAGTTCGTTTTCAAATCGGACCCGGGCATCAACGGATTCGACATCAATCCTGCCCTGCTCGATGTGCCTATCCCGCTCACCTGCACCGGCACCCTGGAGGCGCCGAAGTGCGGCGTCACCCGTGATGGCGCCAGCCGTCTGGTAGCCTCGGTGATGCAGGGCGCCAAGGGCCAGGAGATTCGCGAGAAGCTCGACAGGAAGATCGACGAGGAGGTGCCCGAGCAGTACCGCGACGCGGCGCGCGGCCTGCTGGACCTGCTGAGCGGCTCGAAGAAGTCCGAGCCGGCCAACTGAGCCGCGCCGCGGAAACAGCGCAGCGTATGGACTGGTTCGCCGCCCGCCTGCTCCGCTGGTTCGATCGGCACGGCCGCACCCACCTGCCCTGGCAGCAGGAGATCGACGCCTATCGGGTGTGGGTCTCGGAGATCATGCTGCAGCAGACCCAGGTCGCCACGGTGATCCCCTACTTCGAGCGGTTCATGGCCCGGTTTCCCACGGTGGCGGATCTCGCCGCGGCGGACATCGACGAGGTGCTGCACCACTGGACGGGGCTCGGCTACTACGCCCGCGGCCGCAACCTCCACAAGGCGGCGGGTCTGGTGGTCACCGAGTTCGGCGGTGTCTTTCCGGCATCGGCTGAAGCGCTCACCACCCTGCCCGGCATCGGCCGTTCCACCGCCGGCGCCATCGCGGCCATCGCCTTCGGCGAGCGGGCGCCCATACTCGACGGCAACGTCAAGCGGGTGCTGGCCCGCTTTCACGCTGTGGCCGGTTATCCGGGCGAAATGGCCGTGGCTCGGGAGCTCTGGCATCTGGCGGACGCGCACACGCCGGCCGAGCGGGTGGCCCACTACACGCAGGCCATCATGGACCTTGGCGCCACGGTGTGCGTGCGCAGCCGTCCACGCTGCGATGCCTGCCCCCTTGCAGAACGTTGCGCGGCCCTGCGCACCGACGCCGTTGCGCAGTATCCGGGCAGAAAGCGGAAGCGGGAAAAACCGGTCCGAAGCGCGCGATTCTTCGTACTCCACGACGGGCACGGCGGCTGCCTCCTGGAGCAGCGTCCGGCGAGCGGCATCTGGGGTGGGCTGTGGACGCCTCCGGAGCGACCCGCAGACACCTCCGCGGAGGGGTTTCTCGGGGAGATGGGCTTACAAGGCATTCAGCCGAAGCGCATAGATCACGGTCAGCCCTTCCGACACACCTTCACGCACTTCCATCTCGACATCGAGCCGCTGTACATCGAGGTGGAAGCACCTCCGGCGCTGGTGCGGGACCGCCACGACGTGCGCTGGCACGCCCCCGGCACCAACGAGGCCCTTGGCCTGTCTGCTCCCGCCGTTAAACTGTTGGCCGCGCTCGAGGAGTTTGCCCTGCAATGACCCGCACCGTGATCTGCCGCAAGTACGGCGAGGAGCTGGAAGGCCTGGACCGGCCGCCGCTGCCAGGACCTGCCGGGGAGGAGATCTTCAGCACGATCTCGAAACGCGCCTGGACGGAATGGCAGACCCTGCAGACCATGCTGATCAACGAGAAGGCCCTGGATCTGCGGAATCCCGATGCCCGGCGCTATCTCACCGAGCAGCGCGAGAAGTTCTTCGACAACGAGGAAACGGATCACGCCACCGGCTACGTGCCGAAATCGAAGCCGGAGTGAACCCACCCGACTGGAGCCGCATGCCCGCAGGTAAGCCCGACGCGGAGGTGAACGTCACCGAGGAGCTTGCCCGCCGCCTGCTCGCCGATCAGCATCCCGACCTCGCCACCCTGCCACTCTCGCTGCTCGACTCCGGCTGGGACAACGTCATCTACCGTCTCGGCGAGGCGCTCACCGTGCGCATCCCGCGTCGGCAGATGGCGGCGGACTTCATCGCCAACGAGCTCACCTGGCTGCCCGTGCTGGCGCCGCGGCTGCCGATTCCCGTGCCCGCGCCGGTCCGGCTCGGCGAACCCACGAACTATTACCCCTGGCGCTGGGGCGTGCTGCCCTTCTTTCCCGGCAAGTGCGCGGACGTGCGGCCTCCGGCGGGCAGCGAGGTCACCCGCTTTGCCGATTTTCTGCTGGCGCTGCACCAGCCGGCGCCGGACGACGCGCCTCGCAATCCCGTGCGCGGGATTCCCATCCGGGTGCGCGAGTCGAATACGCTCGAACGCATGGCGCGATTGCGGGAAACGACGGATGTCCTCACGCCCGCCGTGATGTCGCTGTGGGAGGCAGCCCTGGCAGCGCCGGACGCGGACGAGGCGCGCTGGCTGCACGGCGATCTGCACAGTCAGAATGTCCTCGTCAGCAGCGACGGCCGGATCAGCGCCGTCATCGACTGGGGCGACGTGACCGGCGGCGACGTGGCGACGGATCTGGCGGGTGTCTGGGCGCTTTTCGAGTCGACCGAGGACCGGCGGCGGATTCTGGAGCACTACGCTCCGGACCCCGCGCTGCTGGCCCGGGCGAAGGGGTGGGCGGTGATGTTCGGCGTGGTGCTCACCGATTCGGGGCTGATCAACAGCCCGCGTCATGCACAGGCGGGGCGGAGGATTCTCGAGCGGCTGGCTGTGGACGCGGGTTAGACGGCGTGAAGGAACTCTTCGTTCTCCAATTCGGCAGCGAGCGCCAACGCTTTGGTAAGGTCGAATCGCGCTTTGCCCATCGAGTACACCTTCTCTTTGAAGGGCGGTTCCTTGTTTGCCGCACTCTCCAGACCCCGCCGCAAGAGCCGGTTGATCATCCGGTTGATCGATACATGTTCTGCCGCCGCCCTTTCGCGCACGGCACTCATCAGATCTTCCTCGATTCTCACAGTGCTTCTCTTCGAGGTCGCCACAACACACTCCTGCGAAGTGATGTCATGACATCATAGGCCTACGTCAACTGCAGGACCAATGGTCCTAGCCAGAGCACGGGTGAGGCAGCGGATGGCCGCCCAGGACCGTGTAAGTGATTGATATTTCTATCTTGAAGTTTTCGGACCGCGCCGGTTTAATAGCGCCCCTTTGCTGGGGGCAGAACAAAAAATCCTGCTCCCGACCCGGGTGAAGGGACCACCCCAGCAATTTCCTCCCAATGCGGCCAGGTAGCTCAGTTGGTAGAGCAGCGGACTGAAAATCCGCGTGTCGGCAGTTCGATTCTGCCCCTGGCCACCATGCAAATCAGTCATTTACCCATTTAACTATCGTCGCATTCGTGTCGTACTCATGTCGGCATGTTGTCGTCACGCAGACAATCCGTGGGCAGTAAGATGGCGGAAGCCCGATCAACAGGTACCAGGGAGCAGCCATGCAGACCAACAGTACCCGGCTTCGAGAGTTGCGTGTCGCACGCCAATGGTCGCAGGAACAATTGGCCAGATTGAGTGGATTGAACCTGCGGACCATCCAGCGCCTGGAATCTGGCGCAAGAATCTCGACAGAATCCTTGCGGGCGCTCGCCGCCGTCTTTGAGGTCCCGGCTGAAAGCCTGCTGCTGGGTGATCCGACACCGACCCCGGGCCAACCAGCCCTCGAGGCAATCCGAGAGGGTGCACTACGCGGCCTGGAATTTACCGGCGTCACGACACGCGCCGACTTCTGGTGGTTCGCGCTCGCGGTGTCGATGATACTGGGCTTCGCCACGCTGCTCGCCGAGGTCGTCGGTCCGCTGGCGCTGCAGTGTGCCTCGCTGCTGGTGCTCCTGCCGTGGATTGCGGCCTGTACCCGGCGCCTGCGCGACGCTGGCCTCAGCCCCTGGTGGCAGCTCATCAGTCTGGCGCCGGTCGCTGGTGTGCTGGTGCTGCTGTATCTACTCACCTACCCGACCAAGCCAGGGGAGTCGGGTGAAGTAACCCCTGCCTGATCGGATCTACCTGCAAACTATTCCAATACCCATTGTCTGCTGATGCAGCCGATCTACGCGAGATAGATTTCATCAGTCCAAGCGGGTCAATGGTCGCGACAGCGCAAGACGTCGGAACATTCTTGAGAGCATTGATCGATAACTTGTTGTTGAGCGAAGACATCGGTCATTTACGGCGATTCTGTGCCTGGAATATCGGTCGTTATCAACGTTTTTACTGGGTTTTGGCGAGGTGATCTGATACTGTATATACATACAGTACTCGTATCGAGGACACCCATGAACGCCCAAGCAGCTCCGGTCCACCACCTCATCCCCGAAGACTTTTCGCAGTACTCCCAACTCGCGCTCCTCGACCAGGTGCGCCGGCTCATGGCCCAGGAGCGCGCCGTGCAGTATCGCCTCGCCGCCTGCCTGAGAGAACTCGATGCCCGTGACCACATTGACGGCAGACCCATGCGGCTGACTCGCTGGCTGCACGACGTGTTCGGACTCACCTTCGGCACCGCCCGGGAGAAGGTGCGTACGGCCCGCGCCCTGGGATCCCTGCCGCTGATCGATACGGCATTTCGCGACGGTGACCTGAGTTACTCCAAAGTCCGCGCGCTGACCCGGATCGCCACGCCGGAGAACGAAGCCGCGCTGCTGGAACACGCTCGGAGGACCAGCGCGGAAGGGGTGGAGCAGATCGTTCGCTCCCTGAAGCAGCAGGAGAGCCTGGAGGACGTGCAGGCACTGATCCGATCCCGGTCGTTGAGCACCCGCTGGGATGAAACCGGAGCGCTGATCATTCAGGGCCGGCTCACCCCGGAGCAGGGGGAAGTGTTCCTCAAGGCGCTGGCGCAGGCGACCGAAGCGGTTTATGGCGATGGCGACAGCGATGGAGAGAGCGATGACGAAGACCGCTACTGGAATCGTCGGGCGGATGCCCTGGTTCAGGTGATGGCCGACAGTCTCGCCGGGAAAACCGCCAGCACCCCCGGAGATCGGCATCAGGTGGTGGTCCACGTAGATGCGGAAGCCCTGGCGGCAGAGGTACCGGATGAAGACGTTCCCGCCGGAACGTCTGTTTCCGCAGAAACACCAGAATCCGAGGGATCGGCCAAAAACATTCCCGCGGGAACGCGCCTGCATCCGGAAACGGTACGTCGTCTGGCCTGCGATGGGGGCTTACTGACGATCATCGAGAGTCCCAGAGGGGATCCGCTCAATGTGGGGCGCAAAACCCGGGCTATTCCAACGTCCACCCGCAGAGCCCTGGTGGCAAGGGATAGGCATTGCCAGTTTCCCGGATGCTCTCAGGAGCGGTACGTGGAGGGCCACCACATCAAGCATTGGGCGCAGGGTGGTGAGACCCGACCCGACAACCTCGTACTCTTGTGCAGCCGGCACCACCGGGCGGTGCACGAGCTCGGCTATCGGATTGAGCGCACACCGGCTGGTGAGTTGAGGTTCATCAAGCCCGGCGGATGAGGGTGTCTTTTCGGAGCTGGCGTAAAGCCGTTTCTACCGCACACCTGGCAAACGCACCGGTAGAAACGGCTCTGCGAATTGGCTCAGAACACAGGTGCGGGATATCAAAGAAAGCAGGATTCTGCCGCATATCCGGCCGCCGGATGGTGATTCATACCGCTTTCGAACCCTTGCACACATCGGGCATCGAGCGTACTTTTTACGGGCGAGTCAGAGCGCATCCGATCCGCGGGCAGAGGGTACCCTCATCTGACATGAATTGTTGACTCATCCTCTTTTCAGTCCTGAGCGCGGATGCTGGACACGATGAAAGGAGGTCCGTCATGACCCGTCTGTTGGCTCCAGGAACCCCTCTTGAGTCCCTCAAGGTCGAGGCCAAGTTGCTTTTGAAATCTCTGGCTGAAGGCGATGAGGACTCGCTGGAACGCGTCCGACCGTACTTCGACCAACCGTCGAAGCTGAGCCAAATGCAGCTAGTTATTGCTCGCGAATATGGCTTTGGGAGCTGGGCGAAGCTGAAACGACACATCGAGTTGAGGGACCAGGTCGCCGCTGCCAGGGCGGAGATGGGCCAGCTCGTAGGGCGCATGCTCAAGACGCTTCCGCAAGCGCAGTTCCTTGCTGGGAAGAAGCTCCTGTCCTGCAGCTTCTGCGGAAAGTCCCAGCACGAGGTACGCAAACTGATCGCCGCGCCGACAGTTTCCGTCTGCGACGCATGTGTAGACCTACTCGTGCAAATAAAGGATGGCAAAGCCGGGCAGAGATGGTTGGGGGAGTAGCGGGCTTCAGCAAACGCCGCTTCGACCGGAGAATGAACACGCGTGCCTAGCGGTTTCTCATCGGTCTTAGAGAACATCGATGCGGTATAGATCTAGCTCTACGCTTCCAGGTGCCAGCAGAGGAGAATAAAAACTGCTGATAGATATGTGATCAAACCCGGGACATGTTGCTAAATCAATGAACATCCTGGCGAGCAGCAACGCATCAGTATCCGAAGTTTGAATCTCTAATATGTTTCTTTTACCCCACTGCTCGAGGTCCCGCGAAAATTGTTGATCGTCAGGAAGCAGTAAATAGAAAGCAGGTTTGTTATCTGAAGCTCTCAATGACTCATTTATCCAGGAAGCCACAAGCTCCGGATCTGAGTGGGGTTTAAAGCTGTAACCGTTTGACTTCGGTAGTCGATCATCAGCACCAGACCAGTTCCTGATTCTCAACTCACGAACAGGCGTCGTCTCATCTTCCGGATCGCCCTCCTGAAGATGGATTACCACGCTATCGTTTTCATGTAACCACAAGCTCAGGAGCGACAAGCCGAGCAGGAGGATTGGTTGTGAGCCAAGCTCAAAATAAAGACGGTGCTCGAGATGATAGTTTCCGTGCCAGTGGAAGCGATGGTCCATGTGAATGGAATCGCTGGAGATTTCCGCGCCCAGCTTGGGAATCATCTGTCGCGTGATGGACTGTGGTTTTGACCAATCAATCTCCAGGTCGAACAAGTCTTCTAAAGTCGGGTGCATCTGTTCACAAGGTCGGTCCGGGGTTAAACCTGCGCGCCCGTCCAGCGCCGCAGCAGCTTCAGTCCGCCGATGATAGCGAGCGCGAGCACACCGAACTGCAGGATCTCGAACGGCCAGAGGTTGTGCGACGTGGGGTCTCTCGCCGTATCCACGATGATCCTGAGCACCACGAAGGCCATGATGGCCACGGGCACGGCAGCGGCCCAGCGCCAGGCACCGCGCCATTTCCAGGCGGCCCAGAGCGGCACGCCCATGCCGGCCACCAGGATGGCGAGCATGGTCAGCATGAATCCGTTGAAGAACGCGACATCGCCCGCGGATACGGGCTCCTCTGCACGCCGCGCAGCATCTTCCTGGTACCGCATCTGTTCCACCTGCCGCAGGTCCGCGACCCAGCCCGGTTCATCGGCGGTCGATGCCGGCGCCGCCGTCCAGCGCAGCGCGACCGGTCGACGCGCGACTTCCCACTGCCGATACGGCGACCCGCCGCCAGCAATGATCCGGATCTCGTCGACGGTGCCGGGCTCCGTGAGCGCGAACCAGCCCAGTGCTTCGCCACTGCCGAGATAGGACTGCGAGGCGTTCGACATCGCCTCGCGGACCTCCTCGCCCCCGCGATAGGGTCGAGCCCAGAGGCTCACCGGCTGGTCGGTCTCATAGGTGATCCTGGTCCAGAAGGACTGGCGCGCGCCCATGGTCGCCGAGGTCGAGGGGGCGGTGTCGACGATCGTCGCCGTCGTCGCCGGGTAGGCCGAAACGGCGTAGGCGCAGAGCGTCACGATTGCGAGGGCCGCATGGAGCGTTCGAGATCCTGTCATCGCGGTCTTCCTTTCCCGATGATCCTGGTGACGGAAGTCTATTCGACGGGGGATCCGCCCGGGACCGGCTCAGCCGACGATGGTGACGCAGATCACGGTGGTGTCACGATGGGGGTAGCGAATCTGATGATCGCTGGCCGTGGCGCGCCTTGAGGCATCGGGATTGATGCGTAAACGGCATCAATAGTCATACTATCGATGACCTGAAATCTTCAATCTCGACGGGGGACCGGGGGTGGCCAGCTTCAATCTCATCGCGTCGATCGTCTCGACAAGGCTGCAGGATGGGTCTGGAACACCACCGTGACCTGGCGCACGAGTTCCCGGAGCTGAAGCAGCGCATCCACGATCTGAAGATGGAGAGCGCGGAGTTCCAGGCGCTCTATGCTGCCTACCAGTCGCTGGACAACGAGATCTACCGCATCGAGCAGGACATCGAAACGACGTCCGACGCCTACACCGAGGAGCTGAAGCGGCGCCGCGTCCTTCTGAAGGACCGGCTCCACGGGTTGCTGACGGGCAGGCTCCATCCCGCGCAGGACACGGAGGAGTTCGTGGTGCGCGGGAAGTTCCGCACCCCGGTCGACCACGGCGAAGTGTCGCGGGACTGGCGCGAGCGGGGATACGACTGCGCGGAGATCACCGAGCCGCCCGGACTGGAGCATCGCGATGAGGTGTACGAGAAGGACGCCGTGATGACGGTGGCCGAGGGGCGTCTCGACGTGCGGATGCACGGCGTCGACTACGTGCTGGAGCCGGGTGACGAGATGTACATCCCGCGCGGCCTGACGTTCACCCTGCGTAGTCTGCTCGAGACGCGCTGCTATCTGGGTTTCGACTGACGCCTGTCGAGCCGATTGGCGCCGAACGACTCCCCCGATTAACATTCGAAGCGGTCTCTATCTTCGACGAGAACACCTATGTCCTTCGAGTCCCTGCTTTTCGAGGTGCGCGGTGCCGCGGCACTGATCACCATCAACCGCCCGGAGCAGATGAACACGTGGAACGCCACCGTTGCCGCGGAGCTCAGCCGCGCACTGCGCGACGCCGAGGTGGATGACGCGGTGCGTGCCATCGTGCTCACCGGAGCCGGCCGCGCGTTCTGCGCCGGGGCCGACCTCGGTCGCGGCGGCGACACGTTCTCCGGTCGCGAGCGAGGCGGCGGCGATGGGGACCCCAGCGTGCATCCTTTCCAGATCAGCAAGCCCGTGATCGCCGCCATCAACGGTGCGGCGGTAGGAGTGGGAATGACCTACCCCATGCTGTGCGACATCCGGCTGGCCGCCGAGAACGCCAAGATGGGATTCGTCTTCACCCGGCGCGGCATGATGCCGGAGCTCGCAGCGCACCTGATCGTGCAGCGGGTCGCCGGCTTCTCCAACGCTGCCGACGTGCTCATGTCCGGCCGCATCTTCACGGCCGAGGAGGCGCTGGCCATGGGTATCGTCTCGAAGGTGCTGCCCAAAGACAAGCTCGTGGACGCTGCGCTGACGATGGCCAACGACTACGCCAACACCGCGCCTGCCTCGGTAGCGCTGACCAAGCGCCTCCTCTGGAAAGGCCTCGACAGCTCGGTCGAGGAGATGATGCGCGCGGAGTGGAAGCCGTTCGCCTGGCTCGGCAACCAGCCCGATGCCCGCGAGGGTATCCAGTCGTTTCTGGAAAAGCGTGCCCCGGCCTGGCAGATGTCCGTGCGCGACATTCCCGAGGATTTTCTCTAGCAGGCGGGCCTTCAGCGCTCCTGCCGATACACGAGCAGATCGCCGGGCTGACACTCCAGGAACTCACAGATCTTCTCGAGCGTTGAGAACCGGATCCCCTTCACCTTCCCGGACCGGATCAGCGAGATGTTCTGTTCGGTGATTCCAACATATCCCGCAAGCTCCCTCGCCGTTCTCTTGCGCCGGGCCAGCATGACGTCGAGCTCGATGACTATGGGCATGGCTCAGATGATCTGCTGATTCTCTTCGGAGATCCGCTGCCCCTGCTCCATCACCCAGGCAATCACCAGCAGGACCGTACCGAGAAACAGCGCGGTCAGCTCGGAATCTCCGGCGGTGATCGACAGGTACCGGTTGCCCGGTGAATTCGTCATCGTGGTGACCACGCTCATCAGTCCGCTCGAAAGCGGACGGGCGAGTCCTGTGAGCATCACCGCCAGCCCGAACAGTCCGAAGCTTCGCACGCTGTCCGCGGTGAAGAACTGCAGCCGGGAGAAGCAGCCGAAGAGCCGCGCAAGCTGCCAGAGCGCAAACATCGCGAGCGCACCCGGAATCATGGAGACGCCGAACCCGAGCAGTCGAAGCGTCGGGCTCAGCGTCCCGGGCTCGAATCCGACGCCGTGCGGGACCAGATACTGAGCCGGCTCCCCCGATCGCAGGAATGTTTCGCTTCCCAGAAACCAGATCGCGGCAAGCCCCAGCGGCAGCGCGACGAACCCGACGATACAGGCGGCTCGAAGCGCCCTGCTGTAGGCGACGATCCTGACGCTGTCACTGTCCAAGAGGTTCTCCCTGCAGATCAACTGATCGCCAGACTACCGGATAGTTTATTGTTTAACAATAACTATTTGCTGTTCCGATTGAACCCCTCGGGTGACACGCCGAACATCTGATTCCGTTGCTACTACCCGGCGTCACTGGCAGGGTTGACGTCAGAACGGGGTGCAAGCCAACTCGAACCGAGCAACGCGATGCCATCGAAAACAGCCGATCCAGACACGGTCAGGGGGGTGACGCCCCGCGAGTGGTTTGGTCAGGTTGTGCTCTATCTTTCCATACCTCTGATCCTGCTCGCGTGCGGAGGGGACATCCGCTGGTGGCAGGCCTGGCTCTATGCCCCGCTCATCTTCGCCGCCGGTCTCGGAGGGCGGGTGTGGGCGGAACGACGGCATCCGGGGTTGATGGCGGAACGTACCCGATCCCTGTGGGCAGCAGATGTCAAAGCATGGGATAAGGTCCTTGCGCCGCTGATGGCCATCAGCTTTTCTTTCCCGCTGGTTATCGTGGCGGGGCTGGACCACCGTTTCGGGTGGTCTCCCGCGTTCCCCGTCTGGCTCAAATTCATCGGCATATGCCTGGTCGCGCTTGGATACGCCTTCGCGACGTGGGCTCTGGCGGAGAACCGCTTCTTCTCCAGCATGATGCGCATCCAGACCGATCGAGGACACGAGGTCTGCGACAGCGGCCCGTACCGGCTCGTCCGGCACCCGGGTTATGCAGGAAATCTGCTGGCAGCGGCGGGCATCGTGCTGGCTCTGAGCTCTGTGTGGACACTCATTCCCGTGGGAGTCGCGCTGGTGATTGCCGTGATCAGAACCGCACTGGAAGATCGCGCCCTGCAGGAGGAGTTGCCGGGATATCGGGAGTACGCAGGGCGGGTACGATATCGGCTGTTTCCCGGAGCGTACTGAGCAGCCTGACCCGCGCTGCCGAAGAAGTGGTGGTGTCCCGAAGCATGTGGAACTTTCGCAGCGCCGCTGCTTCGAAACGACTATGAGCACCCGCAACGCTATCGCCACCATCACACTGCTCACAGGCCTGATCGCCGTCGGCTGGTGGGCCCGGACGCCCGGCGCCCCCGAGCCCGGGAGGATCGACTCCCTGAGCGAGCGGCTCGACCATATCGCCGAATCACACGCCGCAGACCCGGAGGTGGTCGCGATCCTGAAGGAGATGCAGGCCGCGCTGGCCGAGCAGGCGGCCCACACCCGGGCGCTGGCGCGCAAAGTCGCGTCTCTGGAGGCTGGAACGCCGCTGGTCGCCACCGCGTTTCCGGAGGAGGAGGTGCCGAACGGCGCCGATCCAGCGGACAGCGCCGAGGAGCAGGATTCGCCGGCATTCGGCGGGAGACGGTGGGGCGTGGATGTAGAGCGTCTCGTGGACGCGGGGGTCAACCCCACCGACGCGGCCGAGATCGTTGCGGAGGTGGATCAGCTCACCCTGGAGCGCCTGCAGCTTCGCTTCGAGGCAACCCGCGACGGCAGGCTGAACACGCCCGAGTACCGCGAAGCGATCTCGGAGATCCCGAGCGCCCGCGAATACGTGCAGGACACCTATGGCAGCGACGTCTACGACCGCTACCTGTATGCCTCGGGCCGGCCCAACCGGGTCGTCGTCACCGACGTGCTCCGGGACTCCCCGGCGCAGCAGATCGGTCTGCGGCCGGGGGACGTGCTGATCGGTCTCGGGGACGAACGCATCTACTCGACGCGCGATATCATGGCCATCGCGAGCTCAGGCACGGGCAACCTGCCGCTCACCGTCAGGCGCGATGGTCAGCTGCTGCAGTATTACGTGGATGCCGGCCCGCTCGGCATCCGCAGCCACAGCGGCTACGAGAATCCGGACCTGGGCGGGAAATAAACGTCTCCTCGAGCATCCCGAACCGCGTGTCACGCTTTTCGTCTGCCAGACGTCTACTGAAGAGTGGGGCTTCCCCACGCCGGGTTGAAGGAGGCTTTCAATGACCCGACTGCTGATCTGGGCATTCGTCGCGTTCTATCTGCTCACGGGATTGTGGGTGGCGGTTCTGCCGCACGACTTCTATCTGAACGCGCCGGGGGCTCAGGCCACCGGCCCGTACAACATGCACTTCGTACGCGACGTCGGGTTTGCGTTCCTCACGAGCTCCGTTGCGATCGGCTATGGGCTTTTCGCGAAGGAGAAGCTTCTCATGGTGTTCGGTGCTCTATGGCTGCTGATCCACGGACTGTTTCACCTGACCCTCTGGATAGTCCACGGCATGCAGCTCGACAGTGCCGCACTGACCGACGCAATCCTGGTATCCATTCCCGCCGTAGCGCTGTTTGCACTGTGCCTGCGCTATCGGGTGCGCGGATGAGCGCTCGCTCTATTGCCGCCTGCACCGCAGGACTCACCACGCTGGTCGCCGCGATCCTGGTGATAGACCGCGGCGGCCTGATCGCGTGGGGCGCTCTGCTCATTGGCGCATCACTGCTCGCGAAGATCGGCTGGAAGCCTGCCAAGACGGACCTGGGCCTGGCCATCGGGCTGGCCTCGGTCTCCGTGCTGTCCTGGATCGGTACCTTCTACTACGTGATCTCCACGTGGGAATCGGGCGAGGTCGTCGAGCTCGCAATCGATACGGATGCCGGCGCTCATACCGCGAGGGTGTGGGTTCTCGACGTCGGAGACGAGCCGCTCATCTACTATGATGCGGAACCGGAGGTAGCCCAGGCGTTGCTGGCCGGTAAACCACTCAAGCTCACCCGCAATGACCAGATGACCACCCGCATTCCCAAGGCAACGGAAGTCGACGCGTTGCCGGAAGCGGACGCGAACAAGGTTTTCGAAGCGATGATTACCAAGTATGGAGATCGCGTGGGCGTCGCGGACATCTACTACGCCATGCTCGGACGTTCCAGCGATCGGATCGCGGTGGTGGCGAGCCTGGCCGAGCAATGACTGGGACGATCATCAGCCTTGATCCCACAACGTGGGGAGACGAGATCGATCGTATCTTCAAATCCGCGTATCGGTTGGAAGCAGATCTGCTCGGCGTGGACCTCTTTCCGCCGCTGGAGAGAAACATCGAGGATCTGGCAGTCTGCGGAAACGCGTTTTTCGGCTGCCTGCGCAACGACGAGCTCTGTGGGGTCATGGAAATCGAGACCCCAGAAAGAGGCAACACGCGGGTCATTGCTTCACTGGCGGTAGCCCCAAGCCACTTCCGCCTGGGTATCGGAAAAGCCCTCGTGCAGCATGCCCTCAGCAGCTTCCGGACGCCGATCCTGGTTTCCACGGGCGCCGACAACGAACCGGCCATTCGGCTGTATCAGGCTCTCGGTTTCCGGTTCACCACGCGCTTCACAACACCTGACGGGATAGCTATGGTCGAGTTGGCAACAGGCCGCTCGGGAGGATGACCCATGGAAAACGTCGGCAGACCGGCCGTGTGGGTAGGTCACGTGGCCCTGCGGACCGCCGATCCGGTCCGCTCCGGAGATTTCATGCTGACCCTCGGGATGCGCGAGATCTTCAAGGGTGATGATGTCTGGGTGCTCGAGCTGCGCGGCGGCACGCATCTGATTCTGCTCCGGGACGCGGAGGCGACACCGGGAGACGCCGATTTCGACCTCATGGTGGAGGATCTGGAAGCAGCCCACCAATCGTTCCGCGACCGGGGTTACACGGTCACGGATATCGAGCGAGGCAGAATCCACGACAGCTTCCAGATCACCGAGCCCGGTGGCAATCGCATCACCTTCAACTCGACCCACGTGGAGGATCACGGCTTGGTCTGACCCGCTTTTTCCCCGCCTTCCTCAGTACCGCCAGGACCCCGTGAGTCCCACCATCCGTGGCCGGATCGCCACGTCGCTCCAGTCCTGAGGATCGTAGTAGGAACCGGCGAACAGCTCCCGCCGCGGCGTCTCGTTGGTCAGGTTCAGCACGAATAGCGAGACGTCGTAGCTCTTGAGGCGAGCGCCGAGGCGGAGGTTGACGAGCGAATAGGCCTCTGCCGGCTTCAGGCGCGGGTCGTAGAACGGATCCGTCGACACCTGGGCACCGACACGGCGCCACTCGGAGGAGTAGGTGTAGTCCACGCGCCCGTAGCCGGACCAGGACCCGAAGCTGTGCTCGTAGTCCGCGGTGAGCGACAAGGTTTTCGGCGATCCGGCTTCAGCCACCGCCGCACCATCGGCATGAATCACCACACCGCCCGGGGAGGTGGCATCGTCGTCGTAGCTGGGATCGTTGTAGCCGTAGGCGCCGCTCAGCATGAGGCCGTCCGTGACGAGGAACTGCACGGTGATGTCGAAGCCGGTGGACGTCGCGTTGCCGAGGTTGTCGACGAAGTTGTAGGCGCAGTTCGGCAGGCTGACGTTGGACTGGATGTCCTTCCATTCGATGCGGTAGATGCTGCCGTCCAGCAGCAGCCGTCCGCCGAGGAGCTGGCTCTTGGCGCCGATCTCGTAGCTCCACACGGAGTCGGAGTCGTAGGTCTCCGGCTGCACCGGGTTGCCGCTGCCGTCCACATAGCCGTTCTCGATCAGGTCGAAGTCGCAGATCGCCGGTGCCCGCAGCGACGCGCCCGCCGGGCGGAAGCCCTTGGCGGCATTGGCGTAGATCAGATGATCGTCCGTCGGCTGCCAGGCGATGCCGAACTTCGGCGTGTAGGCGGTCTCTTTCGAGCTGGAGCTCGACGTGGGGTAGATGGGCGTATTGGCGCCGCTGCCGAACGTGCAGTCGTTCGGGTCGAAGCAGGGGAAACCGAACGGCGCGGTGGCGTTGTTTTCCGGCCCGAGATAGGCGGCGTCGAAGTCGAGCTCGTTTCGCGAGGCGCGGATTCCAGCCGTGAGCGTGATGGTGTCGGTGAGGTCGAAATCGACCTGGGCGTAGCCGGCAATCTGCTCTTCCTGGGTGGCCCACTCGCCGTAGAACATCACGGCGTTCGCCAGCGTGTCGTCGCCGAAGAAGTTCTGAAACGCGGTCGAGCCGGGGCCGAAGGGCTCACCGTCGTCGGTGGCGAAGTAGCCGAAGCCGAAGGCGGTGGGATAGAAGCCGACCCAGGTCGCGCCGGTCATGAAATTGTGGTTGATGGGCTGATGGGCGTTCTGTTCCAGATCCGAGTAGAACACGCCGGCCACCCAGCGCAGGCGGGTGTCGTCGTTGGACTGCAGCCGGATTTCCTGCACCCAGTTCTTCTGCTCGTTGTTGTACTGCGACATGCCCTTCCAGCCCTCGGGAACGTAGGTGCCGGTGGACGTCACGCCGTCCGCCTCGAGGAAGTACTCGGGCGTGTAGAACTCCGCATAACCCTTGGTGTAGTCGGCCCACTGGTGCTGCTCGCGATCGAAGTAGCTCGTGTTGGAGACCAGCAGCGCCCAGCCGAAATCCCAGTCCAGGGCCAGGGCATAGAGCGCGAGCTCGTCCTCGCCGCTCTGATCCTCCGGCGCCGACATCGCGTTCAGCGTCACGGTGTGCGGCGTGTTCGGAAACGTGAACACCGTGCCGGCGGTGCCCTGAACGTTGTGCGGACGCGAGTAGTCGCCGTCTCCCACGTCCGATAGCGCGAGGTCGTACCCCGCAGCACCATCGTTGTTCTCGATCTTCTGGTAGAAAACCGATGGTGTCAGCGTGAGGCTCTCCGTGGCCGCAAACTTGAGTGCCAGCCGCAGGGACTGCGTCTCGGACCAGTTGATGTCCTCCTCATAGGTCTTCGTCCTGGTGAAGGCCACCGAGTCGCCGTAGCTCTCGCCGGTCGGGTCCAGGATCTCGTAGGTGCCGCCCACTGCATCCACATAGCCGCCGTCGCGACGGAAATACGCACTGCCGCGCACCGCCACGCGATCGGACAGCGGCGTGCCGTAGGCAATGCCGGTTTCCCAGGAAGGATCGCCGTTCTCCGTGCTGCCCGCTTCCGCTCTCACGGTGGCGCTGGTCTCGTCGAGGCTCGGCTGGGTCTGGATGAAGCGCACGGTGCCGCCTTCCGATCCGGCGCCGAACAGCGTGCCCTGGGGACCACGCAGCACCTCGACCCGCTCCACGTCAAAGAGACCCGGGAACGTATTGCCCGCACCGAAGCCGAGGTTGCGCACCTGAATCGGCGTGTCGTCGATGTAGAGCCCGGTGGTGCCCGAACCGGCGTCCGAGGCGATGCCGCGAATCGCGATCTGGTTGGCGCCGGTGAACGATCCCCGGGTGAGGCTGAGGCCGGGTGTCAGTCGGATCAGGTCGTCGAACTGCCGAGCACCGCGCTGCTGCATCTCTTCATCGCCGATCATGCTCACGCTCACCGGCACGTCGGTGAGCGCCTCGCTGCGCCGGGTGGCGGTGACGATCACCTCCTCGATTACGCCCGAGGATGGTGCCGGCTGCGCCAGCGCCTGAGGGATCACAGCGCCGACCAGGGCAATGCAGGCCAGAGCCCTCCCCAACCCGAACAGTCCGCTGCCGCGCACGATTGACCCGATCAAGGCTGCCACTCTCGTCTCCACTTTCACCTCCGATCGTCGGACTGCCAGCCGATCCCGTCCACGTTCACCACCAGCGCCGCATGCCGGAACACTTCCGGATGCGCGAGCAGAAAGGCATGAGAGCCGGCCAGCCAGTCGCGCTCGTAGTCCTCGAGACCGGCTTCCTCGCTGCCAACCGCCAGAAACAGCAGCGACCGTCGCGGCCTGATGCCGGCCCTCGTGAAGATCCGGGCCAGCTCCAGCACCGCGGCGGTGCCGCTGACGTTGTCCATGCCGCCTTCGAACCAGCGATCGTAGTGGGCGGACACCACCACCCACTGATCAGGGAATTCGGATCCCTCGATCACGCCGACCACGTTCTGCGACCGGCCGTCGGCCACCACCATGCTGCCCTCGAGCGTCAGGGTGGCCGGCCCGGATGCTATGCGCTCCGCCAGCCGCCGACCGGAGGCGAGGCTGATCGCCACGGCGGGGATCTGCTCGTGGCCCCACATGCTGTCCTGGCGAAGCGCGTTCTCGCGATCGGCCGACATCGGGTGGTCGTAGAACACCACGGCTGCCGCGCCGCGGACGGCGGCTTCCGTGATCTGTGCCGGCGGCCAGTCGCGGAGATCGCGGCGCACCAGCACCGCCTTGCCGCGCACGTCGCCTACCCGATCGTAGTCCGGTGCGAACCCGTCCGCGGCATCGACCAGCGGCACCACGAGCCGGGTGCCAGTCGCCTCGTTACCGGACGTAAATGCAACACCGTCGCGCCGACCGCTCACCGCGCCCGCCGCATGCAGAGCGATCACTGGTATCGGCTCGCCGTTCACCGAGAGGCGTGGCGTCTCGTAGCGGTAAGCACGCACCGGATAGGCTTCGGTCCGGACCGTGAGGCCGAGTGTCTGGAAACGTTCGGCGATGTGTGCCGCAAGCGCCCGTTCTTCCTCGCTGCCGGCAACGACGGAGCCATTGCCCACGCCCTGCTCGATCCCGTCCGCACTCCGGGCCAGGACGGCCATGTCGGTGAGCACGGCGGGGGCATCGATGCGATCCAGCAGGTTTTGCTCGTCGGGATTGAGCGCCGCGTGAGAAGAAGCGGCGAGGCACAGGACCGTCATCCAGGCCAACATCCGTCCACCCGGAACCTGCAGGCGCAACCGCACTACCCCACCCCCCGGGAATCTGTTCGTGATGCCGCATCATGATCCGATTCGACCCGTTCGGGTAGGGTCCCGGTCTGTCAGGCGTTCGCGTCGAGCTCGAGCCGCATCTGCAGATTGCAGCGGTCGTATGGAGAGGGCCGACCCGACACCGGCTCGAAGCCGAGCTTTCGATACAGCGCAATGGCGGGTTCGAGCACCAGGTTGGTCTCGAGATAGACGCTGCCGGCACCGCGCCGCTGCGCCTCCTCGATGATGTGCCGCCCAAGCCGCTCGCCGATACCAAGTCCCTTGGCAGAATCGGTGACGGCCATCTTCGCCAGCTCCACCCCGCCGTCCGCCATCGGGATCAGCGCGCAGGTGCCCACCGGCTCGCCGCCGCGCTCGGCGATCGCAATGTAGCCGCCGACGTTCAACACGGAGCTCTGCGGATCGTCCAGCACCGCGTAGTCCGAAGCCTCGGGCTCCCAGTGCTTGCGGATCCAGGCAAGATTCAGCTCACGGAAAGCACGCCGGTGGCGCGACTCGTCATAGCGCACGATGTCGACACTGCTCGCCGCGTGCCGGCGTCGCACCCGCTCGTAGAAACCCCGACGCGCCAGTGCACCCTCCATTCGATCCAGCGACGCCCAGAAGTCCGGCGCCGTTTCCGCGAGCAGTTCCTTCACCACCGCCTCCACGTCGTGACGCTGCGGCTGCATTTTGACCATCGCTTCCCGCCCCGCTTCCGTCAGGGACACCCGGCTCACCCGGGAGTCGTCCGCATCCCTGCTGACGACGGCGAGACCTGCGTCAACCAGGCGCCGGATCACCTGGCTGACCGCAGCATGCGAATGGCCGATCGCCTCGGCGAGCGCAGACACCGACATCGAGTCACGCACCTCGAGCATCGCGCAGACGGGAAACCAGCGCGGGTCGAGGGGAACGCCGTACAGCTCGTACACCAGAGCGGCATCGCGGGTGAACCGGTCCGCCAGACCCCGCAACCGGCTCCCCAGCGCAACCACGCCGGCACTTTCGTAGAAGCTCATGCCCGCCCTCATATATGTAAGCGCTTACGTATATTTTCAGAAACGCCTGCACCGAGCAACCGCCGGATGGCGAGCTTCCCGTATATTCCCCTATAAACGGTTGAAAGGCCGTCGAGGGAGAGAGCATGCAGAACGCAGTGGTGAGCCGGGAGGAGTGGCTCGCGGCCAGAGCAGAGCTGCTCACCCGAGAAAAGGAGCATACCCGTGCTCGCGCGGCGCTTGCCGAGGCCCGCCGGCAGCTGCCCTGGGTCAAGCTGGAAAAGGCGTACTTCCTGGCCGGCGCGGAGGGAGAGATTCCGTTTTCGGAAGTCTTCCTCGGCAGATCACAGCTCGTCATCTATCACATCATGTTCGGACCGGGCTGGGATGCTGTCTGCTCCGGCTGCAGCCAATGGGCCAATGCCTTGAACGGCACGACAGGCGCCTTCGAGGAAGCGGATGCACGGCTGATCTGCGTCTCCCAAGCCCCTTACGATGAGATCGAGAGTCAACGTCGGAAACTCGGCTGGACCTTCACCTGGCTGTCGTCCTACTCATCGGACTTCAACCTCGATTTCCACGCTTCCTCCGACGATCTGAGCGAACAGTCCACCGGCACCGTCGGCACCGAGACCATCCTGTTCGACCGGGGTGAAAACCACGGCGTCAACGTCTTCTATCAGAACGATGAAGGGGAGATCTTCCACACCTACAGCGCGTTCAACCGGGGAATCGAGGAGTTGAACGGGGCATTCGGGTATTTCGACCTGCTGCCGAAAGGCAGAGCCTGGTAGCGAGGCCGTGCTTCGCCGGACATAGTCCGGGTCCGCCGCCTGGATCACACATAGATGACGCGAAGATGACACGCTGCAGGTCTCGCCGGCTGGTGAGCACTCAGATCCTGACTTAGCATTCGAGCCATGAGCATTCAGGTGGGCATCAACGGATTCGGCCGCATCGGCAGGCTCGTCATGCGGGTGGCCTGGGACTGGCCGGAGCTGGACTTCGTGCGCATCAACGATCCGGCCGGCGATGCGGCCACGTTCGCGCACCTGCTCGAGTTCGACTCGGTGCACGGGCGCTGGTACCGGGAGATCCGGGCCGAGGGAGATGCACTGATCGTCGACGGTCGGCGGATCGCATTCAGTCGCGAGGAGACCATCGACGCCGGCGCCTGGTCCGACTGCGACCTCGTGATCGAGGCGAGCGGCAGAATGCGGAAGATGGCGCTGCTCGAGCGATACCTGGCCATGGGTGTCGGCCGCGTGGTGGTCACCGCGCCGGTCAAGGAGCCGGGCGCGCTGAACGTGGTGATGGGGATCAACGATCATCTCTTCGATCCGTCGAAGCACCGGATCGTGACCGCAGCGTCCTGCACCACGAACTGTCTCGCCCCGGTGGTGAAGGTGGTGCACGACGCCTTCCGCATCCGCCACGGCTCCATGACCACGATTCACGACCTGACCAACACCCAGAGCATCCTCGATCAAGCGCACAAGGACCTCCGGCGGGCCCGAGCGTCCGGCATGAGCCTGATCCCGACGACCACCGGATCCGCCACCGCCATTGCCGAGATCTTTCCCGAGCTGCGGGGTCGGCTGAACGGTCACGCCGTGCGCGTGCCGCTCGCCAACGCCTCGCTGACGGACTGTGTGTTCGAGGTGGAACGGGCCACGACCGTCGAGGCGGTGAACCAGGCGCTGGCGGATGCTGCTGCCGGTCCGCTGGCGGGCATCCTGGGCTACGAGGAGCGGCCGCTGGTGTCGATCGACTACCGCACGGATCCGAGGTCCGCCATCGTCGATGCCGCCAGCACCATGGTGGTGGACGACACCCACGTGAAGATCTACGCCTGGTACGACAACGAGTGGGGTTACGCCAATCGCACCGCCGAGCTGGCCCGGCTGGTCGGCCGCGCGGATCGGGACTGACGGCCGAAGGTATCGCTCATGCTGCCCAGTCTGAGCGCGGATGTTCGTCAGTACCTCGTCGTCACGGGTAACTACTGGGCCTTCACCCTCACGGACGGCGCGCTGCGCATGCTGGTGGTGCTGCACTTCCATCAGCTCGGCTACTCGCCGCTCGAGATCGCCGCGCTGTTCCTGTTCTACGAGTTCTTCGGCATCGTCACCAACCTGCTCGGCGGGTATCTCGGCGCCCGCATCGGTCTGAACCGGACGATGAACGTGGGGCTCGCGCTGCAGGTGGTGGCGCTTGCGATGCTCACCGTTCCGGCCGCCTGGCTGACGATTCCCTGGGTCATGGGCGCTCAGGCTCTGTCCGGCATCGCCAAGGACCTCAACAAGATGAGCGCCAAGAGCGCGATCAAGCTGCTGGTGCCGGAAGGTCAGCCGGGGCGCCTCTACCAATGGGTGGCCCTGCTCACCGGCTCCAAGAATGCCCTCAAGGGTGCCGGCTTCTTCCTGGGCGGGCTGCTGCTCGGTGTGTTCGGCTTTCGCGGCGCGCTGACGGCCATGGCGACCACCCTGGCGCTGGTCTGGGTGGCGAGCCTGGTGCTGCTCCACCGGGACCTCGGGCGAGCGGGCACGAAGCCGAAATTCAGCGAGCTCTTCTCCAAGAGCCGTCCGGTGAACCTGCTGTCCGCCGCCCGGCTCTTTCTGTTCGGGGCCCGCGACGTCTGGTTCGTGGTGGCGCTGCCGGTGTTTCTCGCCAGCGAGCTCGGCTGGACGTTCCTCGGCGTTGGCAGCTTTCTCGCGGCGTGGATCATCGGCTACGGCATCGTGCAGTCCGCCGCGCCGCTGGTGACCCAGCGCGCGGGTGCGGTGCACGGAGGAACCGCCACGGTCTGGGCGGTGCCACTCGCGGTGGTGCCCGCGGCGATCGCGCTGGCGATGGGCCTGGCGGATGCCACATCCGTGATACTGGTCGGCGGGCTGCTGCTCTTCGGAGCGCTGTTCGCTGTGAATTCCTCGCTGCACAGCTATCTGATCGTCTCCTATGCCCGGGCGGACGGCGTGTCTCTGGACGTGGGCTTCTACTACATGTCCAACGCCGCCGGGCGGCTGCTCGGCACGATCCTCTCCGGCTGGGTATTCCAGCAATTCGGGCTGGAGGCCTGCCTCTGGGTATCGTCAGCCATGTTGTTGCTGGCCGTGGCATTCACGGCGCCGCTGCCGCGCTAAACTGTCCGGGTCCGGACTAGGGGTGGAGGACCGATGCGCATCACAAGCTTCCTGATACTGCTTCTCATCCTGCTCCCTGCACGGGCGCACGAGGGAGACAACCATGCAGAGCCGTCGGCCGGCCCGCCGCTGATTCTCGGCGTGCTCGACTTTCCCACCTCCGGCAAGCCGGAGGCACAGGAACCTTTCGAGACGGGCGTGAAACTGCTGCACAGCTTCGAGTACGAGGACGCCCGCGCCGCCTTCCTCGAGGCTCAAGCCATCGACCCGGCGTTCGTGATGGCGATCTGGGGTGAAGCCATGACCTGGAATCATCCCCTCTGGAACGAGCAGGACCGGGAGCAGGCGCTCAGGGTGCTGGAGAAGCTGCCGCCCGTTGACCGGCGAAAGGCGACAGCCCGGGAGAACCGTTTCATCGAAGCGGTGCAGGTGCTGTACGGCGAGGGTACGAAGCCCGAACGCGACGCCGCCTACCGCGACACCCTGGCGCAGATGCACCGCGACCATCCGGACGACCTGGAAATCGGCGCCTTCTACGCGCTGTCGATTCTCGGCTCCGTGTACGAGCGCGACTTCCGCACCTACATGCAGGCGGCTGCGGTGGCCGAGGAGATCTTCGCAAAACAGCCCCAGCATCCCGGTGCGGCCCACTACCTCATTCACAGCTACGACGACCAGATCCACGCGCCGCTCGGGCTGCGGGCCGCACGCGTCTACTCGAAGATCGCGCCTGCGGCGTCGCACGCGCAGCACATGGTCTCGCACATCTATACCTCGCTCGGCATGTGGGACGAGGTGGTGGAGGCGAACGCGGCGGCCGTTCGCGTTTCAGAGGAAGCCATGGCGCGCGCAGGCCGCTCGCGGCACATGCGCAGCAAGCACTCCCTGCACTGGCTGGAGTACGCGCTGCTGCAGCAGGGCCGCACCTCGGAAGTGGAAGCCACGCTCGACATCATGGCGGAAGACGTGGCCGCAATGCCCGACGGCCAGAATCTCCGCCACAACGCCATGATGCGCGCTACCTTCGTGGTGGAAGACCCGCTCGGGCGCAGCCCGCTTACAACGCTGCCGGAACACCAGCTGCCGCTCTACTTCCGGGCTCTGGACCACTTCGCAACGGCCTGGACGGACATCGTCCGCGGCGATCTGGCGGCCGCCGGCCGGGGCCTGGATGCCATCCGCAGCCAGCTCGACAGCGCCCGGGTTCTCACCGTCGAGGAAGGCCTCCACGAGACCCCGGATGCCACCTCACCCGACGACTACCTGCTGACGACCATCATGGCGCGGGAGCTCGAGGCCCTGATCCTGTTCCGGGAAGGCGAGCAGGAAGCTGCCCTCGACATTCTCGAGCAGGCGGTGGCGGAGGAAAGCCGACGTCCCCTCTACTACGGACCGCCCCACGTGCCGAAGCCGAGCGACGAGCTGCTGGGCGAGATGCTGCTCGAGCTCGACCGGCCGGCGGAGGCTGCCGAGCGGTTTCAGCAGGCTCTGGCGCGTCACACAGGGAGAACCCTCTCACTACTCGGGTTGGCACTCGCTCAAGCGGAGCTGAACAGCCCGGCTGCGGTGGAAACCTGGCAGCGTCTGGAGGCGCAGTGGCGTGGAGATCCTGAGGCGCTGCGCTCCATGCGCTACGCGTGGCTGTCCGGCAGCACTGCCGCGGCGGCGGCCGACTAGGGACTCCCTGATCATCGCCGATGGGTTCGGTTTGCGGATATTCTGTTCTCCCTCCGATCCTGGAGGTCGAGCATGAAATCCTACAGAAACGCCGTGATGGACAATGCCCGCTGGGAAGGTTTCGAACCACGTCCGGGCGACATCTTCGTCTGCACCCCCTCGAAGTGCGGCACCACCTGGATGCAGATGATCGTGGCCAATCTGCTCTGGCCGGATGGCGAGTTCCCGGGGCCTATCACCAACGGTGTCTGTCCATGGATCGAGGCGAAGTTCATGCCTGCGGACGCTATGCACGCCATGCTGCGGGCACAGCAGCACCGCAGAGCCATGAAGAGCCACACGCCGGCCGACGGCATTCCCTGGTTCGATGACGCGAAGTACATCACCGTCGCCCGCGACGGGCGGGACGCGTTCATGTCCTGGTGCAATCACGTCAGCAGGATGAAGTTCAAGGACCAACTCAACGAGCAGGCAGCCAGGGAAGGCATCGACGAGATCCGGGGCTTCGACGGGGTCGACTACTGCGGTTACTTCCACGACTGGCTCGAGAACAACAATTTCTTCTCAGTGGTCGCCAGCTACTGGGCACGCCGCGGGCAGCCGAACCTGCTGTTCGTGCACTTCAACGATCTGAAAGCCGATCTCGCCGGAGAGATGAGCCGCATCGCACGATTCCTGGACATCAGCCTCGAAGAGTCGCACTGGCCCGCCGTGGTCGAGCGCTGCACGTTCGAGGGCATGCGTGGCGCAGACAGGAAGGTGGGCAGTTTCGATCAGGGCTTCGAGGGCGGGATCGAGGGGTTCCTGTTCAAGGGCACCAATGGCCGCTGGCGCGACGTGCTCGACGACGACTGTCTCGCCGCCTACCGCCGCAAGGTCGCGGAGACGCTGCCCGCAGACGCCGCCCGCTGGATAGAGTTCGGGAGACAGGCATGACAACCGACGCCAATGAACGCTGAGCGGCTGGTCGTGCTGCTGCTCGCCCTTCTGGCAGCCTGCACCGGCGAACCTCCTCCACCGTCCGACGCCACCGTGCTGACCGGGGTGTCGGTGATCGACGTGCGTACCGGCACCATCGCCGATGATCAAACGATCGTGATTCGTGACGGGCGGATCGACTACGTCGGCGACCCGCCGCCCGCGCGAGAACTTGCCGGGGCAACCGTCCACGAGCACACCGGTCGCTACGTCATGCCCGGCCTCTGGGACATGCACGTGCACCTGCGCAACGGCCCGGACAGCGATCTGGCGGACGAGAACGAAATCTGGCTGCGCCAGTACCTGGGTTTCGGAGTCACGGCGGTTCGAGACGCGGGCGGGGACCTGCCTGAGCAGGTTCGGTCCTGGCGGGATGGAATCGAACGCGGTGAGCAGTGGGGGCCACGCATCTTCACCTCTCTGCAGAAGCTGGAAGGTCCCACGGGGGGCTGGGAAGGGTCGATCCGGCTGACGTCCCTCGCCGACGTGGTCCCGGCCATCGATCTGCTCACGGAATCCGGCGCGGATTTCATAAAGCTCTACGACGCGAGCATCGCGGCCGACGTCTACCTTGCAGCCGTGGCGGAGGCACAGCGCCGGGGGCTCAAGACCGCCGGTCACCTGCCGCTGACCGTGATGTTCGAGGCTGCGATCGAGGCCGGTCTGGACAGCGTCGAGCACGAGTCGTACCTCGCCAAGGCCGCGTCCACGGAGGAGGCTGCGATCGCGGCAGAGATCGAGAAGAAGTTCGGCCGCGACGAGGCTTACTCGTTCTACGCCATGCTCGCCCGCCTGCAGGCTTCGGCCAGCCCCGAGCGGCTCGAGCAGGTACTCGACACCATGATCCGGCACGGTGCAGCGCTCACCCCCACGCTGCACATCGGCCACGTGCTGGACACCATGACGGACCCGTCCGCCTATGAGCAGGATCCGCAGCTCGCCCAGGTACCACCCGGACTGCGGGAGACTTTTCAACTGCGCGTGAATTCGCTTGTCCGGCGCACTCCGGAGCTCGTCGCACGGGATCTCGACATCATGGCCAGAAACCGGGCCTTCGTGCAGACGGCCGCGGATCGGGGCGTCACCATCCTCGCCGGCTCGGACACCGGTGCGGTGAACTCATACGTCTACCCGGGCGACTCGCTGCACCGCGAGCTCGCCGAGCTGGTCGAGGTCGGGCTGACGCCGCTGCAGGCACTGCAGGGTGCAACCCTGGATGCCGCAGCATGGCTCGAGCGCGCCGACGATTTCGGCACCGTGGAGGTCGGCCGGATCGCGGACCTGCTGGTGCTCGAGGCGAACCCGCTCCTCAACATCGGCAATACCCGCAGCATCGTCGCCGTGCTCCAGGAAGGCCGCTATCTGGACAGCGACACCCTCGCAGATCTCCGCACGCTCCCGACAACGGCAAGGTGAACATGAGCGAAACGCACCAGGAACGCAGCGGCTTCTCGGGCAGACAGGTGCTGCTGTTCGTCCTGGTGGCCGTGCTGGTCGCGGTGGGGCTGACGTTCTGGTTCGTCCGCTCGTATCTGTATGCCGCCCCGCTCGAGCCGGTGACGCTGTCACAGAAGGATCAGCGGAAGCTGGACGACAAGCTGCTGACCCTCGGCCTCAACCCGGTGGACGTGCTCCCCAACGCCAGGCGTTCCGCAGACGAGTTCGACTCGGAAGGGCGACTGGTTCCTGAGCGCTATTCCGAGGATCCGGGGCGCCGGAGCGTGCGTCTCTCGGAGAAGGAGCTCAACGCGCTGGTCGCCAGCAGCCCGGACCTGGCGCGCCGCTTCGCCATCGATCTCTCCGAGAATCTCGCCAGCGCCAAGCTGCTCATCCCGATGGATCCGGACTTTCCGGTGCTCGGCGGTAAGACCATCCGGGTCACCGCCGGACTCGAGCTCGACTACCGTAACCAGAGCCCGGTCGTGATCCTGCGCGGGGTGAGCGTGATGGGTGTGCCCATTCCCAATGCCTGGCTCGGCAACCTGAAGAACGTCGATCTGGTCCAGGAGTTCGGCGGCAGGCCCGGCTTCTGGCGGAGCTTCTCCGCAGGGGTGGATACCATTGCCATCGAAGACGGCAGGCTGCTCATCGAGCTGAAGGAGTAGTGATGAAGCTCTACATGGTGCCGCTCGCCCCCAACCCCACCAAGGTGATGCTCTACATCGCCGAGCGGGAAGCGCTGGGCGTGGCGATGGGCATCCAGCAGGTCGTGGTCAACACGCTGAAAGGTCGCCAGCGGGAGCCGGAGCACCTGGCACGCAATCCCTTCGGCACGCTGCCCGTGCTCGAGCTGGACGACGGCTCGTATCTGCTGGAGTCGCTGGCCATCATCCAGTACCTGGAAGATCGGTTTCCGGAGCAGGCGCTGCTCGTCGGCAGTCCGGAAGCGAGAGGTCACGCCCGCGACGTGGAGCGGATCATCGACATCCGTATCGCCGGGCCGATGGCCGCCTACGTGCACGCGACGAAGTCGCCGCTTGGGTTGCCGCCGGATCCCGGCAGGGCGGCGGAGATCGAGGCGAGCCTCGAAACGCCGCTCGACTATCTGGAGCACCTGCTGGCCGACGGCCGCGAGCTGCTCCTCGGCAATCGCGTCAACATCGCCGACTGTACGCTGGCCGCATCGCTGCAGTTCCTGCGCTACATCGGGGCGGACCTGTTCGGCGATCGGCGGCGGCTCTCCGCCTGGGATGCGCGTTACCGGGAACGACCCGCGGCGAAGTCCGTGCTGCGCTGGTAGCCTGACGCAGACTGTCTACAATGGCGGCCCACTCAACACCGGACCGGGCCACCCGCGAGCCCAGGAGCACTCATGACCCTCGCGCCGTTTCACCTCGCCATTCCCGTCCACGACCTGCCGGCGGCCAGACGGTTCTACGGTGAGGTATTCGGGCTCGAGGAGGGTCGCTCGAGCACCCAGTGGGTGGACTTCAACTTCTTCGGTCACCAGCTCGTCATCCACGAGCATCCGAAAACCGATTCTCAGAACGCGCCGCACACCAACCCGGTGGACGGCCATGACGTGCCGGTGCCGCACTTCGGCGTCGTGCTGGGCTGGGCAGACTGGGAGGCGCTGGCAGAGCGGCTGAAAGCCTCGGGTATCCGCTTCGTGATCGAGCCCTACGTCCGCTTCAAGGGCGAGGTCGGCGAGCAGGCCACCATGTTCTTCTACGACCCCTGCGGCAACGCGCTGGAGTTCAAGGCGTTCCGGGACATCGGCCAGCTCTTCGCCAGGTAGCGCCCGTGAGTCTCATCGAGATGCTGCTGCGGTTGGGCTGTGCGCTCGTCGCCTGGATGGTGGTCTACACCTACTGCCTCTGGCTTGCCGTGCTGCGGGTCACCGGCTGCGGCTCGGACGGTGACGAGTTCTGGCGGCTGCTGCTCGGCTTCGCGCCGTTTGCCGCGGGGTTCTCGCTCCTGCTCGGCGCTTCGAAGCGGATGCCCGAGCTGCATCGCATTCTCCGCTGGGGCTGGGTGCCGCTCGTGCTGCTCGTGCCGCTGGCCCTGATACCGGTGTGGACCACATTCGCCGCCGTCAATCTGGCCGGGGAAGGAATCTGCTCGCCTTCGGCGGGTGGTCTCTGGCAGCGCTTGTGGGCACCGCTGCAGGTGACCACGCTGACCGTGGTCGTCGTCTTCACCGCCAGGGCCTGGCGCGCACCCATTGCCCACTGAATCTGCGTCCGCTCCCGTCCGTGGTGCGGGCAATTGTGGCCGCCGTAGGGCGATGCTATAAGAACGTACGGCTCGATCTTCGGATCGGTCGGTGATAAGCAATCAAGGACAAGAACGAAAGCTCAGGAGGGGAACCATGGGGATGGTCACCGAATTCAAAGAATTCGCCATGCGCGGCAACGTGGTGGACATGGCGGTCGGTATCGTGATCGGCGGAGCGTTCGGCAAGATCGTGTCGTCGTTCGTCGCCGACGTGCTCATGCCGCCGATCGGGCTGCTGCTCGGCAACGTGGACTTCAGCGATCTGGCGATCACGCTGCGGGATGCCTCGCCGGAGAGCGCCGCGGTGCTGCTCAAGTATGGTGTGTTCATCAACACCGTCATCGACTTCGTCATCATCGCCTTCGCCATCTTCCTGGTGGTCAAGGGTATGAACACGCTGAAGAAGAAGGAGGAAGCGGCACCGGCCGCGCCTCCGGCGCCGAGCAAGGAAGAGGTCCTGCTGACTGAAATCCGCGACGCGCTGCGGGCCCGCTGAGTCGAACGCTCCGTGCCCGGCAGGCGTCGGGCACGGATTCGTCGCAGAGCGCCAAAAAAGACTCAGGGATCGCCGGATTGGCGATCACTCGCAAAATCGTCGAACAGGGATGTGCGCCCGCATGAGTCAGAAACCCAGGCTCCAGCGGATCGTCGAGGCGTTCATGGCGGTCTATGGAGGTGCGCTGCGCCTCAGGGACATCAAGATTCTGCTGCTCATACGTGAAGGCACCGGGCGCGGCACCGGCGTCAGCGTCAGTGAGGTTGCGCGGGAAAGCGGCACCCCGCTGGAGAGTGTGCGGCGCCAGCTCAAGCAGATGACAAAATCAGGGCTGCTGAGAACGGCGCCGGACCCGGAGGACGGCCGGGTGATCCGCCACTTCGCCACGCAGGCAATGGCTGACCAGTGGCCGCTCGATGCGCTGATCACACGGCTGAGCCGGGTGCTCGGGCCACGCCCGGACGCCGCCGTGGCCGGTCCACCCTTCGCGCTGCTGCTGGCGCTGATCGATCTGTTCATCAACGGCTACATGGGGAGCATCCGGATTCGAGGAGCGCGCATGGCGCTGCTCGTCTATCGCGCCACGCAGAAAGGAACCGGCGTGGCCATCAGCGACCTGGCCAGAGTCAACGCAGCGCCCCTCGAGACCGTCCGACGGGTGCTCGCCCAGCACGTCGACATGGGCCACATCCGCTTCGTCGAGGATCCGGAGGACGACCGCAAGACGCTGGTGGTCACCGCCGACATGACATTCGAACGGCAACGCATCGCAGAGATGGACAAGAAACTCGAGGCTATCGAAGCCACCTGGCGCCAGCCGTCGGGCATCGGACCTGCTCGAGAATGATCCGCAGGCTGTTCGCGCTCTGCCTTCTGCTGCTGTCGCTGCCATGCTCAGCAGCGGAAACGCTGGCGGCGGTGGCGACCAACTTTGCCGAGGTGATGACAAGGCTGAAGGCGGAATTCGAATCCGAAACACCGCACACGCTGCGCGTCGCCACCGGCTCCACCGGCAAGCTGTACGCGCAGATCGTCGCCGGCGCGCCGTTCGATGTGTTCCTCGCCGCCGACCGGGAACGCCCGGAACGGCTCGAATCCGAAGGTCTGGCCGTTGCAGGCAGCCGCTTCACCTACGCTACGGGCACCCTGATGCTCTGGAGCGGGGATGCCGGGCGCATTGGCGACGACGGCGCCGCGATCCTGCGCGCAGGAACTTTCCGGCGACTCGCCATCGCCAATCCGGAGCTCGCTCCCTACGGCGCCGCTGCCCGGCAGACGCTCGAAGCGCTGGGTGTCTGGGACCGCCTCGCCGACCGCATCGTGATGGGCGAAAACATCGGCCAGGCGTACGCCATGGTGGCGACCGGCAATGCGGAGCTGGGCCTCGTGGCCACCTCGCAGCTGCGCGATCCCAAACGGTCATCGATGGGCAGCTCGTGGCAGGTTCCCATGGATCTCTACGAGCCGATCCGCCAGGACGCCGTGCTGCTCGTCCGGGCCGCAAACAACGAGGCGGCGCTCGCGCTGCTGCACTTTCTGAAGCAGGAAAAGGCGCGCGAGGTGGTCCGTGAGTTCGGCTACGGACCGGATCCCGCCAGCCTGGCGTTCCCCCCGTCTGGGTGACAGGATGACACGCCAGAACTGAGGGAGCGCCGATGCAGCAGGCACTGGAAGGGCTGCGGGTCCTGGATCTGACGACCGGCCCGGCAGCCGGTATCGCCACCATGATTCTCGCCGACTTCGGCGCCGAGGTGCTGCTCGTGGTGCGGCCGGACGACGATCCGCTGGCCCGACTGCCCGCTGCCCCGCTCTGGCGACGCGGCAAGCGGACCACCCCGCTCAATCTCGATAGCGGTGCGGATCTGGATGCCTTCCATACGCTGTGCGCCGGTGCGGACGTGCTGGTCTGCAACTGGCGCGCCGCCGCGCTCGCCAGTGCCGGCCTCGACTACGAGTCGCTTCACGAGCGGCATCCCCATCTCGTCTGCTGTCATCTCAGCGGCTTCGGGTCGGTGGGCCCGCTCGCCGGCTGCCCCGCTTACGAACATCTCGTGGCTGCGGCCACCGGCCGGATGAATCTCTTCAGCGGCATCGTCGAGCGCCGCGGCCCGGTGTTCTCGGCACTTCAGGTCGGTGTGCATGCCAGCGCCCAGACGGCTGCAGCCTCGATTCTCGCGGCGGTGCACGCGCGCCATGCAGACGGCGCGGGACGGCTCGTGGAGACGAGCCTGCTGCAGGGATTTCTGCCCTACGAGCAGGGCGCCATGCTGGGGGCGCAGTTCAGCGAGCAGCTCGGCGAGGCTGCAGGCGCGCTGCAGTCCCGCGTGGAGGAAGCGCCGCTGCCCAGTCTCTACTACCATCCGGCCCAGGCGGGAGACGGGCGCTGGATGCAGTTCGGCAACCTGTTGCCGCACCTGTTCGAGAACTTTCTGATTGTCACCGAGCTGATCGACGTGGTGGCAGATCCGGATTTCGATCCGGCGCAGCTCAAGCTGCCGCCGGAGAAGCAGGAAGCGTTCCGGGCGCGCATGCTCGAGCGGATCCAGTCCAGATCCTCGGCGGACTGGATGACCGACTTCATCGACAACGGCGGCGTGGCGGCGACGGTTTACCAGACCACCCAGGACGCCCTGAACGATCCGGACATCGTGGCCAACGGCCATGTGGTGGCGCGGCAGGACGGTGGCGTGCAGCTCGGGCCGGTAGCCCGGCTGACCACCACGCCCGCCCGGCCCGGTCCGGACGCCAGGCCCGATGACGGCATGGCCAGCCGCTGGCGGGACGATCCGCGCCCCGCGCCTTCGCGAGCGAAAGCAGCCGGACTGCCGCTCGCCGGCATCCGGGTGGTGGAGATTGCCACCATCATCGCCGCCCCTCTGGGTGCGTCCTTCCTGGCGGACATCGGCGCCGAGGTCATCAAGGTGGAGCAGATCGGCGGCGATCCGTATCGAGGTCTCGGCGCCGGGATCGGTGCGGCGAGGGTCAACGCCGGCAAGCAGAGCGTGAGCGTGGATCTGAAGTCGCCGGCGGGACGCAAGCTGGTGCTGGAACTGATCGCGGGTGCCGACGTGCTGATTCACAACTACCGCCCGGGTGTGCCGGAACGGCTCGGCATCGGCTACGACCAGGTCCGCGAGGTCAATCCGGACATCGTCTATCTGCAGTGCAACGGCTATGGACCCGACGGCCCGGGTGCGCAGCGTCCGAGCACCCACCCGATCCCGGGTGCGGCCATGGGCGGCGTGCTCTATCAGCTCGGCGAGCGGGTGCCGCAGGCGCTGCAGGCCACACCCGATCACGTGCTCTGGACCCGGCGTCTCATGCGCGCCAACGAGGTCAACCCCGACCCCAACACGGCGCTGGTGGTCACCACCTCGGTGATGCTGGCGCTGGTGGCGCGTCAGCGCACGGGCCAGGGTCAGCGGGTGCTGGTGGACATGTTCGGCGCCAATGCCTATGCCAACCACGACGACTTTCTGCGCTATCCGGGCAAGCCGCCGCGCAGCCTGCCGGACGAGGGGCTCTACGGCCTCCACGCGACCTACCGCCTCTACCGCTGCGCCGGTGAGCAGTGGGTTTTTCTCGCTCTCACCACGGCGTGGGAGCGGCAGCGCTTCGTGGCCGCGCTGACCGCGGCCGGCATCACACCGCCAGCCGAGGCGGTGCTGGCAGAAAACGATGCCGCTACGGCCGAGGCGCTCTCCAGGCTCTTCGAGTCACGGGATGCGGATGCCTGGGAGCAGCTCCTCGGCCATCGGGGGATCGGCTGTGTGCGCGCCGACCGGTACCTGCCGAGCGAGTACTGGCTGAAGGACGAGCAGGCGAAATCCCTCGGCGCAACCACTCCGGCCGAGCACCCTGCCTGGGGCAGCTACCGTCGGCACGGACCCATGGCGCGCTTCGATCGGTTCGAGCCGGTGCTCGCCGGCCCGCCGCTTGCCGGCCAGCACAACGAAGCTCTGCTCACCGCGCGGGGATACACACCTGAGGAGATCGCCGGTCTTTACGAGGCGCGCGTGCTCTACCGGCAAACCTGAAGACCAATCGCGAGAAACGAACATGACCAAGGCTGCGCAGGAATCGGTGCTGGCGCCCGATCAGGTGGAAACGTTGCTGGAACGGTTCGGTCTGTCCGGCTACCCGTCGGCGGACCTCCCAGGGCTCACCACCCTCTACGACGCCTGGTGCCGGCACGTCCCCTTCGACAACGCGAGAAAGCTCATCGCCGTTCGTGCAGCCGATCCCGCGCCGCTGCCGGGAGACTCGCCGCCCGAGTTCCTAGATGCCTGGCTGCAGCACGGCGTGGGCGGCACCTGCTGGGCGGGCAACGGGGCGCTCTGCGAGCTGCTGCGCGCAATCGGGTTCACCGCTCAGCGCGGCGTGGGCACCATGATGGTGGCGCCGGACATTCCGCCGAATCACGGCACCGTGGTCGTCGAGCTGCCCGAGGGCGCCTTCGTGGTCGACGCCTCGATCATGCACGTGACGCCGCTCGCCATCCGGGAAGGGCAGTCCGTGAGCATCGACCAGCCGGCCTGGGGGGTCACCGGCCACTGGCTCGGCGAGCGCTACGCCATCCGCTGGCAGGGGCTCGCCAATCCGGAGCCGTTCGACTGCCGGATCGACGAGTGGCCCGTGGACCGGCAGCGGTTCGCCACCCAGCACGAGATGACGCGGACCTGGAGCCCGTTCAACTTCGAGCTGATGTTCAACCTGGTGCGCGGTGACGGCCGGATCGGCATCGCCCAGAACCAGGCAGCCAAGCGGGACGCACAGGGCCGGCTCACCCTCACGGCGCTCGAGCGCACGGCCGGCGGCGGCCGGCTCGGCTATCTGGTGGACGAACTCGGCATCAGCGAGGCGCTCGCCGCACGGATCCCGGACGACGTGGCCACGCCACCGCCGCCCGGGTCACGCACCGCAGCGCGTGCAGGGGACGGCGCGTAGTCGGGCAGCAGCGCGGGATTACGACCTGCCAGGTAATTGAACCGCTTCTGCGGTCTCAGCATGCTGCCGGCATTTCTTCACGGAGCCGCTCATGAACGCCTTTCGAATCCTGCTGGTGATCATCCTGGTGACGGTGGTCGCTTACACGGTGGTGGTGGTCGCCAATCACGGCATGGGGTTGTTTCCGGTTTTCTTCGGCGACATCGCCCGGATGGGCTGGCCGGGTCAGTTCAATCTGGATTTCCTCGGCTTCCTGATTCTCGCCGCGGTCTGGATCGCCTGGCGGCACGGCTTCTCCGCGGGCGGCATCGCGCTGGCCTGCGTGGTGCCGTTCGGCGGCGTGCCCTACGTCTGCTGCTACCTGCTCGTCACGAGCTTCCAGACGGGGGGTGATGTCCGGGCGATGCTGCTCGGCCGGGATCGGGCCGCCGGCTGATCCGGAGCCGGGTTCAGCCGTCGCTCGCCCAGGCGTCCGCTCGTGCGAGCCAGCCGCGGGCATCCAGGGTTCTCAGCACCTCACCGAAAACCGCGGATCGACCGGCGGCCGCCACGCTGCCGGTGGCTGCCAGCTCGGCCATCACCGAGTGCACGGTGTCGAACAGCGCCAGCATGGGGCCGGGATGCAACACCACAGACAGCGGCCGCTCGGCCAGCGCGTCCGTGGACTCCAGCATACCGTTGTACACCAGCGGCAGATCACCCAGACGTTCGCACAGCGTTTCCAGATCATCGCCCGTGCGGATGCCGTCCACGAAGATCAGCTCCGCGCCGGCATCCGCATAGGCCCGCGCCCGGTCTTCCGCGGCGTTCCAGCCGTGCGGCGCCAGCGCGTCCGTGCGGGCGATGATCACCGGCCCCTCGCCGGCGCTGGTGTCCACGGCGGCGCGCACCTTGGCCACCATGTCGGCGCTGGCGATCACCTCCTTGCCGTCCATGAACCCGCAGCGCTTCGGCCACACCTGATCCTCGATGTGCAGCGCCGCCGCGCCCGCGGCCGCGTACGCCGTGACGGTGGCCGAGACGTTGAGCGGGTTGCCATAGCCCGTGTCCGCATCGCAGATGAGGGGGATACGGATCTGCGCGGCCAGGCGGCGCACGTTGGCCGTCATCTCCGCGGCACCGATCAGGCCTACGTCCGGCAGACCATAGCTGGCGGCGGTCCCGAAACCGGTCATGTACACCGCCTCGAATCCGGCTGCTTCCGCCGCCCGCGCCTGGAAGCCGTCGAAGGCGAAGGGGGCGATGATGGGTTTCTCCTGCCGCAGTCGCTGCCGAAACGCGCCAGCCGTTGTCATCACGTCCTCCCGTGCCTGGAAATGCGCAACCATCGTCGCACCCGCCTCGGACCATGTCCAAAGGCTCCAGCGGCGCGCGACATCCCGACACGCGCCTTCCACGTTCACCGCATCGAGATTACCCTAGGCTTTTAGTCGGATATCCCATGCGGCTCCGTTGCACGGTACTGATGAGCCTGCTGCCTCTGCTCACCGGCGGAGGCTGCAGCCCTGAACCCGGCACCGGCCCGGCCGGCGGCCCCGGTGCCCAGCGCCCGCCGCCGGAGGTCGGCGTGGTGCAGATCACCCCGCGGAACGCGGTCCTCACGGTGGAGCTTCCCGGCCGCACCCGACCCTACGCGGTGTCCGACGTCCGTCCCCAGGTGAGCGGCATTCTCGAAGCGCGTCTGTTCGAGGAAGGCAGCCGGGTCGAGGCCGGCGAGCCGCTCTACCAGATCGACGACACGCTGTACCGGGCGGCGCTGGAGAGCGCGGAGGCCCAGCTCGCCAATGCCCGGGCGGCGCTCGAAACCGCCCGTCTTCGCGCCGAGCGCTACGCCTCGCTCCGGAAGGAGAAGTCCATCAGCCAGCAGGACCACGACGACGCCCAGGCCGCGCTGCAGCAGGCCCGGGCGGACGTGGCACAGCGGGAAGCGAACCTGTCCATCGCCCGCATCAACCTCGGCTACACGCGCATCACCGCGCCGATCTCCGGCCGCATCGGCCGTTCCTACCTCACCCAGGGCGCGCTGGTGACCGCCAATCAGTCCCAGGCACTTGCCACCATACAGACGCTCGACCCGATCTACGTGGACATCAACCAGTCGAGCTCGGAGCTCCTGGCATTGCGGAACGACGCTGGTCACGCCGGGCCTGCTGAATCGGCTGCCGGAGAGGATCGACCGGCCGGAAACACCTCGACCGCGCGCGTCACCCTCACCCTGGGCGATGGCACCCGCTATCCGCTGGAAGGGACGCTGCAGTTCAGCGAGGTGGTGGTGGATCCGACCACCGGCACGGTGACGCTGCGGGCCGAGTTCCCCAACCCGGATGCCGTGCTGCTGCCGGGCATGTTCGTGCGCGCGACGGTGGTCACCGGCATCGACCCGACCGCGCTGCTGGTGCCGCAGCGCGCCGTGAGCCGCGACAGCCGCGGCACGGCCACTGCCATGGTGGTGGGCGACGACGGCATCGTGCAGCTCAAGCCCATCACCGTCACCCGCACGGTGGGTCCGGACTGGCTGGTCAGAGAGGGGCTCGCTGTCGGTGATCGGGTCATCGTCGAGGGTCTGCAGTTTGTCCGGCCCGGTCAACCGGCGCGGGCGGTGCCCTTCGAAGGCGATCTGGTGACGGCGGGTGCTGTGCCGGGTGCGCCGCCCAGCTCGCGCTGACTCATGATCCCCAGATTCTTCATCGACCGACCTGTCTTCGCCTGGGTGATCGCCATCTTCATCACCCTCGGCGGCGTGCTGTCCATTTTTCAGCTCCCCGTGGAGCAGTATCCCGGCATCGCGCCGCCGTCGGTGACGGTGCAGGCGAACTATCCCGGTGCCTCCGCGGAAACGGCGCAGAACTCGGTGACCCAGGTGATCGAGCAGCAGCTCACCGGCATCGACAACCTGCTCTATTTCTCCGCCTCCAGCAGTTCCTCCGGCCAGGTGCAGATCACGGCCACCTTCGCCCCGGGCACGGACCCCGACATCGCCCAGGTGCAGGTGCAGAACAAGGTCCAGCAGGCGACCCCTCGGCTGCCGCTCGAGGTACAGCAGCAGGGCATCTCCGTGCAGAAGTCCCAGCCGAGCTTTCAGCTCATCGTCGCCCTCTCCGACACCACGGGCCGTTACGACGCGGTGGACATCGCCGACTACGTGGTCAGCAATCTGCAGGATCCGATCTCCCGGGTCCCCGGCGTGGGCGAGGCCCGGGTCTTCGGCTCTTCCTACGCCATGCGCATCTGGCTCGACCCCTACAAGCTGGTCTCCTACAACCTGACACCGGCGGACGTGCGCGATGCCGTGCGCGCCCAGAACACCCAGGTCTCCGCCGGTGCCCTGGGCGCCCAGCCGGCGACCCCGGAGCAGCAGTTCAACGCCACCGTCACGGCGCAGAGCCGCTTCAGCACGCCGGAGGAGTTCGAGAACATCATTCTCAAGAGCTCCCCCGAGGGCGGCATCGTCCGGCTCGCCGACGTGGCACGGGTGGAGATCGGCGCGGACAACTACGGCGCCACCAACCGTCTGAACCGCCGGCCGTCCGCCGGCATGCCGGTTAGCCTGGCGCCCGGCGCCAACACGCTCACCACCATCGACGCGGTGAAGGCCCGGGCCATCGAGCTCGCCCAGTCCCTGCCCGAAGGTATGGAGCTGTCGTTCCCCGTCGACAACACCCGCTTCATCCGGCTCAGCATCGAGGAGGTCATCCTCACGCTGCTCGAAGCCATCGGCCTGGTGATCCTGGTGATGTTCCTGTTCCTGCAGAACTGGCGGGCGACCCTCATTCCCGGCATCGCGGTGCCGGTGGTGCTGTTCGGCACCTTCGGGGCGCTCATCGCCTTCGGCTTCACCATCAACACCCTGACGCTGTTCGCCCTGGTGCTGTCCATCGGCCTGCTGGTGGACGACGCCATCGTCGTCATCGAGAACGTGGAGCGGGTGATGCGCGAAGAAGGCCTGTCGCCGCGGGAGGCGACCCGCAAGTCCATGGGCCAGATCACCGGCGCGCTGATCGCCATCGCCCTGGTGCTGTCCGCCGTGTTCGTGCCCATGGCCTTCTTCGGCGGCTCCACCGGCGTGATCTACCGGCAGTTCTCGGTGACCATCGTCTCGGCCATGGCGCTGTCGCTGTTCGTGGCGATGACGCTGACGCCGGCGCTGTGCGCGACGCTGCTCAAGCCGCTGCCGCCCGACCGGATCGAGCGCCATGGCTGGTTCTTCACCCAGTTCAACCACCTCTTCGAGTCGAGCCGCGGCCGATACCTCACCGCGCTGCGCGGCATCCTCAAGCATCGCGGAGCCGCCATGGCGGTCTATGCCGTGATCGTGGCGGTGATGGCCGTGCTCTTCGTGCGTATGCCCACGGGATTCCTGCCGGAGGAAGACCAGGGCGGGCTGTTCACACCCATCAACCTGCCCGTGGGTGCCATGCAGTCACGCACCCTGGAGGTGGCCTCGGCGGTGGAGAAGTTCTATCTCGACGACGAGAAGGACAACATCCACAGCGTCTTCGTGGTCGCCGGTTTCAGCTTCGCGGGCCAGGGGCAGAATGCCGGCCAGGCGTTCGTGAACCTGAAGGACTGGGATGAGCGGCCGGGTGAGGAAAACAGCGCCCAGGCCATCGTCCGCCGGGCATTTCAGGCGTTTTCCCAGGTACGCGACGCACGCATCTTCGCCCTGCTGCCCTCGCCCATCCGCGAGCTCGGCAACGCCACGGGCTTCGAGATGCAGCTTCAGGACCGTCGCGGGCTCGGTCACGACGCGCTGATGGCGGCCCGTGACCAGCTCCTGACCGACGCCCGTTCGAGCCCGGTGCTCGCCCAGGTGCGGCACAACGGACTCGACGATACGCCGCAGCTCCGTCTGAACGTGGATCAAGCCAAGGCCAACACGCTGGGGGTGAAGCTCGCAGACATCAACTACACCCTGTCCGCCGCCTGGGGCGGTGCCTACCTCAACGACTTCATCGACCGCGGCCGGGTCAAGCGTGTGTACATGCAGGGAGACGCGCCGTTCCGCATGACGCCGGACGATCTCAACCGCTGGTACGTGCGCACCGAGAGCGGCAGCATGGCGCCGTTCTCCTCCTTCGTGTCCTGGACCTGGGAGCTCGGCCCGTCGAAGCTCGAGCGCTACAACGGCATCCCCTCGCTCAACATCCAGGGACAGCCCGCGCCCGGCTACAGCACGGGCGCGGCCATGGCGGAAATGGAGCGGCTCGTGGCCGCCCTGCCTGCCGGGTTCGGTCTCGAATGGACGGGAGCGTCCTTCCAGGAACGGCTGTCCGGCGCTCAAGCGCCCCTGCTCTACGGCATCTCGCTGCTGGTGGTCTTCCTCTGCCTCGCCGCGCTCTACGAGAGCTGGACCGTACCCGTTGCCGTGCTGCTGGTGGTGCCGCTCGGCATCATCGGCGCCGTGCTGGCTGCCATGAGCCGCGGTCTCTACAACGACATCTACTTCCAGGTGGGGCTGCTCGCCACCATGGGGCTGGCCGCCAAGAACGCCATTCTCATCATCGAGTTTGCGGAGGCAGCGCTGCGCAAAGGCGTGGACGCGACGGCCGCGGCACTGGACGCCGCCCGCCTGCGGCTGCGTCCCATCATCATGACGTCGTTCGCCTTCATCGCCGGAGTGTTTCCGCTGGTGATCGCCACCGGCGCCGGGGCGGCCAGCCAGAACGACATCGGCACCGGCGTGGTGGGCGGCATGTTCTCCGGCGTGATGCTGGCCATCTTCCTGGTGCCGGTGTTCTTCGTCATCGTCCGCGGGCGGTATCAGCGCAGAACTCGGACTGCGCAGGCCGGCGAAACGGTTCCCGGCGGATAGGCGACCAGACCAGCGGGCTCAGCGGTGATAGGCCTCCGCCTGGATCCGGTAGAGCTCCGCATAAGGCCCGCCCCTGGCCATGAGCTCGGCGTGGCTGCCCGCCTCGGCCACCTTCGCGCCGTCCAGCACGACGATCTGGTCCGCCATGCGCACGGTGCTGAAGCGGTGCGATACCAGGATCACGATACGGCCGTTGGTCGCCCCTTCCGCTCGCCGTGATGCCGCTGCGTAGCGTTCGAACAGGGCGTGCTCCGTTTCCGCGTCGAGCGCCGCCGTGGGCTCGTCGAGGATCAGCAGCAGCGGCGCATCCCGCATGAAGCCCCTGGCCAGCGCCAGCTTCTGCCACTGACCGAAGCTCACCTCCACACCTTGCGGCCAGGTGGGGCCGAGCTGGGTCTCGAGCCCGGAGACGAGCTGCGCCACCACATCGTCCGCACCCGCCCGGTCCACGGCCGCCACCACGGCCGGCTCGTCGTCCAGACGCGGGACGTCACCCACGCCCACCGTCTGCCGGGCTCGAAGCTCGAAGCGGAAGAAGTCCTGAAAGGCGCCGGCGAGCCGCGCCCGCCATGCTTCCACCGGGAGACGGCGCAGATCCGTGCCGTCCACGGTGATCCGGCCCTCCGTTGGCAGGTAAAGCTGGCAGAGCAGCTTCACGAGCGTCGTTTTGCCGGCACCGTTCTCGCCGACGATGGCGATCACGGAGTCGGGCGCGAGGTGCAGGTTCACGTCCTCCAGCACCAGCCGGTCCGTGCCCGGGTAGGCGAAGGAGACGTGCTCGAAGCGGATGCCGTCCGAAAGCGCGTCCGGCACGGCGGCATCGGCGCCGCGGGTCTGGCGCTCCGCGTAGTCCTCGAGCCATGCCATACGGATGGAGCCGTCCATCCAGATGCCCCGCAGAAACCCGATCTCACCTACCGTGGCGCCGATATAGGCGGACAGCCGCGAACCCGCCGCCAGCACCAGCAGCACGTTGCCGGGCGATGCCTGAATGCCCCAGGCGGTGAAGACGATGGCACCGATGTAGCCGGCTGCGAAGATCGCCCAGCCCGCCGTGTGCCAGGCCGCACTCTGCCAGCGAGCCCGGGCCACCGGTGCGTACCAGCGCTCCCAGGCCTCACGACGCAGCTTCACCAGCCGCTCGCCGATCCGCGTAACCCGCACCTCCTTGCCCGGCGGAGCGGTGGTCGCGAGATCGAAGAGGTGGCGGGCCAGGCGGTTGGCCGGTGCGCCCCGCTCCTCGGCGGCGCGTTCCACCGCCGGACGCCAGGTGGACGTCAGCACCGTGGGCAGCGCAAACACGACCAGCAGCGCCAACGCCGGATGCACGGACACCAGCAGCAGCACCGTCACGATCAGCCGCAGCACCCAGCCGCAGGTGGTGAACAGCGACATGTACATATGATCGAGCACGAACACCTGATCGCGGAGGATGGCGAGCCTGTCCAGGTATTCGGGACGTTCGTGGTGCTCGATGGAGGCGACGGACGCCTGCAGGCGGGCGACGTGGGATTCCAGCGCAATGGTGACCCGGTCCCGGAACCGGCGCTGCGTGCGGTCGCTGATCACGCGCAGGAACCAGGTGGCCGCGGCCGTCACTCCGAGCCCGATGGCGGCGATCATCACCAGCCGGTCCTTGCCGTCCAGAAGCCCGTCAGCCAGCAGTTTCAGCCACAGTGCCAGCAGCGCATCCGGCAGCGCGGCCACAAGGCTGAGCACGAAGGCGACGACAAGCAAGGTCGGCTCGGCGTCGAAGCCCCGTTTCAGCGCCCGCCACATGGAGGGCAGCGCGGCAGGCAGATCATCCATCGCAGCTTCATTCGAGGACATCGAACTCACCCTCCTCCTCGTGGAACCGCGACGCCTGCAGGTCGAACATGCGCTGGTAGCGGCCGCCCAGCGCCATGAGCTCGTCGTGACTGCCGAGCTCCACCACGTGGCCGTGCTCGAGCACGCAGATCCGATCCGCCTTGCGCACGGTGGAGAAGCGGTGGGAGATCAGGATCGTGGCGACCTGCCGCGTCGCCGCCAGGATGCGGTTGAAGATCTCCGCCTCGCCGCGGATGTCGAGCTGGGCCGTGGGCTCGTCGAGCAGCACGAGGCCCGCGCCCTGGCGGACCGCGCACAACGTGCGGGCGAGTGCCACCCGCTGCCACTGACCGCCGGAGAGATCGGTGCCGCCCCGATAGGCCTTGGACAGCACCGTGTCCAGATCGGCGAGCCCCGCCGCACCGGCTTCCTCGAGCGCCGCCTCGATCAGCGCATCCGGTGCGCCGGCGGGGGCCACGTTCTCCCGGAGGGTGAGCTCGAAGCGGATGAAGTCCTGGAAAACCGCCGTCACCCGGGAACGCCAGCTCTCCAGGGACAGCGCCGCGAGATCCTGGCCGTCGATGAGAATCCGACCCGCCGTCGGGTCGTAGAGCCGGCAGAGCAGCTTGGCCAGCGTGGTCTTGCCGGCGCCGTTCTGGCCGACGATGGCGAGCGACGAGCCGGCAGGCAGCGCAAGGTCGAACCCGTCCAGCACCCGCGCCTTCGTTCCCGGGTAGGCGAACGACACCCCTTCGAAGCGGATCTCAGCGCGCGGCATGCCGTCGGCTGACTTGTCACGAGCCGGCTTCTCACCGGAAGCCGCCCCGGTTGCGACCGCGCCCGTCGCACGCATGGACGCCGGCAGCCTGAGCACCGCGGCGGCCGGGGCAGCAGCACCGTCCAGTGCCCAGGAAAGCCCGCCGAAGGCGATCATGCTGGTGGCGATGGCGGCGCTGGCGAAGGTGACCATGCGATCGAGCGCCAGCGAGCCGGCGATCGCGTCGTTTGCCATCAGCCAGAAGAGCAGGACGTTGGCGGTGAGCACCAGCAGCACGCTCCAGATCACCGGCTGCTCCCGGAGCCGGGTCGCGGCCCAGCGCAGCTCGTGCAGAAACGTGCGCTGCTCGCGAAACCGGTCGATGATCCAGGCGGAGAGACCGAACAGCCGGAGCTCCTTCGCCGCCGGTGGATCCACGGCCATGCGGTAGGAGTACTCCGCGTGCCGCTGGGCGTTCTGCACCTTGTCCGTGTTCCGATCCCGCCAGACGCCGCTTTCCCTCAGCAGGTAGTGGGTGGCGAGCCAGGCGCCGCCGAGCAGGAACGGCGCCCACCATGCGTAGGCGAAGAGGACGGCGGCAGCGGCCAGGCCGCCGATGAACTCCACCAGGCCCGAGGCGATGAAATCCATGGAGATGTTGAGCGGCGGGCCGCTGATGCCGAGGTCGAAGTCCCGGGCCATGACCAGGTCGTTGGTGTGCTTCGGGTGCTCGAGATGCGCGATGCCGGGTGGCGCCACGCAGGCACGGGTGAGCTCGTCGTAGAGCCAGGCAGCCGTGCGGCTGCCGAGATTGGCGCTGATGCCCTGATGGATGGGGGTGAGCACCTGCAGCGCCAGGAACACCGCACCCACCAGCACGAGCGGTGCGGTGAGCGATGCCCCGGCATCCACCGCGCCCACGAGCGCCCCCATGGCGATGGCGAACAGCGCCGGCAGCAGCCCCCGGAGGATCAGCACCGACCACCAGGCCACTGCCAGCGGCCGATCCGCTCGCGGCAGCACGGAGAAGTACTGCCACTCCTGGCGCGACCTCAAGGCGGACAGCGCGGCGACAGCACGCGCCGGCCATCCCCGGCTACCCGGGATGGTTTCCACTTCCGCCTCCTCCCAAAGAACGGACCGGCTAGGCTACACGGGCACTGTATGGATGTACAGCGTCGTCCCGGAATCATCCGCGGGCTCGACGGCTGACGCCCTACCTTCGATTGGCAAGCAAATTCCGGGTGTCGCCGGCCGATCGACGATGCTAGCCTTTGTTGCGTTGCACAAAGGTGCTGCGAGGTTCGAGGTGCCGCCCGTGAACAACGCCCGGGACACAGCGCAGGACAGCGGAGAGATCCACACGACGCACGACGCTGGGCGACCGGCGGACTCCGGCCCCTCCCTCCCCAGCCGGTACTTACTGCCGGACGGACGTCGGATGGAGCTGGGCTTCCTCGGCCCCGGGGACCGTGACGACCTGATGGCCGGGTTCGAAGGACTCTCCAAGAAGTCCCGCTACCTGCGTTTCTTCTCTGCCATGCCCTACCTGCCGGACTTCATCGCCGACGGCCTGCTCAACACCGATGGGCAGGATCACGTGGCCATCGGTGCCCGGCTGCTCGATGCCTCTGGTTCGCCGCTACCCCCGGTCGTCGGCGTAGCCCGCTACTTCCGTGTTGCCCATGCCACCACCATCGCCGAGCCCGCCATCGCCGTGGTGGACGACCTGCACGGCCAGGGCGTGGCCAAGCGGCTGCTGCGCAGGCTCTCCGCGGTCGCCCGAAGCAACGGTGTGACCCATTTCCGCGCCCAGGTGCTGGACGGCAACCGCCGCATGCGACAGCTCCTCCGGGAGGCCCACGCCGAGTTCGTCGAGCAGGAGGACGGGGTGCTCACCTACGAGATCGACATCCGCAGATCCGCACCCGCACCACGGGGCGTGCTGGCCAGGCTGCTCGACGCCATGACCGGCTCCAGGCGGGTCAGCGAACGGGGTTAGCAGGCCTGGCAAGGGCGGTGGCCTCGGTCACTGGAAGTTCCGATCCTGATTTTCCGGCAGGAACAGCACCGGCGTGGTGCCCAGCTCCCTGCGGAATCCGGTGGCGAGCGTCGCCGCGCTGTCGGCGACGATGTACCGGCAGAGCTGCCGGCCGTGATCGGAGAGGGTGTCGTAGACGGACCGCGGCATGCACACGGGCGCCGGCTCGCGGTACCACGGCGCCCAGTACTCCACATTGGGAATGGCCCGCACCTCGTCCGACAGGTTCGGCGTGCCGCCGTGCCAGGCGCGGATGTCGCGGATCAGCACACTGCCCGCCGGCACGGGGCACACGGTGGACAGCTTCATCCATTCCGGCTCGTCGGCCAGCGTCGGAATCGGCTCCCGGCTGTGCTGCGTGCCCGGAATCTGCCGGGTGGGGCCGTTGGTGCGGGTGAGGTCCACCATCGGGAAATTGCACACCACCCGCGGCACGGGGAGATCACGGTAGGTGAGGAGACCACGGTGGTCATGAAACGCCCACTGGAACCGGTCGCCATACTGCACCCGGTCGTTCATGTCCGAGTGCAGGCGCTGATAGTCCACCGCGCCGGGCAGACAGAAGTCGCCGCCACCGCCGCTGCAGGCATAGGTGGGCGCGCCGAAGATCCCGGTGATAATGGGCGTGAGCCTGGGGAGATCCACGAGCATGGCCCACTCCGGCAGATGCAGAAGCGAGCCGGTGAGGCTCGCGCTGCCGAAGGAGTAGCGGTGCGAGCCGCGGTTGCCCTGGCGGTTCCTGTCGAGGGCGAGGATGTCGTGGATCGCCCTGTCGCAGCCCGCTCTGATCGTGGCAAGCTGCGCGGCGTCCAGCACGTCCGCCACCGCCACGAAGCCGTCCCGGTGAAAGAGGCTGACAGCACGCGCCACGTCATCCCAGGCCACGACCTCCAGACCGCGGATGCCGTTGTTGGCCGCCAGGTAGTCACGCAGCTGCTGCACCGCAGCCGCTTGCCGGTCGATCCCGACCCAGCCCAGCTCGTTCAGCGGCAGCGAGGCGGCGGTCTGATCCGCAACGAGTTCCGGTTCCGGCATGACGTTCCCCTTGAGCAGCCCGGTTATTGAAAAACGCGAAGCGCCGGTGGTCAACGGCCGGCCCGGGTCCGAGCACGACATTCGGGATCTGCGGAGTCGCCAGTGCAGTGGACGCCACGTATAGTCCCCGCCACCTGTCGGGAGGCTGAAGGGAATGACGGTGATCGGGCTGGCGCGCCTGGGGGGCGCACTGCTCTTCATGGTGCTGGTGTTCGCTTTCGCGACCCTGTTCGCTCCCGACGTGGTCGGCCACTGGCCGCTCGTCATTGCAGCGACCGTCGGCGCCTACATGGCCATGAACATCGGCGCCAACGACGTCGCCAACAACGTGGGCCCGTCGGTCGGCTCCGGTGCGGTCACCCTCGGAGGCGCCATTCTGATCGCCGGGATCTTCGAGGCGGCCGGGGCTCTCATCGCCGGCGGTGACGTGGTCGGCACCATCAAGGACGGCATCATCGACGCCGGTCAGCTCGCCGACCCGGACGAGTTCGTCTGGCTCATGATGGCAGCCCTGCTGGCAGGCGCGCTGTGGCTGAACATCGCCACCGCTCTGGGCGCACCGGTCTCCACCACCCATTCCATAGTCGGCGGCGTGCTCGGCGCCGGTCTCGCCGCAGGCGGCACCGGTATCGCCAACTGGAACCAGATGATCGTCATCGTCTGCAGCTGGATCATCTCGCCGCTGCTCGGCGGCGTGATAGCGGCGGCGTTCCTGTATCTGATCAAGCGCACCATCACCTATCAGAAAGCCGTAATGATGGCCGCAAGCCGGGTGGTGCCTTTGCTGATGACGCTCATGGCCTGGTCCTTCTCCACCTACCTGATCCTCAAGGGTCTCAAGCACGTCTGGAAGGTGGACTTTCTGACCGCGACGCTGATCGGCGCCGTTCCCGCCGCCCTCACCTACGCCCTGACCCGACCACGCATCGCCCGCCGGGCGCGCGAGCTGCCCGACGACAAGAGCCACGTCAACGACCTCTTCACCCTGTCGCTGGTCTTCGCCGCGGCCCTGCTCTCCTTCGCCCACGGCGCCAACGACGTGGCCAACGCCGTAGGTCCGCTCGCCGCCATCAACGAGGCCATCTTCAGTCATGGCGTGGCCACGCGGGCGGCCGTGCCGCTGTGGGTGATGCTGATCGGCGCGCTCGGCCTGTCCGTGGGGCTCGCCCTGTACGGCCCGCGCCTCATCCGCACGGTCGGATCGGAGATCACCGAGCTCGACAAGACGCGGGCGTTCTGCATCGCGCTGGCCGCCGCCATCACGGTGATCATCGCGAGCCAGCTCGGTCTGCCGGTGAGCTCCACGCACATCGCCGTCGGCGGTGTGTTCGGCGTGGGATTTCTGCGCGAATACCTGAAGGTGAACTACTCACGGCTCGTGCACGAGATCGAGAGCCACCACCAGGGAGCCGACCGCCAGGAGGTGGAGGGCTTCCTCCAGGCGTTCGAGCAGGCGGACATCCGGGGGAAGGGCGTCATGATCAAGGCGCTCCGGCGCAAGGTGAACGCCACCACCCTGTCGAGAAAGGAGCGCAAGCGCCTGAAGAAGCTCTACAAGCAGGACCTGGTGAAGCGCGCGCTGCTGCTCAAAGTGGTGGCCGCCTGGGTGATCACCGTGCCGGCGTCCGCAACGCTCGCCGCGATCATCTTCTTCGCGCTGCGCGGCTTCACGGCGCAATGACCCGGAAATCGGGCCCGCTCACAGATTGACCTTGAGCCACCCCACCGCTTCGGCCGCATAGGTTTCCGGCAGCGAGTGGCCGCTGTCGAAGAACCGCAGCGACTTCTGCTCACCGGGCACCCGGTCGAAGAGCGCCTGGGCCTGCGCCACCGTGTAGAACTGATCCTCACGCCCCATCATCAGCAGCAGCCTGCGGTCACCCAGGTCCCGGGCAAACTGGGCGGCGGCCATGGGCATGCCGGGCGTGGCCGGCACCACGCAGGCCACCACTGCCTTCACCCGGGGCTCCACGGCACCCAGGATGAAGGTCATGTGCCCACCCATGCTGTAGCCGAGGATGCCGATGCGGCCGGCATCGATGTCGTTGCGCGTCTGAAGGTAGTCGATGGCCCGCCGGTAGTCGACGACCGTCTGGGTCATGAGGTTCGCATAGCGCATGCCCCAGCCGCGCTGGAACACCATCTCTCCCGGATCCACGAAGTCGTTGTAGACGGCGCGATCACCGTGATACTGCGCGTCCAGCGCCAGCACGGCATAGCCGGCCGTCAGCAGCCCGGCGGAAACCTCCCCGCCGTGGGTGAACGCGTCGGCAAGCCACTGACGTTTGTTGCCGGTGAGACCGTGCAGCAGCAGCACCACCGGAAACGGGCCCTCCCCCTCGGGCACCGCCAGAAGCGCAGGCACCAGACCGTCGTGGAAGCTCGTGAACGAGAGCTTCTCCCAGGTGGTGCCGGCCTGCTCGAACGAGCCGACGCTTTTCGCACCCAGCGGATAGCCCACATCGTACCCGTAGGTGGCCTTGAGCAGCGCGTAGGCCTCTGGTCCGAGCTCGGCGGCCGGTCGCTCCGCTGCCGCAAGCGGCAGCGAAAATCCGATGGTCAGCAGAATCAGCCAGTGCCGGATCATCGCTTCAGTCCTCCCTCGATTCGAGGGGGACTGTAGCGGCGATCCGGCAGGCTGGCTACCGGCGTCAGTGCACGCCCGTCATACCGGCGCGCAGCTTCTCCTCGATGGCGCTCAGGTTGAAGGATCCCGGCTCCTGGCTCGGCGGGTAGTCCTTCATGGTCTGCAGGAACTGCGCGGCGAGCCCCTGAATCGGCACGATGACGAAAGCCCGGTCGAGGAACCAGTCGTTGTAGGTGTTCGAGTTGTGCTGTGACTTCTCGAACGGATCCCTGCGCAGATTGAACAGCAGCGGCACCCTGAGCTCGGTGAACGGCTCGCGCCAGACGCCGAATGCCTGCCCCCGATTCTCGAGGAAGACCACCTTCCAGTCGTCGTAGCGCGCCGCCACCACCTGGCCGTCGTCGTTCACGTACCAGAACTCGTGCCGTGGCGACTCGGCGGCCTTGCCCTCCAGATAGTCGAGCTGGTTGTAGCCGTCGATGTAGTTCTTGTACCGGCGGCCGTTCAGCCGTACGCCCTTCTTGAGCTGCTCCTTGATCTCCGGTGCACCGGCGGCGGCCGCGAAGGTCGGCAGCCAGTCCTCGTGGGCGACGATGCCGTTGCGCACCTCACCGGCGGGAATCCGTCCGGGCCAGCGCACATAGGCCGGCACCCGGTACGCACCTTCCCAGTTCGAGTTCTTCTCGCTGCGGAACGGCGTGGTGCCCGCGTCCGGCCAGGTGTTGTAGTGCGGCCCGTTGTCGGTGGAGTACATGACGATGGTGTTCTCGGCCACACCGAGCTCATCCACCAGCTCGAGCAGCTCGCCGACGTGACCGTCGTGTTCCACCATGCCGTCGTGGTACTCGTCGCCGCTGGGGCCGGAGATCCCCGTGTGCTCCTCACGAACGTGGGTGCGGAAGTGCATGCGGGTGCCGTTCCACCACACGAACCAGGGCTTGCCGGCCCGCTGCTGGCGCTGGATGAAATCCTTCGCCGCGGCCACGGTCTCGTCGTCGATGGTCTCCATCCGCTTCTTCGTCAGCGGGCCGGTGTCCTCGATGCGCTGGGTTCCGTCCTCGAGGGCCCAGGTGTGCAGTACACCCCGGGGACCGAACTGTTTCCGGAAGGTATTGCCGCTCGCGAGCACCATGTCTCCCGGATAGTCGCGGTTCTCCGGCTCTTCCTCGGCGTTCAGGTGGTAGTGATTGCCGAGGAACTCGTCGAAGCCGTGCATGGTCGGCAGGTGCTCGTCCCGATCACCCTGGTGATTCTTGCCGAACTGGCCGGTGGCGTAGCCCTGGCTCTTCAGCACCGTGGCCATGGTCACGTCCGTCTTCTGCCAGCCCTGGGGAGCACCCGGGAGGCCGACCTTGGTCATGCCGGTGCGCACCGGCACGTTGCCGCCGATGAAGGCCGCCCGGCCGGCCGTGCAGCTCTGCTGCGCGTAGTAGTCGGTGAACGCCAGACCCTCACGGGCGATCCGGTCGATGTTCGGGGTCTGGTAGCCCATCATGCCGAGGTTGCGATGGCTGATGTTCCAGGTGCCGATGTCATCGCCCCAGATCACCAGAATGTTCGGTTGCGCCCCCCACACGGCGGGTGAGATCACCGCGAGCAGCACGGCGGTCCACACGCTCTTTCCCCAACGTTGCATGCCTGTCTCCTTCCTGGATGTCCTGAGCTTGGGTTCCCTTCCGCGCCCCTCTCGCGGCCCGGCTATCCGAGCTTAACCGGCTACGGTCGATCAGATACGATCAATCGATCAGATTCGGGGCTGGGGAGTGTAGCATTTGGAATCTGCCGGAGACCTGGATTCGGCCATCGCCGTGCTTGCGCAGCGCGGCTGGCTCGCCGAGCGCGCTCCGGAAGTGCGCAGCGTCCTGGCCGGCATCGCCCGGCTGAAAGACTACGACAGCGGAGCGCCGCTGTTTCTGTATGGCGACGAGCCGGACGGCATATTCGGTCTGGTGAGCGGCGCGCTGGACATCTCCCTGCCCCGGCCGGACGGGCAGGAACTGACCATGCACCGGGCAGATCCCGGTTTCTGGATCGGCGACCTGGCCCTCATCGCCGGTGAGGCCCGACTGGTCTCGGTCTTCGCCGCTGAGCCCACCAGGGTGCTGTATCTGGCGCAGCAGCCCCTCAGGCAGCTCGCGACCAACGACCCGCGGCTATATGCCGATTTCTACGCGCTTTCCCACATCAACGTAACGCTCCTGCTGCGGCTGCTCGTCAACCTGGCCACGAGCCCGTCCGAGGTGCGCGTGGCGATCCGGCTGCTGCAGATGGAGGAAACCCTGACGGATACGGCGGCCGGGATTCGAATGTCTCAGGCGAAGCTGGCCGAGCTGGTGGCGCTGTCCGCACCCACGCTGCAGCGGGTGCTGCGCAGGCTGGAGGAAGCCGGGCTGATCGAGCTCGGCTACGGACGGATCCGGATCCTCGACAGGGTGGGGCTGCTCGATCTCTGCAACGACGGCGGCTGACCGCCGCAGAGCCGAAGGCACCCCTGGCCCGCGACTTGCATCGCAGCTGCCGACCTTTCGAGGAGACCATCGTGCTCGCCCGAACATGGACCGCATTGCTCGCATTCGCCGTCGTCGTCGCCATCACCATCCAGCTCGCCGCGCCGGGCTCCAGTCTGATCGCCGTCGTTGCAGGACTCTGGCTGGTGCTCGGCGGCACGATCGTCGCCGCCCGGGTCAGCCACTCCCAGGCCGCACTCGGCGCGCTGCGTGCCTCGATCACGTCGCTGCTGCGTGAATCTCCGGCTGCGAACGGCACGGGCCCCACCCCGGCGGCCTTCTACGAAGCGGCAAGGTGTTTCCGTTACGGCAGGATCCGTCCGGCGGAAGCGGCAATCCGCTTCATCCCCGAGCCGGTGCTGCGCTCGGGCACCCAGCTGGTGCTGGATGGTTTTTCCCGTGAGCAGGTGATGCTCGCCATGCAGCGCCAGGTTGCCGACGAGCGCGACCGGTGCAGGGCACCGGTGGAGCTCCTCCGGGCCATGGGCAGCTACGCGCCCACCCTCGGCATGCTGGGGACGCTGCTCGGCCTGGTGCAGATGCTCTTCGGCCTCGGCGTCGGTGACGTGCAGGTCATCGGCTCCTCCATGGGATTCGCCATGCTCACCACGGTGTACGGGCTGGCGCTGTCCAACCTGGTACTGAAGCCGCTGGCCAGCAAGCTCGAGGAGCGCGGCCGCGCCACGGTCTCGGCCTGCATCGCCCAGATGCAGGCCGTGCTGCTGCTCCACGACCGGCATCATCTCGACGTCATCCGCGAGGTCATGGAGGGGACCCAGCCCGGCGGTCGGCGCGACGGTGTCAATCCGGAGCTCAAGCTCGCGGCCGCCGGATGAGTGCCGCCCCGGAAGACGCGCTCGGTCTGGATGCCTGGTACGGCTGGGACGCGGACGAAGGCGACCAGGGCTGGCTGCTCACCTACGTGGACGTGCTGAGCGTGATCCTGGCCATGCTGCTGGTGCTGCTCGCCCGGCTCGGCCCCTTCGCCCCCACGGAGGCCGAGCCGGCAGCGGCGGCGACATCGGTCGCGGAGGCTGCCATCGTGCCGGAAGCACCACGCGCGGATCCGGATCCCGTGAATCGACCTGTCATCGTGGCTCGATCTGCCATCGAGGCGCTGCCGCTGGCGCCTGCCGCCGTGTCGATGCAGTGGATCGCGCCGGAAGCCGTTGTTCCGATCTTTCCCGATACCACCCGACCCGTGCTGCCGGCACCGGAGCCGCCGCTGAAGCAGCTCGCGGGCCTGGCCTCGACGGACACGCTGACGGTGCTCGATCAGGACGACCGGGGTGTCACCCTGAAGATCGCGGACGTGGTGCTCTTCGACTCGGCCCGCGCCGAGCTGAAGGCGTCGGCACATCCGATCCTCGAGAAGGTGGCCGCCGCGCTCGCAGATCTCGGCGACGTGGACATCGCCGTGCACGGTCACACGGACGATCGCCCCGTTCAGGGCGGTCCCTACGGATCGAACTGGGCGCTGGCGGCGGCCCGGGCCAACGCCGTCACCGCCTTCCTGCTCGACCGCGGTTTTCCAGCGGACAGGCTGCGCGCCATCAGCTTCGCGGATACGCGTCCGGTGGCCGACAACGGCTCGGACGCAGGCCGGGCACGAAACCGGCGCGTGGAGATCCGGGCCGAGTTCGCGTCAGCCGCCGAGCACAGGCAACCGGGATGACCACGGTTTCGCCTGCTCGAGCTGAGCGGCGAGGCTGAGCAGCAGGGCCTCCGCGCCAAACGGTGCCGCGAGCTGTATGCCCACCGGCAGTCCGTCGGGCGTCCAGTGGAGCGGCAGGGAGATGGCCGGCTGACCGGTGGCGTTGTAGAGGCTGGTGAATCCCCAGAAGCTGTTGAAGCGCGCCGCGTACGTGTCGCCGTCCGGATCGTTGGTGTCCAGGTAGCCGAGCGGCACGGGCGGCTGCAGCAGCACGGGTGAGAGGATCAGGTCCCAATCCTCGAAGAAGCGCTCGAGCTGCCTACCGGTGGCATGAATCACGTTGATCGACCGCGCATAGAGATCCGCGCTCAACTGCCGTCCTGCTTCGGCCATGCGGAACGTGTGCCACTCGACCACGTCCGGCGTGACCGCCGCACCCAGCGATTCGGCTCGGCCGTAGACGTTGTTTGCCACGTTCGCCGCCACCAGCGTGCCGGTCGCCATGGTGAAGCCGGCGCGATCGAACTCCGGGGAGCGTTCCTCGACATGGTGACCGAGGGATTCGAGCAGCACGGCCGTCTCGGTCACACCGCGGCGGCACTCGTCGTGCAACGCACCGAAGCTCACCGGTGACAGGTCCAGGGCGATCCTCAGCGGCTCGGGTGGCGCCCGGGAAGCATCGAGAAACGATCCTGCAAAGTGCGGCGCGTGATAGGGATCGCCGCGGGCGGGACCATGGGTGAGATCGAGCAGCACCGCACTGTCACGCACCGTGCGCGACACCACGTGACCCACAGACATGCTGCCCCAGCCCTCGCCCACGTCTGGTCCCAGCGGTGTTCGCGCCCGGGTCGGCTTCAGCCCGACCAGGCCGCAGCAGGAGGCCGGGATGCGTATGGAGCCGCCACCGTCCGTGGCGTGCGCAGCCGGCACGATGCCGGCAGCGACGGCGGCGGCCGCGCCGCCGCTGGAACCACCCGGCGTGCGCGCGGTGTCCCACGGGTTCCGGCACGGACCGAGCTGAACGCTCTCCGTGGTGGCGGCGAGCCCCACCTCCGGCGTGTTCGACTTGCCGATGAAGGCGAGCCCCGCGCGTCGATAGCGGGCGACGATGTCCGCATCGTGATCCGGGACGAAACTCTCCCACAAACGACTGCCGTAGGAACAGGGCACACCGGCCACGTAGGTGAGGTCCTTGATCAGAAACGGCACCCCGGCCAGCGGGCCGGTCGCGTTCCCGGCTGTGTTCAGCGCTGATTCGAAGGTTTCGGTGACGATGGCATTGAGGGATCCGTTTACCGCCTCCGCCCGGCTGATGGCGGCTTCCACCGCCTCGGTGGGGGCGATGTCGCCGCCTCTGATCAGCGCTGCGAGCTCGACCGCGTCGCGCGCCGCAAAGTCGTCGAAGTTCACCGCGCGCCCGGCTGGGTGCAGTAAAGGCGCGAATCGGCGAGCGCACCGGCCCGCAATGCCGAGGGGTAGTCGGGATTACCCGTCATCTCGAGAAAGGCGGCCACTGACGGGTACTCGACGAGTATCACCTCGTCCCAGGCTTCGCCGCCGATCACCGTCGCCTTGACGTCGCCCAGATAGCGGACGCTGGCGCCCGTCTTCTCGAGAAACGGGGCGGCGGCCTCGCCGTAGCGTGCGTACGCCTCGGCACCGCCACCCGGCGCGAAACGCAGCAGATTCAGCATGAAGATCGGACCGTCCAGCGCCATGTCACGGATGGCGCGGATCTGCTCGGCGGACGGGTGAATGAAGGTATCGGTCATGGCTGGCTTCCTGTCCGGGTTTCGAGCCAGTGTAGCGCCCGACCGCCGGCGCGCACCAGAATCGGCTCAGGTGCCCCTTGGCGGCTGCAGGGTGAGCGCGATCATTCCGGTCGATCCGCGGGGTTCCACCCGCACCGTCTCGCTCGCCCAGTCCTCCTCGCTGCGCGACGCCGTGCCCGACAGGCTGACCCGCGCCGAGATCTCCAGCACGGGCGCAGCCGAGAGCCGGTTGCCGAAGGACATGGCATCCGCATCGCTGAGCTCGACCTCGGCGGGCAGGTCGGCGACGGACAGCCGTTTCACGGCCGCCGGCATGGCCTGACCCGGCTGCCGGGCGATGATGAATACCACCGACTCCGGAGCGAACCGGCTGCCCTCGGCGAGTCGCACCGTGGCCCGAAGCGCGACCGGCACGGTGGCTGTCGGGTCATCGTTTCCGACAGCGTTTCCGGCAGCGGCTCCGGCAGCCACCTCAGTCGTTGCGCTGGCAGGGTCGGCCGCGCCGAGCGCTACCTGCACCGTCTGCGGGGGGTGCAGGAGTCCCGGCAGCATCCGGCTGAACTCGACGTCCCCGGCGGAGCGGTCCACCCGGCCGCTCGGCGACAGCCGCACCACGAGCTCCACCGCTTCGTCCTGTCCCGTGCCGGCGAAGCTCACCGTTTTCGGCAGCTCCGCCGCGGCGAAGTGCTGCACGGCCAGCGGCATCCGCGTGCCGGGCTTGCGCAGAAAGACGTAGACCATGGCGGCCTTTTCCAGCGCCTGGCTGCCGGGATAGCTGATGGCGACGTTCACGCCGTAGAGCGCGGCCCCTTGTGGCGAGCCGCCGGCGGTGGGCATGGGCTGCCCGGCAGTCGACGTGTCAGCGCCTTCGGTGCAGCCGGCCAGGAACAACGCCAGCAGCAGTCCGACCAGCAGGAAGTACAGCCATGACACGATGCGTTCTCTCATGAGCTCTCCATATCCCGGAAAGACTACCTCAGCAGCCGGGTGAGAGCGCGGGGATCAGCGGGCGAGCGCCGTCCCGAATGCGGAGTCGATCAGCTGCAGGGCGGCCGTGCCGTCCCAGTCCCGCGCGCCGTAGACCTTCTTCAGGATGCGTCCCTGGCTGTCCACCAGCACGGTGAGCGGCACGCGGGAGGCACCCAGCAGTCGTTCCACGGTGAGCTGGCGGTCGATGAAATGGGTGAGGGTCGCGTTCGTGCTCTGCAGGTAGGACTGTGCCCGTTGCGGGAAGTCGTCCGTGGACACACCGATGACGTTGAACGCGCCTGCACCTTCCTGCCAGGCAAGGCGCTCCAGAGAGGACATCTCCGCCCGGCAGGGCCCGCACCAGCTCGCCCAGACGTTGATGATCAGCGGCTTGCCGCGAAAATCCGCCATCCGGCTCGATGGACCGTTCAGGCCCTGGAGGACCACGTCGGGCAGGGTCTGGCCGATCCCTACCTCGCCTGACGGCGACCCGGGATCCGCGAACGCCCGGCACACCAGGAGGAGCAGGAGGATTGGCAGGACTTTCATGATCGTTCGTTGCCTGGCGCCAGGATCAGGATTGGCCCATTATCCGCGCCGCCAACCCCATTCCGATGTGACGGGCTGCACAGGTCCTCCAGCCCCGGAAAGGGATGATCCAGGCGATGGATTTTCCGCTCGAACGCCATCTAACTTTCAGAAGTAACCGCAGTGAGACGTATTTTGGCAGAACTCGATCGTTACCCCACCGACCGCGCCCACGCCTACCAGCAGCACCATTCCCGAACCCTGCGCCATCGGCTCACCAGCAGCCGGGAGCAGGCCTGCCTGGCCCGGGCGCTCCGCGATGCGGGCACGCCCCGGCGCGTGCTCGATCTGGCCTGTGGCACGGGCCGATTCTGGCCGGTATTCGCCCGCAGCGGGGTGGCTGAGGTGATCGCGGCGGACGCGAGCCCCGGCATGCTTGCCGAGGCGGAGGCGAATCGACAGGGGCCGATGATTCCGAGCCGGATCGTGCTGTCCTCCGCATTCGCCCTGCCGCTGGACACCGACGAGGTGGATTTCGTGTCCTGCATGCGCTTCTACCACCACCTGGCCCGCCCGGAAGACCGGCATCGGGTGCTCGGCGAGCTCGCCAGGGTGTGCAGCGGCCACGTGGCGCTGTCGCTGTGGGTGGACGGCAACTACGGCAGCTTCCGCCGGTCGCGCAAGCCGCGGCCGGTGCCGCGGTCGGGCTTCGGCCACCGCATCTGCCGGCAGCGGGCCGAGGTGGAAGCGGAGTTCGCCAGCGCCGGGTTCCGGATCGTCGGGCACTACGACGTCTGGCCGCGTATCAGCATGTGGCGCTTGTACCTGCTGGCGGTGCCGGGCTGATCTGCCGTCACACGGCGCGAGCCCGTCGATCTATACTCGGCGGGTCACAAACGGGGGGAGATCATCATGGGCACGCCAGCCAGGGTCGTCGTGCTGCCGCAGAACACGTCCGAACTGCGGGTGGAGGAAGTCGAGCTGCCGGACCCGGGACCCGACCAGGTGGTCGTTCGCCAGTTCGCCTCCGGTGTGTGCCACTCCCAGCTCCACCAGATGCACAATCCCCGCCAGAGCCCGGTGATCCTCGGCCACGAGTCCACCGGGGTGGTGCTGAAGACAGGCAGCCGCGTCTCTCACGTCCGGGAAGGCGACATGGTGCTGGTCACGTGGGTGCCCCGTGACATCGCCGGCGCCGACGCGCCGCCCGAGCCCGCCCGGCTGCAGGTCAGCGACGGCATGGCCATGTCGCAGAACGTCTTCACCTGGGCCGACCACACCATCGCCGATCAGCAGTACGTGGTGAAGGTGGACGCCGGCATCCCGCGCGATGTGACCGCCATCATCGGCTGCGCGGTGATGACCGGCGCGGGCGCGGTGATCAACACCGCAGGCGTCCGGCCGGGGCAGAGCGTGGCCGTGTTCGGTGTCGGCGGTGTCGGGCTCTCCGCCGTGGTGGGTGCGAAGGTCGCCGGTGCCGATCCGATCATCGCCGTGGACCTCTCGGACGAGAAGCTCGCCTTCGCAAAGCAGTTCGGCGCCACCCACGGCATCAACGCGAGCCGCACGGATCCGGTGGCGGCCATTCACGAGCTGACCCGACGCGAAGGCCGCTACACCATCCGCCGGGAGCCGGTGAGCGGTGTGGACTTCGCCTTCGACTGCATCGGCATCCGGACCACCATGGAGCAGATCGTGCCCGCCTGCCGGACCGGCTACTTCGGCGCGGAACCTGGCGGCACCGCCGTGCTCGTGGGGGTGCCGAGCACACCCGTGCAGCTCGACGCCGTGGACGTGCTCATCAACGAGAAGCAGTTCATCGGCAGCATCGGCGGGTCCTGCGCGCCGGACAGGGACTTCCCCACCTTCCTGGACTGGCATGCCACCGGCAGCCTGGACCTGGACGCCATGGTGACGGCCCGCTACCGGATCGATCAGATCAACGAGGCGACGGCGGCCCTGGAAGCAGGCCACATCAGCGGCAGGGCCATTCTCGAGTTCGACTGATCAGTGAACTCGTGAGTTCCTGAGCTGGCGCTCAGCGAACTCGTGAGTTCCCGAGCTGGCGCTCAGGAACTCAGCAGGTACGAGTCGTACTCGAACGCCGTGATGGTGCGGCTGAACTCCTCCTGCTCGCTGTTCTTGATGGCGAGCATCGCCTCCTTGAACGGCGCGCCCAGATAGTCCGACACGAACTCCGATTCCTCGAAAGCACGGGTGGCCGACAGCCAGTCCTGAGCCAGCACCCGTTCCGTCTGGTTGATGGCGTCGTCCTCCGGATCCGGCGCCTCCAGCTTGTGCTCGAGACCATAGAGCACGCCGGCGAGAATGGCAGCGAGCACCAGATGCGGATTCGCGTCCGCGCCGGCGACCCGATGCTCGATCCGGCGCGATGCCGGCGGGCCTTCCGGCACCCGCAGCGCCACATAGCGGTCATCGAATGCCCAGGTCGGCGCGTGCGCCACGTGCGTGCCGGACGCGAACCGTCGATAGGAATTGCGGTGCGGGGCGAACACGAGCATCAGGTCCGCCATGGACTCGGCCAGCCCGGCAATGGCGTGGCGCAGTCGCGGCGAGCCCTCGTCAGTGCCGTCGTCGAAGATGTTGCGGCCGTTCTCGTCGAGGACGCTGACATGAGTGTGGAAGCCGTTGCCGTCCAGATCCGGGAAGGGTTTGGCCATGAACGTGGCCAGGTATCCGTATCTTCTGGCTACGCCCTTCAGCGCCCGCTTGAGCATCTGGGCATTGTCCGCCGCCTGCAGCGCGTCACCCACGTGGTGCAGGTTCAGCTCGAACTGACCCGGTGCGAGCTCCTTGACGATGGTCTCCAGACCCAGACCCATGCTGTCGCAGACCTGGCGGGCATCGTGCAGAAAGTCCGCGAACTCGAGCATGGCATCGATGCTCATGAGCTGGCCGCCGACGCCCGCGCCGCGATTGAAGCCACCCGACGGCAGCTTCGGTATGCCGTGCTCATCCCGTTCGGCAGAGAGCAGCATGAACTCCAGCTCCGGTGCCACCACCGGGGTCAGCTTCAGTGCCGCGAAGCGCGAAACGATCCCGGCGAGCACCGCCCGCGGATCGTATCCCCAGGGCTTCCCGTCCCGCGTCAGGTGCAGGTACACCTGCGCCGTGGGCCGATCGAGCCAGGGAAGCCGCTTGAGGGTGCCGAGCGTCGGCACCCCGATGCCGTCGCCGTCGCCCGTCTTGGCGCAGAGCTCGGGTACGTCACGGCCCCAGATGTCGGCCGCCACCGTGGTGAGCGGCAGACGGAACTCACCGGAAAACAGATCCGTGAGCCGGTGGCGCGGCAGCCACTTGCCGCGATGCACGCCGTTGATGTCCACCAGCAGGGCTTCGATGACCTCGATGTCCGGATTTTCTGCAAGAAACCGCTCCGCAACGGCCAGATCGCTGTTCATGGCTATGAGAAATGCTCCTTTCGCGGCATTATCCCCTACCCACCACCATGCGGCTATCCGCGACCGAGGGGAGACAGTCATGGCCTATCCCGAGGCATCGGCTTCCGACGTCGCCTTCTTCCGGGAGCACGGCTGGATCGTGGTCGAGGACGCCATCGAGCCCACGGATCTTTCCGAGCTCATCTCCCGCTGCGACGAGATTCTCGAGAACCGCGAATCCATGGCGTTCGACTGGGCCTGGGACAAGGACGTGCCGCGGGAGGCGCGGGCCTTCCGCATCGTGCAGTCGAGCCCCACGCGCTTCTGGCCGGAATTCAACGACAGCCTTTTCCGCCGCTGGGCCATCGAGTTCGGCAGCCGGCTGATGGGTGTGCCGCTCGAGTTCTGGTACGACCAGTTCCTGGCCAAGCCGCCGGACAACCGGGCACCCACCTACTGGCATCAGGACGAGGGATACTGGGGCAGAAACCTGGACGAGAAAGGCATCACCTGCTGGATGCCGTTTCACGATGTGGACCCGGCAAACGGCTGCATGCACTTCATCGACGGCGGCCACCGGGACGGCGTGCTCACCCATCGGCGCCCGGAGCACGTGCAGAGCGATCTGCTGTGCTGCGAGCCGGACGAACGCCGCACGATCGCCTGCCCGATCCGCTTCGGCAGCGTCACCTTTCACCACGGCAAGATCCCGCACATGACCCCGGCCAACACCACCGGCCAATGGCGCCGGGCGCTCACCCAGCACCTGAAGGCCGTGGGCACGGAAGGCGAAGGCGACCACTATCCCTGGAAAATCTACGTCAACCAGTTCACCGGCAAGACCGTCGTTCCGGAGCGTCGCTGACAAGGAGGTGGACATGAACATCGAAGATGCCCTGCTCACGCTCGATGACGGGCAGCGCGCCCGTTTCCGCCGCGACGGGTTTCTCGCCATCGAGAAGGTCACCACCGATGCGGAGCTCGAGTGGTTCCGGGCCCGCTACGACGAACTACTCGAGAACGGCCCCGGCACGGGCTTTCTCGACGGAATCTACGACGTCACCCGTCCCTACGGTACCAGCGGTCCGCCGGAGCTCGGCCAGCTGCTGGCGCCGGAGCGTTTCGTGCGGGGGCTTGCGAAAACGCTCGTCTTCCGCAACGCGCGGCGGCTGGCGGCCGGGCTGCTCGACGTGCCCGAGGAGGCGCTCGAAGTCTGGACCCACCTGATCTTCAAGCCGCCGCACAGCGCCGCCATCACACCGTGGCATCAGGACGAGGCCTACTGGGACGTGCACCTGGACTACCTCTCCGTCGCTACCTGGCTGCCGCTCGACGATGTGGACGAAGACAACGGCTGCCTGTGGTACCTGCCGGGTTCTCATACCGGCGAGGTTCGCCGTCATCGGCACCAGGGCGGCGATCCGGCCGTGCACATCCTGGAGGTGGACGAGCCGCTCGACACCGGCGCCCGGGTCCCCGTTCCGCTCTCTGCCGGCGGGCTCGTGCTGCATCACCCGCGGTGCCTGCACTGGGCCGGCGGCAACGCCTCGACCCGCACGCGCCGCGCCTGGGGCATCGTCTGCCAGACCGCGCCGGTGCCGCGGGCCGTGCCCGCCGACCGTCCCTGGTGGCACGAAGGGCGGGCCGCTCACGAGGCGAGCCTCGCGGGCCGCTGACCAGGCCGGAGAAGAATGCCTCAGCCCGATCCGTAGGTCCGCCACAGCACATCGAGCTGCGTGGGCCGACCCGGCGGCTGGTAGCTGTAGAGCAGGGCCCGCCGCTCGTGCTCCGAGGTGTTCGGCGCGCTCATGTGCACGAGCATCGGCCCGAAGAAGACGACCGATCCGGCCGGGACCTCGAGCGCCGTGACGTCGGCGCCGTCGAAGAGCGATGCATCGAACTCGTTGCCCGCGAAGGGATCGGCGCTCTCCGGTCTAGGCCACTCGCCACGCTTGTGACTGCCCGGCACCACGTGCAGACAGCCGTTGCTCTCGCTGGCATCGTCGAGAAACAGCATGGCTGTGGCGACCTCCGCGGCATTCGCGGCGACCCCGACCCAGTACGGATAGTCCTGATGGAACGGATTGGCACCACCCTCCCTCGGCCGCTTGAGATTGAGCTTCTCGGTGAAGAGCGCGGGTGCGTCGCACTGGAGGATGCTGCGCATGGGGGCCAGGAAGCGGTGATCGGCGGCATGCCGCTCGAGCCGCGCAGACAGGTGCACGAACGGTTCCAGGCCGTGCACCACGGCGCTATCCCCTTCCCACTTGATCACCGTGCCGTTTTCGAGGTCCAGGTCGAACGTGTAGCTGCCGAAGCGGCGGCGACGGCCGCGGCGTCCTCGGGTCAGCCGCTCGACCAGGGCTTCACACGCCGCGGTCACTTCAGCCAGCTCCGCACCATCGAACACGGACTCACGGACCACGTAGCCCGCATCATTGTAGTGAGCCGCTTCCGCGTCGCTGAACGCCCCGTCGTCATTCCCGGACATGACCATCCTCTCCCGGCAGATCCGACCACCCTGGAAGATCGGCCAAGCGACTATCATTGGCAATACCCCATGCAGAGGCCGGACGGATCTGCCGATGCCGCACTTTCGTGAAGCCACAGCAGATGACCTCACTGCGATTGCCGGTCTGATGCGAGCCTACTACACCGAGGATGGCTATCCGTTCTCGGCGACGGCTGCGACCGATGCGCTGACGGCTCTGCAGAAAACACCGGCGCTGGGCCGGCTGTGGGCTCTGGACGCCGATGGGCGGGTGGCCGGCTACCTGGCGGTCACGCTCGGATTCAGTCTGGAATATCGCGGCCGGGATGCCTTCATCGACGAGCTGTACATCGACGCAGACCAGCGCGGACTTGGGCTCGGCCGGGAAGCCCTGCAACTGGCGCTGGACTACTGCGAATCGGAGGGCGTGAGGGCTCTGCATCTGGAGGTGGAGCACCACCGCCCTTCGGCGCGGCAGCTCTACGAGCGAATGGGTTTCGAGCACCACGACCGGGTGCTGATGACACGGATGCTGAAAATCTGAACCGAGGCCGGCTGACCGAGGTCTCTCTTTTCGACGGCCTTCTACCGACGTCCTTTCACCGAAGCGAGCGGGTGTGCGTAGCGCATGGCATTCAGCACCGAGGCGACGACCACCACCGCTGAAGCGCTCCAGAGCAGATAAATCATCCAGCTTCCCAACATGGCATCTGTCCCCATGCCACCTTCCTCGACATTCAAGCTACCAACCGGCCGAGGAAAAACCGTGAATGAAAAATGGGGAGATTCGGGAGCCAAGTAAAGGGCCCTTGACCATCCGTTCCAGCTCGACAATTTCCTTTTCTGTCCTCTCCGCGACGGACCTGTGTCCCGATACCGGGATGCGCGCCGCTGGCCGCAGCAAGCGGCCCGAACCCGGGCGTTGCGGGGGCGGGTTCAGCATGCCAACCTAGCGTACTGCGCCGCATAACGTCGACTCGGAAAGGAAAGCCCATGGCGAAGAAGCAGGCAAACTCGTTCACCTGGGTGGATCTCCTGCTCCGCTTTCTGGCACCCCTCGCGCTGGTGCTGCTCACCTACAACCCGAGCGGTTTTTCGTTCTACACGTGGTTCAGCGACGCCATCGCCGCCGGCACGGTCGGCGGCATCCACTTCCTGGCGCTGGTGCTGATCGTCATCGGCTGGAGCATCCTGCTGGTGGCCACCTGGCGGGCGCTGGACACCTTCGGCGTGATCCTCACCTGCGCCCTGCTCGCCGCCATCGTCTGGGTGCTGATCGACTTCGGCCTGCTCAATGCCAACAGCGCCAGCACCATCACCTGGATCGTCCTCGTCTGCCTGGCCGGCGTGCTCGCGGTTGGACTCTCCTGGGCGCACCTCTGGCGGCGGATGACCGGCCAGTACACGGTGGACGAAACCGACGACTGACGTGGCCACCACCGCTGCGAAGGACGCCACCCTGAAGCTGAAGCGGGTGGCCATCGACACCTACCGGGAAAACGTCGCCTATCTCCACCGGCAGTGCGAGGTCTACCGGGCCGAAGGCTTCCAGGCGCTGGCGAAGGTGGAGGTCACGGCCGACGGCCGCCGCATTCAGGCGGTGCTCAACGTGGTGGACGACGAGGCGCTGGTTGCGCCCGGCGAGCTCGGCCTGTCCGAGGAGGCGTTCGCGAGCCTCGGTCTCGAGCTCGGTACCTGCGTGCAAATCTGCCACGCCGGGCCTGCCGCCTCCATGGACGCCGTGCGCAAGAAGATCGAAGGCGAGCGCCTGAACGCGGACGAGTACATGGCCATCGCCCGAGACATCGCCGAACGCCGCTACGCCAAGATGGAGATCGCCGCCTTTCTGGTGGCCTCCGGACAGACCGGACTCGACCGCGAGGAGGTCATGTTTCTCACCCGCGCCATGGTCGCCCAGGGCGAGCGCATGCGCTGGGAAGGCAGCCTGGTGGCGGACAAGCACTGCATCGGCGGCATTCCGGGCAACCGCACGTCCATGCTGGTGGTGCCCATCGTCGCGGCCCACGGCATGCTGATTCCGAAGACGTCGAGCCGCGCCATCACCTCGCCCGCCGGCACCGCAGACACGATGGAGGTGCTGGCCGACGTGGAGCTGCCGCCGGATCGCCTGCACCAGGTGGTGCGCCGTGAGAGCGGCGCGCTGATCTGGGGCGGCACCGCCAATCTGGCGCCGGTGGACGACATCCTGATCTCCGTGGAGCGTCCGCTCGGCGTGGATTATCCGGGGCAGATGGTGGCCTCGATCCTCTCGAAGAAGATCGCCGCCGGCTCGACCCACCTGATCATCGACATCCCGGTGGGCCCGACCGCCAAGGTCCGCCACATGCGCGACGCGCTGGCGCTGCGCAAGCTCTTCGAGTACGTGGCCGACCGGCTGGGGATGTTCGTGCAGGTGGTGATCACCGACGGCCGGCAACCCGTCGGCCGCGGGATCGGCCCCGTGCTGGAAGCGCGCGATGTGATGCAGGTGCTGCAGGGCGACCCGGCAGCGCCGTCCGATCTCCGCCAGAAGGCGCTGCGGCTCGCCGGCCGGGTGCTCGAGTTCGATCCCGACGTGCGCGGCGGCGACGGCTTCGACATCGCCCGGGACATCCTCGATTCCGGCCGGGCACTCGCCAAGATGCAGCGAATCATCGACGCCCAGGGCCGACGCGCGGAGCACCTCGAGCCCGCTTCCCTGGTGCTGGAGGTGCCTGCCGGGCGCGCGGGCACCGTGATCGCCATCGACAACTACCAGATGGCCCGCATCGCCCGGCTCGCCGGGGCGCCCCTGGACAAGGGTGCAGGTGTGGACCTGCTGAAGAAGCTGGGTGAGCCCGTAGAGCAAGGGGAACCGCTGTACCGGGTGCACGCCAAGTTTCCCGCGGATTTCGGGTTCGCCCAGGAGCTCGTCGCTGCAGACTCGGGTTACCGCGTCGGCGACGCCGCCGAAGTGCCGGACGTCTTCGCCGAGTTCTGATGCGCCTGCTCGCCTTTCCCGACTACGAGGCCCAGTCCCGGGCGCTGGCGAAGGCGCTCGACGTGCCGTGCGACGTGGTGAACGTGCACCGGTTCCCGGATGGGGAAAGCCGCCTGCGTCTCCCCGCTATCCTGTCCGGCGAAGTGATCCTCTGCCGCAGCCTCGACGATCCCAACGCCAAGCTCGTGGAGCTCATGCTGGCCGCCGAAGGCGCCCGCGTTCTGGGGGCTGCCCGCCTGACGCTGGTGGCCCCCTACCTGTGTTACATGCGCCAGGACACCGCATTCGCCACGGGCGACGTGGTCAGCCAGAAGGTCATCGGCCGCTTTCTCGCCGATCACTTCGATCAGGTGATCACCGTGGATCCGCACCTGCACCGCGTCGCCACCCTTGCGGAAGCGGTGCCCGCGGAGCGATCGGTGGCGGTTTCCGCCGCGCCGGCCATGGGCGACTTTCTGGCAGCGCGCGGGCAGCGGCCGCTGCTCGTGGGGCCGGATCGGGAGTCGCGCCAGTGGGTGCAGATCGTCGCCGAGCGTGCCGGGCTCGACTACGTGGTGGCGAGCAAAACCCGTCACGACGACCGGCGCGTGGAGATCACCCTGCCGCCGACAGACTACGCTAAGCGGTCCGTGGTGCTGGTGGATGACCTGGCCAGCACCGGCCACACGCTGGCGGAAGCCGCCCGGGCACTGACCGACGCCGGGGCCCTGCGCGTGGACGTGCTCGTCACCCATGCGCTGTTCGTCGGCGATGCGCTCGAGATCATGCGGCGTGCCGGTATCGGTGAGGTGTGGAGCTCGGACAGTGTCACGCACGCCAGCAATGCCTTTCCGCTCGCCGCTACCCTCGCCGCAGCCGTACGCTGACAGGCATTCAGACGCGATCGGCCGAATACAACTTCCCGTTACCACCGCCCTGGCCCATGCGCCGCAGCCCGTGCTAGCCTTCCACCGTCATGAATCGCGTAACGACCATCGTGCTGATGCAGCAGGTAGCGCACCTCGAGGGGTGGGCCGCCTGACGCCGTACGCGCGTTCTGGCAGTCCCTAACCCGGCTGCCAGAAGGATTCCTTCCGGCAGTCGCCACAGAAGGAGTCCTGAAATGACCCGCCAACCCGACGAACCCGATCCCTTCCGCGCCTTTTCCACCGAGGACGTGCGCATCCGGGCCGTGGAGCCCGAGGACTACGAGGCGCTCAGGGACATCTACGCGCAACCGAACGCCTACTACGGCACCCTGCAGATGCCCTTCCCGTCCGCCCACACCTGGCGGGAGCGGCTCAAGCAGGCGGCAACCGACCGCTATTCCCTGGTCGCCTGCATCGACGACCGTCCGGTGGGCAACATCGGTCTCATACCGTCGCCCAACCCGCGCCGTCGGCACTCGGCCGGTATCGGCATGGGCGTGCACGACGCCTTTGCCGGGCGGGGTATCGGGACCGCGCTGATGAACGCGGTGCTCGACCTCGCCGACAACTGGCTGAACGTCCGCCGGCTCGAGCTCACCGTGTATGCCGACAATGCACGCGCCATCCGCCTCTATGAGCGATCCGGTTTCGTTGCCGAGGGCGCGCATCGCGACTACGCCTTCCGGGACGGTGCGCTGGTGGATGCCGTGGCCATGGCGCGTCTTCGCCCGCAGAACCGGTCCTGAGCGACGCCATTGCACAGCCGGAGCACCAGGCGGACACTGGTGCTGGTGCTGCAAGGAGGAAGAAGGAGGGAGACAACGATGCGTTACGCCATCGCCATGACGGACATCGAGGGTAACTGGAACGCACTGGACGCGGACCGGCAGCAGGAGATTCTCGCCGCCCACGAGCAGCTCAAGGCCGACCTGCGCGCCGCCGGCAGCTACGTGGATGTGCTGCACTTCCATCCCCGCAGCGAAGCGAGAACGGTGCGGATGCACGGTGACGGCTCGATCACCACCACCGACGGCCCGTTCAGTGAGGCAGCGGAGTACGTGGGCGGCATCTACGTGATCGAGGCCGGCTCCATGGAAGAGGCCACGGACTGGGCCCGCAAAGCCCGGTTCATGATCGGCGCCAACGAGGTGCGGGAGATCTGGGGCTGAGATCTCCCTGGGTCCGTCCGGACGGAGGTGGCCTGTTACGGCGCGGCGGCGTCCGCTGACGTCGACGCCGCGTCGTAGACCAGCTCGCCTTCCAGATAGGTGGCCAGGATGCCCACCTCGCCGATATCCGCCGGCGCCACCTCGAAGAGGTCCTTCTCCAGCACCACCAGGTCCGCCTTCATGCCGGCGGCCAGGCGCCCGGTCTCGTTCTCCTGATGCATCAGCCAGGCACCGTTCACGGTGTAGGCGCGCAGCATGGTGTCCAGGCTCACCGCCTCGTCCGCGTTCAGCACGCCCGTGCGGCGACCTTCCGGATCCTGACGGGTCATGGCCACCTCGATGGCCACCAGCGGATTGGGCGTGGAGACGTTCCAGTCGCTGCCGGTGACGATGGTCGCTCCGGCGCGCTCGAGCGAGCCGATGGGATACATGCGGTCCACCCGCGCCTGCCCCACCTGGGCGGTATTGATGTCGACGATGTACTCGTCCGGAAAGGCCCACACGGACTGGAAGTCGGCGGCCACGCCGAGCTCGGCGAAGCGTGCATAGTCGTCCGGGTGAATGAGCTGCAGGTGGGCGATGTGGTGGCGGTTGTCCGTCACCCCGTTCGCCTCGCGTGCCGCCTGGAAAGCATCCAGCGCTTCGCGCACGGCGGCATCGCCGATGGCGTGCACGTGCACCTGAATGCCGCGTCGGTCCATGTCGACGACGCGGGCATTGAGCACATCCGGTGCCACGTTGAGCATGCCCATGTGCCCGCCTTCCGTCTCCAGGTAGGGCTCGAGCAGCGCCGCCGTCTCGCCCTCCAGCACGCCGTCCGCGAAGATCTTCACGGCGTCGCTGCGCACGCGCGCCCCGGTGCCGCGGGAGGCCGGATCCGCCAGCGTGTCCCCCTCCTCGCCGTAGCCGCCCATGGAGGCCACGAAGCGCAGGTTCAGACGGCCCTCGTCCGCCAGCCGCTGGTAAAGGGCCAGGCCGCGGGTGTCGACGGCCGCGCCGATGGCAGACGTCACCCCGACGCTGTTCAGCACCGCCACCGCGGCCAGCAGACCCGCCTCGCGATCCGCCTCCGTCGGCTCGGGCGCGGCGTTCCAGAGCAGATACTGTGCGGTTTCGCGGACGGTGCCGCTCGGAGTGCCGTCCGGGTCCCGCTCGATGACGCCGAGTGGCGGTGCCACCGTTTCCGCTTCCACGCCCGCTTCGGCGAGCGCTACGCTGTTCGCCCAGGAGGAGTGGCCGTCGGCGCCCTGCAGCAGCACGGGCCGGTTCGGCACGATCCCGTCGATCAGCGATTTGTGCGGATTGGCGTCCTCGAACAGCCCCAGGCTCCAGCCGGCGCCGAGCAGCCAGTCGTCACCCGGGGAAGCCTTGTCGCATTCGGCCACGGCCGCCAGGGTCTCCTCCACGCTCCGCGCTTCACTGAGGTCGCAACGCAGGAGGTCGATGCCGGCGCCGATGGGATGCACGTGCGCGTCGTGGAAACCGGGCAGCACCATGGCGCCGGCCAGATCGCGAACCGGTCCTTCGTAGCGGGCGAGGATGTCGACCGTGCTGCCCACGGCGAGGATCCGGCCGCCCTGAATGGCGACCGCTTCGCCGCGCGGTACCGTGGAGTCCATCGTGTGCACGACCCCGCCGGAGAGGATCAGATCCGCCGGCTCCTTCGATTTCTCGGCCGATTCCTCGACCGAGCAGGCAGCCAGCGAAAGCAGGCAAACCGCGACGGCGGTCAGGCGGAGGTATCTCGATGTCATGCTAATTTCATCCTCGAACACGCAAGAGTCGCCGCATCATAGCGAAGCCTCCGGCACAAACCAGATGGGTGAGGAATAGGCCCGCTCCTGAAGGGTCGCAGGCAGGCCACCCGGAATCTCCGTCCCGAGTGCGACAGCGTCAAACGTGCTCCATCGCGGCGTCGGGATCTCCAGCACCCGCACGTAGTAGAACGCGTGCAGCGCCGGGTCGAACTGCGGATCGGTCCACACCGTGCTGAGCTCCGCCGCGCCAATGGTGTTGGTGTAGCTGGCCGTCGTCGGGTCGATGGTGGAACCGACGTCCGGCAGCCTGCCCTGGTCGTCCGCGACCCGATCACCGCTCCAGGCCACGTTGTAGATCTGCTCGTGCTGCGTGCCTTCCGCATCGACCCAGCCCTTCACCACCTGCACGCGATCCAGGTTGCCGCTCTTCGGATCCTTCACCGCCCAGACCAGGAAGGACGGCGCGCCGGCACCGGCGCCGGTGAGGGTACCGCCCATGGGCACGCCCTTCGCGTAGCCTCTGGACACCGCATCGCCGCTGTCCAGGTCTTCCCGGGTAAAGCCGAATCCGCCGAACACCCGCACGCGGATCATGGGGCCGGTGGTGCCGAAGGTCTCCCGCCGGGCCATGGCCGCATAAATGGCCTCCCGCGTGTTTTCCTCGGCCCAGACACCAGCCAGGCCGCCGGAGCTGAACTCCCGGATCTGCTGGATCTGCGCCGGCGGCTGGCCTGGCAGACCCTCGAGCCGGTGCCGGCGATCGTTCTCCAGCGCGAACTTGCCGGTGTAGTTGAACTCCTCATTGCTCGCCGCGGCGTTGTGCGTGTCGGAATCGCCGATGAACCCGTACCGGAACGGATCGCCAAGGCCCCTGGCTTTGAACGAGAGGCCGTCGAGCAGCGCCTGGCGCACGTAGCTGCCCTGACGGTGGGTCGGCCGCAGCGCGTCCGCGGAGAGGGTGTAGTCCCACAGCTCGAAGGCCGCGAACTCGTCGTTGGGTGAGAGGTCCGGATGGGTCTCCGAGGTGCCCTTGATCTGGGTGATCTCCACGAGTGGCTCGTTGCGGTTCCGCGCCGCCACGTAGTCCGCGTCGATGGGTTCCCCCGCGAAGGTGGACAGCGAGAACATCATGCCGTCGCTGGCGTTCGGGTTGTGGGGAATGGCCAGCAGCGTGGCGCCATCCGCCCGGAGCCGGTCCATCCAGGCCCAGAGGTGTTCCGGATCGCTGGAGTCCTGCGACGACAGGACGATATCCGGGACCACCCGTGAGTTCTCGAACACCACCACCCGGTGCAGGTTGCGCATCTCCGGGTTGGCGGACCACTCGAAGGCGGGGAACGTGGTGAACTCGCCCGGCTCGTAGTAGGCGTCCGCCGTGTCGACGATGTCCCGCCAGGTGTTGCGGTTGATGACCGGATCGAGCAGCGACTCGTCGACCTTACCGGCACTGAATTCCCGCAGCATCTCGGCGAAGGCCTGCAGACGCGTGTTGAGATCCTCCGCCGTGATGCGCTCGGCCATCGGATGCTTCGAGAGCGGGCTGTCCGGATTCTCCATCTCCTTGAACACCCCCATCCACTCGGCGTGATCGGAGACGGCATAGAAATCCAGGGGTGTGCGGATCTTGAGCTCACCGCCGCCACCGCCTCCGGCGATGGCCTCACCCCGGGCCCAGCGGTAAGCGTCCGCCGGATCCGCGAGGCTGCCGTTGGTATAGCCGTCGAAGGAGTAGCGCGTGTGCACATGGACCGCGCCGAAGAAGACGTCGCGGTTCGGATTCGGGGTGGCGGCAGGCTGCGGTGCCGCCATTTCTGTTGCAGCAGCCGGCGCTGGCGGCGATTCCGTCGCGGGCTCGCCGCACGCCGACAGGAAAACGGCCAGCACGCCGAGACCCGCGGTTCTCACGACGTTTTTCATCTTCTCCCTCCGTGAACGTCCACCGTTGCTTCTGGTGGCCGGCAGCATGCAGGGCCCGAACGGGTGATGCAATCCGGCAGGCGGCGCCGGGGAGGATTGCAAGAATCGTCAAATCCTGGTGGGCGTCAGGGCTAGAATCGACCCAAGACGGCCGACCTGGGAGGAAAGCGATCATGAGCCAAGCCGGCACCCGCGATGCTGCTGTGACGACGCTCCGCTTCTGGACAACCATCGTCCTCGCCTTTCTCGCGTCCCTCTTCGTGATGGTGGCCTGCGCCTACCTCTGGGTGTTCGCCTACTCCGTCTTCATCGATCCGACCGGGGATCAGGCCTACTACGAGGCCTACGCCCGCACCGCGAGCCCGGTGGTGGCAGTGGTGCTGTCCTTCCCCGTGTTCTTCTACGTCGGGCGCTGCATGCGCCGCTTCGCAGGGCGTGCGACAACCGCGGCCCTGGCCGTGGTGGCCATCAACCTGACCATGGATGTGCTGGTGGTCTCCGCCACCGGCACCGACGATACCCACCTCGCGGTCATGAGCCTGCTGGCCGCTGCCGGTAAGCTGCTCGGCGCCTGGCAGGGATCCCGCCCCTGAAGGCGATCCGCGCCTACATCCAGACGCATCTCGATGAAGACCTGTCGCTGGACGCGCTCGCCCGCCACACCGGCATGCCGCGCTTCAAGCTGCACCGGCACTTCACCCACGCAACGGGCATGACGCCGGCCGGGTACGTGGAGCACTGCCGGCTGCAGAGCGCGGCGGTGGCACTGGCCATGGAAAGCACGCCGATCGCGGAGATCGCCGCCCGCTGCGGTTACCGTCACCACGAGTCCTTCACCCGGGCCTTCCGCCGCCGCTTCGCGTGCCCGCCGAGGGAATTCCGCGATGCTGCCCGGTGGGCCGGCAGCGGCACACCACCCGTTCGCACCGGCAACCGCGATGTCTGGGCCATCTCCGCCAGCCGCGTCGTCCGCCTGCAGACGCTGCACCTCGCCTGCCTGCGGCGCCTGGGACCCTACGAGTCGGTGCCGGACGAGCTCTGGCGCCGGCTGACGCGATCGCTGGCCGCACGCGGCATCCGCCCGGGCCGGTTCCTCGGCCTGGGTCACGACGATCCGGCGCGCACGCCGCCCGAAGCCTGCCGCTTCGATGCGGCGGCGCAGGTCACACACGCGATCTCCCTGCCGGGAAAGGTCCGCCTGACCACGCTGCCCGCAGCAAACTGGGCGGTGACCACCCACGTCGGCCCCTACGCGAGCCTTTCGCAGGCGCTGCCCGCCATCGTCCGGCAGTGCCGCGAGCTCGACGGCTGGACGCCGGCAGGCCCACCAGTAATGGAGATCTATCACACCGACAGCGTCCGCGCCGGCGCACCGGTCGCCAGGACGGACGTCTACCTGCCCATCCGGTAGAATCGGCGCAAGGCATCAGGAGCGCCACCGGCGACGCGAGCAAATGACGCGAACCCCTCGACTGCACATCCCCCACCCGCCGGCCCGGCCGGGCGACACCCCCGACTTCAGCTACGTGGACATCTCCCCTGCCGGCGCCGTGCCGCGGCCGGAGGTCACCACGCGTCTGCGGGACATCGATCGCAGCCTGGCGTTCGAGATGGTGCGGGTCCTCGACGACGAGCACGCCGCCGTCGGCCCCTGGAATCCGCACCTGGACCACCACGACCTGCAGGTGGGCCTGCGTTACATGCTGCTGACCCGCCTCTTCGACGAGCGGATGCAGCGGATGCAGCGGCAGGGCAAGATCTCGTTCTACATGAAGAGCCTGGGCGAGGAAGCGGTGTCGGTCGCCGCGGCACAGGCGCTGGAACCCGGCGACATGCTGTTCCCCTCTTACCGCAACCAGGGCCTGCAGTTCGCGAGGGGCCGGAATCCCGTGGACCTCATGTGCCAGCTCCTCTCCAACACGCGCGACATGTGCAAGGGCCGGCAGATGCCGGTGATGTACCACTGGGCGCGGGGCAACATCTTCTCCGTGTCCGGCAACCTCACCACCCAGTATCCGCAGGCGGTGGGCTGGGCGATGGCGTCCGCCATCAAGGGTGAGGAGGACATCGCTGCCGCCTGGATCGGCGAGGGCTCGAGCGCCGAGGCCGACTTCCATCACGCCATGACCTTCGCCTCGGTGTATCTGGCACCGGTGGTGCTCAACATCGTCAACAACCAGTGGGCCATCTCCACCTTCCAGGGATTCGCCGGCGGTGAGCGCCGGCCGTTCGCCGCCCGGGGACCGGGCTACGGATTTCCCGGCGTGCGTGTGGACGGCAACGACTTTCTCGCCGTCTTCGCGGTGACCCGCTGGGCCGCCGAGCGGGCGCGCCTGGGCATAGGCCCGACGCTCATCGAGCACGTCACCTACCGGGCAGACGCCCACTCCACCAGCGACGATCCCTCCCGCTACCGGCCCCGCGACGAGTGGAAGGCCTGGCCGCTGGGAGATCCGCTGCTGCGGCTGAAGGCCCACATGATCGGCGAGAACGCCTGGTCCGAGCAGCAGCACGAGGCGCTCACCGCGGAGCTCAACGCCCAGCTCGACGAGGCCTGGGAGGAAGCCTGCGGCTTCGGCACCATGACCGACGGCCCACGCCTCGACCGCAATGAGCTCTTCGAGGACGTGTTCAAGGACGTGCCACCGCACCTGATCCGGCAGCGCGACCAGCTCCGGGACCTGGAGGACTGAGCCGTGGCAAGAATGACCATGATCCAGGCGCTCAACTCGGCGATGGACATCATGCTGGGCCGGGACCCGGACGTAGTGGTGCTCGGCGAGGACGTGGGCTACTTCGGCGGCGTGTTCCGGGTCACCGAAGGACTGCAGCGGAAGTACGGCGAGCACCGGGTGATCGACGCGCCCATTGCGGAGGGCGGCATCGTCGGCGCAGCCATCGGCATGGGCGTGAACGGCCTGCGGCCCGTGGCGGAGATCCAGTTCGCCGACTACATCTATCCGGGCTTCGACCAGATCGTCTCCGAGCTCGCCCGGCTCAGATACCGCACCGGCGGCGACTTCTTCGCACCGGTGACCATCCGCACCCCCTGCGGCGGCGGCATCCGCGGCGGCCAGACCCACTCCCAGAGCCCGGAAGGCGTGTTCACCCACGTCTGCGGCATCAAGGTGATCATGCCGTCGAACCCTTTCGACGCGAAGGGGCTGCTGATCAGCGCCATCGAGGACGACGACCCGGTGGTGTTCTTCGAGCCGAAACGCATCTACAACGGACCGTTCGACGGCGACCCGGACAAGCCCGCCGTGCCCTGGGCACAGCACCCCAAGGGCGAGGTGCCGGAGGGCTACTTCAGCCTGCCCATCGGCCTTGCCGAGGTGGTGCGCGAAGGAGAAGACGTCACCGTGCTCTGCTACGGCACCATGGTGCACGTCTGCGAAGCGGCCGCGAAGCTCGCGGAGGTGGACGCCGAGATCATCGACATCCGCACCCTGGTGCCGCTGGACGTGGACACCATCAGGATGTCGGTGGAGAAGACCGGCCGCTGCGTCATCGCCCATGAGGCCACCCGCTTCTCCGGTTTCGGCGCCGAGCTTTCCGCCACCGTGCAGGAGGAGTGCTTCTACAGCCTCGAGGCGCCCATCGAGCGGGTCACAGGCTGGGACACGCCCTATCCCCATGCCTTCGAGTGGGACTACTTTCCGGGTCAGAAGCGCATCGCCGCGGCACTGGTCCGGGCGATGGAGGCTTAGGAGGTTCCTTAAGTGAGCGAGCACGTCTTCAAGCTGCCCGATCTCGGCGAGGGCACCGTGGAAGCGGAGATCGTCGAGTGGCACGTCAAGCCGGGCGACACCGTGCGCGAAGGTGACACGGTGGTCGACGTGATGACGGACAAGGCCAACATCGAGGTACCGGCGCCGGTGTCCGGCACGGTGCTGCGGACCACGGGCGAGCCGGGCGACACCGTACCCGTGGGTGCAGAGCTCATGGCCTTCGACGTCGGCGGCGCCGCGAAGAAGCCGGCCGGCGCGAAAGCAGCGAGTGCGCCGCCCCCGCCGGCCGCGGAGCCTCCTGCTCCCGAACCCGCTGCCGCCGAGCCGGCTGCCAGCGAACCCGCAGAGCCGGCCGCCACAGCCGAGCCCGAGCAGCCCCCGACACCGGCCGCACCACCGGCGAAAGCCACACCGGCACCCGCGCAGGCGACCGTGCAGGCATCGGTGCAGGCAAGAGGCCCTGCTCCTTCGGGCGCGCCGGTGCGAACCTCTCCCGCCGTCCGCAAACGCGCCAAGGAAGCGGGTGTGGACCTCGGCGGGCTCGCCGGCTCCGGACCCCGGGGCAGGATTCTGATGCGCGATCTGGATGCACACCTCGCCGGCGCACCGGCGCCGGCACCCGTCCGCCCCGAGGGCGTCGGCGAGATCGACGAGGTGAAGATCATCGGCGTGCGCCGGCTGATCGCCAACCGCCTGCAGGCAGCGAAGCAGCAGATCCCCCACTTCGCCTACGTGGAGCAGGTGGACGTCACCGCGCTGGAATCCCTGCGCAGGCACCTGAACGGCACCCGCGAAAACGCCGCCCTCACCTACCTGCCCTTCATCGGCCTGGCGCTGATCCGGGCGCTGAAGGACTACCCGCAGTGCAACGCGCACTTCGATGCGGAGCGGGGTGTGCTCAAGCAGTACCGGCGCGTCCACCTCGGGGTCGCCACCCAGACCCCGGACGGGCTCAAGGTACCCGTGGTGCACAACGCCGATGCGAGAACGCTCTGGCAGCTCGCCGAGGACATCCGCCGGGTGTCGACGGCGGCGCGCGAGAACACCGCCAGCCGCGAGGAGATGAGCGGCTCCACCATCACCATCACGAGCCTGGGCCGGCTCGGCGGCATCGTCTCCACGCCGATCATCAATGCCCCGGAAACGGCCATCATCGGCATCAACAAAGCCGTGGACACGCCGGTGGTGGTCGACGGTCAGGTGACCGTCCGGCTGATGATGAACCTGTCGTCCTCGTTCGATCACCGCTTCGTGGACGGTCACGATGCGGCGTCGCTCATCGCCGCCGTGAAGGGCTATCTGGAAGAGCCGGCCACCCTGTTCATCCCGGATTGAGGCCGGAAGAAACGTCAGTCGAACACCACCGTCCGGTTGCCATTCAGCAGGATGCGGTGCTCGGCCTGATAGCGGACCGCCTTGGCCAGCACCACACGCTCGATGTCACGGCCGACGGCCGCCAGCTCCGAGGGCGTCTTCCGGTGGTCGACCCGCTCCACACCCTGCTCGATGATGGGACCCTCGTCCAGCGACGCGGTCACGTAATGCGCCGTCGCGCCGATGAGCTTCACGCCGCGCTCGTGCGCCTGCTGATAGGGTCGCGCGCCCTTGAACGACGGCAGGAAGGAGTGGTGGATGTTGATGATGCGGCCCTCGAAGGCCGCGCAGAAGTCTGCCGAGAGGATCTGCATGTAGCGGGCCAGCACCATGAAGTCGATCTGCCGCGATCGGACCTCCTCCATGAGCCGCTCTTCCTGGAGCGCCTTGTTCTCCGGAGTCACCGGCAGGTGCAGGAAGTCGATGTCCGCGTCCGCCGCCTGCCGGTAGGCGTCGCGATGGTTGGAGACGATCAGCGCGATGTCGATCGGCAGCTCGTCGTTCCTGGTCCGGTAGAGCAGGTCCACGAGACAGTGGTCCTGCCTTGACACCATGATGAGCACCCGGGGGCGGCGCGACAGGGGCCAGATCTCCCACGTCATCGCGTTTTCGGCACCGACGGCGGCGAAGGAGTCCCGGAGCGCCTCGAGCAGGATCTCGCCGGAGAAGTGCACGCGCATGAAGAACAGCCCGCTGGCCGGATCGCCGAACTGGTCGCTGTCGATCACGTTGCAGTCCTGGCCGAACAGCCAGCTCGTGACCTCGTAGACGAGCCCTTTGCGGTCGGGGCAGGAAATCAGCAGAACGTACTCGGACACGGATGCGCTTCCCTTCGTATCGATGGCAGTCGGATCGGCGAGCAGGGTACGACAACAGCATCGCATCGGAAAATCGACGAACCGGTTCTCAGATACCGCACTCCGGCCGGCCAGACCCCGGGGCGTGGCGCGCCGCAACGCCCGGTGCTAGCCTTCCCGCCCCGACATCCGAGGAAGGTGAACTTGAGCGACACTGCCGCCGCCGAGCGGGACCGGGTGGTCCGCTTTCACTACCGGCTCAGCAACGAAGCGGGAGAACCGGTCGAGGACAGCCGCGACGACGAGCCGGCGCTGGCTCTGCTCGGCCACGGCAATCTGATGCGCGGGCTCGAGGAGGCCATGCTCGGTCACCATGCGGGCGAACGGTTTTCCGTGAGCCTGACCCCGGAGCAGGCCTTCGGTCCGCTGCGGGAAGGCTGGTCGCAGCGGGTCTCGAAAAAACACTTTCCAAAGGGAGCCCGGTTTCAGCCCGGCGCCCGTCTGCGCCTCAACACCGACCAGGGGGCGAGGACCGTCACGGTCACCAAGGTCGGCAACAAGTTCGTGGACGTGGACCTCAATCACCCGCTCGCCGGTCAGGCGGTGACCTTCGAAGTGGAGCTGCTCGAGGTCCGGGACGCCACCGCGGAAGAGCGCGCCCATGGGCACGCCCACGGCGCCGGTGGCCACCACCACTGATCCCAGGCTGCGGTACGCACGGCGGCTGCGCCACGGCCGCTGGCTGATGACGATCTGCCTGCTGCCGGTGCTCGCCTGCACCGCCGAGGAACCCGTGTCGCCGCTGGCGCGGGCGGTGTTCGGCGACCTGGCCCCGCGGATTGCGGCTCACGACCGGACGGACGTGCTCACCGAGCTCGGCTTCTCCCTCTCGGAGGATGGCATCACGCTCCTCGATCCGGCCTGCGGCCGGCCTATGGACACCCCGGAAATCCGTCTGGAAGACCTGAACGGCGACGGTGACCCCGAGCTCTCGGTGAACGGCGGCAACACCTGCCTCGCGGGCGGTACCGGCGCCGTGCTGCTGATCTTCAGCCGCAACCAGGATAGCCGCTATCGCCCGGTGCTGAACGTCATCGCCCTGGGCTACCAGATCACCGGCGAGCGGATCGACGGTTGGCCCGACCTGCTGCTCGGCGGTCCCGGCTTCTGCCACCCGGTGTGGCGCTGGAACGGCGCCCGGTACGATTTCCACCACGCCCAGGCGGAAGAACCCGGCGGCTGCGATCACCGCTGGTGAGCGCCTGGCAGCCCGCCGGTCCGACGGGCTGCGGGCGCGTAGTTCTGCCGTCAGCCGGCCGGCAGACCCGCCAGATAGCGCGCCAGGTCGATGGCGCCCGCCTGCTCGGAGATCTGCTTGAGGGTTCCCATGCCCTCGATCGGCTCGTTCGGATCGATGCCCTTCGCCATGGCCGCCTCGATGAATGCCCGGATCTGATCGTTGAGCCCGAGCTGGAAGTTCCGGCCCGATTCGTTGAAGAACGCCAGCTGAATCAGGTTGAGGCCGTTCCTGTCCTTGAGGGTCGGCGACTTGCTCCGCGAGAGCATCTCCAGCGCGATCGGGAACTTGCGGGCGAGCGTCGCCAGCATCAGCGGCGACTTGCCCTGACCGTTCAATACGTCCGGATCCGCCCCGCCGTCCAGCAGCGTGATGGCCACCGCCTTGAGCGTCTCGTCCGTGACCACGCTGCCGGAGTACGGGTGCGGCTTGATCACCTCGTGCAGCGGCGTGTCGCCCTGGCTGTTGCGATGGTTCGGATCGAGGCCCAGACCCAGCAGGCGCTGTATCTCCGGCACCGAGCAGAGCTTCGCCGAGCCCAGCGAGTACAGGCAGTAGTGCAGGCGCGTGTGGCCGCCGGAATCTTCCGCTTTCGGGTCCGCACCCAGCTCCTCCAGCAGCGCCAGCGCCCGGGGTGACGCCTCCACGTAGGGGTACGTCCAGCGCGTGGACATGAACGGCTGACCCTGATTCTGCTGAGTGAGGTTGATCGGCCGGGTGATGTCGATGAGCTTCTCGTCGATGTAGTAGCGGGCCTTGTCCGCATCGATGGGCCGGTCGGCCAGCGGCCATTGCGGCCGAGCGGGCTGGCTGCCGATGGCGGCCATGAACGGCTGCGCGTAGTTCGGATCCGCGAACTTGGTGGCGTCGTACTCGGTGAGCACCCGGTTGCCGTACTGGGAGACGGCCACCCAGGTGCCGATCTTCTGACCGGCGCGGTAGGTGCCCTGCTCCTGCACACTGCCGTCGTCATAGTAGCTGGCATACTCGCCATCGAGCGCGCCGTCCTTCCAGTTTTCCAGCTGACCCAGCTGACCGTTCAGGTGATAGGTCTTCTTCGCACCGACATAGCCGCCACCTTCCGCCGTGGTGCCTTCGAACGTGAGTACCGTGGTATCGCTGCCGGCGATCTCCGTCCAGCGCTTGTGCTCACCGAACGGATACACCAATGAGGCGGTCGGTTGACCGGCGCAGGTCCAGGTTTTCTCGTACCCCGAGCCGTCGTCGTTGCGCAGGAAATCCCGCTGCAGGGTGCCGTTCTCGCACCACTGGCGGGAAACGCTGGAGGAGAGCCCACCCGAGCGCGGTCCTCTGGCCTCGAAGCGCACGGTTTTCTCGGTTCTCAGCTGGCCGTTCGGATACCACTCACGCCACTCACCGTTGGGGAACCCGTCCCGGTAGGTGATCTGCTCCATGAGCTGCCCGTCCGGCGTTTTCTTGACGACGACGCCGGTGACCGGCTCGCCGGTCTCGCGCACGGTTGCGGGGCGGGCATCCAGAACCTCGCCGGGACTGATCAGCGCGGCGTCGATCTCGGTGCTCGAAGCGCCACAACCGGTTAGAAACAGCAGGAAATGGGCCAAAATGGCCGAAACCAGATAACGCACGGCAGCCTCCCTATGCCAGATGCGGGGCCAGAATTCTACGCCCGACCCCGAGCGGACGGGTAGCAGATTCCGGAGCGCCAACGGCAAAAATAAGCGTTGCCCGGCCCGGCGGGCGGGCATAGATTCATCGGGATTCCTGGGGAGGAACAAACCATGCAACGGACCATGCAACAGACCCAGCAACAGACCCTGCAACAGACTCTGCTTGCCGCCCTGACGATCGGCCCGGTCGTCTTCGGGCTGACTGCCTGCGGCTCCTCGATCGAGGGCGTCTACACCGGCGAGGAGACCTTCCTCGATCAGATCGAAATCCGCGACGACGAGCGCGTGGAGCTCATGTTCATGGGCGCAATCAGGGAGGGCATCTACAACGTCGAAGGCGACCGCCTGCGCATCACCGCCGGTGGTGAAACCAACGTCTTCAGGATCAACGACTCCGGTTGTCTGGAGGGCGGTGCGCTGCTCGGTACCTACTGCAGGAGCGGCAGCAGCAGCGGCAGCTCCACATCCAGCACGGCCAGCCGCTCCGAGCCGGCCGCCGGCTACGTCGGGCAGACCTTTGCGGCCGGCCCCATCGGGGATCAGATGGTGATCGAGTTCGTGAGCGGCGACCGGGTGCGCTTCGAGGTGGACGGCGAGTCGGAGGAGCTCCGCTACGGGAGTGACGGTGGCGACATCGTCATCTACGGCATGGCAGGCGACAACATGATCCTCACTCCGCGCGGCCGCGACCTCGAAGGCGGGCCGGGCGGCATGACCATCGTCTTCCACCGCATGTGAGATCGGCTGGGGCGGCCGTGGCCGGCCGGCTCATCCCCAGCTCAGCTGCTCGAGCTGGCGGCGCAGGACGGCCATGCTGGGAAAGCGCTCCAGAATGAGCGAGTGCTTGAGCCCCCGGCAGATGGACTTCACCTCTTCCGGCTGATTCCGGTAGTGGCGTAGTCCGCCCAGACTCTCGTGGAAGATCTTCACCACGTCGACGATGTCTTCCTGCATGAGCACCCGCCGGCGCCCGTGCCGTGGAAAGAAATCCAGCACCTTGAGCTCGAAGGTGAGCCCGTAGCGCATGACGATCACGTTCTCGGTGTGCAGGTCGCCGTGGTACTCACCGGCCGCGTGCACCGGCTCGAGCCCGGCGGCGAGGGCGTGCAGCAGGTGACAGGCAGCGAGCGGCTGCAGGCGCCTGCCGCGCTGGCGCGCGATGAACTTCGCCAGCACCTCGCCCGGCGCGTACTCGGAGACCACGTAGCTCACCTCGTTACCGCGGAACCGGACGGTGCCCTGGCCGTGGTACTGAATGATGATGGGGCAGTGACGGAGGCGGTGGAGCTTGGTCGCGTAGCGTTTGGAGGCTTCGCCCTTGCGGTTCCACTGCGGATAGAAGAGCTTCAGCGCCCGCTCGATGCCGGTCTGACACTCCTCGACCAGATAGACCTCGCCTTCCAGACCACCACCGAGGAACGACAGCACCCGATAGCGTCCGGCGATGATCCGACCCGGCTGAAAGTCGAAGGAGGAGATTAGAGGCTCAACTGCCACCGTTCTCTGATCGGCCACTCGTCTGTGGAAGCGGGCATTCTACCGACAGGCTGCTGCCGGACGGAACCGTTTTCGCCCTCCGGCTCTCGTAGCCGACCGGTTACCGGGCGAGACCCGCCTCGGCCACCAGGGTCAGCAGGCCAATCTGGATCGCAACATGCCCGTCCACGTTTTCCCACCACTCCGTGGGCGCGTGGGAGTTGCCGGAGATCCCGCCCCGACTCATGGCCACCGCGGGAATGCCGAGCGAGAGCGGCAGGTTGGCATCCGTGGACGAGCTGCGCAGCCTGGGCTCGATGCCGAACGCCCGGGTGGCGGCAACGGCGCGCTGCACCACCGTGATCTCCGGATCGCCCTTCGCCGCGGGCCGGGAGCCCACCCGGAGCACCTCCACGGTCAGCGCCTCCCCTTCCGTTCGGGCCGCATTCTCCGCAACGAGTGCACGATCCACCGCGCGCATAAGGAGGCGTTCGATGTCTTCGATCTTCGCCCGGTCTCCCGAGCGGATGTCGATCTCCGCCCAGGCTTCGAAGGGCACGGCGTTGACGGAGGTGCCGCCGCCGGCGCGCCCGATGTTGTAGCTCGATTTCTCGCCGTCCGCCGTCACCTCTGCGGCCTCGTCCACGAACACGGCGATGGCGCGACCCAGCGCGTGCAGCGGGTTGGCGGTGCCGAACGCGCCCCAGGAGTGTCCGCCTGGCCCGCGGAAGATCACCCGGTAGCGATGCGAGCCGATCCCGGCAAAGACGATGCGGTCGCTGCGTCCACCGTCCACCGCGATCAGGGTGTCGATGCCGGGGCCGTCCTCGCTGAAGAGATACTTCATGCCGCGCAGATCGCCGAGGCCCTCCTCGCCCACGTTGCCGATGAACAGCACGTCGGCCCGGGTCTGGATGCGGGCGTGCTGCATCGCCCGCAGCACGCCCAGCACGGTGACCAGACCGCGGCTGTTGTCGCCGACCCCGGGCGCGGAATAGCGCGATCCGTCCACGCGCACGGTGACGTCGGTGCCCTCGGGAAACACCGTATCCAGATGTGCCGAGTAGGCCACGGTGCGGTTGCCGGGACGGCCCGGGCGCCGACCGATCACGTTGCCCACGGCATCGATGGACACCTTGGTGAGACCGGCTTCCCGCAGCAGCTCGGCGAACCGCGCCCCCCGCGCCTGCTCCTTGAAGGGCGGCGCCGGAATCTCCGTCAGCTCCACGAGGTCCGCGAGGTTCTCATCCTCCAGATCGACGATGTGCCGAAGGCCCGCCTGCATCCGCGGATCCTGCAGCAGCGCAGCAACCTCCGCTTCGATCCGCTCGTCCACGGCCGGCGGCGGATCGGCTTCTTCCGCCGCCAGCGGCGTGTGCGCTGCCGCCAGGCAGATCAGCGTCAGGTACGCGAAGGTTCTCGAGCGCCGCATCGGCGTCATCACGGCAGGGATCACTGACGGCTGAGCGCGAGATTCAGCCCCAGCGCGACGAGGATGCCGCCGCCGATGCGCCTGGCCAGCCGTTCCACGCTCCGCGACTGCTTCAGCGTCGAGGCGATCCGATCTGCCAGCAGCACGCAGAAGACGTCGGCGCTGGAGAAGAGCAGGTTCACCACCGTGCCGAGCAGGAGCAGCTGCACCCACACCGGGAAGGCCGCCGCCGGGTCGGCGAACTGCGGCAGAAAGGCCACGAAGAACAGGGCCGTCTTCGGGTTCAGCACCTCCACCGTGACGCTCTCCCAGAATGCCCGCTGCGGCGACAGAGCGGCCAGATCCTCGGGCAGACTGGTCACCCCGGTTCTTCCGAACAGGAACTTCGATCCCAGCCAGATCAGATAGGCGGCACCCGCGAGCTTCAGCACCAGGTAGGCGGTCGGGACCACGCTGAAGAGGGCAGCCAGACCCAGCGCGGCGGCCGCGACGTGCACATAGCCACCCAGGTGAATGCCGAGTGAGGCCATCCAGCCGGCACGCCGGCCGCGGGCGATGGTCTGGGCCGTCGCGTAGAGCATGGCCGGCCCGGGCATGTAGGCGAACACGGCAGCGGCCAGCAGAAACGCCGCCAGGACATCCAGTTCAGGCATGGTGTCAGTCGGTCACTCGCGCAGCGTGACCGGCAGCTCCCGGATGCCGTGGATGAAGCTCGACGCGAGGCCCAGCGGCTCGCCGGTCACCTCCACCTTGGAGAAGCGCTTCATGATCTCCTCCCAGATGACGTTGAGCTGCATCTCCGCGAGGCGGTTGCCCACGCAGCGATGGATGCCGAACCCGAAAGCCGTGTGCTGGCGCGGGTTGTCGCGGTCGATGAGGAACTCGTCCGGCCGCTCGATGGCATCCTCGTCCCGGTTGCCGGAGATGTACCACATGCACACCCGGTCGTTCTTGCGGATCGTCTTGCCGCCGAGCTCGGTGTCCTCCATCGCCGTGCGCGCCATGTGCGCCACCGGCGACTGCCAGCGGATGATCTCCGGGACCATCTTCGGGATGAGGCCCGGGTTCTGCAGCAGCTTCTCGTACTGATCCGGATTCTGGTTCAGCGCCAGCACGCCGCCGGAGATGGAGTTGCGGGTGGTGTCGTTGCCGCCGACGATGAGCAGCATGACGTTCCCCAGCAGCTCCTGTGGGGTCATGTTGTTGGTCGACGGATCGTGGGCCAGCATCGAGATCAGGTCGAACTTCGGCGCTTCCTTCTTGCGCGCTTCGTAGTACTGCTGGAAGTACGCCAGGCACTCGAAGAGCTTCTGGAAACCCTCGTCCGGCGTCTCGAACTGCTCCGGGTCGCCCAGGTTCTGGATGGTGTCGGACCAGTCGATGAGCTTGAGGCGGTCCTCCTGAGGCACGTCGAAGAGTGTGGCCAGCATCTGCCCGGTGAGCTCCACGGAGACGTGCCGCACCCAGTTGAACTCCTCGTTGCGGGGCAGGTTGTCGAGGATGTTGCCCGCACGCTCGCGGATCAGCGGCTGCAGGTCCGCCAGGTTGCGGGGGGTGAACATGGGCGCGACCACCTTGCGCTGATCGTCGTGCTTGGGCGGATCCTCCTGGATGAACATCGGCAGGGCGTACTCATCCTCCCGATCCGGAATGCCGCCGAGCGCGATTCCGCCCTTCTTCTGCTGGGAGGAGAAGATCTCGTGGTGGGAATCCACGTACTTGATGTCCTCCATCTTCGTCACGGACCAGTAGGGTCCGAACATGCTCTCCGCGTGGTAGTGCACGGGGTCCTCGTTGCGCAGCCGCCGGAGGTGCTCCCAGTGGGTGCCGTGCAGGAACAGCGTCGGGTGGGAAGGATCCACCCGGTCCAGTGGTATGGAGTAGGGGTCGTAGTTCGGGTCGATGGCGAAGGCCTCCGCCACCTCGCGGTTCGACACGGTCATGTCGCCGCCGCGGGAACGCGCGAGCAGCGCCCGCCGCTCCTCGTCGCTGCTGTTCAGGTACTGACTGGACATGGGTTCAGCCTCGCTGGGAATGAGGGACCCACTCTTATAGCAGATGTGTGGCCAAAGCAAATGAGGCGGTTGCAGCTCCGTGCTGAACGGCACGGTTGCTGTGCTAGGGTAGTCCCGGAGAGGAAACCATCGGGGAGAGAGCATGACGGAAGCCCGCTACACGGCGGTGGACACCGCCGGTTTCTGGCGCACGCGCTACACGGTCATCGCCATGTGCTTCGCGGCGACCTTCATCTGTTACATCGACCGGGTCAACATCTCCGTCGCCATCATTCCCATGGCTAACGACCTCGGCTGGGACGTGGCCACACAGGGCGCGATCCTCTCTTCCTTCTACATCGGCTACCTGCTCATGCAGATCGGCGGTGGCCGCCTGGCCGACCGCTTCGGCGGCAAGCTGATCCTCGGCCTCGGCGTGCTGATCTGGTCGCTGTTCACGATCATCACCCCGGCAGCCGCCTTCATGGGGCTCTTTGCGCTCTTCGCCGCCCGGATCGGCATGGGTCTCGGTGAGGCGGTCACCTTTCCCTCCATCTACAGCCTGGTGACCCGCTGGTTCCCGCACGACGAGAAGGTGAAGGCCGTGGCGTTCAACGCCAGCGGCATTCCCATCGGCACCGTATTCGCCCTCGTGATTACCCCCGTCATCGTGCTCTACCTGGGCTGGGAGTGGGCGTTCTATCTGTTCGGGCTGGTGGGTGTGGTCTGGTATGTGGCCTGGAACCGGCTGGTGACGGCGTCGCCGGCAGAGCATCCGCGCATTGCACAGGCAGAGCTCGCCTATCTGGAGGAGCGGGCGCAGACCACCGGCGCCGTGGTGGACCCGCCAGCGATCACCACCTTCCTCAGGAACCGGGCAGTGTGGGCCATCATCGTTGCCCACTTCTGCAACAACTGGACGCTCTACGTGGTGCTGTCCTGGCTGCCGAAATACGTGAACGAAGGGCTCGGCGTGGCCTTCGCCGCGGTCGGCGTGGTGTCCATGCTGCCCCACATCACGTCGTTCGTGTGCCTGAACGTCGCCGGCAACATCGCCGACCGGATGATCCGCCAGGGCATGGACGTGACCTTCGTCCGGAAACTTCTGCAGACCATCGCCTTCGGCGGCCTGGCCGCGTGCCTGTTCCTGATCCCGATGGTGGAGAGCGCCTGGGCGGCCATCGGCATCCTCTGTCTCGGCAAGGTGTTTTCCGCGGCCGGGGTGGGCGGCTTCAACGTCAACCACATGGACATCGCCCCCAGACACGCCGGCACCCTGATGGGCATCACCAACACGGCGGGCACCATCCCCGGCATCGTCGGCGTCTACGTCACCGGGCTGATTCTGGAGCTGACCGGCTCCTGGGCCCTGGTGTTCCAGGTCACCGCCGCGGTGACCGCCTTCGGCATGGTCTTCTATCTGCTCTTCGCCAGCGGCGAGAAGCAGTTCGACTGAGGAGAGTTCCGGCCGGGCCGGACCGGGAATCAGCCCGGATCCGACCACGGCCGGCAGCGGTTTCATTCGCGGAGCAGGCGTTCCACCCTGCCGAGGTGCAGGAAGACGGTTTCACCCGGCGCGTCATCCGCACCGTCGTTGTCCGTGACCGCGTAGACGCGACCGGCCGCGGACACCGCGAGCCCTTCGAGCTTCTCAGCCGTGAAGATGCTGCGGCGCTCGAGGAGCGGCGTGAGGTTCCGGATCAGCCGCTTGTCGACGGTGACCAGCCCGGCCGCGTCGTCGTAGGCCCGGAACTCGGCACCCGCCAGGTCCACCCGGTACAGGGCCTTCAGCTCGGCGACGAAGCCCGTGCTCGGGCCCCAGCCCTTGTCCCGCTCGATCACGGCGAAGGTGCCGTCCGGCAGCAGCGTCAGCTCGGACAGCCCGATCCAGTCGCCCTCACCTTCCGGCTCGAAAGGGTAGTAGACGAAGCCCCAGTCCGCCGTCGCCACGTCGAAGCGGCCGATCTTCGTGTGCAGCCCGTCCGTGTCACCCGTCGCCGGCCAGGCACGCTGAATGGCCACGTACACCTGCTCTGCACCCGGTTCGCCGGTCACGGCGATGCCCTCGAAGCCGTTGGTGCGGGCGTTGGCCGAGAGGTACACCGGCAGCTCGATCTCGCTCACCACCTGCCCGGTGGCCGGATCGACCTTGAGGATCAGGTTCGGACGCGACGCGTTGCCTTCGCTCGCGACCCAGAAGTAGCCGTCCGGACCCACCGCGATCCCCTCCAGATCCAGGCTCGAGCTCGCGCCCGTGACCATGAGCCGATCGACGATCTGCGCCGGGCGCCGGCTCACGTCCACGGTGTAGATGAAGCCTTCCGCCAGGAAGGAGTCGCTCACCGCGTAGAGGGTATGGCGATCCCAGGGATCCCCGGCGAGTCCCGAGAGGGCCACCCAGGGAATGGGCAGGCCGTTGGCATCTGCAGCCGACCGGATCATGGGGTAGCGCGATACGCTGTGACCCAGCGCGTAGAGATTGATCATGGTCGGGATGCCAGCGTCCGCCACGTCGGTCTCGGTGGAGACGGCGAGCAGACCCCGCTTCGGAATCGCCTTCACACCCTCGGGACCGATACCGGTCGGCAGCACCTGCAGCAGGCCCGGGATTTTCCCGCTCGCGTCGTAGACGCCGATGGCGTTGGACCGCTCCGAGCCGACGAACAGCAGATTGCGCTTGCCGTAGACACCGGTCTCTACCGCTTCCGGCTCCACGCCCTTGTTCTCCGAGCGGCCCTCGTTGTAGTGGCCGGCGGAAACCAGGAGGTGCTCGAAGGACTCGGCGGACTCGTACTCCACCGTACCGTCGATGTTGAAGACCGAGAAGCCGCGGCTGCCACCCTCCTCGCCGAAGGCGTCCTCGTAGTCACCCTCGTTCGCGGTGGCGAAGGAGTCGTCGTCGATCCAGGCCACCGCGTCGGGCTCGCGCCGCCGGGTGATGTCCGAATCGAGGCTGATCAGGTCCTCTTCCACGGTGTCGACGTTGTGAAGGTCCACGGAACCGGCGGAAAAGTTGCTGACCGTCTAGCCAGTAAGGATGTCCACCACGGCGAGGTGGTTGTTCTCCTGGAAGGTGACGACGGCGAGGTTCGCATCGTTGATGTCCACGAACTCGGGCTCCAGATCCGAACCCTCGAAGGCGTTCAGCGCGACATCGGTCAGATCCGCTTCGTGGATCGCCCAGCCATCCGCAGGTCCCTTGAGATCGACGATGAGCAGGGTGCCGGACGGATACTGCGGCAGCAGCCCGTCATCCAGGTCCTCGTTCCGTTCGTTCTCGATCACGATCACCGCACGCTGTCTGTCCGGCGCCAGGGCAATGGAGTCCGGCTGGCCGGCGAGCTCATAAGTGGCGACGATCTTCCGCGTCAGCCGGTGCACGACCACCAGCTGGCCGGACGGCTCCGTATAGGACGGCGACGTGTTCACCGCCACCAGCACCAGCGGGTCCAGGATGGCGAGGCTGGTGGGTTCGCCCGGCATGTCGAGGGTACCCTCGCCCATCGGTCGGGACGGCCAGCGGATGTCGACGAAGCCGATGGCCTCGTTGGCGGCGTCCGTGTAGATGAGCTGCCTGCCGTTCGTGGTGACGTCGACGATCTCGGCCACTCCCGAACCGTTGCCGGCCATGACGTCGAAGGTGCCGACCCACTTGAACAGCGAGCCGTCCTTGTGGTCCCGGCCTTTTTTTATGTCATCGCGATGACCGTCATCGTGATGACCGTCATCGGCGAGCGACAGTGCCGGGCCGAGCAGGAAGGAGAGCAGCACGAAGGCGCCGCGCAGATGTGAGATCCGGTGCATGTGTTATCCCCGTCAGGCAAGAGGCGGGCAGTCTCACACCCGTTCGTGACAGGGGAGTTAAGAATCCGGATCCGTCGTCAGCCTCTCGAGCCCGCTGCGCACCAGGGGCACGAGCTGCATGGCGCCGGTGATGGTCAGGTGATCCGTGTCGCCGTACACGGGCCTGCCGTCGAGCACGACCCGGCACCGGTCAGACCCGCACAGCGGCTCGTGCGGATACATCAGGCGGGCATCGAAGCGGGCGGCGATCGCCTCGAGCAGCGCGATCGCCCGGTCGTTGCGGCGGTGGAAGGCGGCCGCGTCCGGCTCGATGGCCGAAGCGGTGAGCCGGTCACCGAATCGGGCCCGCTGAGCCAGCGTGTGCGGCACGTGCCAGCCCACCTCCGGCACCGGGCCGATGAGCACCACCTCTCTGCCCGCCGACGACAGCGACGCGACGGTTTCCTCGAGGCCCTGCTCGAGCAGCAGCGCGTTGCCGCGCTGCTCGCCGGTTTCCGCGTCCAGCAGCACCAGCGCCTCACCGCCTTCGAAGCCGTAGCGGCTTTCCTCGAGCACCATCGTCCAGCGCGACGCCAGGTACACCTGCTCGACCCCTGGCGACAGGGCGGCCTCATAGCCGCGCCGGACCGCGTCGGCACAGTCCTGTGCATTCGCTCCCTGCAGGCGATAACCGGAGAGCGGTGGACAGCCGGGTTGAACCACCGCCTTACCCGGAATACCGAGCTCGCCGGCCACGGCGCGGAAGGCCGGAAGCAGCGCGCTGGCGTGCGAGTCGCCCCAGACCACGAACCTCGGCTGCCCGTCCGCCGGCCCCAGCTCACAGCCTCTGCCCCGGCGCAGACACGCCGTGTCCCGATCCTCGGAAGCCGCCAGATAGGATCGGGCCGCCTCGTTCATGCGCCAGGGAGCCCCGTCGCTGAGATCGGTGAAGATCCCGATCCCGAGCGCGACCGCCATGGCGGCGCCGGCCAGCCGGAAGACCGTCCCGCGCTCGATGCGCCTGGGGCGGGCCCGGAAGGGCTGCTCCACGAAGCGCCAGGTCGCCAGTGAGAGCACGAAGGTGACCGCCGTCAGCACCGCCACCTCCGTCACCGTGAACGGCCGGATGATCAGGTGACGGGCGAAGGCGAACAGCGGGAAGTGCCACAGATACAGCGAGTAGGACAGCAGGCCGATGCCGCGCAGGGGTGCCGAGCCGAGCAGCGTACTGATCCCGTTCGCCGTGCGCCCACCGTGGATCACCAGCACCGTGCCGAGACAGGGCAGCAGCGCTGCCACGCCGGGGAACGCCACTGCCGCGTCGTAGGTGGCCACGGCCCAGCCGATCATCACCAGCCCGGCCGCCGCAAGTCCGCCCGCAAGCAATCCGGATCGGATCACGGGCACCGGTGCGGTGGCGAGCAGCGCCCCGAGCATGAGCTCCCAGAAACGGCTGGGCAGAAGATAGAACGCGGCCGAGGCATCGTCCTCGAGCCGCCAGACACCGTACGCGAAGCTCGCCAGGGCGAGTGCTGCAAGCATGGCCGATCTCTGCAGCCGCCAGCGGGCGGCCAGCATGAGAAGCGGCGGAAAGAGCAGGTAGAACTGCTCCTCCACCGCCAGCGACCAGGTGTGCAGCAGCGGGTGCAGCTCCGCCGGTCCGTCGAAGTAGCCACTCTCCGTGTAGAAGAAGAAGTTGGACACGAAGAAAGCCGCGGCCATGACGCTCTGGCCGAAGTCCTCCAGATACTCGGGCACCAGCACGCCGAAGGCGGCCACCGAGCTCACGGCCAGCACCAGGAACAGCGCCGGGAAGATCCGCCGCACCCGCCGGTCGTAAAAGCCGGTCAGCGTGAAGGTGCCCGCATCCAGCTCGGCGGTGATGATGGAGGTGATGAGGTAGCCGGAGACGACAAAGAAGACGTCCACGCCGACGAAGCCGCCGTCGAAGCCGGCAAGCCCGCCGTGAAACAGGATGACGGGCACAACGGCGACGGCGCGGAGCCCGTCCACATCCGGCCGGTAACCCAGTCCGCTGCCGCTCACAGAAAGCGTCGGATCAGGCCGAGCAGCACCGACAGCACCGCGGAGATCAGGATCATGGACGTGAGCGGGAAGTAGAAGCGGAATCCGTCCCGCTTGATGGAAATGTCACCGGGCAGGTTGCCGAACCAGCCGAGCAGACCCCACTTCACGAGCACGCCGGCCAGCAGCACCACGATGCCGATCAGAATCAGCCAGTTACCGGGACCACCCTGCAATGCACCTCCCCGCGGGCAACGATCGCCCTTAGCGATGCGTCGCATTGTAGTGATAATCCCCCGCATCCGACGAGGTAGGGAGGTGTCAGCGATGGCGCAGGGCAGACGCAGGGATTTCGGCGTGATCGTCGCCGGCTATGTGGCCGCCACCCTGGTGGCCGCGGCAGCGGTGACGATGCTCGACCGCCACCCGCTCGTCGATGTGCTCATCGCCGACGTGCTCGCCACCGTCGTGATCTTCGGCTGCAGCGTCCGCACGGGCAACTCGTCTTTCTACGACCCTTACTGGAGCGTGGCACCGCCCCTGATCGCGCTCTATCTGCTCCTCGAGAGCGACGGCGCCGACACCGGCCGGCAGGTCCTGGTGACCGTGCTGGTGCTGCTCTGGTCCGTGCGCCTGACCGGCAACTGGGCCTGGGGCTGGCAGGGCTTCGGCGACGAGGACTGGCGGTATCGCAATCTGGCCGGTACGGCAGGCCGCCTCTGGTGGCCGCTGTCCTTCCTGGGCGTGCACCTCTTTCCGACGATCGTGGTGTGGCTCGGCTGCCTTGCCCTGTACCCGGCACTGGCGACGGGCCGTGCGCAGCTCGGCGCGCTCGATGCGCTGGCGCTGGTGCTCGGCCTCGCATCGGTGTGGCTGGAGCTTGCCGCCGACCGCTCGCTGCACCGGTTCCGTGCCGCGCGCTCGAGCCGCGCCGAGGTGCTGGACTCGGGTCTCTGGGCCTGGTGCCGGCACCCGAACTACCTGGGCGAGATCGGCTTCTGGATCGCGCTGTTCCTCTTCGGGGTGGCCGCCTGGGGTGGCGTTTATCCCTGGTCCTGGCTCGGACCAGTGTGCATGGCGGTGCTCTTCGTCGGTATCTCCATTCCCATGATCGAACGCAAGCTCGACGCCGACAAGCCGGCCTACGCGGCCTACCGGCGCCGCACGCGCATGCTGGTGCCGGGCGTGTTCTGATCCTTCACCCGCCCATCACGCGCTCGGTTTACACTGCTTCCCTCTCCGTCCGCTCGACAAGGACCCGTCCATGCCCAGACCCACGGCCCTGATCACCGGCGCCTCCTCCGGCATCGGCTCGGAGCTCGCCCGCGTGTTCGCGAAGAACGGCTACAACCTGATCGTCGCCGCGCGCCGGGAGGATCGGCTGGCCGGCCTGGCCGGCGAGCTGGGCGGTACGGTGAGCGTGCATCCGGTGGTGGTGGATCTCGCCCGCACCAAGGGCCCGCAGCGGCTGATCGACGCGGTGACGGCGCTCGGAGTTGACGTGGACGTGCTGGTGAACAACGCCGGCGTGATCAGCACGCTGCCCATGCTCGATGCAGACCGCGGTGAGCTTGCCAACCTGATCAACCTGAACGTCCGCGCGCTCACCGAGCTGACCCACCACTACGGCCGGAAGATGGCGGCCCGCGGTTACGGACGCATTCTCAACGTCGCCTCCGTCGCCGCTTTCCAGCCGGTGCCGGGCATGGGCGTATATGCCGCGAGCAAGGCGTTCGTGCTGTCGCTGACCGAAAGCCTCTCGGAGGAGTTGCGCGGCACCGGGGTCACCGTCAGCGCGCTGTGCCCGGGGCCCACGCGCACGGAGATGGCCGCCGCCCTGGAAGACGCGGGGCTCGCCAGCTGGTTTCTCGCCAACGCCGCTTCGGTGGCCCAGGAAGGTTTCGATGCCTGCAGGGCCGGCCAGGTGATCCGCGTGCCCGGCATCGCCAACCAGGCGCTGGTGAGCTGGAGCCAGTACCAGCCACGCTGGCTGGTCAGGGTGCTGGGCGGGATGGCCGCCCGCGGCGCGGACTTCCTGAAGCCTACCCGCTGACCGGCTTCAGCCTGCTTCCGGCGTCACCTCCACGGGCACACCGGTCATGTGCGCCTGATTGGACAGCGGCTCGAAGCTGCCGGGACCCGAGGGCAGCAGGGCATTGCAGTTCACCCCCTGGTTCCGATTCGCCACGCGCATGCCGGGGCTCTGCCCGTGCCCCCAGCCGTGGGTCATGGCCACAACGCCGGGCATGAGCTCGTCCGTGAGGCGCACGGGTGCGACGATCTCGCCGTTGCCGTTGGCCACGCGCACGGTGCTGCCGTCTGCGATCTGCCGCAGCTCGGCATCCTCCGGATGCATGTACAGGTAGTTGCGGTCCCGCTCCTTCACCTTCAGCTTCGCGACGTTCGCGTACCAGCTGTTGAAGTTGTAGGCATCGCGCTTGCTGATCAGCTTCAGCGATCCCGCCGGCGCGCTGGAAAGCTCCTGAAAGATGGTCTCCATGCGCTCGATTGCCTGTCCGAAGATCTCGGGGCAGCAGTCGACGGTCTGCTCGTCACGCTGCAGGAAGCGGCTGTAGAAGTCTTCCGGATTCGAGCGCTCGAAGACGATGATCTGCCGCGCTTTGAGCTCTGCCATGTCGTGGCCGCGGGAGCGGAGCATGGCATTCACCCGTCCCCACATGTCCGGCAGCTCGCCCTCCGGCACGCCGTCCAGCGCCGATTCGAAGCCCATCGCCCGACACAACCGCTCGTAGATCCACCAGTCCGGCCTGCGCTCGAACGCAGGCGGCACCACCGCCGGGGTGAACTGCACGGACGGCTCGAACTGCAGGCCGATACCGGCGAAATTGACGTCTTCCCGCTCGAAGGCGCCGGCCGCGGGCAGCAGGTAGTCGGCGTACTCGCCGGTGGCGTTACGGTAGATGTCCACGCAGACCAGCAGCTCGAGCGATTCCATGGCGCTGCGCATGCGACCCTCGCCACCAATGGACAGCACCGGGTTGCCCGAGCTGACGAAGAGCGCCCGGATCGGCTCGGCATGGTCCGAGATGTAGCTCGCCAGCAGGTTGCCGGGCAGGTTGATGCCCACCCCGCCGGGTTTACGCACCTGGCCGAAGGGCGTGTCCAGAAAGCCTTCCGGCACTGCCCGGCCGGCCGCCGTGCTCCGTTCGTAGAAGCCGAGCGAGTAGACATTGCCGCCGCGGCGGCCCAGGTTTCCGGTGACGAGCACCAGCATGTGCAGCAGCCAGTAGGCGAGCGTGCCCTGGCGGCCCATGTTGACGCCCGTTGACATGTGCGCGCACGCAGCGGGTGCGGCGGCGAAATCCCGGGCCAGCGCCCGGATGCCGTCGGCGGGAATGCCCGTCACCGCCGCCACCCGCTCGGCCGGGTAGCGGGCCACGAAGGTGCGCAGGTCGTCCAGGCGCTCACCGTGCTCGAGCGCCGCCGGGTGAAAGCCCACCGTACGGTCGATCTCGTGAATGAGCGCCGCGAAGAGATAGACGTCCGTATCCGGCCGGATCTTCAGCACCTCGCCGGCCATGGACGCGGACTCGATCTGCCGCGGATTCACGTACAGCACGCGGGCACCGCGGGCCACGGCGGCCTTCAGATGGGCCATGGGATTCGGGATGGAGACGAAGGACATGTGGCTGACCGCCGGGTTCTCGCCGACGATGAGGATGAAGTCCGAATGATCCAGATCCGGCACCGGGTGCAGCGTCCGCGTGCCGAACACGGCCTCGCTGGCGGCGAACTTGTTGGCGCAGTCCTGGGTGCCGGAGCTGAAGTGGTAACGGGCGCCGAGCTGGCGCATGAAGCTGCCGAAGGACGGCCCGTAGAGCGTGTTGAACGCCGTGGGGTTGCCCGTGTAGCTGCCGATGGACTGGGCACCGTGCCGGTCGCGGATCGCCGTGAGGCGCTCCGCGATTTCCGTCGCCGCCTGGTCCCAGCCGATCTTCTCGAACCGACCGGGTGCCACGCGTTTCATGGGGTAGGACAGCCGGTCCGGATCGTTGTGCACGTCGGCGCCGTAGATACCTTTATTACAGACGAATCCCCGGGAGATGGGATGCTCCCGGTCGGCTTCCAGCTTCAGCAGCGCATCGCCACGCACGCTGGCGACGAGTCCGCAGGCCGGCTCGCAGACCCGGCAGAATGTGCGCACTTTTCTTGTTGAATCCTGCGATCCGTTCCCGCTCATCGAACGTCCTCTCCTCCTCGACGGACCGGACCACTATACCCGGTTCTCCGCTCGAGGTACCCGACCCAGCCCGCTGGAGAGCACGCCATGCGGCCGTTTCGGGGCCATGTCCTGCTGCGGGCCGAGGTGTGGTAGCGTTCCCGATCGAGCCCGTTCCGGTCGAGAGGACCTCGACGCCATGCTGTCTGACCCGGAAGCACAACATTCCCCCACGGACTGGTACCTGATCGCCAGCCGCGGCGATCTGGTGCTCCGCCTCGCCCAGGATCTGCAGATCGGCGAGGACGGCAATGGCGGCATCGTGCTGAGCCCCGCCAGGGAAGACGCGCTGCTGCGGATCTCCGTCCGGGACGGCGAGCTGACGCTGCAGGCGCTGGCCATGGACTGGACGTTCTGCGACCGGCAGGGCAGTACCCGCCAGCACGTGACGTTTCCTGCGGGCTCGACGGTGAAGATGCATTTCCCCACCTGCTCGCTGGTGATCACGCCCGACTTCCGCGCCGGCGAGCGGGCCGCGCCGGATTGCGAGCTGGACCTCCGACCCACCACTCCACCCACCGTGGCGTTGACCCGCCTCTCCGAGCCCATCACCCTCGTGGACCAGCCGGCCGTCACCTGGCAGACGCTGCCGCCGATCGGGGTGGCCACGACCGAGGAGGTCGCCGCGCTCCTGGAAGCCGGTGCCGAGGACGCGTACGAACGGCTGCTCGATGGCGATCACGACGTGCCGGACGAGACCTCCATCGAGATTCCCCTGCTGCAGGCGCAGGTGCCGGCACCCGTGCAGGAAGGTTCCAGCGGCCTTTCGCCGATTCGCGCGCGTGCAGTCGCACCCGGGCCTTCCCCTTCCGATACAGGTGATGCCACCCCGTCAACGACCTCCCGTGTCACCTCACAGCGTCAAGCCGCTGCCGGGAATGCTGCCGCGCACCGCGCGCTCGCGGCCGTAGTTGCGGCGCTGGTGCTGCTGATTCCCATGGCGCTGCTGCTCGATGCGCCGGAGGAGCTCGGTGTGCACCTGCCGAGCTCGGGATACCTCGAGCCAGGGCAGGTCGTGGAACCGCTCTGGCCGGAAGACCCGCCGCCCGCACCGGTGGTGACACGCCGGGCCGCACCTGCCATCGAACCCACGGTCACCGTGAGCGAACCTGTCATCGAGGCAGCACCGTCCGCAGTCGGGGAAACCCTGGCTGCCGAACCCTCGCCCCTCGAGGACCCGCTGCCGGTTGCCGATCGGCCCGATGAAAGCCCCGCCCCGGAGCGCACGCTGTCTGATGCGGAGGCGGCGCGGGTGGCGGCACTCCTTGTCGAGGCGCAGGCCCTGTACGACGCGGGCGCCATCGTCACGCCCGTTCACGAGAACGCCGTCAGCCGCCTGACCCAGGTGCTGCGCCTGGATCCGACCAACGAGGCCGGACTCGCCCTGATGTACGACAGCGCCCTCAGGCTGACCGAGGAAGCACAAGCGGCCCATGACGCCGGCGACGACTATCTGGCGCGCAACCTGCTCGAGGACGTGCTGGGCTTTCACCCGGATTTCGAGATGGCCAGGAAGCTGCAGCAGGACTGGCGTGTCAACGGGAACGGCTGAGCGCCCGTTCCGCGATCGCTGCCCCAGCCTGTCTCCCTGTAAATGAAAACGGGCCCCGAAGGGCCCGTCTCGTCAGACATCTGCTTGCGCGGTGCCCGCTTTCTCGCGGGCCTCCCGCAACTGCCTGCCCTCAGAACGAGAACCGGCCGCCAAGGCGCACGCCGGAGGCGTCGTCACCGATCGTCGCGTCCGCAGACAGCGAGAACAGGCTGCTGATGTGCCAGCGCGCACCGCCGACCACCCCCAGGTCGTCCTCACCGAAGATGTCGATGTACCTCAGACCGCCGTTGAACTCCCACGCCGGGGATGCCAGCGCCCGGACGCCGAAGCCGAGTGAGAAGCCGGTGTCGTCGTCTTCGAAGGAACCCGCCTCGTACTCTGCCCACTCGATGGCAACGGGAACGACCAGGTCGATCCTGTCCGTCAGCGGAAAGTGCGCATTGATCCCGAAGGCGAGCTCCGTGGTGTCGATGTCACCTGACGTGTCGATCTCGCCGACCCCTACCCGGCCGATGAGGGCGATGTTCTTGTGTACGCCCCAGGAGCCGTTGACGTCGAAGGTGGAGAAGTCCACGTCGTCGCCCGCCGTGTCGATGTCGCCGAAGGTGACACCAAGGTCGACGAAGTCGTAGTTCAGCTCGGACGAAGGCTGGGCCGCCAGGCTCAGCGCCGGCCACAGAAGCGCTGCGGCGACATATCCTGCTGCGGCGATTATGTATCCTTTTGATTTCATTAGAAATTCTCCATAGAACCAGTTGGGGGGAAGCGTCGGTGACCAACCGCGCGGCGCGCATGATTCCACGTTGGCTGAGCGAACTCAACGTCTCGTCCGACCACGCGGAAACGGCGTCAGTGCACCACTTTCGGGCGTCACAGGGCCCTCTCGAGAAAACCGGCGACCGTCCCGGCGAGCTCCCGCTGAAACCCGGCGCGATCGAACCCTTCCGGATCGTTCCCGGGAGGAAACCGCGGGCTGCGCATGACCTCCGGAAACGGGCTCAGAAACGAGTAGTGGCCCGCATTCGGCACCACGTGGTGCACGAGGCGGGCAGCGGCCGGCAGTCCCTTGCGCACGATCTCCGCCTGCCAGGGCGGGGTGAGCGAATCCCGCTCCGCCGTGAGCATCAGTACCGGCACCCGCACCTCCGCCAGCGCCCCCTTGCCCGCGTACCAGGGCGTGGCCGGCGCGAGCAGAACCAGCGCCCGGACGCGAGGATCCGCGGTGACCGGAATCCGTGTCCCGTCGGCCGTGCTGGGTCGCCCTCCGGCAAGGGCCAGCGCCGTGTACCCACCCAGGGAGTGGCCGATCACCGCGACCCTGTCCATGTCCACATTCGGACCGAACTCGGCATCAGCGGCGATCAGGTCCAGAGACTGCGACAGGTGCCGGGGACGGTTCTCGAGATTGTCGGTCGAGTCGGCCAGCGCATTGTCGTTGCGGTTGTTACCCGGGTGCTCCGGCATCAGCACCACATACCCGGACCGGGCGAGATGACCGGCCAGGTCCCGGTACACCAGGTGCGAGCCACCGGAACCGTGGGAGATCACGACCATCGGGTGCCGGCCGGGCTCGATCTCTGCGTTGGCCGCGATCTCGAGCAGGTAGGGACCGAGCGACACCGGCTCCGGGGGTACGGGAGAGGGGTAGGCCACGAGCAGCGGATAGAGCGTGCCGTCGTCGTCCGCCACCCGGAAATGGCGCCCTCCCACATAGCTCATCTGACCGCTGCCTCCCTGCTGCGTGCAGCCGGCAAGATAGTCGCAGCGGGCGGAAAAAGGTAGTCCGCGGGGCACTCAGATCGCCACGGCGGCGGTCAGCGCTCCTCGGGCGGCCAGGGAAAGTCCTCGGGGGCGTTCAACGAGGTACGCACGAAGTCGTTCCAGGCATCCACCGCGGCGAACGCCGCACGCTGATGCTCGTCCGCCCAGGCCTGATGTCTGTCTGCCGCCTGGGTGATGCAGGTCTGGAAGGCATCGATCTCCGCCAGAAACCGGTGCCAGCGTTCGTCGTTCTGATCATCAAGAGGTCGCACCGGCGCCACGCAGTCGATGGTCATCTGCTCGTGGGACCGCACCGGCGGAGCAGCGGTGAGCAGCAGCAGTGCGAGCAGCAGCGGAACGTCTCTCATGCCGCGCCTCCCGTCGACGAGGGAAACGCAGATTGTCACCCATCGAAACGGCCGGAACTGAGGCCTGCACCACAAGTCAGCCGCGCAGACCCGCCAGCATCATCCCCTGCGGCGGCAATCCCAGCAGCACCCGGCCCGCATCGTCCATGTGGTGGCTGGCCACGGTGACGTGCTGGCGGACCACGCGCACGTCCCTGGCGATCCGCTCCAGGGGGTGCTCCCGCTGATTGGCCGTGGTGCCGGCCGCGTCGCAGACCAGATCCACCGCCGCCACACAGCCACGCACCGCGTCCGAGCACGCCAGCTGAAAGAGCGCCCGCTCCCGCGTGCTGATGTGGTCTCCCGCGAGCACCTTGGCCCACATCCCGTCGAGCAGCTCACAAACCAGCGCACGGCCGGCGCGGAGCCTGACCTCGGCCTCGGCCACTGCCCGCCAGGATGCAGGCCGGTCGCGCAGGGAGCTCGAGGTGAACCGCGGCACCTTACCTTCCGCCAGCGCCACGAACGCTTCGATGCCCGAGCGGGCGATGCCCAGCGCCACCGCTACCTTGTTGAAGGCGAGTCGGGCACCGAGCGGAAAACGGAGTTGGGCCGTCGTCGCCTCGGCACCGCCAAGCGGCGCGACGATCCGGTCCTCCCCCACCCACACGCCGTCGACGATCACGTCGTGGGAGCCGGAGCCGCAGAGCCCGCCCACGTGCCAGGTGTCCTCGATCCGGAAGTCCGGCTCCGTGATCATGGCGTAGAGATTCGCGCTCACCGGCTCGCCGTTCTCGAAGAGGCGCACCGTGGCGCCGAACACGGCAGCATTGTGAATCCCGGAGACGAACTGCCAGCGACCCGTCACCCGATAGCCGTCTCCTTCCCGATCGGCCCGGCCGACCGCCGCGGTGGAGCTGGCCATGATCACCCCGGGGTCCTCGATCAGCGACCGGCAGCGCCCGCAGGCCGGTGCCAGCAGGCCGAAGGTCTCGATGCCGATCATCAGGTTCCAGCCGGCGCTGCCGTCGAATCGGGAGATGGTTTCGATGACGGACATCTGGGTGACCGGGTCCGCATCCAGCCCCGACAGATCCGGCGGCGCTGCAATCCGATACAGGCCGCTGCCGGCAAACGCCCGGGCAACGGGCTCCGGCAGCCGCCGGGCCGCCTCCGCTTCGTCCGCGTGGGCACGCACCAGCGTCTCCAGAGACGTTGCCGTATCGAGCGGCGTGTTCATGTCCTGCGTCTCCTTCATTCCAGCGCCTCGCGCACCCGGCGGCCGATCACGGCAACATCCGCATCCGCCACCTCGCGCAGATCGAACAGCACCAGCCCCTCGCCGATCTGGTGATCCCGGGTGTAGATCGCCGGATCTCCCGCGCGGAGCTTGGCCACCAGCGACTCGAGCCGGGCAACCGAATCCATCCTGAGCCCCAGCCGCCGGATGTCCCGTCCCGCCAGGTCTGCCTCGATGCTGACACGGATGCCCGGCACCCCTTCCAGGGCGTGCTGCAGGGCAGCCAGCCTCCCGGGCCAGGTGGCGGGGCCGGGATAACGTTCCAGCGCCGCCAGCAGACCCATGATCTGCTCCTTGCCCACCTTCATTGCCCTGGCGATGCCCCGATTCTGCAGCTCGCAGGCGGCGATCAGGGTTCCCGTGCCGGCGATGAAACCCACCGTGGGGCCGCCGATGGCCTTGCCGCCGGAGTAGGTGACCAGGTCCGCGCCGGCCGCGATGAAGGATTCGAGATCCTCCTCCGCGGCAGCGTCCACGAGCACAGGCAGACCGCGTTCGTGGGCGATGCGGAGAAACTCGTCGAGCGCGATTCCGCCCTGCTGGCGGGTGTGGTGCGAGCAGACGTAGACCAGTCCCGCGGTGCGAGCGCCCAGCGCCTGCGACAGCGCCTGTGCCGTCACCGAGTCGCGGCTGCCGACGGTGACCGGTCGGCCGCCGCCGAGCCGGATCATCTGGCCGACCGTGGCACCGAAGAACACGTCGTGACCCGCCTGCAGCACCACCTCGTTGGCGAGACCTTCCGTGTCGGGCAGCCGGGAGACCAGCGCTTCGTCTGTCCCGGTGATCATCGCCGCCACGCCGATGGCGATGCCGGCCGCTGCACCCGTGGTGATGGTCGCCGCTTCCGCTCCCGTGCGCCGGGCGACCGTGTCTCCGGCAACCCGTCTCAGCGCCGGGAGGTCCACGTGGTGTGACGCCGCCGCTGCCAGCGCGCGGGCAACCTCCGGGGACTGAGCCGTACCGCCGAGCGCCGTCATCTTCCCCGCGGCGTTGATCACCCGCGGCAGGCCCAGTGCCCGATAGGGACCGTCATCCATCACACCGGCGCCGCCAGCGGATGAAAACGTCCGTCCAGAATCACCCCCAGCGGCTCTATGATCCGGTCCGCGACGCGGACCTCGCCCTGTGCATCCTCCACCTCGAGCGCGGCCTCCCGCTCGCGGAAGACGGTGAGCGCACGGGTGAGACCCGGCGCCAGCCGGCCGAAGCCGAGACGGTCGATGCCGATGGCGCGGGCGGGCGCCAGCGTCACCTTCTCCACCACGTCCTCGACCGTAAGGCCGAGCAGGCGCAGCTTGGTCATGGTGCGCGCGAGGCTCACGGCAAAGCGCTCCACGTTGCCCCGATGCAGGTCGGAGCTGATGGTGTGCAGCGGCATGCCCTGAGCGAGCGCGCGCTCGCAGACCCGGAAGCTGAACGACGAGCGCCCGTGCCCGAGATCCACGATCACGCCGCGGGCCACCGCCTCGGCAAAAGCCGGGATGATCCTGTCCCGGTAGCCGAGCACGCCGCCCACCTTGCCGTGATAGGTGTGCGTGACGATGTCGCCCGCCCTGAGCAGATCGAGCACGTCGTCGATGACGGGCGGCGCGTTGCCCACGTGCAGCATGAGCGGCCTGCCCACCAGCTCCGCAGCCTTCCTGGCGAGCTTCACGGCTTCCAGGCCGAAGCTGCCGGTGTGGCTCTGCGAGGCGAGCACCTTCACGCCCACCAGCCAGTCGCCGTGCCGGTCGAAGGCCTTCACCACACCGTCCAGATCGCACAGCTCCGGTCTCGACGCGTGACCGCCACCCAGGTTCGGCAACCCGGGCGAACCGATATTGATGAAGGCGAAGACCCGGGTGGCCTGGGCGTTGATCACCACGTCCGGAAAGGCGTCGATGGTCGCCGCACCGGACGAGCCCGCGTCCACGACGACGGCCACCCCCTGCTGGACACCGATGCGATCGGCGGGTACCCGCCCCGCACCGAACTCGGGATGATTGAAGACATGGGTATGCAGATCGATGAAGCCGGGGCAGACGTAGCAGCCCGTGGCATCCACCCGTTCCACCGCTACGTCCATCCCCGGCGGCGCCTCCGCCCCCGCCGGCGCGTCGACGAGCACGCCGTTGTCGACGACCAGGTCCGCGCGCTCCGCCGTGCCTGCTTCGGGATTCAGCACCGTCCCGCCGACCACGGCAATGCGACCCATGTCGTTTGGCTCCCCAGCCCCCGTTGGTGCGATCATGGCAGAAGAGGAACGGTGGTCAAACCTTGCGCCTGCTGATCGGCACCTACACACACGGCACGACTTCGGAAGGGATCTACACCCTGATGCTCGATCGGGAGACCGGGAGGCTCTCCGAGCCCGAGCTCTTCGTACGCACCGAGAATCCCTCCTGGATGCTCAGCGACGGCGCCCGCCTGCTGGTGGCCAACGAGCACGGCAACGCCGACGGCTCCGGCGAGATCTCGCTCTTCGGGCTCGCGGCCGGCCGGGCGCGGGAGATCGGCCGGCTGTCGAGTCAGGGTGCGGATCCCTGCCATCTGGCACTCGCCGCGGGTCGCCTGGCGGTGACGAACTACACGGGCGGCTCCGTTGCCCTCTTCGACTGGCGCCCGCAGGGCACCCCTGAGCTGCTCGCCGTCTTCCGGCCGGAGCGCACCGGCCCCCATCCCCGGCAGGCACGGCCGCACCCGCACGGCGCCTGCTTCGTCGATGACGAGCTGTGGATCGCCGACCTCGGCGGCGACTGCATTTACCGGCTGGACGCACGGACGGCGGAGCCGCGTGGCCGGATAGACGTCCCTGCCGGGACGGGTCCACGGCACCTGACGCCGGACGGCCGCTATCTGGTGGGTGAGCTCGAAAGCACCGTGCTGCCGATCCTTGGGCGCACCGCCGGTCCGCCGATCGCCAGCCTGCCGGATACCTTCACCGGTCGGAGCATCGCCGCCGAGATCGCAGCGCACGGCAACAGGCTCTACGTGAGCAACCGGGGACACGACTCGATCACGGTGATCGAGACGTCGCCGGTGCCGCGCGTCCTTCAGCACCGGAGCAGCGGCGGCCGCCACCCGCGACACTTTCTCGTCACCCCGGACGGCCGATATCTGCTCGTCGCCAACAAGGATTCCAACAGCGTGCTCGCCATGGTGCTCACGGCCGACGGCCGGATCGGCGAGACCACGGATAGGGTGAGCTGTCCGAGCCCCGTCCAACTGCTCGCGGCCGACTGAACGTCAGCGCCGTCGGTCGAGCTCCCGGCTGAGGCGATTCAGGGCCTGCCAGTCCTCGCGGAGTTCCCGGTAGCGGGCCACCAGTCGCGGGTCCGGTTCCGTCTCGCGCACGACACGGACCATGGCCTTGCCCGCGCTCTCGAGATCCGGATACCAGCCGAGCGCCACCGCGAGGCACATCGCCGCACCACGACCCTCCACCCCCGGACCGCCCAGCCCCACCGGCCGGTCGAGCATGGCGGTGAGCAGGTCCATCCACAGCGCGCTCTCGGCGCCGCCACCCGTGGCCCGGATGCGGTCCGGTTCTCCGCACCAGGCACGCACCTGATCGAAGATATCGGCCATCGCGAAGGCGGCCCCCTCCAGCACCGCCCGGTAGAGCTCGCCGCGGCCGTGCGCGAGCTCGAGACCCGCGAACAGTGCCCGGGCTCCCGGCCGGACCTCCGGTGACACCTGGCCGGACAGAAACGGCAGAAAGCGGACGCCGCCCGCACCCGGCGGCACGGCCGCTGCCGCCCGTTCCAGCGTCTCATAGGCGGCCGCACGCTCCGCTGGCGGCGGCTCTCGACCGACCAGCTCGACGAGCCAGTCGGCAGAGCGTCCGGCCAGCAGCGCATTGCCGCCGATGATGTGTCGATCCGGGGGAACGCCGTAGAACCGGTAGGCACCGGCGGGTCTGGCCGCGGTCACCTGCCTGACCACTCCGTGGGTACCCAGGGTCAGCGCGCAGTCGCCGGGACGGATGGCGCCCGCGCCGATGTTGGCCGCGAGCCCGTCGTGCGCGCCCACCGCCACGGGCAACGATGCCTCGAGACCGAGCAGGTTCGCCGCCTCGGGGCGGAGCCGACCGGCAAGCGACCAGGGCAGCGCCGGCGTCGGCAGCAGCGTCGCCGGCAGGTTCCAGTGTGCGAGCGCCGGATCCCACGCCGCAGCGTCGGGACCCGACGTCCAGTCGGTGACGTGCTCGCCGGTCAGCCGGAAGAGCAGCCAGTCCTTGGCGTAGAACGCCCGGGTGATCCTGCCCGCGAGCTCGGGCTGGTGGTCCTTGAGCCACAGATACTTGGCGATGAGCGCGAGCCCGTAGTTGGACAGCCACACCCCGCCCTTGCGCCATCCCGCCAGCGTCCGGGACTGATCCCGATGCCGGTTGTCCGACCAGGGATCCACCAGCACCCGGCCCGCCCCATCGGCGAACACCGCAGCGCCCCCTCGTCCCGACAGGCCGATGCCTCGCACCTGGTGCGCCGGCAACGCTGCCAGCAGCTCGCGGGTCGCGCTGACGGTGTCTTCCCACCAGCCCTCGGCCCGCTGCCAGCGGAGCGGCTCCCCCCTGTCGCCCGTGCCCGTTACCTCGCTGTGACGACTGACGACCTGATGCGCTAGAGTGCCGTCGTGACGGTATGCGGCTACCTTCAAACGGGTGGTGCCGAGATCGATGCTGACAAGCAGGTCGGACATGGCGGGATTAAAGCGGTGATCACCGACGCTGACAAACAGCGTTTCGAACACGACGGCTACCTGCTCGTCGAGGACGTGGTGCCGGAAGCGTTGTGTGCCGCGGTCCGGGCAACGATCTGCGAATTCCTCCGCATGCGCGAATCGGTTCCCGAATCGTGGCCGGCAGGCCAATCCCGCGGCCACGGCATCGTGCCCGTTCACCATCCGCAGTCGCTGTGGGACGTGCGCCAGCACCCGGACGTGCACGAGGTGTTCGCGGCGCTGCACGGCACCCCGGCGCTCTGGGTGACCTTCGATCGGGTCTCGTTCAAGACCACGAGTCAGGCAGACGCCAGGCCCCGGGAACCTGCCGAGCCCGTGCACTGGGACGGCCCGCCCACCCCGGGCGGACCACGCTCGCTGCAGGGCCTGATCTACCTGACGGATACGGACGCGGATCAGGGCGCGTTCTGCTGCGTGCCGGAGATCTACCGGAACCTGGGCACCTATCTCGAGACGCATCCCGAACATGTCGCAACCCGGCGTCCCGGGGTTCCGCCCGGCGCCCTCGTGACCGTGCCCGGTCGCGCCGGGAGCCTGCTGGTGTGGGACCGCCGGCTGCCACACTCCAGCACCTTCAACCTCACGCCGAGACCCCGCTGGGTTCAGTACGTGGCCATGGACCCCGTCGGCGACGACGCGGCGCGGACGCTGCGTATCCGTGAGTTCGAGGAGAAGCGCCCTCCCCGCTGGGCCGTGGTCCAGAACGTCCCCGGGCAGCAGATCCCCGAGCCGGGACCGCTGCCCGAGCTCACCGGCCTCGGCCGCCGGCTGGTCGGTCTGGACCCCTGGTAAGGCGCATCACGGCCGCACCTCGTAGTAGAGGTTGCTCGGATCGTCGAAATCGTGCATCCGGAACCTGGAGAATCCTGCTTCCCGCGTCATGCGCTCGGCCACCTCCGGATTGAAGCCGAGCGTCCCGAGCCCGGCGCCGTCCGGCTCCGACAGCGCCGACGACATGCAGGCAGACACGGAAAAGCCGTAGAACATGGCCAGCAGCGGGTTCCTCAGGTTGTCCCTGAACTCGGGCTGGCTGCGGATGTCCTTGATCAGCCAGGTGCCGTCCGCCTTCATCGAGCGGCGGATGGAGGCGATGACCTCGGCCGGTCGGGTCATGTCGTGAATGCAGTCGAAGGTGATGAGGAAGTCGTAGGTCGGCGTCCTGGGCAGGCTCTCACCGCCGGAGACAAACAGGCGCACGTTGGCAAGGCCCAGCTCCTCCACCTTGGCATGGCAGCGGTCGATGGCATGCTGGCTCGGATCGTAGCCGTGGAACTCGGTTGCCGGGTAAGCCTGCGCCATGGCCATCAGCGCCACGCCGCCCCCGCAGCCCACGTCGGCGGCAACGGCGCCCTGCTCGAGCCTGGCCGTCACACCATCGAGCGCCGGCAGGATGTTCGGCACCAGCTCCTGGCGCGTCCAGGGCCCGAGCATCCGCTCGGTGCGGTGCGCGGCATTCGGCCCGAGGTCCTGATAGGAAAGGCCGACACCCGTCCGGAACGCATCGACAAGCTTATCAACGGTCTCCGGCGGCGTCTGCCCGGAGAACGCGCCCGCCGCGAACGCAAGCGACCCGTCCTCGTCCGCGAGCACCTTCGATCCCACCGCGCTGAGCTCGAAGGCATCTTCGGCGCCCGGGCGGTAGTCGATGAGCCTGGCGGCCGCCTGACCGCGCAGCCATTCCAGCAGCCAGCGCTCCTGCAGCCCGGTCTTCTCCGCGAGCTGACCGGCCGTGAGCGGCCCCGATCCTTCCAGCGCCTTGTACAGCCCGAGCCGGTCGCCGATGTGGATCATCAGCGACACCATCTCTCCCATCTTGTAGTTCCAGACCGTGAAGGAATACCGCTTCAACTCGTCCGGATCGACCGCTGCCGTGCTCATGATTTCCCCTTCTTCTGCTGCGTCGTGTTCGGCACTCGAACATAGCCGCGATCCCTCTGCCGTTCAACGAGGCGCTGCGGAGGGCGGAAGATCCGTTAGAATCGGCTTCTTGTCCGGAGGGAGATCATCATGTTCGGCGCCTGCCTCACGCGCAGAGTTCCTGCCTTCGTTCTCGCAACTGGTGTCGCGTTCGCCACGGGTGGCGCGCTCTCCGGCTGCGGAGAAAGCGGGCCCCGCGGCGATCGGGATCCGGCGGTGCTGCCCGCACCCACGCCAGGCGCTGCGGAAGGTCTGCGCCTGCCCGTGAGTCTCAACGAGGTGATGGTGGCACTGGTCAACAGCGCGGCGGATCCGATCTGGCTCGCTGCCTGGCGCAATCCCAGGACGGACAGCGACTGGCGCAGCCTGGAATACCGCGCCTATCAGCTGCAGCTGGCCGGCGCGCTGCTGGTCATCCCGGGCAACGGCCCCATGGACGAGGCCTGGACGTCCAATCCCCAGTGGACGACCTGGGCAAACCGGCTGGAGGCGGCGGGTGATCACGCCGTGAAGGCGATCGCCGACAGGGACATCGTCCGTATCTCCCGCGCCGGAGACGAGATCGTGGACGTGTGCGAAGGCTGCCACATCGCCTTCAAGCCGGACCTGCCCAGCAGCGGCATGTTCGGCGAGCTGTCGCCAACCGCAAACGACTTCGAGGAGCCGGAGGACGACAGCCCTTAGGAGACATCATGCCCCGGGCCACGGCAGGCACGCATCCGCACACGATCTTCGTGACCAGCCTCTTTGAAATGCCGCGCTTTGTTCGGGAGCTGGCACCCGTGCGGGTGCTTTCCATCATTCAGCCCGAGCTTCAACCCGAGAGGCCGCGGGAGCTCGAGGAAGCCAGACACCTGCGGGTGGCGGTGCATGACATCAGCGAGCACAGCCCGGACCAGATTCTCGCTGCCCGCCGCGACGTCGAAACGCTCATCGACTTTGCGCAATCCTGGGATCCCGCGGAGGGCGCCTTTCTGGCTCACTGCTATGCAGGTGTCTCCCGCTCCACGGCCGCCGCGCTGATCGCTGCCACCATGAAAACCGGTGACCCTCACTGGTCCGCCCGGCAGCTCCGGGCCGCGGCGCCACACGCACAACCAAACCGACGCATCATCGCCCTGGCCGACGAGGTACTCGCACTGGACGGCGAACTGATCCGCGCCAGAGAATCCATGGGTCAGGCGATGAGCGTATTCGAGGGACCGCTGACCGTGCTGAGAATCGGCAGCTGAACGGGGAAGACAGTACAGAATGACGCTCATCACCTGGTCGTGGATCTTCCTGGTCCTCTACATCGCTCTCATGGTCGGCATCGGCATCTACGCCCAGCGGCGGGTGAAGCACGCCGATGACTTCGCCACGGCCCGCAACTCCTACGGGCCGGTCTTCCTCGCCTTCGCGTTTGCCGCCTCCACGGCCAGCGGCGCCACGTTCCTCGGCAGCCCGGCGCTCGGCTACGAGTGGGGCTTCGTCATCAACTGGAGCAACGTGCTCTATCCGGTCGGCGTCTATCTGGGCATCCTGATCAGCATGCGGCTGATCGCCACGGCGGGAAACCGCTTCGGCAACCGGTCCATTCCCGAGTATCTGGGCGACCGCTATCAGTCCGAAGGCGTGCGCGTGCTCGTCGCGCTGCTGTCGCTGGTGCTGTTCTTCTATCTGGCCGGGCAGCTCGTGTCGGGCCTGGTGATGTTCGAGATCATGCTCGGCCTGTCGCCGGGCTGGGCGCTGGTCATCACCACCGTGGTCCTGCTCGTCTACGTGGTGCTCGGCGGCGCCCATGCCGACATCCTGACGGACGGCATCCAGGGCCTGATGATGCTGGTGCTCGCCGTGATCGTGATCGGCATGTTCGCGGTCGGCTACGGGATCGATGGCGGTTTCGCCGGCATGGTGGACGCACTCACCCGCCAGGATCCGAACCTGGTCGAACCGCTCAACCCGAAAACGCCCCTCTTCCACTCCTGGTGGTCCATCGCCGCCATCCTCTTCGCCCACATCCCGCTCGGCCTGCTCCCGCACCTCGGCAACAAGCTCTGGGCGCTGAAGGACACCGGCAGCCGCATGCGCTTCGTGCGCCTGGCGTTCCTGTTCGGGCTGACCATGGCCATGCTCGGGGTCGGCGGCCTGCTGGCCCGCGCCCTGCTCGGTGATGTGCTCTACGAGCCGGGGGCGAACCCGAACGAGGCCCTGCCCATGCTCTTCATCGAGCTGTTCCCGCCCTGGCTCGCCGCTCTGGTCGGTGTCGGCGTGCTCTCGGCCATCATGAGCACGGCGGACGGGCTGGTGGTGTCCTCCTCGCAGATCATCGCCAACGACATCTACCGCCGGACCATCGTGCCGCGGCTGAAGCTCACCATCAGCCACGATGCGCTCGATGCGAGCGTGCTCGCCATCAGCCGCATCTCCACCGTGGTGGTGCTGCTGCTCACCATGGGCATGGCCTGGGCGCTGATCGACACCAACATCGCCATCATCGTCTGGATCGGCAACGGCGGCATGATGGCGGCGTTCGCCGGCCCGCTGGTGGTTGGCGCGCTGTGGCGTGGCGTGACCCGACAGGGCGCCTACGCCGGGCTGCTCGGCGGTTTTCTCACCTTCGCGGCCCTCTACCTGCAGGTGTTCGATCCGAACTGGTTCGATCCCGGCCTGCTACGGAGTGCGGTGGCCTGGCTGGAAGCGGAGGGACCGAACCCCTACTCCTGCGCCGCCATGGGCGAGCTCGTCTCCGTGCTCGCCACGGTGCTGGTATCCAGGCTCACCCGGCCACTGCCTGCCGCCCACCTGGACGCGATGTTCGGGCCGGAAAAGGCGCCTGCCTGAACGCCCGGCGCTGTGGCATTCTGCGCCCTTCGGGAGACGCGGGGGAGAAGACATGCTCGACAGCGTTCAGCTCGGCCGGAACTGCGGCCTTCGGGTGTCGCGGTTGTGCCTGGGCACCATGAACTTCGGCCAGCCGGGCCGCGGCCACCAGGGCGACTGGACCCTCGGCATCGACGACGCCCGGCCCATCTTCCGCGCCGCCATCGAGCATGGCCTCTACTACTTCGACTGCGCCGACATCTACGGGCTCGGCGCCAGCGAGGAAGTGGTCGGCGCGCTGCTCAAAGAGCTGCTGCCGCGGGACGAGTACGTGCTCGCCACCAAGATCTCCATGCCCATGGGCCGCGGTGCGAACCAGGGCGGCCTTTCCAGGAAGCACGTCTTCGAGGGCGTGGACGCCTGCCTCAAGCGGCTGGGTCACGACTACGTCGATCATCTTGTCATACACAGACACCCGCACGGTGTGCCCGGCCAGGCGCAGCCACCCATCGAGGAGACGCTGGAGGCGCTGCACGACGTGGTGAAGGCGGGCAAGGTGCTCTACCTCGGCGCTTCGTCGATGTTCGCGTGGCAGTTCGCCGAGCTGCAGCTCACGGCGGAGATGCACGGCTGGACGAAGTTCGTCTCCATGCAGAACCACTACAACCTGGTCTACCGGGAGGAAGAGCGGGAGATGAATCCCTACTGCGCCCGCACCGGGGTGGCACTGACGCCCTGGTCACCCCTCGCCCGCGGCATCCTCGCCGGCTCCTTCAAGGGCAGCTTCGACGCCGGCTCGACCAGCCGTTCGAAAGGCCGGGACCGCGCCCGGACCGAGAGCCTGTACCGCGGCGATCATGTCTTCACCGTCGCCGAGCGGGTCTCCGAGCTGGCAGCCAGGATGGGCGTGAAGCCGGCTCAGATCGCCGTGGCCTGGCTGCTCGGCAAACCGGAGATCACGGCTCCGGTGGTGGGCGTTTCCCGGCCGGAGCAGCTCGACGAGCTGGTCGCTGCAACACGCCTCGCGCTGGACGAGGCGGACGTCGCCTATCTGGAAGCACCCTATCAGCCGGTGGAGAACCTGCTCAGCCTGGGATCGTCCTGATCGGCAACGCGCCGCTCACGGGCGGTTGCGCCGCCGGCGCATCATCACGGCCACGGACAGACCCAGCAGCGCGATCACCGCTGTGCCGGTCAGCATCGCGCTCGTCATCCCGGGCACTGCCCGGATCACATCGAGCGTATCCACCACCCCCGTCTGCCAGAACACCCATTCGCCGGCCAGCGCCGTTGCCAGCAGGGGGGCGCCGGTCTCCAGGACGATGATGCCGTCGCCGGTCACCGGGTCGACGCGCGCGGCGGTGTTGATCGCCGGCTCGTTGTTGCCGTCGTGGCCGATGACGAAGTCACCCGTCGCCGTCGGCGCGTAAAGGATGACCCCGAGCCCCCAGATGTCCGCCCCGAAGCGCGCCGCGTGGGGGGTGCGCATGAGCGCGAGGGTCTGCTCGGAGAGCACGCCCCGACCCGGCGGATCCGTCACGTGAGCGCCGAGCAGCTTGCTCAAGTCCGCTACCGAGGTGTACAGCGACGCGGCCGCGAGCGCGGTGAAGCGGTAGTGGACGGCCTCGGCACCGTCGGTGTCGTAGAAGGTGGCGACGTTGTCCGTGCGCGCGAGATCCGGCTCGAACGTGCTGCGGGTCATGCCCAGCGGCCGGAGCACCGTCCGGCGCATGTACTCCTCGAACGGCAGCCCGGACACCTCCTCGATGAGGAGCTGCAGCAGGGTGTAGCCGCCGCCGGAGTAGCGCCACTCGCGGCCCGGCGCCATGCCCACCCGGGTGCGGCCATCCGCCCCGGGCGAGGCGTCGCTCGCGCTGCTGAGGGATGCCTCCAGGGTCTGCCGGGACTCGCCCGGCTCGAACCCGCCATAGCCGAGGCCGTCGGTGAGGCCGGCGGTATGGCTGAGCAGGCGGCGGACGGTGACCTGATCCGGGTCGTGCTCAGCCGCGGGAAGGAGCCAGCGGCCGAGGTAATCGTTGACCGGTGCGTCCAGGTCGATTCGGCCCTGGTCCACCAGCGCGAGCACGCCCCAGGCCGTGACCCACTTGCTGAGCGAGGCAACCTGAAAGAGCGTATCCCGATCCACCGGCTCGCCCACCGATACGTAGTGCTCGTCCACCACCTTGCCGCCGGACAGCAGGCGATAGGCCGCATTGCCCGTATTGTGCTCATCCAGATAGCGGCGCGCGGCATCCGCAAACGCGGCGGTGTCGCCGGACGGCGCCAGCGGTGCCCGGAGCCAGCCGCCGAGCCCGGAGGCCAGCACCAGCGCGACCCAGAGAACGGTGGTCACGACGACCGCCGCCAGAACTTTCAGCCAGAAGATCACGCCTGCTCCCCGTCTGCCGTCCATGGAGGATCCCACATCCCTGGTGCACAGACCACGAAGCATCCGGCTAGGTAGTATCCCGTGTCCCTGCGGCATCCCGGCTTCCGCTATGCTCGCGGCGATTCGCACCGGAGGCAGCGCATGACAGACACCAACGAGTCGCTCGGCAGCATCGAGCGCGTGGGTAACACCTATCGGGCCAAGCTGGAACGGCTGATCGCCCACCCACCCTCGACGGTGTGGGCCATGCTGACGGATCCTGCGAAGTTCGTGGACTGGCTGGCGCCCGGCGAGATCGAGCTGAGAAACGGGGGTGCTGCAAAGCTCAACTTCGTCGACAGCGGTATCGTCATCGACAGCACCGTGACCGCCTTCGAGCCCGAGCGGCTGCTCGAGTACTCCTGGTCCGGTCCCGGGGAGCCGGAGCGGCCCGTACGCTATGAGATCGAGCCAGCGGGCAGTGAGACCCGGCTGATCCTCACCCTCACTACCCCGGTTGACGAGGACGTCGCCAGGTCCTGCGCCGGCTGGGAAGCCCACCTGATGATGCTGCTCGCCGCTATCGAAGGGGTTCCCATCAGGTTTCCGTTCGAGCGCTTTCAGGCGACGCGCGCCGAATACAACAAGCAGCTGAACGGTTAAGAGCGCACCCGCTCTCTTACCCGGGCAGCTTCCGGCTCCGGGTCGGTTTCTCTGGCACCGGACCAGGTTCTCTGGTATCACCAGGCTGGAGAGACGGGGAGAGAGCGGGTGGAGAACGGGCAGACGCCGAAGCTCGGTGGCTGGTACGCGCACTATGTGCTGTTCGTGCTGGTCATCGTCTACGTCTTCAACTTCATAGACCGTAACATCCTCTCCATCCTGGCCGAGGACATCAAAGCGGACCTCGGCATCAGCGACGCGGAGATGGGTTTTCTCTACGGCACGGTGTTCGCCGTGTTCTACGCGGTGTTCGGTATCCCGCTGGCCCGCTTTGCCGATGTCTGGATCCGCCGCAGCCTGATCTCGCTGGGGCTCATGTTCTGGAGCCTGATGACGGCGCTCTCCGGCCTGGCACGGTCGTTTCCCGTGCTCGCGCTGTTCCGGATCGGCGTGGGGATCGGTGAGGCCAGCGCCTCGCCGGCAGCGTATTCCATGCTCTCCGACTACTACCCCACCCGCCTGCGCGCCACGGTGATCGGCATCTACTCTTCCGGGGTCTACATCGGCGGCGGCATCGGCCTGTTCCTCGGCGGCCTCATTCTCGACAACTGGGCCAACGCCTATCCGCTGGCGTCGGAAGCGCCGTTCGGCCTGAAGGGCTGGCACGTGGCGTTCATGGCGGTGGGTATTCCCGGGATCCTGATGGCGGCATGGGTGCGCAGCCTGCGTGAGCCGAAGCGCGGCATCAGCGAGGGGATCGTCAGCGACGACCACCCCGCGCCCTGGAAGGTGCTGGCCAGCGAGATGATGGCCATGCTGCCGCTGCTGAACCTGCCTGGGCTGCGCCGCGACGGCGCCTCGCTGCGCCTGAACGCGCTGGCGGCAGCCGTGATCACGGCGGTGGCCTGGCTGCTCGTGGTGCTCACCGACAACATCCCCCAGTGGCTGGCCATCGGGATCGGTGTGTACGTGGTCTTCTCCTGGGCCCAGTCGCTCGCCGCCCGGGATCCGGCCACGTTCGCCATGATCTTCCGCTCGAAAGCCATGATCTTCACGATGCTGGCCTTCCCGACCATCTCGTTCGTGACCTACGGCGTGGGCTTCTGGACCGCCCCCCTGCTGCTGCGGCTCCACGACACCACAGCCACCGAGGTCGGACTCTACATCGGTCTCGGCAGCGCCATCGGCGGCTGGCTGGGCGTGACGCTCGGCGGCATGCTCGGCGACGCGCTGAAGCGTCGGCACCCGGCCGGAAGACTCCTCGTCGGTTACCTGGCGGTGGCCGGCACGGCGCCGCTGGTGCTGTGGATGATCTATACCGAGAGCCTGATGATGGCGTTCGCCCTGAACCTCGCTCATCACCTGTTCAGCGCCGCCTGGCCCGGCATCCCGCCGAGCACGGCCGCCGATCTGGTGCTGCCGCGCATGCGCGCGGTGGCCGGTGCCTACTACATCCTGGTGAACACGTTCATCGGCCTGGCACTCGGGCCCTACTTCATGGGTCAGCTCTCCGACGTCTTCCTCTCCACCGGCATGGACGAGGCCACCGCGCTGCAGACCGCCATCGCCGCCGCGCTCGGCATCTTCGTGATCACCCTCGTCTGCCTGACGCTGGCCTGGCGGCACCTGCCGCGGGACGAGGCCAGCCGGCTCGAGCGGGCCCGGGCGGCGGGCGAGACGGTGACCGAGATCGGCTGAGCCTGCCCGCTCTGTCGAGGGGGTCGTCGAATCCCGTCACTGACTTGGGGTAGCATCGCGACCAACATCGATCGCTGGAGAGCGCGTTGAAGCGCGGAAGACTCCTTCTGACCCTCATCTTTCTGTACGCCGCTTTCGGGTGCGCGGTCACCGGTGTCAGCCTGCCGGCGGTCACCGACGCCCCCACCGGCCGGCACGACGTCGGCCGGGTGATCTGGCGGGACCTGATCTCGGACACGCCGGCGGAATCACGGCGCTTCTACGAGGAACTGTTCGGCTGGGAGTTCGAGGCGGTGGGCGGACTGTTCAACCTGGGCGGCGACGATGCCTACAGCCTGATCCGGCACAACGGCCGGCTGATCGGCGGCATGGTGAACCAGGCGAGCCTGAACAATGCCCGCGGCGACATCTCGCAGTGGGTCGTGCTCATGTCGGTTGCGGACGCCGACGAGGCGTCCCGGCGGTTCGCCGCCGAAGGCGGTCAGATTCTGACCCCGCCCACCGATGTGGCCGACCGCGGGCGCATGGCCGTGGTGGTGGATCCCCAGGGCGCGCTCCTGGCACTGGTGGAAACCCGGGACGGCGACCCGCCACAGTGGCAGCCGGGCATCGGCGACTTCCTCTGGGACGAGCTCTGGACGTCCGACGTCGGCGCCGGCACCGCCTTCTACCGGAACCTCGTCGGGCTCGGCGAGCGCGACGTGGACGCCGGCGAGGGCAGCTACCGGATGCTCACCCGGGAGGACCGGCCTGCCTTCGGCATTCTCGCCCATCCTTTCGCGAAGGAACGGCCGGTCTGGGTGACCTACATCCGAGTCGAGGATCCTGCCGCCATCACCGCCAGGGTGCCGGCGCTGGGCGGTCGCGTTTACGTGGAAGCCCAGGAACGTCCGCTCGGTGGCCGGGTCGCGCTCATCGCGGATCCGTCCGGCGCGGGTATCGCGTTGCAGACCTGGTCGTTCACGGAGGAGGCGGATTGAAGGCGCTGGGAACAAATGCCCCGGGAGCCCCGTCGAAGCGTCACAAGGAGAGTTGCATGAAGTTACGCCCCACCAGAATCGTCTGCTTCGCCCTGCTCTGCCTGAGCCTCGGCGGCTGTGAGCAGCCTCAGGTCTACGGCAGCGTCGGCTTCAGCAGCTACAGCGGCGGCGGCTACCACGGCGGTGGCGGCATGGGCACCAGCATCCGCATCGGCGGACGCATCTACTGAGCACGTGCGGCAAACGGGCAGGCAGGTGACGCACAGGCTGTTCTCGCTCGCGCTGACGCTCGGCGTCGGGCTGGTTCTGCTGGCCTGCGCCCGGGAGGCGCCGGGACAGGAGAGCCCCGGCACGGTCGAGCTCGGCTACGCCGTACGTCTGGAGCCCGAGTCCGGCATGGCGGCGGTGACACTCACCCTCTCCCAGGGCGCAGATCTGCTTCGGGAACTCGACTTCAACGCGCCCGCCGACCGCTTCAGCGACTTCGACGGAGACGGCAGGCTCCGCAGGGATGCCGATCGGGTTTCGTGGGAACCACCGAAGAAGGGCGGCGTCCTCCGCTACCGGGTCAGGGTGGACAGCCGCCGGGGCGACGTCTACGAGGCGAAGATGACGTCCGCCTGGGCCCTGTTCCGTCTGGATGATCTGTTTCCCCCGGCTGTCACCCGGGCAGTCGCCGGCACCGTCTCGGCCGCCACCCTGCGCCTGTCCGGGCCGAGCGGCTGGAGCCTCGAGACGCCCTACGGCCCGAGCAATGTCGACGTGCATCCGGTGACCTCCGACCGCCTCTTTCCCCGACCCACAGGCTGGGCGCTGGCGGGAGAGATCGGCGTCCGCCGCGACCGCATCGCAGATCGCCAGGTGGCGGTGGCGGCGCCGGTGGGCGAGGGTTTCCGTCGCCAGGACACCCTGGCCTTTCTGCGCTGGACCCTGCCGGCCGTGGTCGAGGTGTTTCCCGGCTTCCCGGAACGACTGCTGATCGTCAGCGGCAGTCGCGACATGTGGCGGGGCGGGCTCTCGGGACCGTCCTCCCTCTATATACACACTGACCGGCCGCTGATCAGCGGCAACGGCACCAGCGCCCTGATTCACGAGCTGGTGCACGTGGCCGTGGCTTCCACGAAGAGTGACAGCGACGACTGGCTCGTGGAAGGACTTGCCGAGTACTACTCGCTGGAGATCCTGCGTCGTACCGGCGGCATCAGCGAGCAGCGCTTCCACAGCGCGCTGAACATGCTGTCGAGCTGGTCGTCGCGGGACGGTGGCCGCCTGGCCAATCCTTCCACCGGCGCGGATACGGCCCACGCCACGCTGGAGCTGCACGCGCTGTCGCACAAGCTCGCCGACCGCGGTGATTCGCTGGACGCGGTGGTCAGAGAGCTGATCGCCACCGGGCCCATCAACGGCAAGCGTCTCGCCGCGCTGCTCGAGACCCGCAACGTGGCCGGCGACATTTTTTCCGCCGCGTCTGAACGATGAGGCCAGGGAGGGTTCCATGATCGAAGCGCGTAGAAGATCTCCTGGCAGCGGGCATGGCCGGCCCGTCATGCTGCTGAGCGCGCTCGTCACGCTGCTCTGCGCGGCGATGCCGGCCACCGCGAGCGAGGCGGACGTTGTCTACGTGACCGACGAGCTGCGCCTCGGTCTCTACCAGTCGGAAGAGACTGCCGGCCGGGCGCTGAAAACGCTCGTCAGCGGCACCCGCCTCGACGTCCTGGAGCGCTCGCTCATGTCCATCCGGGTGCGCACCGAGGACGGCGATCAGGGCTGGGTGAAAACCGCCTTCGTCGTCGACAAGGAGCCCGCACGACGCCGGCTGGCCCGTGTCGAGGCCGCGCAGGCAGAGGCCGCCGCGGCGCTGGCCGACCGGGACAGGCAGCTCGGTGAGCTCACCGAACGGGTCGAGACCCTGAACGCCGCTCTGGCGAGCGCGGAGCAGGGTGTCGAAGATCTCCCGGCGCTGCGCGCGGAGAACGAGACGTTGAAGACCACCCTGGCGGCCGGTGGCGTCCGGGTGCCGCTGCCCTGGCTCGCCGCGGCGGTGATCGCCGCCCTCGCCATCGGTGCCTTCATCGGCTATGCCTGGCTGGACCGTCGCGTCCGCAGACAGTTCGGCGGTCTGAAGATCTACTGATACTCCTTCGCTCAGGCCGCGTCGGAAACCACCGGCGCTTCGGTCACGTGCTGCCTGTGCACGGCAGACAGGCGCTCGTGCAGCAGCGCCGTGGCCGCCGCCGGGTCGCTGCCCGGCGAAAACCGCACGGGCGGCAGAATCTGCACGCCCGCCACGCCACGCTGCACTTCGCGGCTGCCTTTCGGCCGGATCTTGCGCAGGCCGGACAGGTAGACGGGCACCACGGGCACGTCGTGCTCCAGCGCCAGCAGCGCCGCACCCAGCTTGAACTCGCCGAGCTCGTCCGCCGTGGCCCGCGTACCTTCCGGAAAGACGAAAACGATCTGCCGCTTGCCGAGCAGCCAGTGTGCGTAGGACAGCGCCCGCGCGCCGCCGCCACGGAGAATGGGAAAGTTGCCGAGCACCAGCGACTGGTACCAGGGCTGGAGTGTCAGCTTCTTCTTGCCTTTGACGAACCAGCGATCCTGAGCAGCAGCGAAGTAGAGCCTGCCGCGCAGGCGTCTCGGCAGCGCGTGATGCACGAGCAGCGTGTCCAGGTGGCTGGTGTGGTTACCGATGATCACGCAGGGTCCGTCGATGGCGTCGAGATGCTCGATACCCTCGACGCGGACCTCCTCGCAGGCCGCATCCACCCAGCGGGTGTAGGCGCGATGCTCCATCAGGCGGCGCACGGCCCGCGCCCACCACTGGATCTGCCAGGCATGGGGCCCCACGTATTTCGATTCGTCCGCTTCGTAGAGGGTCGGTACCTTCCGCTTGCGCAGACTGATGGGCGCGCTGACTTCGGCCATGGGAGATGCTCCTTTCTCGCTCGTGCTCTTCGGGCGGCATCGGCGTCCCTCCCGGTTCGACCGGGAGCGGACGGTGCCTTGCTCAGGGAATTGCAAAACCGGGGCCAACTGTCCTGGTCGGCCGTATGGGCGGAAATCATGCGCCGTTTCGGTGACGGGCCTGTGACCCGGATCAATTCCGGGCCCGTTTTTGGGGCGTGAAAGGAAACAGCAGCCGAAACGTGCACCAGGATCAGGCGTCGCGGTGCAACTCCGCTGCGCGGGCACGGTGCTCGGCGATCTGCGCCTTGGTGAAGCATGGGAGCCCGTCGTCCACCGTCCACCAGGGCGCGCCGAACTCCACGTAGATGTGCTTGTCAGGCCGGAGTCCGGGGTCATCGTCGAGCAGCCCGGCGGGAATCTCGAAAAAGCCGCATTCCGGGGGAGACGGCAGCGCCGACCCGCAGCCGGTGCAGAAGCTCAGCGCGTAGGACGGCGGCCGCTCCCGCACGGGCAGCTCGCAGCGGCCGATGCTCTCTGCGCCGCAGAGCCACCGGAAATCTTCCGCCATCGCACCAACGGTGGCGGCGAAGGCGGATCCCGTCACCTTGCGGCAGCGGCTGCAGTGACACAGCTCGAAGGGCCCGGTCAGCCGATCGACCTCGAACCGGACACGGCCGCACAGGCAGCTTCCCCTGATCATGAGCCCCTCCTTCTACCGAGTTGGCCGGTGGCCCGGCTCGGCTCCGCCGGTGGTATGGTGTTCCCGCCATGACCGATCAGCAAGCCTTCGACTACGTCATCATCGGCGCGGGCACCGCCGGCTGCCTGCTCGCCAACCGCCTCTCCGCAGATCCGGCGGTCAGCGTGCTGCTGCTGGAGGCCGGCGGCAAGGACGACTATTTCTGGATCTCCATTCCCGTGGGTTATCTCTACACCATCAACAACCCGCGCACGGACTGGTGCTACCAGACCGAGCCCGATCCCGGGCTGAACGGCCGCCGCATCGGCTATGCCCGGGGCAAGGTGCTCGGCGGCTGCTCTTCCATCAACGCCATGATCTACATGCGCGGTCAGCGCGGGGATTACGACCACTGGGCCGGCCTCGGCAACCGCGGCTGGGGCTGGGACGACGTGCTGCCGGTGTTCAAGGCCCACGAGGACTACCAGCACGGAGCGGACGACTTCCACGGCGCCGGCGGCGAGCTCAGGGTGGAGGAACGCCGTGTGAACTGGGAGATCCTGAACGCCTGGCGTGACGCCGCCGAGGAGTGCGGCATCCCCAGGATCGAGGAGTTCAACCGGGGCGACAATTTCGGCAACGCCTACTTCCAGATGAACCAGAAGCGGGGCCGACGCTGGTCCGCCACCCGCGCGTTTCTGCGGCCGGTGCTGCATCGACCCAACCTGACGGTGCGCACCCACGCCCACGTCGAGCGGCTGACGCTGACGAGCACCGACGCCGGGCTGCGCGCCACGGGCCTCGAGGTGCGCTATGGCCAGGGCGTAGGCGGCACGCAGACGCGCGTGGCCGCACGGCGGGAGGTGCTGCTGGCGGCCGGCGCCATCGGCTCGCCCCAGATCCTGCAGCTCTCCGGTATCGGACCGGGCGGGCTGCTGCGCGCGCACGGCATCCCGGTGCAGGTGGACCTGCCCGGTGTGGGTGAGAACCTGCACGACCACCTGCAGATCCGCACGATCTACGAGGTCAGCAACACGGTGACCCTCAACCGGCGCGCCCGGACGCTGACCGGCAAGCTGGCCATGGGGCTCGAGTACTTTCTCTACCACACCGGCCCGCTGACCATGCCGCCCTCACAGCTCGGCGCCTTCGCGAAGAGCTCGCCCGACGAGGAGAGCCCGGACATGGAGTGGCACGTGCAGCCGCTGTCGCTCGACCGGTTTGGCGAGCCGCTGCACGGTTTCGACGCCATCACGCCGTCGGTGTGCAACCTGCGGCCCTCGAGCCGGGGCCACGTGCGGATCACCTCAGCGGATCCCCACGCCTATCCGGCCATCACGCTGAACTATCTGTCCACGGACCACGACCGCAAGGTGGCCGTGACGGGATTGAAGTTCACCCGCCGGATCATGGCGGCACTGGCGCTGGAACGGTTCGCCCCGAAGGAGCTCAAGCCGGGCACCGACTGCCTGGGTGACGACGCGCTGCTGCAGGCGGCGGGCGATCTCGGCACCACGATCTTCCACCCGGTGGGCACCTGCCGCATGGGCGGCGACCCACTGGCGGTGGTCAACGACCGGCTTCAGGTCGCCGGCGTGCAGGGGCTCAGGGTGATCGATGCGTCCATCATGCCGAGGATCACCTCCGGCAATACGAACGCACCCACGGTGATGATTGCGGAGAAGGGGGCGGCCTTCGTACGCGAGGACTGGGGCTAGGAGCGGGCGCGCTCCGCCGGCGTTGCCTCCCCGGTTTCCGTTGGGGTCGTGGCATCCGTTGACTCCACCCGGCGCTCGACGGTGGGCACGGCATCCTCGACCGCTTCGGCATTCAGCGTGACTTCCGCCACCCGCACGGGCTGCGCCGCCTCTTCAGGCACCGCCTCTTCAGGCGCCGCATCGTCCGCGCCGGAGACCGGCACTTCGGGGTCCCGTGCTTCGACGGCTTCCGAGACCTCAACACTTCCGGTCGCCGCACCGCCTGCACGCTGCGCGCCTTCCCCCTCGGCCGCCACCACCAGATCGTCCACTTCGTGGGTGAGCAGCGGCTGGAAGCTCTGCTGCACCAGCTCCCGGGTTCGCGTCTCGGACAGACCCAGCGACTGGGCACTGCCCGCGAAGTGCTCGAGAAACTCGCGGTAGTCGCCGGCGAGCTTGCCGAACAGGCGCGCGCTCTGCTCGAAGTGCTCGTCCACACCGGCCTGCACGGACTCGGCCCGGCGTCGCGCCTCGTCGAGCTCCGCGGCGAGCGCATCGAGCTCTGCGCGCTTCGGCGCCCGTCGGGAGGCCAGGAAGTACCCGGCCCAGCCGGACAGGCCCGCAACCGCCAGGAGAAGCACGATCCAGATTTCCACGGTCACGTCCGCTTCGGAAAAAGGCAGTATCGCCGAAAGCCGAGGTGAGTCATAGCCGACGGCCGGCAGCACGCTCCATCGCGCGCGCAAGCTCGAAGTCCCGGGCCGTGATGCCGCCCGCATCGTGGCTGGTGAGGGTCACCCGGACGGTGCCGTAGACGTTGAACCACTCCGGATGGTGGTTGAGACGCTCGGCCACCAGCGCGACCTCGCTCATGAAGCCGAAGGCAGTGATGAAGTCCCGGAACGCGAAGGTGCGTGTCAGCGCGCCGCCATCCCGGGTCCAGCCGGCGTCCAGCCCCTTCAGCCGCTCGTCGATCTCCGCATCGTTCAGCAGTCCGCTCATGTCGGCCTCACAGCAGGTCAGAAGATGGCGACCTGCTCATAGCAGGTCGAAGATGGCGACCTGCTCATAGCAGGTCGAAGATGGCGACCTGCTCATAGCAGGTCGAAGATGGCGACCTGCTCATAGCAGGTCGAAGATGTAGCTGTACTTGATGATGAACTCCTTGCTCGTCTGCCGACGATTCAGCAGATCGTCCATGTCCGACTCGTTGTAGACGAGGTAGAGGCCGGAGCTTGCCGAGTTCAGCCAGGCGAAGCGGAGATTGGTGGCCAGCGCATCGGTCCTGTCGTCGTACTGGATCAGCCCCTCCAGGGACATCTTCGGAGTGAACGCATAGGACAGTCGGAAGATCCCGACATTGATGTCGAAAGGACCACCGATCTCGTTGTCGAGGTCGATGTGATTGTAGTTCCAGGCGAGCGACGTTTTGAACCGGTCGCCGATCCGGTACTGGATGTCCGGCTCGAGCGTGAGCCGGTCGCCGCTGAAGTAGCCGCCGGCATACATCTCCATGCCCACGGACAGCGGCGCGCTGCGGTTGGTGTACATCACCAGCTGCATCTCCGCGTTGTCGTAGGTGCCGGGGAGCACGACCTCGCCGGGGATCACGGAGAACGGCTCGAGCACGTCCTCGTGCACGAAGTTCACCCCGGTGTGGATCTCGGCGCCCGAACGGAACTCCCAGTGATTGTCCACGTGCAGGAATCCGGACTCGTAGACGCCGTCGAAGTTCCAGAATCCGCGGTAGGAGACGTGCGGCCGGAGCTCCTGAAGCCCCCAGAGGTTCTGCGGTCGGTAGCGGCGCAGCACGCGGAAGTCCGCCTTGCGGTAGTCGTAGCGGCGCACGAACCCCACCTCCGGATTGAACTCGCCGCCCACCTCCGAGTAGCCGATGCCGTTGGACCACCGCTCGGAGTTGTAGTCACCGCGGATCTGCAGCGCGTGATCCTTGCCGTCGAGCCCCGGCGTGTCGGTCTTGGCGAGATAACCGGAGATCATCAGCTCATCGCCGATCCCCCAGCGGCCGTCGATGCCGTAGGTCCGGTTGTAGTCGTCCGATTCCGGCACGGGGCCCATGCTGCCGTCGCCGTCCCGGTTGACGAAGATGGCGCCGAGTGACGAGCGCTTGGCCAGCTCCTGATTCACCCGGATCACCGTGAAGTCGTTCTGCGGCGCTTCCCCGGCCACGTCCGAGGAGCGCATCTGCAGCAGGCCGACGTTGGTCCGGTTGAACGCCTTGCCGGTGAGCCTCGCGCCCCAGTCGATGGGGATGATCGCGCCTTCGCTGCTGATGCCGATCCGGCGGCTGAAGAAGAGCTCCACCTCCTCCGGGCTGCCCACGGAGAACTGCCCCGCGTTCTCGAGAAAGAACGGCCGCTTCTCCGGCAGGAAGACGTTGAACCGGTCGAGATTCACCACCACCTCGTCCACCTCCACCTGGGCGAAGTCCGTGTTGATCGTCGCGTCGAGGGTCAGGCTCGGCGTCATGGACCACTTCAGATCGCCGCCGAGCTCCGTGTCGTACTCCGTGCCTTCGTAGTCCGTTCCCCAGTCCGCCTTGCCCAGCGCATAGGGCGTGACCTTGAGATTGCGCTGCGGCGGCAGCGTGATGCCTTCCAGCCGACCCGCATCCGACACCCGGAACAGGTTGTACTGGCGCTGCAGCGGCGACCAGAACGCCACCTCGTTGTTGCGGCGGATGTTGCGCTGGAAGTTGATGCCCCAGATCTGCACGTCGCGGCCCTTATAGCGCAGCGAGCGGAACGGAATCCGCATCTCCACGCTCCAGCCGTAGTCGCCAAGCTCCGTTGCGACGTTCCAGGTGGTGTCCCAGTTCAGGTTGAAGCCGCCACCGCCGGAGCCGAAGCTCTGCGTACCTTCCCGGGTCACCTGGCCGTCGTACTCGATGCCCGCCGGGTTGGTGCCGAAGACGAAGCCGTTCTGCCGGTCGAGATAGGTGTCGAGGATCACCTGGAAGGCGTCCGTGTTGTCGAGCTCGGCGTCGCGCCGGCTGTCCGTGACGATGATGGCCGACGGCTCATCGTCGTAGAGCACCGCGCCGATGTACAGCGCGTCCTCCGTGTAGCCCACGAACACCTCGGTGCGCTGCGATGCGGGCCGGCCCTCGAAAGGTTTGATCTGCCAGAAGCCGGTGGTGGCCCTGGCTCCCCCCCATGCCGGATCGCCCAGTACATCGCCGTCGAGCACCGGCGTTTCGGCGAGCGGATAGGCCTGGGTGGCGGGCGGGATGGTCGGTGGCATGCGGGTGCTAGACGACGACGCCCACGAGGATGCGCTCGCGAGCACGAACAGCAGGCCGCCGATGAGCAGCCGCCCGCCGCGGCCAGGCTGCCACATGATCCGCCGTGCACGATGCCGGATGCGTCCCTCACAATAGGTCAATATCGTCAAAGCTCTCTATCCATTAGAAGTAATACAGTGATATGTAGGCCGTCAGCAGCACCACGATCCACAGCGCCGTGGTACCAACCTGCCAGGTGCGACCGAAAGCCCCCGTACCGCCGAGCAGACCGGTCAGCCACAGGCCGAGCCGCTGCCCGAGCGGCGCCCACACACGATTGAGCGACGCCCCGACCCGTCCCGCCGCCGTCAGCAGCCGGTTCGCCAGACGGGGGAGCATAACCCGCCACAGCCAGTCGGTATCCAGCGATATCGTCAGTGTCCGTCTCATCAGGGGTAGAAACAGGAAGAATGCCAGACCGGAGAACAGCAGCAGCTGCAGGTAGAACAGCACCTTGTCCGGCGCATAGGCTTCGTAGTCCACAGGATACGGAAGCATCGCCCAGAGCGGCTCCGGATACACTCCGAGAAAGATACACAGCGCTGCAAACAGCAGCATGGCGGCACCCATGTTCCAGGGGGCGTCTGCCGGCCGCAGGCCGGAATCCTTCTGGAAGAACACGAACCACGGAAACTTGATGCCCGCGTGCAGAAAAACGCCTGCCGACGCGGCCGCAAGAAGGAAGTAGACGACGGCCAGTCCCTGATCCTCTGCAGCAACGGAGATGAGCGTCTTGGTGGTGAATCCGGAGGTGAGCGGGAAACTCGAGATGGCCAGCGCGCCGACGATGCCGCAGAGCGTGGTCAGCGGCATGGTTCGAAACAACCCGCCCAGATCCGAGCAGCGCGTCATGCCGGTCCGGTAGATCACCACGCCAGCACTCATGAACAGCAGCGCCTTGTAGATGATGTGGGCAAAGGCGTGAGCAGCCGCTCCATTCAGCGCCGTTTCCGTGCCGATCCCCACCGCGCAGACCATGAACCCCACCTGGTTGACCACCGAATAGGCCAGGATGCGTCGTGCATCGTTCTCGAGCAGGGCATAGATGATGCCGTAGAAGATCATGTACAGACCCACCCAGATCAGCACCGACTCCCCCGGAAACAGGAGGATCAACGCCAGCACGGCCGACTTGGTGGTGAACGCGGAGAGAAACACGGAACCCGTGGGGCTCGATGCCGGGTAGGCGTCCGCCAGCCAGGCGGATACCGGCGGCGCCGCGGCATTGATGAGCACGCCGATCAGGATCATCCAGGTATCGAAGTTGGTGGCGAGCAGCGGCTGTATGTCTGCCGAGCCGGTGTGTACCACCACGCCCTCGATACCGACCTTGAGAATGACCCCGCCGAGCAGGTGCATGATGGCGTAGCGGATGCCTGCCGCCCGCGCCGCCGGCGTTCCGCCGCACCAGACCACCACCGTGGAGAAGATGGCCATCAGCTCCCAGTAGAGAAACAGCGTGATGAGATCGCCGGCGAAGGCGACACCCACCGCACCGGCGGCATAGGCATAGGCGGCAGACAATTCGTACCAGCGGGCCTGGCGGAACGCGAACAGCCCGCCGGTGAACGCCATGATTGCGAAGATGGTGGCAAACAGCCGGCGCAACGGGCTGCCTTCGAGCGGCTCGATCTGATAACCCAGAAACGAGGCGGTGGCGGCAACACCATCCGGCACCTGCCACACCGCCCAGAGCGCCACCAGCGGCGAGAGCAGAAGCACCGCCGAGCGCAGCCATCCCCGCGTCAGGCCGACGAGGACGGCCGCACCCAGCAGAATCAGCGCCGGCGGGATCGGACCGTCAATCATCGTAGTAGTCCTCGGGCCGCTTCAGCAGCCCGCCGAGTCCCTTCGCGGCGAGCACCATGACCAGACAGGACAGGAATCCGAACCCGGCGCCGAAGCCGAACCAGCCGTCGACGCCGAAGTAGCCCTTGATGCCGATGAGGAGTTGGGCGAGCACCGTCAGAGTGAGCACCACGGCAAATCCGATCCACAACCGGCGAATGGTGGCGGGCCGGACGAGCCAGTGATCGTCCGTCTCGGGTTGGTTGCCCGCCGGGTCTTTCCCGGAAACCGTCGGATCGGTCACGGCAACTGCTCCACCAGCTGGCTCTCGAGGTCCAGCACGCCCTGGTTGAAGAAGAAAAAGCCCAGCGTCGCCAGCGCCGTCACGGTCAGCGCCAGCACCACGGGCAGCGGTGCCTCACCGTGGTCCTTGCCGCCGGCCGGTTCGCGCGCAAACCAGGCGGCGAAGATCACGGGCAGGAAGTAGGCGGCGTTGAGCGCCGTGCTGAGAATGATCGTGAAGATGGCGATGTAGTTGTCGCTCTGAAAGGCGCCGGCCAGGATGAACCACTTGGAGACGAACCCACCCGTGGGCGGCACGCCGATCATGGACAGCGCACCGATGGTGAATGCCGCCATGGTCCAGGGCATGCGTGCCCCGATGCCCTTCAGCTGATCGAGCTCGGTCTTCTTCGAGGCCGTATAGATGGCGCCGGCGGCGAAGAACAGGGTGATCTTGCCGAAGGCATGGGCGACGATGTGCACGGCGGCGCCCACCTCGGAGAGCGGTGTGAGCACCGCAGCGGCCAGGATCACGTAGGACAGCTGGCCGATGGTGGAATACGCCAGCATCCGCTTCAGGTTCTGCTGCCTGAGAGCGACCACGCTCGCGGCGACGATGGTGAACGCGGCGGCGTAGATGAGCCAGCCCGCCGACGGTTCGAGAAACAGCGTGTCCACCCCGAAGACGTAGATGATGACCTTGGTCACGGTGAAGACCCCGGCCTTGACCACCGCCACCGCATGCAGGAGCGCGCTGACCGGGGTGGGCGCCACCATGGCCGCCGGCAGCCAGCGGTGAACGGGCATCACTGCGGCCTTGCCGATGCCGAACACGTACAGTCCCAGCAGCAGTCCCATCGCCGGTCCGGCCAGCCTGCCTTCCAGAATCCCCCCCGGCACGAAGGTCAGGGTACCCGCCGCGGCGTAGGTCCAGATGATGGCGGGGAGCAGCAGACCGATCGACGTTCCGAGCAGGATGCCCAGATAGGTCCGCGCCGAGCGCACCGTGTCCGCATCGCCTTTGTGAGCGACCAGCGGGTAGGTGGACAGGGTGAGAATCTCGTAGCAGAGGAACAGCGTCAGCAGGTTGTCTGCGAACGCCACCCCGACAGCGGCACCGATGGCAATGGCGAAGCACACGTAGAAACGGGTCTGGTGCTTCTCGCCGTTGCCGCGCATGTAGCCGATCGAGTAGATCGAGTTGACGATCCACAGCGACGATGCCAGAGCCGCAAACAGCATGCCGAGCGGCTCCACGGAGAACGCGATGGTGAGCTCCCCGAACAGCGTCGCCACCAGCACGCCCGGACGCCCACCGGCGAGGACGTCCGGGACCAGCGACCAGACAACGGCCGCCAGCAGCGTGGCGGTGGTCAGGGTCATCGTTTCGCGCAGGTTCGGCCAGCGTCCGCCGAGCGCAATGAGCACCGCACCCGCCATGGGAATCAGCAGCGCGGCAGTGATGGCCAGCTCCGCGCTCACGGCAGGTGCCTCAGGAGCTCATCGGCAGCGTCCGCCGCCAGTCCCGCGGGCAGGCCCGGCACGACGCCGAAGTAGACGTTGGCCAGCGCGGCCAGCCAGACACCCGCCAGCAGCGGCCACGGCGCTTCGCTCGCCGGCTCGACGGGCGCGGCCGGCGTCGCGAAATAGGCACGTTCGACGATCCGCCAGACGTAAACCACCGCAGCGAGAGAGCTCGCGATGAGCACCACTGCCGCGACGATGCCGAGCGCGCCCTGCTCGAAGGCGGCGGCGAGCAGCAGCCACTTGGAAACGAATCCGGCGGTGCCGGGAATGCCCACGAGGCTCGCGCCCGCAAGCACGAACCCCGCCATTGTCCATGGCATCTGCCGGCCCACGCCGGCGATGTCGTCGAGTCGCAGACCTCGAACGTGCATCGCGAGCGCTGCCACCGCGAGAAACAGCCCGCCCTTGGCCAGGGCGTGATTGAACATGTGCAGGATCCCGGCAGTGAGCCCCGCCGTGCTGGTGAAGCTGGCGCCGAGCAGGATATAGCCGATCTGCGCGACCGAGGAGTAGGCGAGGATGCGCTTGACGTGGCCGTCCACCATGGCCACCGCGGAACCGACGACGATGCCGATCAGCGCCAGCGGTGCGAGAAAGCCGGCGAACTGCAGCACGTGCCCTGCCAGGTTGCCCTGAAACACGAAGAAGTCGAAGCGCAGCAGCACGTAGATGGCCACCTTGGTGGAGCAGGCGGCGATGAAGGCCGTGACGATGTTCGGCGCGTGCGTGTAGGCATTCGGCAGCCAGACGTGGAGCGGAAACACGGCCGCCTTCAGCGCCAGCCCCACGGTGATGAATCCGGCAGCCACCAGGATCGGCCGCTGATCGGCCACGTCCCCGATCCGCGATTCCATGTCGGCGAAGTTGAGCGTCCCGGTCATCATGTAGACCAGGCCGACGCCGATCAGGTAGAACGTGGCGCCCACCGTCCCCATGATCAGGTACTTGAAGGTTGCGGTCAGTGCCTGACGGTCGGGTCCGGCAGCCACCAGCACGTAGGTGGCCAGCGACGAGATCTCCATGAAGACGAAGACATTGAACGCATCGCCGGTTATGGCGATGCCCGACAACCCGGCCAGCGCGATCAGCCAGGCAGCGTAGAAGAGCGGCCGCCGATTCTCGTCGATGTCCCGGTCCAGGCTTTCTCGGCCGGCGAGCAGTGCGAGCATCGATGCGCCTGTCGTCAGCAGCAGCACCAGCGCGTTGAACGCATCGATGCGTATCTCGATCCCGAAAGGCGCCGGCCAGCCCCCCATGTCGTAGCTGAGCCCTCCCGTCGCCTGCACATCGAGCGTCAGCGCCAGGGCGATGGCGAACGCCATGACGCTGGCGGCGCTGGCCGCGGCCCAGGCGAGGTGGGCACCGCGGAGCAGCACGCACAGCGGCGCGGTGAGCAGCGGCACCGCCACCTGCAGTGCGGGTAGCTGCGCGGTGATGCTCACTCGTCGAGGTCCAGTCGCTGGGTTTCGTCTTCCTCGATGGTGCCGTAGGCCTCGTGGATGCGGACCACGAGTGCCAGGCCGAGCGCCGTGGTGGAGATACCCACGACGATAGCGGTCAGGATGAGCACCTGCGGCAGGGGATTGGAGTAGATGGCGTCGACTACGCCCTCCTGAATGATGGGCGCCGTGCCGCCGTCCACCTTGTCCATGGTGATGTAGAGCAGGAAAACGGCTGCCTGAAAGATGCTGAGGCCGAGCAGCTTCTTGATCATGTTCGGTTTGGCGATGACCGCGTAGTAACCCACCATGAGCAGCACGGCGAAGACCCAGTAGTTGTAGAGGCCGAACAGCTCCATCAACGCCCCCGGGTGGCAAACGCGTGGTAGATGGCGAGCATGACGCCGGCCACGGTGATTCCCACGCCCAGCTCGATGAGGAGGATGCCCCACTGCTGGCCCTTCACCGGATCTGACGCCAGCACGTCGTATTCCAGGAAATTGCCGCCGAGCAGCATGGTCACGATACCCACACCTCCGTAGAGCAGCGCACCGCCGCACATCATCACCATGAGCAGCCGCGGCGAGATGATCGCCAGCGCCTCCCGCTCTCCCTCGATGAGCGCGTAGAGAATGATGCCGGCGGCAAAGATGGCGCCGGCCTGAAAGCCACCGCCCGGACCGTACTCACCGTGAAACTGCACATAGAGCGCAAACAGCAGGATGAAGGGCACGACCAGGCGCCCCACCACCTGCGGGATCAGGTGGTGGCTCAGGTAGGTCCGGCCTCTGACCAGGTCTTCCGGTCGGCGGTCGCCGAACACACCCGGCAGACCGAGCAGATAGAGGACACCGATACCGGCGGTCAGCACCACGATGACCTCGCCGAGCGTGTCGTATCCCCGGAACGAGCCCAGCACCGCCGTCACCACGTTGGGGATGTCCACGAGCTCCGGGGTCTGTTCCAGGTACCAGGGTGCAACATGCTGATGGACGGGCGCTTGCGGATCACCCAGCCTCGGCTTCTCGAAGGTGGCGTACACCACCACCAGGACGGTGATGGACACCACCGCGAGCGGAAACCAGCGCCGGTGACCGCTGAACCGCTCCCTTGGAGGCGTGAGTGCCAGGGCCCCGAGCAGGAGCACCGTTGAGATACCGGCACCGATGGCCGCCTCGGTGAGCGCCACGTCGGCGGCGTCGAGGACGAAGAAGTTGGCCGCCATGATGAGTGAGAAGATGCCGGTAAGCATCACCGCGACGAACAGGTTCCGTGCCCTGACGATACCGATGGCAGTGATCACCAGCAGGGTGAGCAGAAAAATGCCGAACAGAATGGTCACCTAGGGCAGATCCTCCGGCAGATCGCAGTTTCTCGGCAGCAATCCGGAGAGCAGCGCCGCATTGGCGAGCGCGTAGGTGGCCGTGGGACCGGTCAGCAGCAGAAAGAGCACGATGGCGAAGAGTTTTATCGTCGCCAGGGTCGCTCCCGCCTGCACCATGATTCCCCCCATGATCAGCATCGTGCCCAGCGTATCCGTAAGGCTCGCCGCATGCATGCGTGTATACAGGTCCGGGAGGCGCATGACGCCGATCCCGCCCGCCAGAACGAAGCCACCACCGGCGAGCAGCATCACCCAGCTCAGCGCGTCCAGCAGCGCCGCCACGTCAGGTATCCCCCGAGCGGTTCGCTGCTGTCTGCCGGTTCTCGAAGAACTGCAGCACCGCAAGCACGCCGATGAAGTTGATGAGCGCGTAGGCCAGTGCCAGATCGAGAAAGTCGGGACGGCCGTAGAGGAAGGCAACCACGGACAGCAGCAGCACCGTCTTGGTTCCGAACATGTTCACGGCCAGCACCCGGTCGTAGACGCTCGGTCCGATGAGCGCGCGAAGCAGCGCGAGAATCATGGTCACCAGGATGGCGATCGATGCAGCGGTGAACACGGTCAGCTCCGGATCAGCGACGCCACGCGCCGGTTCATCTCGCCTTCCAGAAGCGCCTCGGCCCCTTCCCTCGTCAGGCAGTGGACGATGAGATCACCTTCATGGTCGTCGAGGGTGACCGTGCCGGGCGTGAGCGTGATCGCGTTCCCCAGAATGGCCTGGCCAACGGGTCCCGGCGGCTCGGCCTTGAGCCGGATGACGCTGGGGCTGATGGCCAGTCCCGGGGTCAGCACGATCCGCGCCACCTCGATGTTGGAACGGACCAGCTGCCCGCCGAGCCAGCCCCAGAACGGAATCAGGCGGGCGATGAGGTCCAGGCTGTAGACGCGACGCTCGAAGAAGTTCATCCGCCGCGCCAGGAAGAGCACGAGCAGCGACGAGAGCACGCCCAGCGAAATGAGCAGGGGATTGTAGAGACCACTCCAGAGCAGCCAGGCAACGATCCAGAGGGTCAGCGTGAGCAGGACATGCACCGTGGTCGACCTGATTTCCGACTTGAAATACACGAAATTTGTGTCGTATATTCCTTGACACGTTTACCGACGTCAAGGCGTTCCGGACGATGGTCATCTGAACGGGTCGCCCTTTCAACTCGTCGATTCAACACCACGATGTCGTCGCACTGGACAGTCTTGAGCAACTACGGCCACGTGCTCGTCGCCCTGGCGCAGGATTCCAGCGCCAGGCTGCGGGACGTGGCAGACCGCGTCGGCATCACCGAACGCGCGGCACAGCGCATCGTGGCCGACCTGGAGGCCGGCGGTGTGCTGCGTCGGTATCGCGAGGGGCGGCGCAACCGCTACGAGATCGACACCAGCCGTCACCTCCGACACCCGCTCGAGGCCCACTGTGAGCTGGGCGCGTTGCTGGAACTCCTTCAGCACCCCGTCCCCGATCACGACCGGGCGAGCACCGAACGCCCGCCATCCGGGGACCGTACCTCGGACCGCCAGGGAAACGACTAGAGGTTCCCGAGAATTTCCGACCGGCGCTTGAGCGGGTCTTCCAGCACCTGCTGACGCAGACGGCCGACCTCGTCGGCTGCGTAGGCACGGAAGCCCGGTGGAAGCGTGCCGGCGGAGAAGGTGTCGAGCATGTAGTTGAGCACGCTGGCGAGCGCTGCATCGTCGATGCCGGCCTGGGCGACGCCGGGCACCCGGACCAGATACTCGCGTCCGCCCGGCAGGGCGGCAATCCGGCCCGGTTCCCCGATCAGGGTGGGCACCTCGGGCGGTGCGCTGGTACCGTCGAGCCGGTGGCACCCGGCACAGTGCAGCCAGTACGCCACCTTGGGATCCTCCGCCGCAGCGGGTGCGGCGGCCAGCAGCAGCAGGAGACCGAACCTGATGCCGGACATCATCAGCCCGGCGCTTCTGCCTCGCTCAGCACCAGGGCCACCGTGCAGTGATAGCTGTGGCTCTGGGTGCCGAAGCACCAGAGGATGTTGTTGCTCTTCGACGGGTAGTAGATGGGCTTGTCACCCTCCGTGCGGTGACAGAAGCAGCGACCACAGAAGTCCTTGCCGCAGCAGTCGTTGTAGGAGATCAGGTAGTGCTTGCCGTCCGCCGGGTTACGGCAGGTGCCCACCCAGGTGACCGGCGAGAGCTCCGTGCCAGGCGGGCACTGCGTGTGAGAGCCACCGCAGCAGCTGCACAACGAGCCGCCGAACGCGCAGTAGCGCCAGTAGTCGCAGCTCTGAGGATCGCCGAGCTCGGGAACGCCTTCAGCGGCGGCCGCGTCACGCGCCACCGGCAGCAGCGGCAGGGCGCCGGTGCCGACGAGCAGGACGCCGAGCCGGCCCACGAATCCGCGCCGCGACACCGTCTTCGCCAGCGTGCGCGTTCCCCGCGCGACCCGCACGTCGATGCCTGCCCAGAGTGATCGGTGAAGCCTGTCCAGCATGCCCATGGGATGCTCCTCAAAATGCCTGAATGCGATTCGCGCTGCCGACCTCGGAGATGGTTCGCAGCAGGCGGCCCGTGCTGGCCTGGTGCACGTTCACCGCGCTGGGCTGGTCCACCACGACGTACAGAAGCGGATTCGCATCCCGGCTGACATCCACCGCCGTCGCCGGCGAGGGAAGCGCGATGCGATAGCCGCGCCGCTGATTGGCGACGCTGAATGCCCAGACCTCCGTGCCCGGGTCTTCGTGGGTGTCCGGCCCGCCCTGGTGCATGAGCGTGAACAGGAGCCCGGTGCGGGCGTTGTACGCGAACGGCTGGTCGCCACCGACACGCCAGCCGTCCTCGGCATCCTCAGGGGTCAGGATCGACCAGGGTTCCGACACCCGGATCCCGTCGTCCACGGTGACCTGAAAGACCTGACCTTCGAAGGACACCAGCAGCCAGCCGCCGTCCGTTGGTGCTGCCAGGTCGAAAACCGGATCCGTGTCGATGTCGAAGAACTTGTCACTGCGCTGACGGGAGGCTTCCGCTCCGTTGCGATCCAGGGCGATGACCTGCACCGTGCCGTCGCCGCAGAGCTGCAGGAAGCGACGTTCGGGGAGCGGATAGACGAATCCGCAGCCGGCGGTGGACAGCTCGCCGACGAACGCCTGCTTCTCCACATCCACGATGGAGACCGACATGGCCGGTGTCATGTTGTACAGACCCACGAATTTCTCGCCGATGGGATTGATCACGGCGCGATGGAAGACGGCCGCCAGCTTGTTGGGCACCTTCACCTCGGCGATGGGCGAGAGCGTCTGCGCATCGTTGATCACCAGCAGGTCGGTGCGCTCCCCGTACGTTTCGCGGCTGTAGTAGGCCGCCGGCACGTAGAAACGGCCACGTTGCCGGTCCAGGGCCACCGCCGAGGTGAAGCGGGACAGGTTCAGCTTGCCGCGCATCTCACCGGTGTCCGCATCAAAGAGCGAGCCGCCGCCGAAGAAGCCGATGCTCATGAACCAGTGCTCGCCGGGCAGCGGCGCCTCTGTGACGCCGCCCTGCTCCGGCTCGAGCGCCGAGGCAGCCAGCACCGACGCCGGCAACCCCAGCACGGCGGATGTGAGCAGCACCCAGCCGGCAACGACGCCGGTATGCCCCGATCGCCTGTCGAACGCACGCATATGGATCCCCACCTCCCGGGATGCCGGCTAGCGTACCAGCAACACGGCGCTTTGGCAGTCAGTTTCCCCGGCCGACGGCCTCGTCCGGCGCCTCGTACTGAAACACGCTTTCCACCGGCACAGCGAAGATCCTGGCGATCCGGAAGGCCACCTCCAGGGACGGCGCGTACTTGTCTCCCTCGATGGCGATCACCGTCTGCCGGGTGACACCCACCAGGTCGGCCAGCTCCTGCTGGGTCATGCCGTCGGTCTCGAAGCGCAGCTGACGGATCCGGTTGCTCAAGCGCCCGCGGCGCTTCACCCGCCCCATCGGCACCTCCCCGTGAGCGGCTCAGTCATGAAAACCCCGGCGATAGAAGTAGAGCTGGGCGCCGTAGTAGGCGAGCTCGGAGATCACCAGGGCGGCAAGCAGCAGGTTTGCCAGGTCCACCTGATCCAGGGGCGCCGCGCCGCTCTCCTGGTCCGCCCAGGTTCCCAGAATGAGCATCCGGCCGAGCACGAGGAGCACGCCGACGAACAGCACGTTGTAGCCCGCCACTGCGGCCCGGCGGCGAACGGCCTGGTCGCGTTCGTCCTCCGCCTCCTCCACGTCGTCCAGGGCGATCACGATGTGGAACACCACGTGCACGATCACCAGGGCGATCACCACGGCGATCATGGCTGTCAGCAGCCCGGAGAGGGTGCGCTCCACCTCGCCGGACAGCACACCGGCGAAATAGCCGCCGTAGACCACCAGCAGGGCGAGCAGCGAGATCAGCAGGCTCTTCTCCTTGAAGGAGAAGCCGTTCAGCAGCCGGAGCACGGTAACGAGCGGATTCATGGCAAGCCTCCGGTGTCGGACTGAGATGTCTGACCGATGTCAGATTTACCCGACATAATGTACGTTATTTTTTACATCATTTTCAACATACCGTCCAGCATCAACCGGCATCCGTCCGACTTCAGAAGTCCCGCCGGAAAGTCCCGGCCCGGATGACATCGCAACCTCACCCCAGCGCGTTCAGCTTCTGTTTAGTTACCCCGGCCTACCATCGAGCCGGTAAGAGGAATGGAGGGCCGAATGAACACTTCGGGAGCCCGAATGCACGCTTCGGGAAGACGCATGAGAAACCGTCATCTGCACGCCGCGGCCCTGCTCGCCGCTTCGCTGTCGCTGCCCGCCGCCGCCGAGACCTACGGCGAGCCGGGCAGCTACTGGATCTCCGCACCGGTGGTGGACGTCTCCCCCATCGTCAGCCAGCGGACGGTCCGCCATCCCGTGCGCCAGTGCACGGCCACCGGTTACCGGGAGGACCCCTACCAGAGCCACTACCGGGAAAGGCGCCAGGACTCCGGCAGCTACTTCCTGCCCGGACTCGTCGGCGGCCTCGTCGGTGGCCTCGTCGGCAACCAGTTCGGCGGCGGCAACGGCAAGAAGGCGCTGACCATCGTCGGCGCTCTGGCCGGATCCTCCATTGCCCGCGACGCGGCCCGAAGCCGCGAGCGCGCGAGCTACCCCACGGAGATCTGCCGGACCACCTATCAGACCGAGATTCTCGATGACGTGACGGCCTACGACGTGACCTACGAGTACGCCGGCCGCCACTTCAACAAACGGATGAACACCCACCCCGGAGACACCGTGCGGGTCAGGGTGGCGCTCGAGCCCGGGCTCTGAGCCCGCTGATTCAGGGACCGTTCATGAAGACACACGCACGATTTCCATCCACTCACGAGTCCGGCCGGCTGCGACCGACCACACACCTGGAGGCTTCCTGACATGAAGGCGAAATCAACCCACCACAGGGCGACGTCCGGCACGCACCTCGCCGCGCTCGCACTTGCCGTCTGCTGCCTGGCCGGTGCCACCGCGCAGGCGACCACGTCCGGACCCGTCATCCGGCTGTTCCCCACCACCGTGCTCGAGGACATCCGCGAGACGGGCCAGGTGGCCGAAGACATGGAGAACAGTCTGCAGCAGATCATTCACCGCATGGACATGCAGCAGCAGCTCTACAACGAGAGCCTCTGCCAGGGTGCCGACGGCGACCAGGGTTGCGAGCGGATCGCCAAGCAGATCGGCGCCACCTACCTGGAGATGCTCGACGTGATGAGCGAGCGGCTGCCAGAGATGGAGCGGGCCGTGGACTCCACCCGCGCGAGCCTGGAGAAGCGCCTCCGGCAGGAGCTCGGCCAGCGCACCACACCCACCTCGCTGCAGAACACGCTGCTCGGTGAGGCGGGGACCGCCGCCGCCCAGGAAGACCGTCCGGCACTGCGCGGCCGCTCCGGCGTCCGGCTCTCCGACCGCTTCAAGCAGTACTACAACCTGGTGTCCACCAGCAAGAACTCGCCGAGCCAGTCACTGGCCGTGGTGGCCTCGGACATCTATCTGGACATGGAGGAAGCCTCCCAGCTCATCGCCGCCACCCAGCAGGAGATCAGCCGGGCCGCGCTCATGGAGCAGCTCAACCAGTCGTTCGGAATGATCACTCCGGAGATGAGCGCCGTGGTCGGCGGCGTCAAGGAGATCCTGTTCGGCGAGTCGACGATGGAAGGGCCCATCGCCTCTCCACCCTACGCCATCGGCGAACCCGAGTTCGTCAGCCCCCTGGCCATGTGATCGGCAACCCTCTTGAACCCACGGAGATGACCATGACTCGATACGCCCGAACTCTCCTCGTGCCGCTGGTGCTGCTCGCCGCCGCCTGCACCACCAGCGATCCCAACTACTGCGCCGTGAGCCTGCGCGGCGATCTCGACACCGCCATGCGCACGGTGGAAACCAAGCTCGGCAGCGGCTGCGAGTATCAGTTCGACAGCTACTTCCAGAACCTCCTGGCCCTGGCGGAGGCCAATCCGGACAAGAACAACCGGCGCTACTTCAGCGACCACCTGATGCGCGTCCAGGACATGGGCGTGATCAGCCGCCGCCAGGCCGAAGGACTCTACAACCGCTACTTCAACGTGAAGTTCGTCTCCCTGCAGGGTGACTACAACACCTGCTCCCAGACTTGCCCCATCAGGAAGCAGGTGATGTCCGACATGAAGGCGGAGCTGCACGACAAGGAGCTGGGCCTGCTGCGGGCGAGCAACGACGCCGCGAGCTTCTATCGGGCCGATCACCTGCTCAAGGAGACGGACCTGGTGCTCGAAGCAACCTGCCGGGCCTGCCTGGCAGGCGGGAACGGCCGGTGAAGCCGCTCGAGCGCGAGCCCGAAGCCGACGGCTTCGCCCGTACCCGCGCGGGGTCCTCCTGGGGCTTCGCCTGGGGCGCGGGCACGGGCATCGCGCTCACCCTCATCGCGCTTCTGGTCGCTGCGCCCGCGCCGCCGGAGCTGGCCTCATCTCGGGCCACCTTCGGTAGCTGGATCGACCTCAACCTGGGTCACTCCGTCTGGCCGTTCGCCCTCACCCTGACGCTGTACGTGATGAATCTGTCGCGCCTGAGCCGCCTGCTCGACGCCGACCAGACCCCCGGCTTCAGCGAGGTGGTGGAGCTCGACCAGCTCCTCGACGTCTGGATTCACCTGTTCGTCGGCATCGGCGTCATCTGGACCGCCGTCGGCATGCGCAGCGCGCTGCAGGCGGCGCTCGGCGACCCGGGCGAGGCGCTCGCCGACACCGCGGGATCCGTGCTGCAGAAGCTCGTCGACGGCGGCATCCTGCTGGCGCTCACCACCACCATCGTCGGCGGGGTCGGCAGCTACCTGATGCGCCTCGGCAAGACCATGGCCGTCGGCGCCAGCCTCAATACCTTCTATGACGCCAACAACCGCCGGGAGCTGAACGAGCTGGTCCTGGTCACCCGGCGTCTCGAGAACGCCGTGGCCGGTCTTCCCAACGGCGGCTGGAACGGGAATCGGGAGAGCGCTCGTCCCGTGCGCCCCCATGTTATCCGCGAGGAGACGGGCGCGTGACACCGGCTGCACCACAGTATGGCGGCGACAGCGAGCTGCAGGCCGACGTGATGCGCTTCATGGCGATCATCGCCTTCTGCCTGATCGCCATCCTGGCGCTGGTGCGCAATGCGGAACCGGTTCCCGCGCCGCCGAAACCCGAGCCCGTGCCCCCCACCGCGACGCTGAAGGCGGTCCCCGTGCCGAAGGCGGCACTGCCGAAACCGGCAGTGCCGGAGCCGAAACCGGCTGTGCCGGAGCCGAAACCGGCTGTGAAGAAACCCGCCGTGAAGATCGCCGAACCTGCCGTGAAAGCGGCGCCTGCCGCGCCGCCCGTCAGCGAGCGGGCCGCGCCAGAGGCACCGTCGCCGGAAGCACCGCCGGACAGCAAGGGGCTCACCCTCCGCTTCGCGTCGGACGGCGACTTCCTGCGTCTCATCGCCCGGGGCGACATCGGCGTGTACGCCTATCGGGAGGGGGACGTGCTGACGCTGAACGAGAGCTATCAGTTCCTGGAGACGCGCGCTCCCGGCCAGGTGTACGAGCTGCTCGAGGGCTCCATTCCGGCCCTGGTGCTGGACGCGTTCAGTCGGGCCCGTGCCGACGACACCGGCTACCGCTGGGGCGTGGTCCTGCCGGAGCGCATCAGCCGTCAGATCGAGACCTACCTGGGCCGGGTTGACAGCGGCCAGCTCGTCATCGATCGCTTCGGGGAGGTTCACCATGATGCGGCTTCCTGAACGCCACCGCGTCATCCTGCTGACGGCGGTGCTGTCCTTCTCCTCCGTCGCGGCTGCAGACACCGGGCTCCTCAACTCGACGCTCGGCCGCTGGCTCGATACCGACGTGCTTCCGGAGCTCGGCCGCACCCTGGGCGAGCACCCGCGCTTCAAGGGCGAGACGATCAAGCTGGTGAGTCTTGCGAGCGGTCAGCCCGCCGACCGGACCAGCCGTCTGCACCAGGCCGTGGAAGCCCACCTCACCCAGGGCCTGCTCAGAAACTCGGACGTGCGCCTCGCGTGGACGGATCAGCCGGTCAGCGCCTGCGGGATCAGCCTGCCGGTGGACTACCTGCTCGGCGTCGAGATCGAGCGGGAAGACAGCCGCTACCACCGCCTCAACATCCGCATGATCGACGTGGCGGAATCCGTCTGGGTGAGCGGGGTCAGCCACAGCTGGCAGGGGCGCCTGACCGCCACCGAGGCGGCGGCGCTGAGCCAGGTCGTCAGCACAGCGCCCCTGGGCACCGTGGAGAGCCCGCTGCCCGCCGCTTCGTCCCGGGAAATCGCCCGCACCATGCACGAGCACCTGCGCTGCGCACATCCCGAGGGGCTCGACGGGCCCGCCTACCTGGAACCGGCGCAGGATCCGGATCTCAACCGGGTGGTCGGGAGTCTCACCCGCGAGCTCGCGACCTCGCCGCTGGCGGCGCTGACCGCCGATCGGGACAACGCCCGCTGGGTGCTGTCGGTGTCGGCACGGGAAACGGGTGCTGCCGCCCGCTCGGGTCAGGTGCTGGAGCTCGCCCTGATGCTCACCGAGGCGGCCGGCGGCGTCACCCAGCAGGTGGCCACCGTGTACATGAGCGGTTCCGGGAGCAGCATCGGCAACCAGCCGCCCGACACCCGGATCGCCAGCCGCCCGCCCGAGCCTTCGACCCCTGCGTTCACCGGGCTGCTTTCCGACATGCGGCTCGAGGCCGCGGCGGACGAGGGCATCTGCGACACGCGCAAGGCGCGGGGCAACCAGTGCGCCGAGGTGAGCTTCGATCTCTACCAGGAGGCGTATCTCTTCGTGCTGTCGAGCAGCGACCGGCAGCTCGTGAGCAACTCCTGCGACGCCCGCCTGGTCACCGCCACGGCTGGCGAACGCCGTTTCCGTGTCCGCGTGCCGCCGTCCCTGTCCGAGCTGCCGGACGCGGGCGTGTACGCCATCGCGGTCAGCGATCGGGAGGCAGCGAAAGCGCTGGCGACCCACATCCGTCGCGGCGTCTGCTCGCGACCCATGAACCGCGAGGCCGGCTGGCTCGGTGAGCTCGACGTCCTGCTGACGGCGCATCCCGGCACCACCGAATGGCGGGCCATTCACCTCGTCCATTCGCCCGGCGGCGTGGAAAGACTCTGAGGAGGGATCATGAGGTTTCTCATCGGCATCATCACCGGCACCCTGCTGACGCTGTTCATCGCCACGGCGATGGACGCACCGACACGGGATACGCTCACGACCGCAGCGGACGCCGCCTCCGGGATCTGGCGCGCGCTCATCGAGCGCACGTCCGACGCCCTGTTTCCGCCCGCAGGTACGGCGGCGCCCGCCGATACGGTAACGGATGAGGAGGTCGCGGCGCTGCTCGCCCTCGCGGAGGCGTCCACTCCCGACTCTTCCAACCGGATCGTGGAGCCGGCCATGTCCCTGGCGCCGCCGGACGAGCTGCCGCCGCCACCGCCGGTGAAGGCTGCCGTTCCGGCAGCCAGCGTGCCCGTCGTCTCGGAAGACCCGGATCCCGCGGGGTCGGACGACGACGCGATCGTCATGACAGCAGACGACACGCCGGAAGCACCTTTCGAAACCGCCGGCGTCTGGACGCCGTTCCACAGCCAGCGCTCGGCTCAGGGCTTCGCGGCGCGCCTGTCCAGAACCCTGGATCACGACTTCCGGGTCGAGCGTGTGGGCACCGGCGCCTACCAGGTGGTGTTCGACGTCGGAAGTCCCGCCGAACGGGACGCGCTGCTCACGGAAATCGCGGAGATAACAGGACAATGAGCGACAAGACAATGAACGACAGGCCGATGTACGCAAGACGCGTGATCCTGACGCTGCTCGGTTGGGCGCTCGCTGCTCCCGGTTTCGCCTCCCCGGACGAAGCCTACCCGTATCAGTCCTGCTTCGAGATCGCCTCGCGCATGCACGACGTGCCGGTGGACCTGCTGCTCGCCGTGGCGGCAACCGAAAGCGCCTGGGACCCGGATGCCCGCTCGCATGCCAACGCCCACGGCATCATGCAGATCCAGTGGCCGGGCACCGCCCGCCACCTCGGTGTGAAGCGGGTGTCCGAGCTGTACAACCCCTGCCTCAACATCGAGCTCGGCAGCCGCTACCTCAGGGAGCTGCTCGACGCCAACAACGGGAACGTGGAGCGGGCGCTGGCAGCCTACAACTACGGACCCGGCCGGATCGCGAAGTCGGCGGAGCTGCCCGGCGGCGCCAAGGCCTACGCGAGCAAAGTGGCCTACCACCAGAGCCGTATCAGCGAGAAGTCCGCCAGGGCCGGCGAGATGCTGGTGGTGGCCAAGGGCGTGGTCTTCGAATCCGGCACCCGTGCGGAGCGCTTCGCCAGGACCCTGAACGCCCGGATCGACGGCGCCCGCTTCGAGCCGGTCCGGGAGAGCAACGGTCAGCACCGGGTGCTGATGCGGGTGAAGGAAGGGGGTCTCACCAGCACCGACGTGGCCACGCTCGACGCCCTGGGCTGGTCGAACCTCGGCGATTGAGACAGGAGCAACGAGCCATGAAACCGAAGGCGACTCACCAAGGCGCGACCGTGCTGCTCGCCGCTGTGCTCATCACTGGCGCAGCGCCAGCGCTCGCCGGATCGCTGACCGTGCAGGCGCCCGTGGTGGACGTCCAGCCCGTCACCGAGCCCGCACGGGAGGTGCAGCGCTGCGATGGCAAGCCGGATCGGAGCCGGGGACTGGCGGCAACCCTCGCCTGGGATCTGGGTCTGAACTGCCGCACCGAGCTGGTCGAAACCGGTCAGGTCACCGGCTACCGGGTCTTCTACCGCTGGGACGATCGCGTCTACAGCCGGGTGATGAGTAGATCACCCGGGGACTCGATACCGCTCACCGTGCGTCTGGACTGAGCGGGCGGCTACGTCAGTAGCCCGCAACCCCGCCGTCCGCCTGGCGCCTGTCGACGCCGCCCTCCAGCACCCCGTCGCGCACCACGATCACCTCCGCCACGCCGAGGCTGTCGATCTGCTCGACGGTGTGGCCACGCGCCTCCATGAGCTTCAGGGTGTCCGGAGAGAAGGCGAGGCCTTCCACGTAGAGCGTGTCCGGCAGCCACTGGTGGTGCACGCGGCCGAGATCCACGGCCGTCTGGGCGTTCGCGCCGTGGTCGATCACGTTGAGGATCGTCTGCAGCACGGTGTTGATGATGGTTCGGCCACCGGGCGTGCCCGTGACCATGAACACCTCGCCGTCGCGGTTGACGATGGTCGGGCTCATGCTGGAGAGCATCCGCTTGCCAGGCTCCGCCAGGTTGGCGCTGGTGCCGATCAGGCCCGTGCTGTCCGTGAGGCCCGGTCCGGCGTTGAAGTCACCCATCTCGTTGTTGAGCAGAAAACCGCCGCCCGGCACCACGATGCCGGAGCCGTAGCTGTACTCGAGCGTGTAGGTGAGGGAGACCGCGTTGCGATCCTTGTCGACCACCGAGAAGTGGGTCGTCTGCGGGCTTTCCGCCGGCCAGGTGAAGCTCTCCGGAGACGAGACGCTGGCGGCGTCCGTGCGGATCGTGCGGCGCAGCTCGTCGGCGTACGCCTTGGAGGTGAGCCTCGACAGCGGCATCTCCACGTAATCCGGATCACCCAGATAACGGGCCCGGTCAGCGTAGGCCCTGCGCATCACCTCCGTCATCACGTGCAGCGTGTCCACGGATCCGAAGCCGCTGGCGGCGATGTCGTAGCCTTCCAGCATGTTCAGCATCTCGACGATGGCGACGCCGCCCGAGCTCGGCGGCGGCATGGAGAGCACCTCGTATCCTCGATAGGTGCCGCGAATGGGCGTTCGGCGCTTGGCTTCGTAGCCGGCCAGATCCTCGTGGGTGATGATGCCGCCGCCACGCTGCATCTCGGCCACGATCAGGTCCGCGGTCCTGCCCTTGTAGAAACCGTCCGGCCCCTTGTCGGCAATGCGCTTGAGAGCAGCCGCCAGATCGGGCTGCTTCCACAGATCTCCCGCCTCGAAGAGCTCGCCACCGCGGGTGAACTTGGCCACCGAAGCCGGATACTGCTGCATTCTCGGCAGCACTTCCGCCAGCGATCTCGCCAGCCCGTCCGTGACCACGATGCCCTTCTTCGCCTGCTCGATGGCCGGCGCGATCAGCTCCGCCCAGGGCAGCGAGCCGCCGTCCTGCCAGGCGAGGTAGAGGCCGGCGACGGTGCCCGGCACCCCCACCGAGAGATGACTCAGGTGGTGGCGCTCGTAGCTGTAATCGCCGTCCACGAGCCACATCTCCGGGTGCGAGGCGCCGGGTGCCACCTCCCGGAAATCGTAGGCCACCGGCGCGCCCTCGCGACCCTGGTAGACCAGGAAGCCGCCGCCGCCGATGTTGCCCGCGGTGGGGTGAGTCACCGCCAGGGAGAAGGCCACGGCCACTGCCGCATCGATGGCGTTGCCACCCCGCTTCATGATCTCGACCCCGACCGCCGAGGAGCTCGCGTTGGCCGACACCACCATGCCGTGCTCCGCCTGCTCGGCATTGCTGGCCGCACCCGCCGGCACCTGCCAGACGAGACACAGGGTGACGAGAAGCGCGCTGACTGACTTCATTGAGTTTTCCTGATCGATCGAATTGCTGGGGGCTCCGGTCCGGAACCGCTGTCAGTGTACCGCGATCACCCGGCCTTCCCGCCGCGGATCCGCGGCGCCCTCGAGCCCGTCCGGTGTCACCAGGATCACGTGCAGCCCGGAGTTCTCCCCTTCCCGGGCTTCCACCGGATAGCCGAGCGCGGAGAGCTCGTCGGCCCGGGCCTGACCGCCAGGCACGCCCGTCTCGACGCGCACGGCCCGGCCGCGGGCGATGATGTTGGGGGCGTCCACCGCCGCCTGCACGCCCTGCCCGCCACGCAGCACGCCGACGAGCACCTTGGCGACATAGGCGATGATGGAGTTGCCGCCGGGCGAGCCGGCGACGAGCTTCAGCTCACCGGCGGTATCGAAGACGATCACCGGCGACATCGAGGAACGCGGACGCTTGCCCGGCTCGACGCGGTTCGCCACCGGCCTGCCACCGAGCGTGGGCGTTCGCGAGAAATCGGTCATCTGGTTGTTGAGCAGGAACCCGCCCGCCCAGCGCGACGAGCCGAACGGCGCTTCCACCGTCGCCGTCATGGACACCGCGTTGCCGTCCCGATCCACCACCGAGAGGTGCGTGGTGCCGCCGATCTCATCCGTGCCGTCCCGCCCCCAGCGCTCGAGCATGGGCTCTCCCCGGAGCACGTCGCCAGGATCTCCGGGCTGCGCTGTCGCGTCCGGCGGTACCCGCCCCGACGCCCGCGCCGCCAGATAGGCAGGATCGATGAGGTCTGCTGCGGGCACGGACACCACGTCCGCATCCGCCACGTAGTGATCGCGGTCCGCGTAGGCAAGCCGCTGGGCATCCACGAAGGCCGCCAGGTTCACGCCGTCCACGGCCGTCGCCTCGGGTGCGGCTGCCGCCAGCGCGTCGTAGAGACTCAAAATCATGAGTTGGGTCAGTCCGGAGGATGGCGGCGGCATGGTGCAGATGGTCTCGGCACCCGTCGCCGCGCACACCGGCTCACGCACCGCCACCCGGTAGGCGGCCAGATCGGCCGTGTCGAGCGTGCCGGGGTGCGGCTCGGCCCGAGCCGCCGCGGTGATCTCTGCCGCGAGCTCGCCCTGATAGAACGCCGTGCTGCCTTCCGCCGCCACCCTGGAAAGCGTTCTGGCGTAATCCGGGTTGTCCCGGATCGACCCGGCAGCCAGCGGCTCGCCGCCGGGATAGAAGTAGTCCCGGGTGGCCGGGTTGTCGTCCAGCCGGCTCGGCCCGCGGAGCTGCGCAAGCATGCCGGCCAGCCGCGGCGACACCTCGAAGCCTTCCCGGGCGAGCGTAATGGCGGGCGCCAGGTCGTCGGCGAGGCTCAGGCGCCCGTGCCGGGCATGGATCAGCTCGTAGAGCGCAATGGTGCCGGGTGTGCCGACCGCGAGACCGCTCTGCCAGGCCTCCAGGAAGCCGAGCGGCTCGCCGTCGGCGAGGAACATGTCCGGCCGGGCGCCGGCCGGCGCCGTTTCCCGGCCGTCGTAGGCGGTGGTCCGACCCGTTGCCCGCTCGAAATAGAGCAGAAACGCACCGCCGCCGATCCCCGAGCTCTGCGGCTCGACCAGGCCGAGCACCGCGTGTGCCGCGATGGCGGCATCCACCGCGCTGCCGCCTCGCTCGAGCACGTCCGCTGCCGCCCGGGCCGCATAGGGATTGGCCGCGGACACCATGCCACCGTGCGTCCAGGACGGACGGTCGGTGGTCGCGCAGGCGACGAGCAGCAGCGTGGTGAGGGCAAGCGGCAGGCAACGGAGAAGTGTCGGAATCATGCAGAAGGTCCGCGCAGCGTCAGCGCGCAACCTTGCCGGCGAGCCCCAGGCCCGTCAAGGCGAACCCTTCAGGGGGCCGGGATCAGATCAGGCCCATCTGGTAGAGGCGGCGGATCCGGCGCTCGGCCAGATCCGGAAAGGAGACGTCCGCGGTGCCGATCACCGTCGGGTCGAGACGGACCGTGTTCTCGGCATCGTCCAGACATTTGATGGTCATGGTGACCCGGCGCCCGTCCTCATCCCGCACGACATGGAACTCGAAGGTGCGCACCTCGCCGGCGTCCACCTCGTAGTTCTCCACCCGGATCCAGTCCTGTAACACTTCGAATCGCTGCACGTCGGTCTCCAATGTCCCGCCCGGCCGGGCCTGCGGGAGCGCCTGCCGGGATGAGCGTCGCAAAGGCCTCATTATTCCCCTCGATCCGCACCGGTTCGGGACCCGACGCACAAATTCGGTCATCCGGCGCCTGGAAATGTGCAGCGTGCAATTGCTCCGCGCCGGGCCGGGGCGGTCTCCGTGCCGGACTGGTCTGCTCCCGGGGCCCTGGGGTAAGGTTTGCGTCCCCGGGCAGGCGGTTTCGAGAGGCTGCCGGCCGGGAACATTCCGGGAGGAGGCAACGATGATTTACGACAATATTCTGCAGACCATCGGCAACACGCCGATCGTCCGCCTGAACCGCGTGGCACCCGATCACGTCACCATGTACGTGAAGGTGGAGTCCTTCAATCCGCTGGCATCGGTGAAGGACCGCCTCGCCTACGCCATCATCAAGGACGCCACGGACTCCGGCGCGCTCGCGCCCGGCCAGACGGTCGTCGAGGCCACCTCCGGCAACACGGGCATCGCGCTGGCCATGGTCTGCGCCGCCACCGGGCATCCCTTCGTCGCCACCATGGCCGAGTCCTTCTCCATCGAGCGGCGCAAGATCATGCGCGCCCTGGGCGCCAAGGTGATTCTCACCCCCGCCGCAGAGCGGGGCAGCGGCATGGTCAGGAAGGCGGAGCAGCTCGCCGCCGAGCACGGCTGGTTCCTGGCGCGGCAGTTCGAGAACCCGGCGAACCCGGCCTATCACGCCAGCACCACGGGTCCGGAGATCCTCAAGGACTTCGCCGGTGAACGGCTCGACTTCTGGGTCACCGGCTGGGGCACCGGCGGCACGCTGACCGGAGCCGGACGGGTGCTGAAGGCGGCGAGACCGGACATCCGCATCATCGCCGCGGAGCCGGAGCAGGCCTCGCTGCTCGCCGGTGGCGAGTGGAGCCCGCACATGATCCAGGGCTGGACGCCGGACTTCGTGCCGGCGGTGCTCGATCGGGAGGTGGCCGACCAGATCGTGGCCGTGAACCAGAACAAGGCCCGGGATGCGGCGCTGGCGCTGGCCCGTCAGGAAGGCATCTTCGTCGGCGTTTCCGCAGGCGGGACCCTCACCGCCGCGCTGCAGGTGGCGGAGACGGCGCCGAAGGGCAGCGTCTTCGTGGTGATGCTGCCGGACACGGGCGAGCGCTACATGTCCACGTTCCTGTTCGAAGGCATCAACGAAGGCTCGGACGACGACTGGCTCGACAGCCTCTGATCCGCGATCCTCGGCAACGCCGATGACGCACGCAGCGCGGCGTCATCGGCGCCTGCCGCGCGCTGCGCATCCCGGCAACACTCTCCCGATCCGGTCTTCGAGGAGCCGCTTTGGGTGCTCGTTTCCGGCAGGCCGCCGCCTGCTGCCTCTGCCTGCTGTTCAGCGATCTGCTGCTGAACGCCACCTGCCCGGCCGGCCACGCCGCCGTCACCGCCTGCATCGATGCGGACGGCCGGCGGATCTTCACCCAGTTCGGCTGTCCGAGCGGCGCCGAAGCGTCCGCGCTGCCAGGCGGTGACGGCAACCTCACCGTCGTCCGCACCGCGTCGCTCAGTAGCTCGGAACGGGCCGCTCTCGAGCGGCTGGAGCGCCGGCTCGCCGCGGATCGGGAACGCCGGGCGCGGCTGTACCGCCAGTCGGCGGCGCGCAGCAGCGCCGAGCGTGCCGAGGCACGGCAGCGCTGCGACGCCGCGAAGGACGCGCTCGCAGCGCTGGCCGAGACGCGGCGCAAGGGCTACACGGCCACAGAGGACCGCCGCTACGATGCTGAGGAATCGCGCTGGAACGCCGTGCGCAAAGCGGACTGCTGAGCCGCGGTCTGCCAGGCGCGATCAGCCGGCCGCGATCAACGGGGCGTGATCAAGGGGGAAAGTCCGTTACCAGGCGCGTCGCCAGCGCAACCGTGCCGTCGGTGAGCCCCCGGCGTCGCTGAAAGTTCTCGGTAGCCTCCGGCGCGGGGCGTCGCGAGGTCTGCCAGGACTCCAGACCGTCGTACCAGGTCACGAGCAACATGCGTCCCCACGTTGCCGAAGGCACCGCGGAGCGGAACAGCCCCTGCGGCTCCGCCCGGTAGGCGTCGGTGTTCTCGAAGGTCTCCCAGGCTTCCCTGGACAGCGCGGCAACCTCGTCCACGTCCTGATCCCGGACCCGGAAGAAGCGGAACACATAGAGTCCCGGCCGGTCGCAGGGTGCAGTGCCATCCGGCCGCACCGTGGGCCGCAGGGTGAGCACATCCAGCGCCGTGACACCTTCCGGCAGCGCCGCGGTGAAGGCGTCGGCTGTGAGCTCCGCGGCCGAGGCGGCCATCACGATCAGCTCGTTGCTGGCGACGCCGAACAGGCCTTCCCAGATGCCCCAGACGGTGATGCCGCTCTGCCGCCAGGCGCCGAGCACCTGCCCGGTCAGGGCCTGTCTGAGCTGGGTCTGGTCGCGGCCGCTGCCGCGCAGGTGCAGATAGCAGTAGGTCGGTGTCACCCTTCTCCCTCCCGGTCCGGTTCGAGCACCCGGGACATTCTATGGTAGAGCGGCAGCGCCGGCAGCAGCGCCACCGCCGCCGCCGCGAGCGCCGTGGAGATGCCGAACGCGCGTGCCGCGTAGCCGAGCATCGGGCCGCCGACCACCTGCCCCACCGCATCCGACTGACCGAACAGCGAGAACAGGGTGGCACGAGACGACTCGGGCAGGAGCCGGTTCAGCCAGGCCGTCATCAGCGGGTCGTAGACGCTGCGCAGCGCCCCCACCAGCCAGAAGCACCCGAGCACGGCATAGAAGCCCGGCACGCTCGCCATGAGCAGAACGGCCACGCTGATGCCGCCGAGGCAGGCCGCCAGCACACCGGTGAGGCGTCGCTGCCGGCCGAGATCCAGCCGCCTTCGGGCGATGGTCGTCGCCGCGAGACCGGCTGCGCTGGATACCGCGGCGATCACGCCCCACCAGGCCACCGTGTCGAGAGCACCCAGCGGCGGGAACTCGAAGCGCTCGATGAGAAAGGGCGTGAACAGCCGGTCCACACCTTCGCTGAAGGCGCCGAAGGTCGCCGTCACCGCGATCATGAGCAGCAGCAGCCGATGACCCCGCACCTCCGACACGCCGGCAGCGAGTACCCGGCCCATGGCACCCCAGCTCGCCCGCTCGTCGCCCGCGGCGGGCTCGAAGTGATCTTCGCGCATGAAGAGCGCCATTGCGACCGCGAGCAGAACGATACCGGAAGCGCCCGCAACGATGGGCAGCGCGAGCGACACGTGCGCCAGGGCGATGGCGATCCCGATGCCGACAAAGGCACCCACGTGGCCGAGCTGGGCACCGCGCAGGAACGCCTCGTTGGCCCGGCCGACGCCCACCTCGGAGGTGAGCCACGCGGGATAGGCGCCGCTGATGAACGTCCAGCCGAATCCCCACACCACCTGGCAGAGCAGAATCACGGGAAACACCGGCCAGAACACCATGGCCCCGAAGCCCGCACCAAGCAGCGCATGGCCGATGATCACGGAAAGCCGGCGGCTGACCGCGTCGGCGACCACCCCGGTCGGCACCTCGAAGAGGAACACGGACAGCTCAAGCACCGTGCCGACCAGCACCATCTGCAGCGGATCGAGCCCGGCAACCTCCACCATGAACACGAGGCTCACCGTGATCATGGTAGTCCAGCAGACGGCGTACCAGACCCGCGCGGCCAGGTAGAAGCGATAGCTGTCCAAGCCGGCTCAGCGCTCCTGAACCACCTTGCCTGCCGTCGACAGCATCGTGAACCGGTCGAGCTCGACCACCACCGGTACGCCCTTCGCCTCCGGATCGAAACGCCGCTCGATGGGGTGCATCTCGTCGTAAACACGTGCGCGCACGCGCTCCGCCACCCGTCCGCGGCCTTCGAAGGTGTAGTACACCCGATTGGCCACGTCGCCGTAGATGAAGGCCATGTGCGGACGCTCCGGCAGGGTCTTCAGCAGCTCGCTGTCCGGCTTGCGTACCCAGAGCGCCAGACAGTCGGGCGCGTGCACGTGGGTGCTGCCGTAGAAGGAGATGTGGGGCTTGCCCGCCTCGTCCACGTAGGCGGCGGTGAGCACGTTGCCGCTGTCGATGGCTTCGGCCAGCCGTTTCCTCACCTCGTCGTCGAGCTCGATCATGTTCCCTCCACTTTCCAGCAATCGGATTCAGGACTTTTCAACGCCACGCATCATCTCGAGCAGCTCCGCCGGCCGGAAGCTGCCCACGGGCAGCCGCTCCCGGACCATGCGGGTGGCGATGGCCTGGCAGGCGCGGTTCGCCGGCGTCGGCACGCCGTGGAGGCTGCCGAGCAGCGAGATCTCGCCGTTCAGGTAGTCCGTTTCCACGTTCCCCGTACCCCGGGACAGGCTCTGCCAGGACGAGCCGCCGGGCCGCGCGTAGCCGGGCACGTCCACCATCCGGTAGGTGTTCTCGTGCCGGGCGCGCACCTCCTCGCGGCTGGCGCAGTCGATGCCCGCCGCCGCGAAGCAGGCCAGCGCCTCCGCGCGCAGCAGCCCGTAGACGTCCTTCAGCGTCGCCGCATCCTCCGGAGTGGACGCCTGCTCGCCTTCTCCCGCCGCAGATACCGTCGCCGCCTGGACGATGTTGCCGAGGTTCATCAAGAGCTTCGCGTACTTCTTGCGCATCACCTTCGGATCCGGCTCGGCGCTGAAGCCGGCAGCCCGTAGTCTGGCCATCAGCTCTGTGACAAGCTCATCCACGTCCTCGGGATAGCGGCCGGTGTCGAGGATGCCGCCCGCGCCGGCGGCGTGGGTCACCACCTCCCCGGGCCTGAGATGAATGGCCGGCAGGTTCACCAGCATGCCGTAGACCCTGGCGAAGCGGCGCAGCGCCATGCGCTCGTTGGCGACGCCGTTCTGGGCACAGACCACCGGCACGTCGTGGCCGGCTGCCGCAGCGAGGTCTTCCAGCGCCGCAGTGGTGTGCTGGGTCTTCACGGTGAGCAGCACCACGTCGTCCGGCGACCAGACCACGTCTTCGGGATGGCCGGCCACCGGCAGGCGCAGGTGGTGCACGCCGTCGGGCGCGGCGAAGGTGAGCCCTGCCGTCTTCAGCGCTTCGAGATGCGCTCCCCGGGCGATCAGCAGCACGTCCGTCCCGGCCAGGTGCAGCCGGGCGCCGATGGTTCCGCCGATGCCTCCGGCACCGTAGATGATGACCCGCATGAGCTCCCTTACGAATTGGTTGGCGCGGTAGACTTGAACCCGGTCAACTGTAGGGGCCCTGGAGGAGGTTGCGCAAATGTTGAGAAGGGTCAGGGGATATCTCCTCCGCTACGAAGGCGACGCGCCGGCCGCCACGCTCGCCCTCGAGCGGGAGGGTTATGCCCAGCTCCAGGGCGTCTTCGACGCCGACGAGGTGGCGGCCATGATCGAGGCGTTCGACCGGATCTACGAGGCCTATCCCCGCGACGGGCGGGCGGACGGGGTCCGCGATCCCGGGGAAGACGAGGACTTCCGCTACGAGATGTTCAACCGCTCGCCCGAAGCCCAGAAGGCGATCGCCAATCCGGCGATACTGGCCGTGATCGAGCCGCTGCTGGGCGGGGACTGCCACGTGATTGCCAACACCTGCTGGAAGAACCCGCCGCGCGCGGAAAACGGCCATGGCGGCGGCTTCTGGCACATCGACGCGGGGCCGCACGTGCCTCACGACCCCGACATTCCCTGGGACGACCGGATTCCCTACCCGGTGTTCGCCATCGGCACCCACATCTTCCTGAAGGACTGCCCGTTGGCCTGCGGCCCCACGGGGGTGATCCCGGGCAGCCACAAGTGCGGCGTGCCGCCGCCAGCCGACCGCTACGACGACGTGAACCTCACCTGCAACGGCGTTGCGGTGAAACCGCTCCCGGCGAAGGCCGGCGATGTCTGCCTGTTCGTATCCGACGTCTGGCATCGCCGGCTACCCACCCTCCCCGGCGACACGGGCCGCTACTTTCTGCAGGTGCACTACGGGCGGCGCGACATCGCGCAACGCCTCAAGACCACGCGGGAGGTGAACCAGGTCAGCGTCGAGGCCGCCGAACGCGCCGGCACCGATCGGGAGCGCCGGCTGATCGGCCTGCACCCGCCCTTCTTCTACGACGGCTGAGGCGTCATCTGCAGATGACGCGTCATCTCAGCATCAGGGGGTAGTCCAGCGGTGCGCCCCAGCGGAGCTGCGTGACGCTGCCGTAGCGGCTCTCGTTGACGAAGCCGTGGTGACGCAGCGTCTCCATGTCGCGGACGATGCGCTCGAGCGGCCCGTCCCGATAGATGACCGATGAGCCCGCCGCGTCCGCCACCCAGCGCACCACCTGCGCCGCGCTCTGCACGGCATGGGTGCCGGCAAGATAGAGATCGGCCTTCTGCTCCGGCATCGCCTCCTCGCCGCGGCAGGCCCGCGCCCAGGCCTCACCGAGCGCATCCTCGAACAGCCCGCGCGCCGCCCGGTAGGTGGCCAGCGCCCTGCCCGACTTGATCTGGGCGATGGCGCGGTGCTTGAGCTTCTTCGATTCCGCGTAGGGGGTCTTGCCTTCGGCGAGATCGTCCAGCGCTTCCAGCGCCCTCGCCGCCAGCGCCAGGGTCACCGGCACGTAGGTCGCGAAGATGATCCTGCCCGGGCAACGGTACAGCGTCCCCTGGTAACAGGCGTTGCGCGAAGCCTGACCCGGTGGCGCCATCACCACCGTGTGGCTGGCGGGAATCCAGACGTCGTCCGCGCGCACGTCGTTGCTGCCGGTGCCGCGCATCCCGAGTGCATGCCAGTTGTCGACGATCGTGCACTCGCCCATCGGCAGGATGATGCTTCTCACCTCGTCGCCGATCACCGCCGGAGACAGCAGCCAGCGCGCGTGGTGGCAGCCGCTGACAAAACTGTTCACGCCCGAGACGACGAAGCCGTCGCCTTCCGGACGCGCGTCGAACGGTCGGTTACCGCTGGCCGCGATCACCACGTCCGGATCGCTGCCGAAGAGCTCGCGAACCAGGCCTTCGGACCACGCAGCACCTCCGAGCTTGGCCGCGTTGGCGACCATGACGAACCAGGCGGCCGCCGGATCGGCATGCGCGAGAGACTCGGTGATTGCCGCACAGGTCAGCGGGTCCACCTCCAGACCGCCCAGGCACTCCGGCAGATAGAGACGCGCCACACCGGCTTCGAGCAGCGCGCTGACGGTCCCGTCCGCGAGACGACCGTGGGACTCCGCCCACCCGGCGTTGGCCGCCGCGATCTCCCGCGCAGCTTCGAAGCGTTCGATCAGCGCCTGTCGTGACTCCTGCATCTCGACTCCTGCATGCCGTGCGGATTGTTGCACAGGCAATTGCGAACCGCGTCACAGTGCCCGCATTCCAGCGCCGCTAGCATGCTCAAGAAATTTGCCGCCTCCGGTATGGCCGGGGTGCCAGTGCGGCCTGCAAAGGACTGTTGTATCGATGTCACCTGAATACCACATCGCCACCGACGACGGGCTCATCACGGTTCAGGTGCGAAGCACGATCACCGTCGCCGAGCTCCACGAGCTCACCGAGGCCATCCTTGCGGAACCGGATTACGATCCGTGCCTGCCGCTGCTCGCGGACCTCCGCGGCATGCGTCTCGACCTCGGCGCGGAGTCCGCCGAGCCGTTCACCGGATTCGTGATCGAGCGGTTCCGCGGACGCGAAGGCACCATGGCAGTGGTGATCGACGGTGAGATGAGCCGGGAACTGTCGGCGGCGATCTACTGGCTGGCATGCGCCGTCGGCGGCACGGAGGTCTTCGACGACTACGACCACGCACTCAGGTGGCTCATCCGCAAGGAGTTCGCCGCAGAGCCGGACGAGCATCGCGCCGCGGGCTGCTGAACGCCCTCAGCCGGCGATCAGGAAGATCACGCCGGCCATGGCACCGAGTGATCCCCAGAGAATGTAAGGGCCGAAATAGACGACGAATCGCGCCAGATTGTCCTGCGCGCTGTCGTAGCGCTCACCCGCCTGCGCACTGTTGGCCTCAATAGGGGCCTGAATGGGTTCCGGCGCGGATCGACCCTGCATGGACGTCTCCCTTTTTTCGATTTACTCGAGTCCTGCCCTCCGGAATCCTCCGGAGGCCGGGCGGCCACACTGAGAGCCGCATCGATGCGGCTCGGTCCCCGTGCGGTCGGAGCAATGCTCCCGCGACGTCCTGTTCGGGTCCTTGGCAAACTATTTACCGCGAATCACGTCTCAGCGGCAAACATCCGGCGGCCGTTCCTGTATCGGCTTTGTAACGGCCGCCCGCACGCAGAAGGCCAGACGCACGTGAAGCGCGTAAAAAGTGAAAGAAATATGGATTCTTGCAACCTAACGTATTGATGCGTCAGGGATTTGCGAAGACACCACCGTGACTGCGACGGTTTAGGGTTTATCTTTCGTCCGAGTTTGGTATCTTGAGCAGCCTCACCAGCCGGGTCTGTATGTATATACAGTGTAATTCTCCTCGGCAGGGCGAACACACGCGACATGCCGGCCCGGCTGGTGAGGCCAATTCCCCGCTCTCTGCCGCAGTCCTTTCCTGCGGCCCTGACAGACTCCCCAACGCAGCCTGCTACTTCGGCGCCCGACCGAACACCACGCAGCCACTGGCGCCGAACATTCCGCCCACACCCAGACACAGAGAGATCTCCGCACCCTTCACCTGAGCCGGTGCGACGCCACGGATCTGACGCACGCTCTCCTGCATGGCGTACATGCCGTACATACCCGAGTGCATGTAGGAAAGACCGCCGCCGTTGGTGTTCATGGGCAGCCGCCCACCGGGCGCGGTATTGCCCTCGGCGATGAACGCCGCCGCCTCGCCGCGCTCGCAGAAGCCGAGGTCGGCCAGACCGTAGATCGGCAGGTGCGCGAAGGCGTCGTAGACCATCATGTGGTCCACGTCCGCGTGGGTGATACCGGCGTCCGCCATGGCGCGCGGGCCGGCCACGCTGAACGCGCGGGAGCTGGTGAGGTCTTCCATCTGGCTGACCATGGGGGTTTCCACCGACTCGCCGGTGCCGAGAACGTACACGGGCGTGGTCGGATAATCGGCAGCCCGATCGGCCGTCGTCAGAATCAGCGCGCCGCCGCCGTCCGTGACCAGGCAGCACTCCAGCAGGTGGAACGGATAGGCGATCATCCGCGAGCTCAGCACGTCCTCCACGGTGATCGGATCCCGGAACGACGCCCGCGGGTTCATGGCCGCCCACTGCCGCTGCACCACGGCCACCATGGCGAGCTGCTCGTGGGTGACGCCGTAGTCCTTCATGAAGCGCAACACCGGCAGGGTGAACAGCGTCGGCGGGCCCATGGGCCCGAACGGCATCTCGAACTGTCCCGGCAGCGTCGACGAGCCACCGGGCCGGCCGCCGCGACCGATCCCCGAGCGACCGCTCTCGCCGTGGGTGATCAGCACCGTGGTGCACTGTCCGGTCTGCAGTGCCGCCAGCGCGTGGCGCACATGGATCATGAACGAGCAGCCACCCACGGCCGTGCCGTCCACCCAGGTCGGTGTGATGCCGAGATAGTGGGCTACCGCGGTGGGTGATTCCCCGGCCGTGGCCACCCCGTCGATGTCGCGGGCCGTAATGCCAGCATCGGCGAAGGCGTTCAGCGCTGCGTCCGCGTGCAGCTGCAGCTGGCTCATGTGTGGTATGACGCCGAGCTCGGTGGTTTCCGCCGCCCCGACCACGGCAACCTGCGGCAGGCTCACGAGCCGGCTCCTGCTGCCGGTTCGAAGAGCGGCAGCGCAATGGTCTCGCTCATGGCCTCGAAGGTGACCCTCACCGGCATGTCCAGCTCCAGGGCTTCCGGCGTCTGCTCGCAGCCGACGATGTTGGTCATCAGCCGCGGACCTTCTTCCAGGCGGACCAGGGCGATGCTGTAGGGGCCGTCGAAGGCCGGGTGCGGCCGATGGCTGATCACGTAGCTGTCCAGCACGCCCCGGCCGCTGGCGGCGAACACCGACACGGACCGGGAGCTGCAGGCCGGGCAGAACGGGCGTGGCGGAAAGTAGACGTGAGCGCAGTCGTCGCACTTCTGCAACCGCAGCTCGCCGGCCAGGGTGCCCTCCCAGAAATGGGCCGTTTCCGGCGTCGGCTTGGGCAGGGGTCGTTTCGTTTCGGCCATCTCGGTTCGTCTCCTTCTGCGTTCTCTTTCGGTCTCTGGTTCAGGGCACCGCAGGCAGGCGCGCCCGCCAGGGGTAGGCGCCGTCCGCCGCCGCAAAGAACTCCGGATTGAGTACGGACTCCTTGCCGTTGTAGGTGAGCGGGCTGCCGTCCACCGCCCAGACGTCGCCGCCCGCAGCGGCGAGCACCGCGTGCGCGGCCGCGATGTCCCACTCGGAGGTGGGGCCGAGCCGCGGGTAGAGGTCGGCCTCCCCCTCGGCCAGGATGCAGAGCTTCAGCGAGCTGCCGACGGGCGTCCGCTCCACCTCGCCGAACGTCGCCTCCAGCGCACCCAGATAATTCTCGAGGCGCTCACCCCCGTGGCTGCGACTCGCCACCACCACCAGCGGCGCATCGTCACGGCGAGGCCGGCCGTGCAGCGGCAGCCGGGTCTCGCCGCCATCGACGCGCTCCAGGCGCCAGGCGCCCTGCCCTTCCACCCCCACGTAGATCTGCCGGCGGACGGGCACGCCCACCACGCCGAGCACGGGCCGCTGGCCATCGATGAGCGCCACGTTGACCGTGAACTCGCCGTTACGGTTGATGAACTCCTTGGTGCCGTCCAGCGGGTCCACCAGCCAGTAGCGCTGCCACGTGCGGCGCAGCTCGAAAGGCGGCAGCGCGGCCTCTTCGGAAAACAGCGGCAGCTCCGGCGCGAGGCGTTTGAGCCCCTCGGCCAGGATCCGGTGAGAGGCAAGATCGGCCTGGGTGAGCGGCGACTCGTCGGTCTTCGTCTCCACGTCGAAGTCCGTGCCGTAGATCGTGAGGATGGCGTCGCCCGCCGCCTGCACCAGGCTCACGAGCTCGGCAATCAGCCGTTCATCGGGCAGCAGGGAAGTATCGGCTCGTTCTGGCATGTCGGGTTCCGTGTCAGCGTTGCTGGGGTCGATCCGCCTGCACCCCGTTCTCGAGGTGGTGGCGCACCAGGAAGAGTCCGGCGATGGCCCGCGCTTCCCGGAATCCGTCGCTGACGATGAGCGCATCCAGCTCGGCGAGCGGCCAGGTGACGACCTCGGGCGGCTCCGGCTCGTCTCCGGGGAGGCGTTCCGGATAGAGGTCTCTGGCGAGCAGCAGGTTGATGGTGAAGCCCATGTGCCCGGGCGCCAGATCCAGCTTCTTGATGAACTCGATCCGGCGGGCGCCGAAGCCGATCTCTTCCTTGAGCTCCCGATTGGCCGCTTCCTCGAGCGACTCCCCGGCGTCCACCGCGCCCTTGACCAGGGTGAGCTGCATCTCGTGGAAGCCCGCCGCGTATTCGCGGATGAGCACCAGCTCGTCCGCATCGTTGATCGCCACCACCATCACCGCGGCGCGACCGGAACCGGGCAGCCGTTCGTAGGTGCGCTCGACCCCGTTTCCCCACTTCAGATCGAGCTCCTCGATCCGGAAGAAGCGCGAGCGGGCAATGGTTCTCACCGCCTTGATTTCAGGCACGCTCATGAGTCGTCAGATCCCGTTCTTCCCCGACCGGATCGGTCAAACCGGCTATTATACGGACTTCTGTGAGCCACATACGCCCTGCGAGGAGACCGATCTTGGTCAGCTGGGATGCCATCGACACGGTGCTGCTCGACATGGACGGCACGCTGCTCGACCTGGCCTACGACAACACCCTCTGGACCCACCTGCTGCCCGAGCGGTTCAGCACCACGCACCGGGTCGGCATCGACGATGCCCGCCGCCGGCTCTTCGCACACATGACCGAGCGCCAGGGGGAGCTCGAGTTCTACTGTCTCGACTACTGGGCGGACTACACCGGGCTCGACATCGTCGCCCTGCACGAAGAGCTCACCCACTTGATCGCTTTCCGGCCCCACGCGGAGGACTTCCTCGACCATGTGCTCGGCCTCGAGCGCCGCGCCGTGCTGGTGACCAACGCCCACCGCTCGAGCCTCGGGGTGAAGGCCCGGCATGCGGATCTCGGCCGCCTGCACGCGCTGGTCTCCTGCCACGACTACGGCGCGCCCAAGGAATCGCAGAGCTTCTGGCGCTCGCTCATGGCCGAGCATCCCTTCGATCCTGGCCGCACGCTGCTGATCGACGACAACGCCGCGGTGCTCGACGCCGCAGGGCAGTTCGGCATCGCCCACCTGCTCACCGTGGCCCAGCCGGACTCCAGCCGGCCCGCACGCACCGATCTCAGGCACCCGGCCGTGCACGACTTCCGGGATCTCATCGGCCAGGCACGGGACGCATGAGCGACACCCGCGTGCGTCTCGACCGCTGGCTGTGGGCTGCCCGCTTCTTCCGCACCCGGGCCCAGGCCAAGGCCGCCATCGAGGGCGGCAAGGTCGACTATCACCTGACCCCCGGCGAGGACGCCACCACCGTCAAGCCCAAGGTCAGCAAGGAGGTCTCCATCGGCGACTGGCTGACGGTCCGGCGGGGCTGGACGGCGGAGACCATCGTCGTGGAGGGGTTGTCGGAGCAGCGGGGCAACGCCCAGGCGGCCAGCCTCCTGTACCGGGAAACCCCGGAATCCGTCGAGCGTCGCGAGGCCGAGGTGGCCCGCCGGCGCATGGAGCGGGCCGGCCTCACCGTCCCGTCCACACGCCCGTCGAAGCGCGACCGGCGGGAGATACGCAAGCTCAAGGAAGGTCAGGAGGCGAGTTGAACCGGCCGCACGACATCATTCACCGTTTCAGCTTCACCGACGGGCCCGTGCGCGGGCAGTGGGTGCGACTCACGGAGGTGCTGGAGGTGCTGAACGGTCACCAGCCGTATCCGGACAACGTCGCCGGTCTGCTCGGCGAGATGCTCGCCGCCGTGGCGCTGGTGGCGGACGGCATCAAGTTCGACGGCGCCGTCGCGCTGCAGTCGCGGGGACCGGGGCCGCTGACAACGGTACTCGCCGAGTGCCGGGGGCGGCACCTGCTCAGGGGTATTGCCCGCTGGCCGGAAGCCACGGCGCTCCCGGACTCCGACTCCCTGGCGACGCTCATCGGCGGCGGCCAGCTCGCCCTGACCCTGATCCCCGAGAATGCGGACCAGCCCTACCAGGGCCTGGTGGGCATCACCGACGACGGCCTGGCCGGCAACCTGGAGCGCTACTTCCTGGACAGCGAGCAGCTACCCACCCGGCTCCTGTTCGCCGGTACCGGCGACTCGGTGACCGGGCTGCTGCTGCAGCGGCTTCCCGATTCGGACCACGCGACGGAGATCGAGCTCGACCAGAACGAGGCGTTCTGGGAGGAGGTCGGCATTCTGACCAGCACGCTGAGCGATACCGAGCTCGCGTCCCTGGCGCCGGAGACCCTGCTCCGGCGCCTCTACGCCGGCCACGCGATCACCCTCCAGCCGCCCCGGAACCTGCGCTTCAGCTGCACGTGCAGTCGCGAGAAGACCCAGGAGACGCTGAAGGCGTTCGGCCGCGAGGATCTGCTGGCACTCATCGACGAGGAAGCGCCCCCGAAAAAGCCGGGAGAAATCCTCGTCACCTGCGAGATCTGCGGGGCCGTGGAGCGCTTCGACGCCATCGACATCCACATGCTGTTCGAGCCCGAGGAACCCCGGATACACTGATTCCACGAGGCTTTCAGGGCCTCCGTCGGGACGTTCGGGGAGCCGTCCCCGGTCAAAATGCCGCTGACATATCGGTCGTATGCCTGAGTAAACCGCTCTGGCATAATGCGCCGCTCCTGGGAGCACTTGACCAACACGCCATGGCTGTAGATATCGACACCACGTCGAAGAAGACCACCTATCTCAATCTGACCCGCCCGGTTCTCGCAGAGCTTGCCGTGCTGCGGGGAGAGGCGCAGTTCGCCAGCAACGGCGCCATCGTCGCGCGCACCGGCAAGCGTACGGGACGCTCGCCGAAAGACCGGTTCATCGTCAAGGAGCCTTCCACCTCAGACGCCATCGACTGGGGCGCCATCAACCAGCCGATCGCACCGGAGGTCTTCGAAGCGCTGTGGGATCGGGTTCAGGTGTATCTGGACAACCGCGAGACCTTCGTTTCCCACCTCCATGTGGGTGCCGACCCGGAGCACTACCTGCCCATCGAGGTGACCACGGAATACGCCTGGCACGCGCTCTTCGGCAACGCGCTGTTCATCACTCCGGATCACTACAACCCGCACAACAAGCAGGTCTGGCAGGTGGTCAACGCGCCGGAATTCGTCTGCGACCCGGCCCGGGACGGCACCAACAGCGATGGCACGGTGATGATCAACTTCGCCCAGCGCAAGGTGCTCCTCGCCGGCATGCGTTACGCGGGCGAGATGAAGAAGTCCATGTTCAGCGTCCTGAACTTCCTGCTGCCCGAAAAGGACGTGCTGCCCATGCACTGCTCGGCGAACCTCGGCGACAGCGGCGACGTGACCCTGTTCTTCGGGCTGTCCGGCACCGGCAAGACCACCCTGTCGGCCGATCCGGACCGCTTCCTCATCGGCGACGACGAGCACGGCTGGGGCAAGGGCACGGTCTTCAACTTCGAAGGCGGCTGCTATGCGAAGTGCATCAACCTCACCCGTGAGAACGAGCCGGTCATCTTCGATGCCATCTCCTTCGGCGCCATCGTCGAGAACGTGGTGATCGATCCGGCGACACGGGTCCCCGACTACGCGGACGCCTCGCTGACCGAGAACACGCGGGCCTGTTATCCGCGTGACAACATCGAGGCGAAGGTCGACGGCAACCGCGGGGGCGAACCCAGCCACATCATCTTCCTGACCTGCGACGTCTCCGGCGTGCTGCCGCCGGTGTCCGTGCTGTCCAAGGAAGCGGCCGCCTACCATTTTCTGTCCGGCTATACGGCCCAGGTGGGGTCCACCGAGGTCGGCTCCACCGAAGCGTTCAAAACCACCTTCTCCACCTGCTTCGGCGCGCCGTTCTTCCCCCGGCCGGCACGCGTGTATGCGGATCTGCTCATCAAGCGCATCGAGGACTTCGGCTCCCGTGTGTACCTGGTGAACACCGGCTGGACCGGCGGCGGCTACGGCGTGGGTGAGCGGTTCCGTATCCCCATCACCCGGGCCATCATCGCCGCCATTCAGTCCGGCGCGCTCGACGGCGTTGCCACCGAACGGCTGCCGGGTTTCAACCTGGAGATTCCAAAGGCCGTGCCTGGGGTCGACACCCACATCCTCAATCCGCGTAACACGTGGACGGACAAGGCGGCCTACGACGCCACGGCGAAGAAGCTGATCGGCAAGTTCATCGAGAACTTCACCAAGTACGAGGTGGACGAGTCCATCGTCGCCGCGGGCCCGTCGACGGACTTCTGACCCGGTGCAGCCTGACCCGGTTGCACCTTTGACCCGATTGCACCCGGCCCGGCCTGAGCACAGCGCCGGGCGTATTCCGATTTTGTAACGGAGGCCGCCAGTGCCACCCCAGCTCACCCTGCCGGACTTTCTCGTCAGAGAGCCGCGACTCCTGGACGGCCTGTGCTGCGGCATCGAGAAGGAGAGCCTCAGGGTCACGCCGGACGGCCATCTCTCCGAACGCGGCCACCCGGCAGCACTCGGCTCGGCGCTGACCCATCCGCACATCACCACGGACTTCTCCGAGGCTCAGCTCGAGCTCATCACCTCCGTGCACGCCGAGCCGGACGGCGCCATCGCGGAGCTGCGCGACGTGCACCGCTTCATCTATCAGA